>NZ_CP065589.1:4019193-4688225 GCF_021278965.1 Chryseobacterium capnotolerans | reverse complement strand
CGTTAGTTTTACCTAAATCACCACCAGCCGGGTTTGGTTCAATCTTGATTGGTCTACCTTCTCTAGTTTTTACTAAAACACTAGCAAAGTCGAACCCATCAAAATATGTTGAAGCGTAATAGTTAGGGATTCCCGGAATAATATCATGCGGCTTTACCACATAAGGAATCGTTTTGATTACCGGAGCTTCGCAGGCAGCTAAAGTAACTGCTGCTGTAGAGAATCCTAGTAATTTAAGGAAATCTCTTCTTGAAGTACTTGATCCGTTTGTCTCAGCATCTCCAAGGAAATCTTCTACCGGAATTTCTTCCTGAAACTCTTTCTGAGCCAGCTTATTATTCAAAGCTGGATCTTTAAGTTCATGAATACTTCTGAATTGTATTTTGTTTGAAGCCATTTATACTTCTAATTTTTTAGTTATTAATAATGACATTTACCACACTCAAGACCTCCAATTGCATCTACAGTGATTTTACCTCCATCTTGTGGATATTGTTTTTTCAACTTGTCGTGTAGATTTTTGAAGTACTCTTTATTATAACCGTTGTTCATATCAACCTCAGTAGTTCTGTGGCACTCGATACACCATCCCATAGTGAAGTCGTTAGCCATCTGAACAACATTCATTGTATCAATTTTACCGTGACAAGCTTTACAAACAACATCAATTTTGTTGTTAGGGTTCTTCTTGTTGAAAGAATTGATGATTGCTTGTTCACCAGCAATTACGTGCTGAGAGTGGTTGAAGTAAACGAAGTCTGGCATGTTGTGGATTCTTGTCCATTCAACCGGTTGTGTTTTTCCTGTGTATTGTTGTTTAGCAGGATCCCAACCTGTTGCAGCGTAGATCTTCTGGATTTCGCCGTCATAGAATGCCTTATCTTTTCCTGGCTCCATGTAGTGATCTGCGTTGTATTCAGAAATTGTTCTGTGACAGTTCATACAAACGTTCATAGAAGGAATCTCAGATACTTTTCCGTATTTAGCACTAGAGTGACATAATTGACAGTCAATTTTTTGCTCTCCAGCGTGGATTTTGTGAGAGAAGTAGATAGGCTGCTCAGGTTTGTAACCTTTGTAAACCCCGATCCACATTAACCAGTTCCAAACTCCGTAAGCAGCAAGAATAGCAAGAATAGCTATTAATCCTTTTCCTACATAATGGAACTTCTCATACATTTCCTTGAATGAACGAACTCTTGTTTCGTTAAGCCCTGTTAATTCTTCAGATTGACCTAGTTTTACTAATTGTCTTAGTTTAACCAAGATCCAAACTAATAGACCTGCAATGGCTAAAAGTGAAATAACAACGATGTTTGTTGTGCTTTTGTCTGCAGGAGCTGCCGTAGCTGCACCAGCTGCAGGAGTTGCTTCCGCTTTTTTCTCTTCCGGAGCCGGAGGATTAGTAGTGAAAGCTAAAATGTCATCAATATCCTTCTCCGTAAGATTAGGAAACTGTAACATTTCAGTTTTATTATACTTTTCAAAAATTTCATTGGCGTATTTATCCCCTGAAGCTCTTAGAGCTTTGTTGTCTTTGATCCACTTATGAAGCCAATCTCTGTCTACACCACCTTCTGTCTTTACACGTTCTACAACCCCCTTTAATGGTGGGCCAATTACCTGTTTGTCCAGCGCGTGACATGCAGTACAATTCGCTTTGAAAAGTTTCTCTCCGTTTTTAGGATCGCCGTCTTGCCCGTAAAATGAAGCACTGGTTGATAGCAATAAGCCTATTGCGATCAACGTTTTTTTATAATGCTTTCTCCAACTAATCATTTAAATTATCTTATGTTAGTAAATTATTGAAACATATCAATTCCGCAAAAATAATATTTTTAACAGAAATTTAACGGCATATAGAAAGGGGAAAATATCATTTACGTTTAATTTGTATTGATTCTAAATAACTCGTTTGGTATAGTTTTTTAATTTGTATAAATTTGCGGAAACAAGTTTAAATGAGAAATTTGATCAAAATATTTTCGATATTATCGTTGTTTGGTTTTTATAGTATTGAAGCCCAGCAGGTTGTTAAAAAAGATACGCTTTCAGGAACAGAGCTTGTCATCACTATGGATTCCAAAATAAATGCTGCTTTGGAAGGAGTTGAAGATAAATGTTCAAAGGTTGTGACTAATAATCCATCTAAGGATTATGGTAATAATGACTCTGGTATTTCTTCAGGTATCAGTACAAAACCTCCCAAAATCTATGTGCCGAATAGAGAATTAACGAATGCAGAAATCTGTAGAAAAAATCCTAGAATTTTAGGCTATAAAATTCAGATTACAACAGTAAAAAGCAATGAAGAAGCTAATGAAGTGAAGTCTTATTTCAGAAAAAGATTTCCTAATCTGAAAGTGGAAACAGATGCTTCTTTAAGACCTAATTATAAGATTTTAGCTGGAAGTTATTTCACTAAGCAAAGTGCTGCGGGCGATCTTTCTAGAATAAGAGAGTATTTCAAATCTGCAGTAGCTGTACAATACAGAATCTTCTGTTCAGAAGCAAAGTAATATTGAATATTTTAAAATATATAAGCCGGGAATTATCCCGGCTTTTTTTATTGATAACAGGTTTCTAGGAACCAAAAGAATTCTGACATTCTGTACAGATTGTTTATAAGTAAATAAACCAACATGAAACAGAATATTAATGTTAAGAAGGCTATGGTTCTTGGAGAGGATCTGTAGGCATAGAAGAGCCGCCCAATAAGCAATGGGTACACAAAAACAAAATGTCCGCCATAGATGTATGAGGTATGAAGCCCGAATCTCATGATGCAATGGATGATGATATCAAAGAAAAATGAAATCATGATAACTTGAACCCATTTGTTTTTAAAATTCTTTACATAACTCCAACTTATCAGTATTA
Source organism: Chryseobacterium capnotolerans (assembly GCF_021278965.1). NCBI lineage: Bacteria > Pseudomonadati > Bacteroidota > Flavobacteriia > Flavobacteriales > Weeksellaceae > Chryseobacterium > Chryseobacterium capnotolerans. Next base: position 4,685,345 of record NZ_CP065589.1, on the reverse strand, counting down.
ATAATAGTACAATGAAAATATAGGAGATTGCAGATGAATAGAGATCCATGTAAAGACCTTTAAAATCGAATCCTTTCATATTGTGTTTGTCTGAAATAATGAAGCTTGGGAAGAGAATATTGCCGCCAAAAAAGAAAGATAAAATCATATCCCATGTTGGCATAGACTCTACATTAGAAAACTTTTCATATTGTTGGTTGGTCTTTGAAAATATATTCTGGTATTTAAAATCAATTCTATAAAGATAAAGCAGTGCGTAAATAATGATGGCTATTATTGCTCTTGTAATAGCGCTGCCTATTTTTTTCCAGCTTTTAAAGAGTCCTTTTTCGAAAAGTACCGGAATAAAAACTTTTGCAATGTTGGTAATGGTAAGTCCTCCAATGGTAATGCTTGCTAGAGATAAAGCGCCTGCGGGTATTTTCTCTTCTTTTCTGAGTTTTATTGCCGCGTAATAGTTATACAACGAAAGCAAAAATAATGTGTAGGTAAAATTCTCAGGAGTGAAGGATAGGATAATGTTGGTAGAAAATATCCCGAAAAATAAAGTGATTAAAAGACTATAGAATAATGGAAGTCTGATGATATTCTTAAGATATTTAAAAATCTGAACAACATTCAAGGTGATAATGATATTGCTGAGCCAGGCAAGAGATAGTCTAAAAGTCATATCCATTTTTCCTCCTGATATAAATAAACAAAACTCTCTGACCCAGTTAAAAAAATAGTAGGATAGAGGATGTCTTTCAAAGCTCCCTCCGGTCATCAATATTGATTTGTTGTCAAAACTGAAGTAAGCATCCCAGGGAATTCTACTGTCAAAGATAATTCTGTAATGAATGGCAATATAAGAGCCAAGAATTCCGTAGCAGGTAATGAAGAAAAGGAAAACTCCCAGTTCTGTATAAGAGGAAGGAAAAACCAGCCTCAAAAAATTAATAAATTTTGTCTTGATTAATGACACGTGTCGTATTTTTTTGCAAAAGTAAAATAAAAAACCACCAGAATTGGTGGTTTTAGGAAGATTGTATACACGTTATGATTATTGTTTGATAATACTTCTTGTAGAAGAAGATCCATCTGTAAATATTACTTTCAATAAGTAAGCTCCTTTTGGAAGTGAAGAAATGTCAGCTTTTTCATTGTGGTTTTGTAATAATGACTTTCCTGTCATATCAAATATTGTTGAAGATTTGATATTCTTATCTGTTTTGATATTTATTTCTCCTTTTGTTGGGTTTGGATAGATTTCTAATGATGTTTTTTTAGATGAAACTTCATGAGTTCCTAATGTTCCGTTTGTAAGAACCTGTACGTCGTCTATGGAAACAGCGTCAGCATCTGTTGCTGTATATCGGAATCTTATCTGAACATTAGTTTGTCCTATATAGGCAGCCAAATCTTTCTGAACTGATACAGTATTGTAGAAGTCGGTGTCCTCATTACCATCACCATCATCAATAAATCCTGTTTCAGTATCTTCTGCCCATAATGTTGTCCATGTTGCACCCCCATTTGTGGATACTTGTGCAATCAGATCTCCTAAGTTTTGATTGATCATATAGGACCAGCCTACTACTACTTTGAATTTTAATACAGGAGCTGTAGCACCTGCTAAGCTAAAAGTGGGACTTGTAAGATTAGCTGTATTAGATGCAGAAGCATAGTCAATTGCTGCAGATGTAGTATTGCCAATAGAATAGGTAGCTATAGCATTGGCTCCACTCGAAGGAAATGTTGAAGCTGAATTGGATGGGCCCCAAGGGTTTGATGTCAGTGTAGCTGATCTTGTCCAGCCAGTTGGAGGGAATGTTCCGCCATTAAAATTCTCAGATAATACAGTTTGAGCGCTGCTGTAAACGCTTGCTAATAAAGCTAAGGATAGTAGAATTCTTTTCATGTTAAAATATTTTTCTAAAATTAGTGAAAATATTTAATATGATGTGAATAATTCAATATTTACCCTGTTTTTATATTGTTTTTATCAAGAACTGCACGAAAGTGTAGAACATCCTGCAGTATCATCATAGCCTGATGGTCTTTTAGTAGAAAACTCAGGAAATACTTCTTCATAAGGGTTTTCCAATGCTTTTATGAGTTTGTTCAACATTTCTGTTTGACCATTATTAATTTCCTCAATGCATTCATAAAGCAGATAGTTTCTTAAAATGAATTTTGGATTGGACCTCGCCATCATTTGTAAAGATTCTTCTCTTGAAATGGTATTTAAACCTAACCTGGCCTCATAACTTTCAATAAATTTTTTGAGTTTTCTCAATTTATCTTCATTTAGAAAAGAGTAGGAGATCTTGCTGAAGTGCTCTTTTAAATCCATATCAGCGGTTAGTTTTTCCAATTGATTGAAAAATAAAGTATGATCCAGTTCCAGTTCCTGCATTAATCCCTGCCAATTGGTGAAAAACTCTTCATCATCTTTTCTCAATTCATCAAAACCAAATTTTCTGCAAAGCATTTTGTCATGAGCTTCCCAAAAATAATTACCATATCTGTTTAATGTATTTTCTAAAAATTTTTCATCCTTAATTATTGGATGAAGGGCATTGGCTAGCTGCCACAGGTTCCATTGAGAGATCTGTCCCTGTTTTCCAAAGGCATATCTTCTTCCCGGAAGATCGGTGGTGTTGGGAGTGAAATTTAAATCATATTCATCCATCATGGAATAGGGCCCATAATCAATTGTTAGGCCCAAAATAGACATGTTGTCCGTATTCATGACCCCATGTACAAATCCTACTCTGAACCATTCCACCATAAGATTGGCTGTGCGGGTACAAGCGCTTTCAAAGAAGTCTTTATATTTTTGAGTGTCTGATGATGCGATTTCCGGATAATAATTTTCAATAGTGAAATCCAAAAGTTCCTGCAGGGTTTTATATTCCTGTTGGGCTGACATCAGTTCAAAGTGGCCGAAACGAAGAAAGCTTTCAGCGGTTCTGATCACTACAGCTCCTTTTTCCAACTGTGGATTTCCGTTATACATAATATCACGAACAACATCTTCACCAGTAAATGCAAGACTCAACGCTCTGGTTGTAGGAACGCCGAGGTGAAACATGGCTTCACTCATCAGATACTCTCTTACGGAAGATCTGAGTACAGCCCTTCCATCTGCATGTCTGGAATAAGGAGTTGCACCTGCTCCTTTCCACTGGATTTCTGTTCTTTTTCCTGAACTGTTGGTAATCTCACCAGCAAGTATAGCTCTTCCGTCTCCAAGCTGACCTGCCCAATTTCCAAACTGATGGCCTGCATATGCAGTAGCGTAGGTTTGAATATTATCTGGAAGGTGATTTCCCACTAAGAACCCAAGATCTTTCTCTTCGAACTTACCTAATCCTATTTCTTCTGATAAAGCTTCATTGAAGGCTATTAACTGAGGATTGTCAAAACCGGCAGGCTGAGTCGTTGAAAATAAAACCTTAGGTGTATTTCTCTGCATAGGATTATTAGAGAAGTCTCCTGGAAATTTCTTGATGAAAGGCTGGCTGATGTGTTCAATATTCATACTTCAAAGGTATTAATTATAAAAGAAAAGACCTTCCAAATGATTGAAAGGTCTTATGTATTTTTAAAAGAGAATTTATTTATTAAAATCTACCTCGTCGTTTGAATGAAGGTTTTCATTAATGTTTTCCTCTTTCTTCTCTGTTGGTTTTTTAGGAGTTGGATCTGCAGCTCTTGGGTTCTTGATCTCATCAATGGTCTGAAGGCTTCCGTCATCTCCATATCCGCCACCTAATCCTTTAAGGTTTGAACAGCCGTCTTTCCAGTCTGAAGGTTTGGTGAACTTATCATCCGGAGTAATTCCCAGTGTTTTGTCTGCCCAAACTTTCTTCATGAAGATTGCCCATATTGGTAATGCCATTCTCGCACCCTGACCTTCACCGGTTCCAAAGAAGTGAGTTGCTCTGTCTTCCCATCCTACCCAGGCTCCTGTTGCTAGTTTTGGTGTGATTCCCATGAACCAACCATCGGAGTTATTCTGTGTAGTACCTGTTTTGGCAGCAATTTCAACTGCTTTTGAAATTCCTCTTCTTCCCAGTTCTCCTGATGCAGTACCATACTGTGCTACACCTTTCATCAGTTCAATCATGGTGTAGGCATACATTGGGTTCATTACTTCCTTCGGCTCTACGTTAACTTCCTTAATTACTCTACCGTTGGCATCTTCAATTCTCCAGATCATTTCCGGTTTATTGTGGTTTCCATAGTTGGCAAAAGTACTGTAGGCACCTAGCATCTCATAGATGGTAATATCTGATGAACCTAGGGCAATGGTATTGTTTCTAGGGATGTCTTCTGTTACACCAAGATCTCTTGCAGTCTGGATAACAGCATCTACACCTGTCATTTCGATAAGTCTTGCGGCAATCGGGTTCTGAGAGTGTGCTAAACCATCTTTCAAGGTAAGCATTCCACCTCTTCCCGGTACATGCCATCCATTGTGATCATACGTTCCGTTGGAAACTGTTGAGCAAGGAGTCATTCCCAGTTTCATAATTGCTGTTGCATATACGAAAGGCTTGAAGGTAGATCCTACCTGTCTCTTCCCTTGCTTGATGTGGTCATATTGGAAGTGTTGCCAATCGATACCTCCTACCCAGGCTTTAATCTCTCCGGTTCCAGGAACCATTGACATTAGACCTGCCTGTGCAATTTGCTTGTGGTATCTGATAGAGTCCCATGGTGACATTTCAACCTCTTCTTCTCCGGCCCATGTGAACCTCGAAGTTTTGATTGGTTTTTTGAATTCCATCATAATGGAATCATCAGGCATGCCGTCCGCTTTTAACAACTTGTATCGGCCTGTTCTTTTCATAGCCTGAAGCATTACATCATTGATCTGTTTATCAGTAAGGTAATAGAAAGGTCTGTTTTTTCTTCCTCTTTGTTCGGCATCAAATCTTTTCTGAAGATCCGTTAAGTGCTCTTTGATAGCTTCCTCAGCATACTTTTGCATCTTAGAATCAAGAGTTACGTAAATTTTTAATCCGTCTTTATAGAGGTTAAGCTTTTTACCGGTTTCTTTTTCATGAGTCTCAAGATATTTGTCAATCTCTTTTCTCAGGTAGAATTTATAATAAGCAGAATAACCGTCAGTGATACTTTTAATTGGGTGGAAATCTACCTCTACAGGAGTGTTGATTGCTTTTTCATACGTAGCTGCATCAATATATCCTGTTTTCTGCATCTGATCCAATACAACATTTCTTCTTTCCTTTGCTCTTTCAGGATATCTGTAAGGGTTGTTTTTTCTTGGGTTTTCAAGCATGGCCACAAAAGTAGCAGCTTCCGGAAGGGTCAGCTCAGAGGTTTTTTTGTTGAAATAAACTCTGGATGCCATTTCAACACCATTTGCATTGAACAAGAAATCAAATTTATTGAAATAAAGAGTGATGATCTCTTCTTTTGTATATCTTTTCTCAAGACTTACAGCCACCACCCATTCTTTCAGTTTCTGGAATGCTCTTTCAACTTTATTCTGAGAGGCATTTCCTGTAAAAAGAAGTTTTGCTAACTGCTGGGTAATGGTAGAACCACCACCACGTCCTCCACCATAAGCAACAGCTCTGGCAATAGAGTATAAGTCAATTCCTGAATGTTCTTTAAAACGCTCATCCTCTTTCGCCTGAAGGGCATAGATTAGGTAAGGAGGAAGGTCCTTGTATACGATAGGCTGAGTTTTTTCTTTTTCGAATTTACCCAGTGTTACTCCGTCTGAAGATATGATTTCAGAAGCGACGAATATATCCGGATTTTCAAGTTCCTTTACATCCGGCATCTCTCCAAGGAATCCTTGGGAAACCGCAAAGAAAAGTCCTGAAATTCCTAAAACTACCGCAATGAGCCCAATCCAAATAAAGGAGACCCATTTTTTCCAAGAGGTGTTCTTTTTTTTAGGAGGGAGAGGAAATGTTTTCCCCTTATTTCCTGCATTTTTGTTATTTACTTCCATTGATGGTTACGGTTTAGCCGTTTCTATTTTTATCCCAACATCCTCAATTCCAGGAAGGTTATCGTTTCTCATCGCCTGGGTTAGGCCGATTTCATATTTTCCTTTCGCTGGAAACCTATAATTTAATTTATACTGAAACAATGTTTCCTTTGTGTCACCAAAGCCTGTACCGAGCCATTCTCCGTTCGGTTTTGCCAGAACATAATTCAGGGTATCGGTTTCCTTTTTCTTGTTCTGAAGGTTAGTGAAATTCACAATAAACCTTATATTACTGTAAGGATAATTGTTGTTGTTTCTTACGACAAATATAATATTTTTAGGATTCTGCGGATCTGAAATTTCAAGATTAAATTTTTGCTCACTTTTCTTATTCCACTTATTGTCAACGGAATTCATGATAACATCTTCTCCTGAGGAAGAGTTACAGCTAAAGAAAAGGATAAAGGTGAATAATCCTAAAATTTTACGCATTTTTATCTTTTTTTGGAGGATATTTCTTTTTAAATTTTTTCTTGTTTGGGTTGCTTTGTTGAGCTTTGTCTGCATCAGGATTGGTCTCAGCTTTTACTTTTTCCACAGGAGCTTTTTGTTGTTGCTGCTGTTGGGGTTTGGGCTGTCTTGGCTGGTTTCCTGAATTAGCATTCTGGTTTTCGGATTTCTCAGGTCTGTTAGGTCTTTCCTGTCTTTCAGGTCTGTTTTTCTTTTGTCCCTGAGCCTGTCCTTGTCCTTGACTTTGATTATTGTTTGGCTTGTTCTGATTGTTTCTGTTTCTGTTGTTTCTGTTTTTCTTCTCGAAGCGGTCTACATTATTTTCCTGAATCAGGTCAATACTTTGGGTTGATGTTTCAGGCTGTTTCAGATCTTCTAAAGGAAGTATCTTTTCTCCTCTTTTGTTCTTTGAAATCAGTTTTTTAACGAGATCAATATCAAAATCATACCATGCGATAGAATTGTCTACATAAGCAAACCACATTTTTTTCTTGAAAACGTCTATTTTAATACAGAATGCCTTTCCTTTTTCTGTTTCCAGTGTAGTGGAAGAAGAAGGGAAGTTGCTTAGAGCATCCAAATAGCTGTCAAGCTCATAGTTAAGGCAGCATTTAAGCTTACCGCACTGTCCTGCAAGTTTCTGAGGGTTAATACTTAGCTGCTGATATCTTGCTACGTTTGTGTTTACAGATCTGAAGTCTGTTAACCATGTAGAACAGCAAAGTTCACGTCCGCAAGATCCGATTCCGCCTACTTTTGCAGCTTCCTGTCTGAACCCGATTTGTTTCATGTCAATCTTGGTTCTGAAAGCGCCGGCATAATCTTTAATCAACTGTCTGAAGTCAATACGGTTATCAGCAGTGTAATAAAACGTTATTTTTGAAGCATCTCCCTGATATTCAACATCAGTGACCTTCATTTCAAGACCTAATCTTTGAGCAATTTTTCTTGCTTCAAGTTTTACGCCGTCTTCTTTTTTCTCGCTTCCTGCCATACCTCAAGATCCTTTTGGTTGGCCTGTCTGTATATTTTAAGTGCTGATTCTTCAGAAAACTTTTTCTTTTTCATCTGAATCTTTACTAATTCTCCCGTAAGGCTTACTACGCCTACATCGTGTCCCGGACTAGATTCTACTGTAATTACGCTACCTATATGTAAAGGGATATTATTTACATTCTTATAAAACGATTTTCTGTCATTTTTAAACCTAACTTCTACAAAATCACACCTGTTTGGTGCTGGATTGTTGATGTTAGAAAGCCAGTCAAAAACACTTAATTTATAACTATTCCCGCAGGTATTTACATTTTCACAGCCATTTGCGGTTTTTTTAGGACCACAAGAATGTGCAGAATCGCCGGATGTTTTGCATCCACAACTCATATTACTATTATTTATAATCTTGCAAATTTATGTATTTTTATCTTTATGCAATTCTAAAATACTCAAATAACCTGAATTCCGGGTAAAACATTTCTATATTTTGATGGGTAAAAGCTTTTGAAGCTGTAAAAAAGGGCTTCAAATGCTAGGGCTAAATTTTTTTAATCAATTTCTAAACTTAAAATGTTAAATTTAGGTCGGTAAAGAATTTTAACATTTCTTTCTGATTACCCTTCATATTCAACTTTGAATAGATTGTATTTCTCTTTTGTTAAACATTTGTTTGATATTAAACAGAAATAAACATGTTTGTTCTGATTATCTCTAATTGGTTGTGAACTATCGTTTTGTGGCTTATTATGTCTAGAATGCTATTTTAAACATAGTTTTCTTTTTGTATATTGTTTAAAATGTTGGCAAATATTAACAGACGTATTCAAAATAATTTTATATTTGGGTTATATAATAATAGTCTATGAAAAAAATATTAGTATCAACTGCTTTATTGGCGGGCGTTTTATCTTACGCAGGAGGCTTCAGAGTTTCTTTGCAGGGGGTAAAACAATTGGCCATGGCGCATACTAGTGCTCATGCCGAAGATGCAAGTGTGACATTCTTCAACCCGGCAGGTATGTCATTTATTCCTTCCAAGCTGAGTGTAGTAGCGGGAGGATTTGGTGCAAGTAATAAAGTTACGTTTCAAAACTTAAATACTTTGCAGAGTACAGAAACGGATAATCCGCTTGGGACCCCGATCTATGCAGCGATTACTTATAAACCAATAGAAAACCTATCTGTAGGTTTCAGTTTCTCTACACCTTTCGGAAGTACGATTCAATGGCCGGATAATTGGGAAGGCAAAGAAATGGTACAGAAATTAGAACTGAAGAGTTATTATTTCCAACCGATGGTTTCTGTGAAGCTGGCTCCTTGGTTGGCCTTTGGAGCGAGTTATATCTACGCAAGAGGAAAAGTGGATTGGGATAAAGCTGTGACACAATTTAACGGGCAGGTAAATATCAATGACGATAAAGCTAGTGGACATGGATATGGGTTCGGTTTCTATTTCAGACCTGATCCAAAACTGGATGTAAGTATCGCTTACCGTTCAGCAATTGATATGAAAGCTAAAAATGGGACTGCTACATTCAAGTTCCCAACTCAGACTCCTTATTCCTTATTAAAATTAAATGCTGCTGGCCAGGATGGGTTCACAGCTACACTTCCGTTGGTTGAAGAGTATACTATCGGTCTAACTTATAAAGTAACACCAAAATGGCAGGTTTCTGCTGACTTCAACTACCACGGATGGGAAAGATATAGTAAATTAGTATTGGATTTTGCGAATGCACCTATCGGAAATCAAGCAGATCCTACTGTTCTTGTGAGTCCTAAGAACTTCAAAAACTCTAAAACATTCAGATTGGGTACTCAATATGCATTCACTAATATGATCTATGGACGTTTAGGAGCATATTATGATGAGTCTCCTTATACTAACGAAAACTTTATTCCGGAAACTCCTTCTTTTGATACCTATGTAATTACAGGTGGGGTAGGATTTAAACTGAAACAGTTTGGAGTTGACATTGCAGGAGGATATGCAATGCCTCAATATAGAAATGTAAACAATGCTAATCTTGGATTCTACGGACAAGCGAAAGCAAGAGCGTTCTATTTTGGTCTAGGTTTATCTTATAATCCTTTTTAATTTAAAAGACTATGAAAAAAATTATAATATCGACAATAGCAGTTTCTGCGCTTCTTTTTACTGTAACAAGCTGTAAAACTGATTTTGATACCGATGTAAAAGATATACAAGTGTCAAAAGGAAGTGCCGATTTCTCAAAGTATGTTGCTTTAGGAAATTCACTGACTTCCGGATATAGAGATGGAGCGCTTTATATAGATGGGCAAAACGAATCTTATCCATCTATGATTGCCCAGCAAATGAAACTTGTAGGCGGTGGAGAGTTTAAGCAGCCTTTGATGGGAGATAATAACGGAGGATTACTTCTTCCTCTAGGAGGAAGTGCTACACTTCAGATTCAGGATACAAAGCTTTATATAAAAGGTTTCGTTGATGGAGCTCCTGATATCGGTCCGGTCAATGATAATAAAGCAGCTAATTTAGTTACCAATTTTGTGAAAGGACCCTTCAATAATATGGGAGTTCCGGGAGCAAAGGTAGCTCATTTATTAGCACCGAAATATGGTGATGTTGCGGGAATAGCAACAAAAACGGCAAACCCTTATTTTGTGAGGTTTGCTTCGTCACCTAACGCATCTGTAATTGAGGACTTCGTAAGTCAAAATCCTACATTTTTCTCATTGTGGATTGGAAATAATGATGCTTTATTATATGCTTTGGCTGGGGCTGATAGTTCAGTGGAGACTTTAACACCTCCTGCTCAGTTTAAACAATATTACGATTTGTTGATTTCTAAAATTGAAGCAACAAAAGCGAAAGGGGTTATTGCTAATATTCCAAGTGTAACATCTATTCCTTCTTTGACAACGATACCGACAAATCCTTTGACGGCTGCTGTTTTAGGTAAAGGGAATGTTGCTGCTGGAGAAGCTGCCATTGATGATTTAAATAAAAACGTATATGGCCCATTAAGCCAGATTTTAACAGCATTAGGTGCTGGAGACAGAATTCAGCCTCTTTCTAAAACAGCTGCTAATCCATTGCTTATTAAGGATGAAAGTATAGCAGACTTAGGAGCAAAGATTACTTTTGCAGCTGCAAATTCTGGAAATCCAACTTTAGTGATGCTTGCTCCTTATCTTGGAGCTACTTATGGTCAGGCAAGACAAGCGAAATCAGGAGATCTTGTTCCTTTAACAACTAAAGCTGCTATTGGTTCAGTGGAGACTCTTCCTCCGGGAATTCCATCGTCGCTTGGAGCTAGAGGGGTTGCTTATCCGTTTGCTGATAAATATATTTTGATCCCATCTGAGATTAAGGAAATCAATGATGCTATTGATGCTTATAACGTAACTATTAAGGCTGCAGCTACAGCAAAAGGATATGCTTTTGTGGATGCGAATGCTAAACTTAAGCTGTTAGCTGGAGATTCTGGTATTTCATGGGATGGAGTAAGATATACCGCTAAATTTGTATCCGGAGGTGCATTCTCATTGGATGGAGTGCATTTAACTGGTAGAGGATATGCTGTTATTGCTAATGAATTTATTAATGCCATTAATGCAACTTATAAATCATCATTACCACTTGTAAACCCTAATAATTACTCAGGAGTTACACTACCATAATTATTGATTAAATAAAAACTTAGAAACCACAGGAGTAAATCTTGTGGTTTTTTTTTAAATTTGCAAAATCTTTTAAAAAGTAAAAATGGCCGATCAGTTAAGTTATCTATTTTGTACAAGAACCAGCAGGGACTTGGCAGAGAAAATTGCCCAGAGTTATGGGAAAGAATTAGGAAAAATCAACTTTCAGGAGTTCAGCGACGGGGAATTTGAGCCTGTTTTGGACGAATCTGTAAGAGGAGGAAGAGTTTTCCTAATCGGATCTACATTCCCTCCTGCAGACAATCTTTTAGAACTTCTTCTAATGATTGATGCAGCGAAAAGAGCTTCTGCAAAGAGCATTACCGTTGTAATTCCTTACTTCGGACTTGCCAGACAGGACAGAAAAGACAAACCAAGAGCGCCGATCGGTGCTAAGTTAGTTGCCAACCTTCTTACAGCAGCAGGAGCAACAAGAATAATGACAATGGATCTTCACGCAGATCAGATTCAGGGATTCTTCGAAATTCCGGTAGATCACCTTTATGCTTCTACGATCTTTGTTGATTACATTAAATCTTTAAATCTTGACAATCTTACCATTGCTTCGCCGGATATGGGAGGTGCAAAAAGAGCGAAAAACTATGCAGGCCACCTAGGGGCAGAAGTAGTAATTGCTTATAAGGAAAGAAAGAAAGCAAACGTTGTAGAAGAAATGTTCCTTATTGGAGATGTTACAGGTAAGAATGTAATTCTTATTGATGATATGATCGATACTGCAGGGACTCTTTGTAAAGCAGCGGACATCCTGATTGAGAAAGGAGCAAAAACAGTAAGAGCTATGGCAACTCACGGAGTGCTGTCAGGAAAGGCTTACGAGAATATTGAGAACTCAAAAATCTTGGAAGTTATTGTAACTGACTCAATTCCTGTTAAAAATAATTTGTCATCTAAAATAAAAGTGCTATCTTGCGCCCCGTTATTTGCGGATGTTATGACCATGGTTCATGAGCACAAATCAATCAGTAGCAAGTTTGTTATTTAATTGATTTTTAATAGTTTGCAAATTAAAATAAGAACAAATTTTTAAATTTTTTATAAATGAAATCTATTACAATTCAAGGTACAAAAAGAGAAAGCGTGGGCAAAAAGTCTACAAAAGCTTTACGTGATGCTGAATTAGTTCCTTGTGTTGTTTATGGAGGTGAAGCGCCTTTAAACTTCTCTGCTGAAGAGAAAGCTTTCAAAGGATTAGTATACACTCCTGAAGCACACACGGTATCTATTGAAGTTGACGGAAAAACAATTCCAGCAGTTCTTCAAGATATTCAGTTCCACCCAATTACTGACAAAATTCTTCACATTGACTTCTATCAATTATCTGATGATAAGCCAGTTGTTATGGAGGTTCCAGTAAGAATTACAGGTCGTTCTAAAGGTGTTGTTGCTGGTGGTGTTTTACGTCAGTCTTTCAGAAAGCTAAAAGTAAAAGCGATCCCTGCTAACCTACCTGACGAGGTGGTTGTAGATGTTACTCCATTAAGAATCGGTAACAAACTTTACATCGGTGGTATCAAAACTGAAGGATATTCTTTCATGCACCCAGACAACGCAGTTGTAGTTGCTGTTAAGATGTCTAGAAATGCAATGAAAGGTGGTGCTGCAGCAATGGATGAAGAAGATGAAGAAGAAGCAGAAGAAGTTGCAACTCAATCTCCTGACGTTCCAACAACAGAAGAGAAATCTGCAGAATAAGCATTGCTTATTTAAACAATACAAGACCTGTCAATTTATTGACAGGTTTTTTTGTTCTTTGTTCAGAAGCTGAGCCGCAACATTTTATCTTCTCATCTTATCAGCTTTCTTTACTATAAATCATTGAATATTTCTATCGGCTGACAAGTATCATCCTGTATCTTCATACTTCCTTTCGAAAAAAAAGCCGTAAATTTGAAGAGTTCTAAATAAGGACGTTTTAATTTAAAAAATAAATAAATGTTTGACATTCATGAAATAAGAAGCCAGTTTTCTATATTGGACAGAGAAGTGAATGGTAAGCCATTGGTTTACCTGGATAATGCAGCTACATCTCAAAAGCCAAATTCGGTTTTAGAAGTCTGTCACGCATATTATACAGAACTTAATGCGAATGTTCACAGAGGAATTCATACATTAAGCCAATTAGCAACGGAAGAAATGGAGCTTTCCAGAAGAAAGATTCAAAAATTCATTAATGCTGAACACGATTTTGAAGTAATCTTTACTAAAGGGACAACAGAAGGATTGAACCTCATCGCTTATATTTTAACACAAAAATTACAAAAAGACGATGAGATCATTATTTCTTATCTTGAACATCACTCGAATATTGTTCCTTGGCAGCTGCTTTGTGAAAGAACAGGTGCAAAACTTCGTGTGATTCCTATTGACGAAAACGGTATCCTTCAATTAGATTATCTTGATCAGTTTCTTAGTGAAAAAACTAAAATAGTTTCTGTAAATCAGGTTTCTAATGCCTTGGGGATTGTAAACCCTATTGAAGAAATAATTGCCAAAACAAGAAAAAATTCAGCCGCATATATCGTTATTGATGGGGCGCAGTCTGCTCCTCACTTCAATATTGATGTTCAGAAGTTAGATTGTGATTTCTTTGTATTCTCAGGACATAAGATGTATGCTCCGATGGGAACAGGAGTTCTATATGGAAAACGTGAAATATTGGAAGCTTTACCACCATTCCATGGAGGAGGAGAAATGATTGCAACATGTTCTTTTGACGGAACAACTTACGCAGGACTTCCATTTAAATATGAAGCAGGAACACCTAATGTGGGTGGAAATATTGCTCTGGGAGCTGCTGTTGATTTTATGAACAGAGTAGGGCATGAGAATATCCAGAATCATGAAAATGCTTTATTGGAATATGCACAAAGACACCTTTTAGAAATTGAAGGTCTTAAAGTATATGGTGAAAAAGCGAAGAGAACAGGTGTTGTTTCTTTTAATCTGGAAGGAGTAGGGATTTCTTCTGATGTAGGGATGATCCTGGATAAAATGGGCGTTGCTGTAAGAACGGGGCACCACTGTACGCAGCCTATTATGGAATTCTTTAATATTGCTGGAACCGTAAGAGCCAGTTTTGCTGTTTATAATACTTTTGAAGAAATAGACCTTTTGGTAGAAGGAGTGAAGAAAGCACAGCGAATGTTGTCGTAATAAAAATTAACCTCTGATTGTTCAGAGGTTTTTTTATATTTTATTTCCAGAATTTCCACCATTTTTTATCTCGGGAATTATTATTTTGAATGTTTTCAGGAGTATCATTATCTCCATAAGTTAATGAGTATTCTTTCACATTCATTAATTTTTTGATTCTCTTAGCATGTGGGCTATGATTTAATATTTCATCAGTCAGCATGCAGAAAAGGACTTTTTGATTTTGAGAAAAGCGTTGATAGTTTCTTTCGATAAAATTCAGAATCTTTAGCTGATGTTCGCCATGTTCTTTCGCTATTTTGATATAGATAACCAAAGCTTGCTCCTTTTTACCGCCGTCCTGAGCAAATAGGGCGTTTTCAATATATTGAAAATTTTCTTTTTGCTTTTTCCATACATTTGAGGGATTGTGATATCTGAGAAAAATTCGCTGTATTCTTTTGAATGAGCGGCATAAATTCTTTCGTACAGTAAGATATCAGTGATCTCATCTATATTATCGCATTCCAAAGCAATTTCTTTAAGCTTCTTAAATGATTCAATAAAAAGACCTATATCTCCATTTTTCTTGTATTCAATGACTTGGTCTACGCATATAGAGATTTTGTCATATAGCTCAACATTGATTTCCTGTTTTTTCTCTTCACTGGTTTGATTCACAAAGTTCATGAAATCCTCAAATCCGGGATTTTTTCATTTTCCATAGGTTATTTTTGATATAAAAGCCTCATAAGTTTTAAACTTATGAGGCTTTTTATTTAGAATGTTATATTCATTTTGTATTAAAATTCAGAATTTGGTTTCCAGTCAACAACTGCTCTGATGAATGCCTCAGCATTTTCAACAGGAACATTAGGAAGAATACCATGTCCTAGATTAGCAATATATCTGTCTTTTCCGAAGCGGTTAATCATTTCATTCACCATCTTCTTGATCGTTTCAGGAGTTGAATGTAATCTTGCAGGATCAAAGTTTCCTTGCAGAGTCATTGTATGGTTAGTTAATGTTCTTGCGAATTCTGGCTTAATCGTCCAGTCAACACCAAGAGCTGAAGCTTTAGACATAGTCATATCTTCCAATGCAAACCAGCATCCTTTTCCAAATACCACCACATGAGTAAGAGGGCTTAATGCTTCAACGATCTGGTTGATGTACTGCCAGGAGAATTCCTGATAATCCGTTGGAGAAAGCATTCCTCCCCAAGAGTCAAAAATTTGTACAGCAGAAACACCTTTTTCCACTTTTCTCTTCAAATAAGCAATTGTTGTATCAGTGATCTTTTGAAGTAATAAATGAGCTGCTTCAGGCTGTTGGAAGCAGAAAGATTTTGCAATATCAAAAGCTTTACTTCCTTTTCCTTCTACACAGTAGCAAAGTATAGTCCATGGAGATCCGGCAAAACCAATCAACGGAATGTCATTATCTAATTTCTGAAGTGTTAATTCAATAGCATCAAAAACGTATCCTAAAGTATCATTCACGTCCGGAGTTTCGATATTCTGAACCTGTTCCATAGTTCTGATTGGTGTATCTAACCAAGGTCCAACAGATTCTTTCATTTTGAAATCGATTCCCATTGCCTGTGGAACTACCAAAATATCAGAAAACAGGATCGCTGCGTCTAAAGGAAATCTACGGATAGGCTGCATAGTAATCTCAGCCGCTAGTTCAGGTGTCTGACATCTTGTAAAGAAATCATATTTATCTCTTAAGGCAATGAATTCCGGCAGATATCTTCCAGCCTGCCTCATCATCCAGACAGGAGGTCTTTCAACGGTTTCTCCGCGAAGTGCTTTTAAATATAGGTCGTTTTTTATCATAATCTATTTAAACTAATATCACCGCATAAATCCGGTAACAGATATTTTAAAGTTGGCTCACTATTTCATTTCGTATCAGCTCAAAGATAGAATTCAGCGTGTTTTCTTCAGATGTGAAAATGTTTTCGTGAGTGTAATTTCTCAATTCCCCAGACGTGGTTTCTCCAATAGAAAACAGCTTCATTTCTTTCAGGGAATTTTGCTTTGCAAAACTACGAACTCCGCTTGGACTAAAAAATACTGCGGCATGATATTTTTCAGAAATTAAAGGATAGATTTCCTCGGTGTTGTAGATCGTAATCTTTTTATACTTAATATTTTGAAGAGGAAGCTCCTTGTCAAGAACATTAATGGCAAGATTGCCACAGAAATGAAGAAACTGTTCATGCTGGCAGTTCCCGATAATGAATCTTGAAAGAGCATCTGCATTCCTTACTACTTTAAATGTTCCAAAGCCGTGTTTTCTTAATGCTTTCTTGGTTTTCTCTCCAACACAGTAGATCTTGTTGTAATTTTTAGCCGTGAAATTTTCATTAGGCTTAAATTTGTTTTTGAAAAATGAAGCCACACCATTCACGCTGGTAAAGATCAGTGAATAGTTTTTCAGATCAAATGGGCTGATCAGAATAGGCTTGGTCTTAATTACCTCAACACAATCAACCAAAATATCCTCTCCTAATTCTTTGGATATTGTTGCTTGGTCTATATTTTTGGTAAATAAGATTTTCATGTCTGTTGGATTAGAAAATGGAAAGGGTTAAAAAGAAATTAAAAATCTAAAATTGAAGTGAAAATCTTAGATCTGGCTTTTGATTTCCGCCATTAATTCTTTTCCGCCGTTTTCCAGTACTACCTTTGCGAACTTTTCTCCAAAATTTTCTTCCGATTTGTATTCGAAGTTCTCATCAATAGCAATGCAGTTTTTACCATCAAGAGAGCAAAGTGCTGCCGTAAAGCGGATTTGATCCTCAATAATTTCAGCAAAGGCTCCGATAGGTGCTGTACAGCCTCCTTCCAAAGTACTTAGGAAGTTTCTTTCTATTTCTACGCAGATCTGAGTAGGCTGGTGATTGATCTGTCTCAGGATTTCATTGATCTCCGGTTTATCGGAATGTCCTGCAACTGCAATAACGCCCTGAGATGGAGCAGAAATCATTACAGGCAGCATTTCATAATCAATTTCCATTTTCATTCTTTTGATCCCGGCTAAAGATAGGATAGTGGCATCAAAATCTCCATCTTCAAGTTTTTGAAGACGGGTCTGGATATTTCCACGGATATCAGAAAACTCGGTATTCGGGAAATGTCTTAACCAGAAAGCTCTTCTTCTCAAGCTGCTTGTGGCAAGCTTCAGCTCATGAAGTTCTTTGTTTTTTGCAGATTCTTTTCTGATCAGAATGTCTTGTGGATAATCTCTTTCCAAATAGGCTATCATCTCAATATTCTGAGGTAACAGGGTAGGGACATCTTTCAAAGAGTGAACAGCAATATCAATCTCATCATTCAATAATGCAACATCAAGGTCTCTTGTGAAAACCCCGGTGATTCCTAATGAATATAAAGGTTGATTAAGGTTCTTATCGCCAGAAGAAACGATAGGAACAATCTCTGTTAAATAATTGTTGTTCTGAAGGTGCCTCGCAACCTCTCTAGCCTGCCAAAGTGCAAGTGCGGAATTTCTTGTTCCGATTCTAATGCTTTTCATTGAATTCGTTGTTTGGTTGTTCAACTAATATTTCGTGCATTAATTTACTAATTTCTTCGGCTTTTAAAGGATTATCGATGATATATTTTGCAAAACGGTTGGTGATTTTCTGGATCATTTTATCAGAAAGCTCCATATCCGTAATGTCTATATATTTATTTTTCTTATAAAAGTTATGCATTTCATTGCGTTCCATGTTTTTTAAAACCGCTTTGAAATGATGAATGTTTGGTGCTAGTTTTCTTTTTTTCTCCCATTCAATAAAATCTTTCATCAGTTCTTTAATGATCTTTTCGGCTTTAGGAATTTCTTTTTCCCTTTGCTGGATCGTTTCTTGGATCTGTTTTGAAAGCTCATCAACATCAATTAACGTTACATTTTCATTTTCAGTAACATTCTTTTCAACATTATGAGGGATGGAGAGGTCTATCACTAAAGTCTCTTTTCCGTTCGGAAAATGAGATTGGTTGATAATGGGGTGTTTGGCCCCTGTAGCCACGATAAGAATATCGGTGTCTTTTAATTCCTTGTCAAAATCAGAATAGTCAACATGAGGAATATTATATTTTTGAGAAATCTTTTCAGCTTTCTCCTGAGTTCTGTTTGCGATTTTAATTTTTGGCTGATAAACATGTTTTACCAGGTTTTCAACGGTGTTTTGTCCAATCTCACCTACTCCAAGAAGAAGAATGTTCTTTTCAGCAATTCTCTTTTGGTTGTTTAGGATATAATGAACAGCTGCATAAGAAACAGAAGCGGCTCCATTGGAAATCCCGGTTTCGTTCTTGATCCTTTTAGAAATCTGAATAGCTGCATTGATTGCTCTTTCCAGATATGGATTAGAATTTTGTCTCTCTTTTTTAAAACGGCTGTATGCTTTTTTGATCTGCCCAATAATCTCAAAATCACCAATAATCTGGCTTTCTAGGCCGGCAGCAACTCTGAAGAGATGTATCAAAGCTTCTTCTTTAGTCAAAATATTGGCAAACTGAAGAAAATCTGTAATGTTTACTCCGATGGTTTTGCAATATTCTTCTGCTACTAAAAGATAATTGGAAGAAGTGGTGTAGATCTCAGTCCTGTTACATGTGGAAACTACAAATGCATCCCCAAGATCTTCCTGATGGACGCGGGAAACAAAGTTTTTGATGTTTTCATCAAAGAATGCAAACTTTCCTCTCGTTTCTACATCAGCTTTTTCATAGCTTATAGAAAGCACGGCAAAATTTGATGTTCGATGGATGTTGGAATACTGTAACATAAGCAACGGCAAATTTACGTTTTTTTTAATTAACCACCCTCTGATAATGTATATGATAATTATCGTGAAAAACTATAGGACTGGCTGAAAAAGATAGAGAATGCAGATTGAGCAAATTTTCCTATTCTTTTTCTTAGCTTTCTTTAACTTTTTTAGCCTTTTGGAGTTCCATTAATTTTAGTTGAAATCAAACTCTGTAATTATCTAAACAGAAAGTTAATAAAGAATTATAAATTTTAATAAAATTTTAACCAAATTAAGTTGGTGGGAAATTTCTTTAGTAGTGTTTAATTTATATCTTTGTAAACTTAAAATCAGAAGAAAAATATGAGTTTATTTGATATGTTTACGCAAGAAATTGCGATAGACCTGGGAACAGCTAATACCCTTATCATTCACAATAATAAAATTGTTATAGATCAGCCTTCAATTGTTGCAATTGAACGATCTACGGGTAAACCTATTGCTGTAGGGGAACAGGCTAAGCATATGCAAGGGAAAACTCACGAGGATATCAAGACGATTCGTCCATTGAAAGATGGGGTTATCGCTGATTTTCACGCTTCTGAACATATGATTAAGGAATTTATCAAGAAAATTCCTGGAATCAAAGGTAAATTCATACAGCCTGCATTAAGAATTGTAATCTGTATTCCTTCTGGTATTACTGAAGTTGAAAAAAGAGCGGTAAGAGATTCTGCTCAGAAAGTCAACGCAAAAGAAGTAAGGTTAATTTACGAACCAATGGCAGCTGCTATAGGAGTTGGGATCGACGTACAGAAGCCTGAAGGAAACATGATTATTGATATAGGTGGAGGTACTACTGAAATTGCTGTAGTAGCTTTAGGAGGTATTGTATGTGACAAATCTGTAAAAATTGCAGGTGATGTATTTACCAATGACATTGCTTATTACTTAAGAACTCACCATAACCTTTATATTGGAGAAAGAACCGCCGAAAGAATTAAAATTGAAGTAGGTTCTGCTGTAGAAGATCTTGATGTAGACATCGAAGATATCCCGGTACAAGGTAGAGACCTTATTACAGGTAAACCTAAAGAAATTATGGTTGGGTATAAAGAAATTGCCCGTGCATTAGACAAATCTATCATCAGAATTGAGGATGCTGTAATGGAAACACTTTCTCTTACACCACCGGAATTGGCTGCTGATATTTATAAAACTGGTATTTATCTTGCCGGAGGAGGTGCATTGTTAAGAGGTCTTGCGGACAGAATCCACAAAAAGACAGGTCTTCCTGTATTTGTAGCAGAAGATCCGTTGAGAGCTGTAGTTCGCGGAACTGGTATTGCCCTTAAGAATATGGATAAATTCAATTTCTTAATTAAATAATTTTAACTTTTTACGACTATATATCTGAATGGGATTTTTGCTGAGATTATTTTCGAAGAACACACTTTTTGTCTTCTTTATATTCCTGCAAATTATTGCTCTGGTTCTGATATTCTCTAGAAATGCCATGCAGAGATCCTGGATTGCGGGCCAAACGGCTGCGTTGAATTCATGGATTTCCGGGTATATCGATGAAGGGGTTTCTTATCTGAAGCTAAAACAGATCAATGAAGATCTTGTGGTTCAGAACAAAGCCCTTATGGCAGAACTGTATGGTAAAGACGGGGCGAAAAACCCAGTTTTCAAGAGAGTACATGATACCATCGGAGGAGGTCAGATCTATACTTTTGTTGATGGTGAAATTGTTTTCAACAGTATCAACAGAAGAAATAACTATTTTACAATCAACCGTGGCCGTAGAGACGGTGTCTTTCCTCAGATGGGGGTAATGGCACCTAGAGGTATTGCGGGGATTGTAATCAATTCTACAGACAGTTATGCATTGGTTCAATCTGTATTGAGTGTCAATAAGATCAGAATTAATGCTGCTCTGAAAAAATTCCGGATATTTTGGAACCTTAACATGGAATGGAGATAACTCAAGGGTAATGCATCTTGCAGATATTCCTAAATATGTTGCTTTAAAAGTAGGTGATACTGTTGTTACAGATGGAAAATCAGCAATTTTCCCGAAAGGGGTAACGATCGGAACGATTGCCGGATATTCAGTGGATAATAAAACCGGTTTTTGGGATATTTCTGTGGAACTGAGTGAAAAAATGGGTGCATTAAATAAAGTGTATGTCGTGAAGAACCTGAAAAAAGCAGAAGTGCAGAAGATTCAGGACACGATGCAGGCTGTAATAAAAAAGAAAATGATTAGCAGGACTTTATTTACCGATATATTAATCATGATATTTCTTGTTGCATTACAGATTTTTGTATTGAACAGGATTACTATTTTCGGGAAATATACTCCGGTATTATATCCTGTATTTGTCATGTTCTATCCTTTTTTCAGAAATAAATTTCAATTCCTGGCATTAAGCTTTTTAATAGGATTGTCTATTGATGGTTTCCTCTATTCATGGGGGATTAATGCCTTCGCAACAACGTTAATTGCTTATTTCAGAACGTTGATATTCAGAACGTCTACAGATACGTCTACAGACTTTTTCTCTTTTCAGTCCCTGCAATGGGCGCAGTTTTTGCTGTTTTTATTTTCAAGTATCTTCCTGCATCAGCTTTTAGTGCAATATATTGAGTTCTTTAAGTTTAGTAGGTTTTTTGAAATATTATTTAATGTTTTGGTAACTAGTGTAATTTCATTTATATTTATCGTTATCTACGCATTAATATTTAAAATCAAACAAAAAGTTTGAACACACGTTATTTAAAAATCTTTTCCGTTCTTGTTGTTATCGCCCTTATTTTTGTGGCGAGGCTTGCGTATTTGCAGTTGTTTACAGACCGTTACGCACTGAATGCAGCCAATACTTCCATTAAAATTGAATATGTAATCCCTCAACGCGGGGTTATTTTTGACCGAAACGGAAAGATCATGGTAGGAAACCAGCCTGCTTATGAAATTTCCTTTACTCAAGGTTTAATGAAACCGGATTTCGATACATTAGGTTTTTGCAGTCTAATGAAAATCAGTAAAGCGGATTTTATCAACAAGATCAATGTTATCAAAAAGGAAAAATATTATTCGAAGCTGACTCCTATGACCTTTTTAAAGGATCTAAGCAGAGAAGATATTGCGAGAGTACAGGAGATTATTTTTAAATATCCAGCTTTTAATATTGTACAGAGACCTCAGCGTCAATATGAAGTTTCTACTTCCGGAAACCTCTTAGGGTATACCAGTGAAGTAAATGAACGAGAGATTAAAAAAGATTCTATCTACTATTTACCGGGAGACTTTATCGGGAAAACAGGAGTGGAAAAGTCTTATGAAAAGGAACTTCGTGGAGTAAAAGGAATGAAGTACATCCAAAAAGATATCAGGCTCCGAAACATTGGTTCCTATAAAAACGGAACATTAGATAAGGATGTAGTTACCGGCAAGGATATTACTCTGACTATTGATTATGATCTTCAGAGAACTGCTGAAGAAATGCTTGTTAACAAACATGGTGCTGTGGTAGCAATAGACCCTAATAATGGGGAAGTATTAGTTGCCGCAACCGGACCGGATATTGATCCGAATCTTTTCACCGGACCTTATAAATCTAAAAATTTATATGCGTTATCAAAAGATACGCTTTATGAAAATAAACCTACTTTCGATCGTTCTTTACAAGCAGGATATCCTCCGGGATCTACGTTCAAGTTGTTGACTGCCCTGGCTGCGATGCAGATGGGAGTAATGGATGAAAAAACTATTTTCCCTTGTGGTGGTGGGTTTTTCTATAAAGGAAAAAGAATTAAAGGGCATGGTGGTGCTGATCCGCTTATTCCTTCTATCCAGGTTTCCAGTAACTGTTTCTTTACTTATGCATTTATTGCAATCATTAAAAAATATCCCGGAAATCCTTCAAAAGGTGTTGATGAATGGAAAAAGATCATGAGCAGCTTTGGAGTGGGAGAGTTTTTAAATAATGACTTTGCGGTAGGAGCAAAAGGGAGAATCCCTTCCGGTGATTTTTACGAGAAAAGATTTAAAGCAATTATGAAAGCTAGTGGCTCTCAGCGAACTGATTTTAAAAATTGGGATGAGATGTCAACCGGAGCGATCTATAATGGAATGGGGCAGGGAGATGTCTTGGTAACTCCTATTCAGCTAGCGAATTATGTGGCTGCTATTGCGAACAAAGGATGGTATTATACACCTCATATCGTAAAAGCAATTGATGGTAAGCCCAACCCCGATCCAAGATTTAAAGTTAAACATCAGACTTTAGTAGATCCAAAACACTTTGAACCTGTCTTAAAAGGAATGGAAGCTGTAGTTTTGAGAGGGACGGCAAGAGGATTGAAATCCAATGATTTTACACAATTAGCCAAAACAGGGACTGCACAGGTTCCGCAAGGAAAAGACAACTCTATCTTTGTACTGATAGCCCCAGCGGATAAACCTAAAATTGTTGTGGTTGCTGTTATGGAACATGCCGGATTTGGAGCAACATGGGCAGGCCCGGCTTGTACAGTAATTGCAGAAAAATATATTACTGGTGATTTGAAAAGAGAAAATCTGTATAAAAAAAATGATTACCTCGAGTTTCATGCCAGAATATAAAAGGCAATGGATTGCAGATTTGAAGCGTAAAGGACTTTATAAAGATCCTAAACCCGATTCAATTAAACAGAAAAGAATAAAGGACAGTTTGGAACTCGTTAAACAGCAAAAAGCTAAGCTCCAAAAAAAAATTAGAAGAAGACAAGAAGAATACTAACGCTGCTAAAAAACCTGTTAAGCAATGAAATGGACAGAAGGAATAGATAAACTGGGTCTAGGACTGTATTTCATGCTTTGCATTTTTGCGATTGCTAATATTTATAGTGTAGACCAGAAGCTAGGAGAAAAGCAGTTGATGTTTTTCTGTATATCTGTATTTGTAGGGCTTATCATATTTTTGGGGAGAAGTAAGTTTTTCGAAAATATGGCAGGTATTATTTATATAGGCGGTGTACTTCTGCTGATAGGTCTTTTCCCATTTGGAAAGGAAATTCTGGGGCAGAAAAACTGGTACAAGTTCGGAAGTTTTACCATGCAGCCTGTAGAATTTGCTAAAATTGGTACTGCTCTGATGCTTGCAAACTATGTTTCAGGACCTGATTTTAATCTTAAGAATAGAAAATCTTTATTTACTGCTTTAGGTATTATTGGTATTCCGGCTGTAGTTGTATTGGCTATCCCGGATGTAGGATCTATGCTTGTATTCATTGCCTTTTTTATTGCATTGTACAGGGAGGGTTTAAGTGGTTGGTTATTTGGTGTAGGCTTTATTTTTGCAGGGGTTTTTCTTGTGGCACTTGCAATCCCACCAATATATGTAGCTGCTGCTGTTTTAATCATCGCAGGTGTTTTGATTGCGATGAATTACCATAGAATGTCCTGGGATGTAATTTCTATTTCCGGAATTGCTGGATCTATCTTGTTACTGTGTGGACTAGCATTTGGTTCACCTTATATTTTAGAAAAACTGCCTAAACACCAGAGAGAAAGAATTGAGGTTCTTTATAAAGGTGAAAAGGCATTTAGAGATACTTCGGGGTACAACTTATTATATTCTAAAACAGCGATCGGATCCGGAGGTCTTTTAGGAAAAGGATACCGTGAAGGATCTGTTACCCAGGGAAAATTCGTTCCGGAGCAAGAAACTGATTATATTTTCTGTACGGTAGGTGAAGAATGGGGCTTCTTGGGGAGTGCTATTCTTATCTTATGTTACATGGTTTATATCGGGAGAATCTATTATTTGGCAGAACAACAGAAGTCGACCTTTAACCGTGTATTTGGTTATTGCTTTGCTTCGATCCTATTGATGCACTTTTCAATCAATCTAGGGATGGTTATGGGACTTTTCCCGACAGTAGGTATTCCTCTTCCGTATTTCAGTTATGGAGGAAGTTCTTTACTGGCATTCTCTATGATGACTTTTATTTTCTTTAAACTTAATTATTCTGATAAAAACAGCTTAGTATAGTTTTTTCAAACCGATTTAGTTTACTTTTAACTCTGCAAAAATTGGCAGGCTCTATTGTTATACCTATAAATCAACACATCTTATGAAAGAGGCTTATGTATTAGATCAAAATTTTGAGAGTACAGATTGTGTACAATTTCCATTAGAAAAAGGAGAGTATGAAAACTGTATTTTTAAGAACTGCAGTTTTGAATATGGAAATCTATCCGGATATAGCTTTACCAATTGTGAATTTATTGAATGTAACCTCAGTATGGCAAAACTTACCAGTACTGCTTTTCGGGATGTTACTTTCATAGAATGTAAAATGCTTGGGCTGCAGTTTAATGACTGTAACGGGTTTGGCCTTTCTTTTAAGTTTGATGGCTGTACCCTTCATAATTCTGTTTTTTACCAGACCTCTATAAAGAAAACTGTTTTCAAAAATTCTAAGCTGATTGAAGTAGACTTTGCAGAATGTGATCTGTCTAATGTTATTTTTAATAATTGTGATTTGTCAGGAGCTGTCTTTGATAATACGAATCTTGAAAAAGCGGATTTGAGGACTTCTGTTAACTATTCGATAGATCCGGCTTTAAATAGGCTTAAAAAGGCCAAATTTTCGCTTTCGGAAGTCTATGGACTCTTGTATAAGCTGGATATAGAAATCGACAGAAATAGCTAGGTTTTGAAGGCAGATGCTGTCTGCTGATATTTCTGAAAACCTTTTTAATCAGAAGGTATATTAAACGTTAATCCTCAAATTCAATAGAAGCTGGCTTTAGCCCGCTTTTTATATCAAATATATTCTATTGGCTTTAGCCAAACTTAATAGAAAGTATGGTACATAAAAAAGCCATCAGAATTTCTGATGGCTTCATTATTTAAATCAATTATTTATAAAATTAAAAATTTGCTGGTGTAGCTTGAGTAGTAGAAGCTAGGTTGTTGTAAGCTTCCCCTTCTGCATTGATTACTCTTTTTGCGAATCTGAATTTAGGTCCCCAATAAGAATCATTCAGTGAAGAAACCATTACTCCTTTAGATGTTGCTGCGTGGATAAACTTGATCTCACCTTCTTCAGTAACACTTTCTACAATACCTACGTGAGAGATTCTTCTTCCATGAGAAAAGAAGATTAGGTCTCCTTTCTGTAATTCTCCTTTTTCAACTCTTTCACCCTCCTGAGCCTGAGAAGCCGCTACTCTTGGTAAAGTAAGACCTGCTGCAGCTCCGAATACAGAAAGAACAAAAGCTGAACAATCAATACCTCTTCTTGTAGTTCCTCCGTATCTATAAGGAGTTCCAAGGTATGTTTCAGCTTCTTCAAGGATGCCGTCAATGGTTTTATTATGTTTGATTGCTTTTGCAATCTCAGAATTCTTAACAGCTTTTTTAGCGTTTGCTATAGATGCAGCCTTTTCAGCAAGGAAAGAGTCGATCAATTTCTGCTTATCCTGCTCCATTTTTTTGTTGTCAATAGAAGCTAGTTTGGCATCTGTTTTGTATTCTTTACTGTAAGTTGCTGGTTTTGAAACCACATAATTGGTAGCACACGATTGCAATGATACTGTAGTAACTAAAGCAGCTAAATAAAACAAAACTCTTTTCTTCATATATATTTGATTAACCGTGTTAAAATGGAATATTTATTTTCAAAAGCATTACAAAAGTAGAGATTCCGAGTAAAAGACCCCTGATATGATAATTGTCAGGATCTCATTTTAACACTATTTAACATATTGTTTACATATGTTAAAGAAAAATAAACCGCAATTGCCCATTTTTGGCAAAACTGCGGTTTTTTTTATTAAGATTCTTTAACAAAATTCGTCGATATTCTTCTATAAATCACGTTTTGTAATTTAAAACTCTAATTTTCAGGCATGTTAAAAAAACAAAATAAACTCTTTTAAAACCTATTGTTGATGGGCTTTACAGGCGTAGTTATTTTGTTTCTGATCATATTAAGTCTCTAAACGGGTAAAATTAGAATTGAAAAATCTTTTATTAAGAATCGGAATGATTTTAACAAAGGCTATATATTATATTTAAAGGCATGACCAAAAAAAATTCCCCAGAAAAACTGAGGAATTTAAACTAATATGGAACTTTACAGAGTTATTTTGTGAACAACATCTCTCTGTATTTGGTCATCGGCCAAAGCTCATCGTCTACCATCATTTCTAATGCATCAGAAGCTTCTCTGATATTGTCAAATAATGGTTTTACTTTGTTACAATATGCTTCTGCCTGTTTTTGGCTGTTTGATGTACCTTTTGCTGCTTCTCTGGCTTTAAGAAGGTCTTCAACTCCAAGCTTGATTTTAGAAACATTTTCTGAAATGCTGGTGATTAGACTCATCTGTTCTTTTGCCAATGGCTTAAATTCTTTATCTCCAAAGATTTCCTTAAGACCTTTAACATTCTCAATTAATCTGTTCTGATAATTTAAAGCCGAAGGAATAATGTGGTTTCTCGCGATATCACTTAATACTCTTGCTTCAATATCAATAACGGTAGAGTATTTTTCTAATTTGATTTCATTTCTTGCTTCAACTTCTCTGTGATTAAAGATTCCCATTTCTTCATAAAGGTCAAGGAATTTTTTATCCATTTCCTGTTTAAGAGCTTCAGGAGTTGTTTTAAGGTTGTTCAATCCTCTTTTCTTAGCTTCTTTAGCCCAGTCATCAGAATATCCGTCGCCTTCAAACATAATGTTTTTACACTGTTTGATGTATTCTCTTAATACATTGAAAATAGCTTCGTCTTTCTTTAGTCCTGTTTCAATTAAAGCGTCTACTTCTTTTTTGAAATCACGCAACTGTTTTGCAGCAATGGTATTCATTACCGTCATAGATTCTGCACAGTTTGCAGATGATCCTACAGCTCTGATCTCAAATTTATTTCCTGTAAATGCAAATGGAGAAGTTCTGTTTCTATCCGTATTATCTAATAGGATTTCAGGGATTTTCCCAACTACATTTAATTTTAATTCTGTTTTTTCTTCCGGAGATAATTTCCCGTTGGTTACCTTTTCAAGTTCCTCTAATACGCTGAATAACTGGCTTCCGATGAATACGGAGATAATTGCCGGTGGAGCTTCGTTTGCACCCAATCTGTGGTCATTGCTTGCAGAAGCAATACTTGCTCTTAAAAGGTCAGCATATTCATGAACAGCTTTAATGGTATTCACGAAGAATGTTAAGAACTGAAGGTTTTTCTTAGGGTTTTTTCCTGGACTTAAAAGGTTTTCCCCTGTATCAGTCGCTAAAGACCAGTTGTTGTGCTTTCCGCTTCCGTTTACTCCTGCGAATGGTTTTTCATGGAATAAGATATGAAAGTGATGTTTGTGAGCAACTCTTGCCATGATGTCCATCAATAAAGAGTTGTGGTCTACAGCAACGTTTACTTCTTCAAACATCGGCGCCAGCTCGAATTGGTTTGGTGCAACCTCATTGTGTCTTGTTGTTGCAGGGATTCCCAGCTTCATACACTCGATTTCCAACTCTTTCATGAAGTTCATTACCCTTGTAGGAATAGAACCGAAATAATGGTCATCTAATTGCTGTCCTTTTGCTGGAGAATGTCCTAATAATGTCTTACCTGTTAATACAAGATCCGGGCGAGATTGGTATAATGCTGAATCAACCAGGAAATATTCTTGCTCCCAACCTAAAGTAGGAGTTACCTTTGTTACGTTTTTATCAAAATACTGCATTACATTGGTTGCAGCCTCATCTACAGCATTTAAAGCTCTTAAAAGAGGCGCTTTATAATCTAAAGTTTCTCCGGTATAAGAGATGAAAATAGAAGGAATACATAATGTGGTTCCCATAATGAATGCTGGAGAAGTGGGGTCCCAAGCTGTATAACCTCTGGCTTCGAAAGTGTTTCTGATTCCTCCATTCGGGAAAGAAGATGCATCCGGTTCCTGCTGAATCAATAAGTTTCCACTGAATCTTTCAATTGCTCTTCCTCCTTCAATAGGGGTGAAGAAAGAATCGTGTTTTTCTGCAGTTGTCCCTGTTAAAGGCTGAAACCAGTGAGTGTAGTGGGTTACTCCTTTGCTCATTGCCCAGTCTTTCATTGCTACAGCAACCTGATCTGCAATATGCCTCTGGATTTTAGTCCCTTTTTTTACTGCATCCATAATAGACTGGAATGCTTCTTTCGTTAAATATTCTCTCATTGTTTCTTCTGAGAAAACATTTTGGCAGAATAGTTCTGACAATTTCGCAGGGATTTCGACAGTGTTGTCTTTTCTGAAATCCTTAAATGGAAGGGTTTCTAATGCTTTGAATCTTAAGGTTGACATATTTGGGTGAATTTTGATAGGGCAAATTTACAAAAAAAATGAATCGAAAATGATTTGACCCTAAAATTTTTAGGGGTGTTTTTAAAATTTACATAAATTAAACAATTGTTTGGGGTGTTTTGGGTAGGGGTGTTGGTCGCTGTGAGGATTAAAATGTAATATTTATGGGTGTTTTTTAAAGGGGGTAAACATAAATACATTTTACATGATACATTCTGCAATCCTATGCGAATTTAAGCTACTTATTAAAAGAGAGTTAAAATAAAATGGGCAAAGATTTTGTATATTTGTGTGAAATTTATTTTATGACAAATTCTAGAGCAAGAGAAACCACAGAGGCTATTGAAAGATTATATATCTCTATGAGACATTTATTTTATAGAGGATTTTTCAAGCCAGGGGGTGTTTCAGGAGAAAGTATCAGAAGTTTGTTGAAGACCATCAATCCGGAAATTTATGGAACCATGAATATTCCAAGCAAATTGGAGTTGGACGGTTTGATGTATGTTTTAGACAGGCTTCCGGAAGGGATTGAGGAATGTGCTTTTATTCATCTTACATCTGATGAAGGGTTTGATAAAGGAAGTTTCGAACCTATTGTTCCAAAGAAAAGAAGAAGAAACTGTTATAGAATAGACGAACACCAGATGAATATTGAGGTTCTTTTGGGCCGTTCCGAAATTTATGACATTCTTACCCACCTTACCTTCCTATTTATAGAAGCAGATAAAATCCGTAATCTGGCGTTCATTCAGGATGAAAACTGGAAACCAATCCGTGCCTTCAAAATTATTGAAGAAGTGGTGAAAGGAGAGAAGAAATTCAGCAGAAAAGAAAAAGAAGTGGCATTAATCCACCTTTCCTCTTTAATAGGAAGATCTTTTGATGAAACATTAAGAGCTTACAATACTTTCGGAGATGATGATAACCCTGACCGTTTATTTAAAATCATCTATAACTTAGGAAAAGTAAGTCTTGAGGATGCAAAAGGATCAAGAGAAAGAGAAATTCATTTCAGTGCTATATTAAAGGAAAGAGTAGGCCACCATTATTTTGGTGAAAAATGGGCTAATAAAGTGAAAGAGGTTTTATTTGAAAACAATCTTCATACCCGTCCATTGCATATCATATCAGCGAACATGCACTCTGTGAAAAATATGCTGTATGCAAATGATGCGCTTAAAAAGAAGCATAATAATGAGGTAGATTATAAATTGTATGAAGAGATCTCCAACAAGAAAGATCTTCGTGACAAGGTGTTAAAATATGCTTTAGATGAAGGAATGATCCACATTGCAGATAAAAGTGGAAGTAATATTGATGTTCAGATTATTGATCTAAGTAAGATGAATCTGAAGAATACTCCGTTTGCTGACTGTAAGTTTGGGGGAGATGATGTGGTAATGGTATTTGACTATGCATTCGGTGAACAAGCTTTTGAGGTGATGGATGAATTACTGAAACCTTACGAGCATAAAGGAGAAGTATACATGATGCATGTAAAATCTGTTTCCATTATGGGGAAAGCGGGCATTCTTACCGGAGAAAAAGGAGATATCATGATTCCCACTTCTCACATATTTGAAGGAACTGCGGATAACTATCCTTTTGAAAATGCATTGAAACTTGATGATTTTAAAGATGATGAGCTTAAGGCTTTTGAAGGCCCAATGATTACTGTTTTAGGAACTTCTCTTCAAAATAAGGATATTTTATCTTATTTTATGAATACTTCATGGAAAGCTATTGGTCTTGAAATGGAAGGGGCGCATTATCAGAAAGCGATTCAGGTAGCGTCTAAAATTAGACACCATATTTCACCGGATCTGTTTGTTTGCTATGCATATTATGCTTCGGATAATCCGTTGGAAACAGGAAGTACATTATCTTCAGGAGGTTTAGGACTTACAGGAGTAAAGCCAACCTATCTGATTACTTTAAGAATTCTTGAAAAAATCCTAAAAAGCGGAAAGAAAGAAGTTTCTGCTAAAAAATAATTGTAATTTCAAATTATAATATAAGCCTCAGATGTATTTTGCATTTGAGGCTTTTTGTTTTAAAAGACAGAGTATACAAATTTAAGCGATGTAACGCTCTGCATTATCTGCAAATCAGCGAGAGATTAAAAATCAATATTTTAATTACTTATCTTTAGAAAAATATATTGATTATGAGCTCCATATTACAATTAGCCAAAAGATTCAGAGAAGTTTTGCTTGATGGTCTCTGGATTGCCAATACCAATTTTAAAGATCAGCTTTCTGATGTAAGCTGGGAACAAGCGATAACCAAAGTAGGTTCTTTAAATACCATTGCCATGCTTACTTTTCATATTGATTATTATATTGCTGGACTTGTAAAGGTTTTTGAAGGAGGAAATTTGGATATAAAAGACCAATACAGTTTTGATCTTACGCCTATAGAATCTCGGGAACAATGGGAAAACCTGTTAAGTAAACTTTGGCTCGACTCTGAAAAGTTTGCAGAACTTTTGGAAAAGATGCCGGATTCAAAACTTGATGAGGTATTTGTGGATAAAAAGTATGGAACTTACCAAAGAAATATTGATGGAATGATTGAACATGCTTATTACCATTTGGGACAAATTACATTGATTAAGAAATTATTGGAAAGTCAATAGTGTTTGATCTGTGAAAACCTGTATGATCTGAAGGCAAAAAATAATTTTACAACTCCTTTAACAATTAAGAATAAGATTTATCTAAAACTATATAAAAACAGAACGAAACCCCGTTATAACTCCACATTTGAGGGTTTTGTTTAATTTACCTACCTTTAGAAAAAATAAAATTTTAAATGAGAAAATCGGCTGCAATCATTTTTGCGTTTATCATTTCACAATTTCATGCTCAGCAAGGAGCTTATTATCAGCAGGCTGCGAAGTACAAGATGGATATTGATGTTAATGCTGAAAAATTTACCTATCAGGGAAAACAAACCTTAGAATACACCAATAACTCACCGGATGAGCTTAATGTAGTGTATTTCCACCTGTATTGGAATGCTTTTAAGCCCAATTCGATGATGGATCAGAGAGTATCTTCCCAAGGAAAAAATGGTGACGGAAGGTTGCAGAAAAACGGGATCTCAACATTATCATCTATTCCAAAAGATCAAGAAGGAGCTCAGAATATTCACTGGATCAAACAAAATGGAAAGGATCTGAAATTTGAAGTTCAGGAAACCATTATGAAAGTATATCTGGCTGAACCTATCAAGCCAAACTCCACCACTACTTTTACCATGGATTGGGATGCGGTAATTCCTCAGCAGATCCGAAGAAGTGGAAGAAACAACAGAGAAGGAGTAGATATGACCATGACGCAATGGTATCCTAAAATTGCTGAATATGATTATGATGGCTGGGCGACTTTTGATTACCTGGGAAGAGAATTCCATGCACCATTCTCGGATTTTGATGTTACGATTAAAATCAATAAAGATTATGTAGTGGGAGCGGGAGGAATTCTTGAAAACCCAGCAGAAGTAAAAGGCTATGACACTGCTGCGAAGATTAAGACTGAAAAAGATAAAAAAGCAACCTGGAAATGGACAGCGAAAAACATCCTGGACTTTGCGTGGAGTGCAGACAGAGATTATTCTGTAGAAAGCTTCAACGTTCCGGAAGGGCCAAAAGTATATTTAGTCTATCAGAAAAATGACAAAACTAAAGTTTGGGGTGAGGTACAACCTTATATTACTAAATATTTTCAGATTATGAACTCTCATTTCGGAAAATACGTGTACCCAACGTATGCTTTCATTCAAGGAGGTGACGGAGGTATGGAATATGGTATGTGTACAATGATCCTTGGTGAGGCTAAAAATATAAAAGACTTAATGGGATTAATGGCTCATGAAGGTTCTCACTCATGGTATCAGCAGATGCTGGCTACTAACGAATCTGTGCGCCCGTGGATGGATGAAGGTTTCACAAGCTATGCGGAAGGTTATACTATGTACCAGTTGTTTCCTGAGCAGTTACCAAACCCTTTTATGGAAAGATTGGATGCTTACAGAAACTTTATTAAAAAAGGAATTGAAGAGCCTGCAGTCTGGTTAGGAGATCATCATGACAATGGAACAGCTTATACTTATGCTTCTTATGTAAAAGGTGAATTGTATCTGGTACAGTTAGGATATATCATGGGAGAACAGAATCTTGCAGAAACTTTAAAACAATATTATGATCAATGGAGCATGAAGCATCCTTCAGACAGAGATTTCCTTCACATTGCTCAGAAAGTTTCCGGAATGGATTTAAAATGGTTTCACAATTACTGGATTAATAGTATAAAAACCATCGATTATGGGATTAAAGATGTAAAGTATGATGCAAAATCTACGACTATTACCCTTGTGAATAACGGTCAGGTTCCAATGCCAATTGACTTTAGTGTAATGACTACAGATAAGAAGATTATTACATATCAGATTCCATTGAATATGACCCATACATGGAAAGAAAAAGATGCTTATGGTGAGTTTAAAACTATGCCTTACTGGCCATGGACTCAGAAAGAGTATACAATTACTGTTCCTTATACAAAATCCCAGTTGTCTGTATTAGGGATTGATTTCAGCCAGAGAATGGCAGATGTGAATATGGCAGATAATTTTGTAGAAGTAAAATAAAAAGATCAACATAGAGATAAAAGGAGTATTTGTAAGTACTCCTTTTATTTTTTTATAAATTTGGGACTCAAATTTTTTCAAATCCTAGCCTGTTAAAATATAAATGAATTCAATTGTAATCAACGTAGGGAACAGTAATATCAGATTCGGCCTTTTTAATGGTGATAATTGTGATATTTCATGGGTAATCAATACCAAACCTTATAGGACGGCAGACGAACTTTATGTACAGATGCTGATGCTTTATCAGACGTATAAAGTTGAACCAAAAGAAATAGAGAAAGTAATTATAGGATCAGTAGTACCTCAGCTTACCAAAGTGATGAGTGCTGCCATTAAAAAGATCCATGGGATGAATCCTGTCATTGTAGACAGCAGTACGCCCTCTGTTGTTCAGGCGAAATCTAAATCCAGGGGAACCGATATTTTTGCAAATCTTGTCGCAGCTCATATGCTTTACCCGGGAAAGAAAAAGATTGTGCTGGATTTCGGAACGGCGCTTACCGCGAGCTGTATTTCTGAAACCGGAGAGTCTCTGGGAGTGATTATAGCTCCGGGGATTATTACTTCCCTGAATTCTTTGATCAGCCAGACGGCACAGCTACCGGAAATTGAATTGAAAAAACCTAAAACAGTTTTGGGGCTGGATACGGTAAGCTGTATGCAAAGTGGAATGGTATATGGATTTTTAGGAATGGTAGAAGGTTTTATTGACAGGATCAATGATGAGGTAAATGATGACTGTTTCGTGATTGCTACAGGCGGTGTTTCTCATGTTTATAAGCCATTAACCAATAAAATTCACTTAATGGACCGGCTTCATACCCTGAAAGGGCTTTATTTCCTTGGAAAAGATCTGTAGATATTATTCAAAACGGTAAGCTTCAGCTTTATGATCAAAATATAACCATGAACAAAATGAAAGAATTACAAGAATTTCCAAGAATAGAAACAGAAAGGTTAATTCTCTCCCAATTGAAGGAGAAAGATATTCCTTTTATTGTTGAGTTTCTTAAACATAGAATTTACTCTGATCTTACTTCTAATATTCCTTATCCTTATACGGAAAATGATGCTAAGCTTTGGATAAAAATGGCCCAAGAGGCTTTTGATGATAAGACGGGCTTTACCTTTGGAATTAGAAATAAAGAAGAACAGATTATTGGAGCCATTGGCCTTCATGACAGGGATGATGATAAGGCAGAATTGGGATATTGGATAGGAATCCCTTACTGGAACAAAGGATATGTTACTGAAGCAGCCAAAGCAATTGTAGATTTTGGATTTAAAGAATTAGGATTCAATAAAATTTATGCTACCCATTTCCTTCACAATCCTGCTTCCGGAAAAATAATGGAAAAGATAGGAATGGAACAGGAAGCCCTTTTGAAGCAACACGCCAAAAAAGATGGAGAATATCACGATCTGGCAATGTATTCTGTCTTTAAAGATTAATTGGAATACAATCTTATAAAAACAAAATCAGAGAACATTATGTTCTCTGATTTTTTATTATTGTTAAATAGATTATTTCTTAAAGACCACCTCCGCATGCATCACATTCGATCAACGGATAAAGCCATGTACCGTCTTCCTGTTGAAATGGCATGTTTCTGCATCCAATCTTTCTTACACCATTGCTGTCAATATAAAAACACTGGTCAGGGCGGATGCCGCCATTAATTTTCGCGGTTTCTTTTCTTGTTAATTTTTTCATGTTGTTTAATTTGTTTGTTAATGGAATTAGTTTAATGGTCTTTCTTAGTTTTTTAAAGGCCTCCTGTACATGGTTGGCATGCATATTCAGGATTTGGATAAATCCATCCGCCGCAACAGTCTGGAATAGGCTCTAATTGACATCCAAGTTTTCTTTTTCCTGTGTTAGGATCAGTGTAAAAACATTGTCCTGGTGCGATCCCACCATTGATTTTAGCGGTCTCTTTTCTTGTTAACTTTTTCATATGGTTTTAGTTTTAATGAATATCAAATGTAGGTAATTATTTGATTACTTGTATCTTATTTTTCAATCTGTGGTGATGAAAATAAAGGTTATCTTTTGTTTTTAAAAAAACCTTTAACAATGGTAGAACATTCATTTTCCATAATGCCTGTAATCACTTCTGTTTTTGGGTGCAGAGAAAGGTGTTTATTGATAAAACCTCTCTGTTCATCCCTTGCTCCAATCACTACTTTGGTAATCTGAGACCATGATAAGGCTCCTGAACACATCACACAAGGTTCCATTGTCACATAGAGTGTACAGTCTTTTAAATATTTACCGCCCAGGAAATTAGCGGCAGCCGTTATAGCCTGCATTTCTGCATGGGCAGTGACGTCGTTTAAGGTTTCTGTAAGGTTGTGTGCTCTGGCAATAACACGGTTGTTGGAAACAATCACACATCCAATCGGAACTTCATCCTGTTCTAAGGCAGCCTCTGCTTCCTGCAGGGCCATTTTCATATAATATTCGTCAGTAAACATCTATTCTACCATCGTTAAAGTTAAAGGAATCCTGAAACGGAATCTCGCCGGATCACCCTTGACTATTGCAGGCGAAAATTTTTCAGAAATTGAGTAGAGGGCAATTTCAGCCTGTCTATTGAAGGTGAAGTTATCTCCTTGTGCATGAACATTGCTGATGCTTCCATCTTTTTCCACAATAAAGACAACATCTGTTTTTACTGTTTTGGATTCGGAATTAACGCCGTCTGCATACAGAAGATCTGCCACTTCTTGCCGTAGGGTATTGATACCGCCGGGATAGTCTGCAATCTTTTCTACATTTGCTGATTTATCATTAAAATCATGAGATGGGTTTCCTGCTGTTTTTAAAGTTTGAAGATCCTCAAGGTTTCTTACTTTCAGCAGTGCACCAATTAAAGCATTGTTTTCTATACTGTCCATTTTTTTCATAAAAAAGAGAAAATCACCTTTGATAGCATCTTTTTTAGAAAATCAGGTTCTGCATTAAACTTTTTCTTGAATTCATTATTCAGCATGCCTCTGTGCTGGTTGTAATAGTTTTTTACCAACCGGAATTCCTCTTTTTGCTGGGATAAGCAAAATGAAGAAATTATACAAAAGATGCAAATGAATAACGTTCTCAATAGGGTTATATTTATGTAAATATAACTAAAAAATATGAGATTAATTCATGATCTCTTAACTTTCAAGATAGCGGTTTAGAGATTCCTGAAGATGGTTACGGATGTCATCAACTAAAGCTTTAGGTTCTAGGACTGTTACCTCTTTTCCATAAGATAAAATCTCCTGCATGAAGTCATAAGTAGGATGGAGAAAAAACTCAAAATAGATTTCTTCCGGGGTTTCTTTGGTTTCTTTCTGTGATTGGTGAAGTGGGAAACTTCTAATATATTCTCCCTGATGGCGGCTGCACTTTAATATAATATTCTGCGGTTTCTGTTCGGCCAGATTCATTACTCCAAAAGCATTTTTAAAGTGTTCTCTGAAGTTGTACTTATATTTTTCTCTATATTGGTTCTTGGCCACATCCAGATAATTGATCCTGTCTAATCCAAAGGATTTTAAAATCTTATCCTTGGTATCAATGGCGATGAGGTACCATCTGTCTTTGGATTCTTTTAAAGCTAAAGGATGCACCTTTCTGGAGGTCATCAGCTTGTTTTTATAATTGTAATGTTCAAAGGTTACCACTCTTTTATTACGGATGGCAAAGAAAAGATCATAAAAATTTTCTACTCCGGTGGGTTTACGGCTTTCAAAGAAAATAAAATTT
The DNA here is from genome assembly GCF_021278965.1 of Chryseobacterium capnotolerans. Taxonomy (NCBI): domain Bacteria; kingdom Pseudomonadati; phylum Bacteroidota; class Flavobacteriia; order Flavobacteriales; family Weeksellaceae; genus Chryseobacterium; species Chryseobacterium capnotolerans. Next base: position 4,647,522 of record NZ_CP065589.1, on the reverse strand, counting down.
GAAAAATCAGGGTGAAGATTCAGGGCATTGCTTACCTGGAAAGATTCCAGAAGCTTTTGGTTGTATTCATCCACTTCCATAATCGGGCGGCTCTCAATATAGTAGCGGTTGTCACCTTTTTTCTTGTTGTGAATGGAAAGGTTAAAAAGATCAGAAATCTCACGGATATCTCTCTGCAAGGTACGGATAGAGTAGCTCTTGATTCCCGCATCCTGGAATTCAAAAGAGTTTAAAAGATAATCTTCCAGCTGCGAATAGGTAGCAGGAGAACTTTCTAGTCTTTTAATAATTAAGGCATATCTTGTCAGATAAAAATCTTTCTTCATGGTAAAATTTTGTACCACAAATATATGGGCTTAATGCGACAAAACGTGTCGTGTTTTATTTTTTTTTGAAGAAGGAATATTAAAAATTAATATCATTGTATCTTCTATAATTCTGGAATTCTATAGCTCTTCTTCATCCTCCCATTCCTCAGCATAGCCATGCTTGGTGTAGGTACAATGTACTTCACCTGTTTCTGCATCTACAATAACAAATTGAGGGATAGGTTCCTGGTAACCTTCAAGGTAATAAGTTACTACAAAAATATTCCTTATAACACTTTCATACTTTCCATAATTAATCCTTTTTTGTTCTACATAATAAATCTTATCTTTCTCATCAATAGAAATATATTCTCTCTTGCGATCCTGTAAATATTGCTTAACGATTTCTAATGCTTTTTCTTTATCAATGTTCATTATAAATAGTGTTATTTCCAAAATTTCTGGAAAAAGTTCTTTTCAATTTTTAGAGAGTCTTCTTCAGTTAGGTGAATTGCTTTTTTATTACTTAGAACATGTTGTACAAATTCACTGTCAAGCTTTATATGGGGATATTTCTTTATATATTCAATGATGTATTGTGGCCATAGCCATATTCCATCTGTATAGATCATATTATACGCAATAAAACTTTCATCATTATAGTTGTCCGTTCCAAATAAAGGATCTTTTGCATTTTCAACACATCCCATTAAAGGAACTGCCATAATTCCCCTTTGTAAATAGGCCAATACTTTATCTTTATTATTATCTACAGAAGTGGTGCTGGAAATTAATTCGTGAATGCCTTCTGAGATAGGGTAATCGTCGTGTTCTCTTATAAATCCAAAATATTTCATATTACTAAGATGATAAAAAATTATTTTCTATCAGATATAAAATCTTTATGGCAAATCTTGTGCGGAATTAATACTTGTTTTTCGTTGGAAGTTAAGAAAAATAATAAGCCACAGTATTTCTGTGGCTTATGAAATATAGAATATTGTGATTGGGTTATGAAGCTTTATAAGATCACTTCAGAATCTATGGTCCTGTTTTTAGTGGTCACAAACCGAATTTCCACGTGATTTATATTTTTCAGACATCGTTCTGGCTGCCCAAGATTTTGTGAATGGTGAATTCAAAGGTGTTGAGAATGTTTAATGAGACTGCTGTGCGCATATTATAGAGATTTCGAGGGTAAAATTGGACAGCATCAGAACTTGTCGTGTTTTAAAACTTTTATTTAAAAGGCATCTTCTTCAAGGATATCTTCTTCAAAATCTTGCCTGAAGAAATTTTCAATGTCATTGAGATAGTTTTCATAATCCATCTCTGCATTTTCGATGTCACTCCATTCCACGGTGTAGAGATCTTCATCGAAGAGTATGTCTGTGTTGTGATTGGATGTTTCCATGTTTTGTATTGTGATTTGGTGTTGGTTGTGTTTTGAACATATTCCGGACTGTTCAGCATAGATCAATGTTGAATTCAAAGGCTTTTTAAAGTTTTTTATTAATTGTTTTTGTGTTCTTGTTTATAATTCAAAAGTAATCGAGGGAAGCGTCAAAACTTGACGCATAAAAAAATAACTCAAAAGAATTTTGAGTTATTTTAGTTTTAAGAAAAATCATTAATATCTATTTCATCAGCAATAAGCATAATGATGTCCATTTCAGAAAGCATTGATTTGAGTTTGATACCTCCTAATTTTAAATCATGATCAGAAAGGATATGTGACCAGACTTTCTGTACAAAATCTTCAAATGTTATTTCTGAAGTATAAAGAGGACTTGTTGTTTGTGCTGCTAAAGCCAGTATTTGTTTGGTGATATCTCTGCATTCATTCATTTTTGTTTCATGAGGCAGTAATACATTAAGCACACAGTTTTGTGCATCGTGAAGAAGATTTGCGGTAACCTTGAGCTGGTTTTTTTTAGCATTAAAACTTCTTTCATCACTGATTTTACCTGCCAGAATCTTACTTCTGAAACCTGCTATTTCCGAAACTTCACTAATGGTGTTCGTAGAAAGAATATTCTCTACAGACTTCAGCCATGAAAGCATTTTTTCAACAAAAAAAGGATCTTTTTTCTCCAGCGAAGAAACAATACCTGGAAACTCCAGCAGCTGATCCTTTAACTGGGAAACTAAAATAAACTGTGACTTTTTCATTCTATTATTCAGGGATAAGTGTTTCTATAATATTTCCATTGATGTCTTCGTATCTCGACCACTCCATTCCTGCTTCACTCACACTCATTTTAGCGAAAATCAGGCATTTGGCATCCAGTTGCATCAATTTGCTTGCCTCTACAATAATCTCCCGGTTATCTATCTTTTCAATCACTCTTCTGGCCTCCAGAACGATTCTGTTGAAAAGGCTTTGCTGTAAAAACTGGGGATCTGTATTCTTCCATGTAAAATTGGGAAGGGAGCGACAGTATTCTGCTGTATATTTCGAAATAGGTTCAAAATACTGTATTTGAGTATCGGTGAGGGTAGGTTTGTTTTCAGCCTTGATCTTGGTTATATAATCATTATAACCAAGTTCTTGATTGGCCAGAAAATTTCTTAAGTTCTGATCATTTTTTGTATCAGAAGGATTATAATCTGTTGAGGCTACTTTGATGATTTCTTCATAAGAAAAATCTCTGAAAGGCAAGATTGGGGAGCTTCCTGCTGTAGCAAAAGGAATAGTAAGGTCTACGGTCCCCACTTTCATTCTTGGAATGGAAAAATGTTTCAATAAATCATCTTTAGCATATTCTTTTGCTATTTGTACAGTCTGTAAGTCTGTCATTTTTCTGGCTGCGGCAATTTCAGAGACAATACCTCCTAAATATTCATTCAATTTTGGCATGATAATTTTTTTTAAATTGATAAAGATTTTTTAAAAGGATGGCTGCCGGAGCAGCCATCCTGAAAATAATTAAGGAGTAGGAGTTACTGGTGCTGCGGAAGCAACAATAGCATCTTCTAACATATCCATGATTTTTGAAAGACCTGCAGGTAATTCGTCATTTACAGCTTTTACATGTACACCCAATGTATATGTTTTTTCCGTAGTTGAAGTACTTGAGTTGGTTTTCTTATAAGAAGCTGAAGCATTGAATTTAACTTTCCAGAATTTAGCGCTAAGAGAAGCACTTCCCTGAAATTCACTAGCAATACTCTGAGTTTCCACAGAATTAAGCTTGGCGTTAAAATCAATAGTCATTTCGTCAATTCTTAAAGCCGGAATGGTCAGCATACAAAGCAATGGGACACTTAGCTTTACTTCTGATTTTACTACACTTTCGTTATTTTCAGCGGTGCTGGGAACTGACTTTGTATAGATAAAATCCACATACTTAAGCTTTTTGGCTCCTCCTTCCGGAGCTCCTTCTTCAAAGCCGACTTCTTTAATAAAATTTACTTGTGACATGGATGCATCATGCTGAGCCTTGATTGCTGCCTGCATAGGCCCTCCGATGTAAACACTGAAATCTAAACTGTTTAATTCTTGTACTAAATTTGCCATAATTCTAAAATTGTTAAGGTTATTAATTGGTTAATAATATATAGTAGTGCTAGCAGACTAATATTCAGTATTGGGCAATAGATATCCTGTTCATTATTTGATGAACTGAAGATTATTATTTAAAATAATAGGGATAATGTAAGTTTGGAATAAGCTTATTTAGCTTTGGTTTTCTTGGTTATTTTGTTGATTCAAAGATCGTTGATTAAAGCGTCAAAACTTGTCGTGTTATTATTTATTTTCATTTTTATTTCTTTTTTGATGAATATTATAAACTGACAAGAGCATATGTTTTAATTCGGTGAAAATCTTAATATAAGCTTGAAAGCTTATTTAAGGCTGATATAAGCTTTTAAGCTTATATTTTGTTTTTGATGAGCTTTTGGACAATCTGATTTAGAACTTCCCGGTTATCATCAATATAGCTCAGACCGGCCTGGATCAGATTTTCAATATTAGATCGTCTTACATTGTCCATGGCTGGAGAAGCATTTTTCAATGATGGATTCAGGCGGTAATAGTTTTTCTGATTTCTCAGTCCTAAGGTCTGAAACATTTGAGAAAGCTGATAGTCAACAGTTTCTGCATTGGCAGACATTAAAATATCGATAATTGGTCCTACCCAGCCAATTTTTCCAGCCTTTTCCAGTCTTTTAAAAGGATAAGGTCTGGCTTCAATCCCTGTTCCGATAGAAATAAGAATCATATCATTTACTCCGGGATGATTGGCTTTCTGATGATTTTTCAAAACCTCTGCAAAAGGAATTTTTCTGGCTTCTGCATAAGCACAAAGAGCAGGATTATTCGCAAACATACCGCCATCAATCAGGCTGAAGATTTGCCCATACATCGATTTGATCTGTACCGGGCTGAAATAGGTAGGTGCTGCGGAAGTTGCCCTGCAAACATCTTTTACATAAAAATTATCTGTACTGAGATGAGCTTCAGATGAATTGAAAAGTTTCGCTCTTCTGTTCTCTATATCATAACTTGTTATTAAACACGGTTTTATTAATTCCTTTAATTCTAAATTTCCAAAAAAGTCGTTCAGGTTTTTTTCAAGAGCTTCCTGAGAAATTCTTTCATTCAATAATCCAAATGGATTAACCAGCTTTTCCCAAAAGGAAACCTGGAAGATATCACCGCCCTTTTCAGCGTACAATTCCAACCCCTTTTGGATAGAATATTTTGCTTTACGGACTTCATCAGGACATAGAATAATAGAAGCAATCAGTCCTCCTGTGCTGCTGCCTGCCACCAGATCAAAATAATCTCCAAGCTTAGCACTTGGCTTATCATAATACTGGAGCTGTTCTTCTATGTAACGCAGAATAATACAGGTAATAATTCCTCTTATTCCGCCTCCGTCCAAAGAAAGAATGGTTGTCTTTTTCATATTATTTTGTTAATTGCTTTTTTTTAAGAATACATAGTAACAGGATCCTATGAAATCAGTGATTTTGATCAGGAAAAATGTTTGAATTTCATGTTCAGATCTTGTTGTTTTTAGTGGCTTTCTTGTAAAACAAAGGTAGGGCGGAGAAGCGACAGAACTTGACGTGTTTAAATTAATTTCAAAGAAAAAAGGCTAAAAAATAACATAATTTTGTTGATCTCTTGACTTCTTCAAAAGTGTTCTCCAACTGGTCTTTACAGGTCCTTTCTTAGAAGGGATTGTCTTTTTTCAAAGTGGGAAAGATCTTTAAATGTTTTCCAGTTTCCACCCCAATCCCAGCCATGTTTAGCAAAAATTTTTACACATTCATACCAATCTGCAACCTTATCGTTATCCCAGTCTTTTGCCGTGTCCCAGCTGGCAGTCTTTCCGTCAATTATAAGGCACATGTCTACCGCAAGGCCATAATTGTGGATACTTTGGCCTGCCTTGGCATTCGTTACCTTTTTTCCAGATGTAATTCTTCCGATAGCATACAGCTTTTCCTGCTCTTCGAAAGACCTCAATCCCTGAGTGATTCTTATTTTGGCTCTGCCTGTAAGCGCCTTATCACATTCTTCAATAATCTGTTTTACTTCATCTCTTACCAGTGGGTGAAGTTTCTGAATTCTTTCTAATGTTACTTTGTCCATATTCTTTTATTATAGAGCAAAAGTATAGGCCGGAAGCGACAAAACTTGACGTATGTAGAATAAAAAAACATTTATTCATTCTCTCTTGAATTAATTACTTAAAATAAAAAGTCTGTCCGTCTGAGCAGTCTTTGATTGTTTTTATAGTGAGATTAAATATTGAGGATTGTAAGGTAATTTCATTATTGTAAACCTTCTTCATGATGAGCGGGGATGATGTTGAAGTGTTAGGCTGCAGTTTCTATTTAAGTTTTGATAAGATTGAAAAAATGAGTGCTAAAATACAGATTGAGTGTATATTTGTAAAAGATGTTGTCTTCAGATAGATCATGAAGATTATGGATAAAAATTAAAAAACACAATTTCAATGCATACCGTTTTACCCTTTTTATTGGCCATGATAGCCGCTATAGTATTATTAAATATGTGGGCTGTTAAATTAAAAATCGCTTATCCTATTTTGCTGGTTATATTTGGACTTCTTGTAAGCTTTATACCCGGTTTGCCTGCTGTAAAGATCAACCCCGATCTTATTTTTTTTATATTCCTGCCACCACTACTATTTGAAGCAGCCTGGTCTATTTCCTTTAAAGAAATGAAAAGATGGTGGCGTATCATTGGAAGTTTTGCGTTCCTGGTTGTATTTTTTACTGCGTTTTCAGTGGCCATTGCTGCCAATTATTTTATTCCGGGATTTACGATTGCTCTGGGGTTCTTATTGGGAGGCATCGTATCTCCGCCTGATGCTGTAAGTACGGGTGCTATTATGAAATTTGTAAAAATTCCCAATACGACTGCAGCTGTTTTGGAAGGAGAAAGCCTTCTGAATGATGCTTCTTCGCTGATTATCTTCCGTTTTGCGCTTATTGCAGTAGGAACCGGACAATTTATATGGCAGGAAGCTTCATTGGATTTTTTATGGATGGTGATCGGAGGAGCAGGAATTGGTCTATTACTGGCCTGGATTTTTGTACAAGCTCACAAGAGGCTTCCTACAGATGCTTCTTCAGATATTGCATTGACGCTTATTGAGCCTTATCTGATGTATTGGGTAGCGGAACAAATTCATTGCTCTGGTGTTTTGGCAGTTGTTTGCGGAGGTCTGTATATGTCTGCTAAAAGAATGATCTTTTTGAACAGTACCAGCCGTATAAGAGGATATAGCGTATGGGAAAGCTTTGTATTTATTCTGAATGGTATTGTTTTCTTAATTATCGGACTGGAGCTTCCTGAGATTGTAGGCGGGCTGCGTTCCGAAGGAATAGCTTTAAAAACTGCCATTAATTATGGAGTATTAGTGACAGCTATTCTTATTATAGCCAGAATAATAAGCTCCTATGCAGCCATGATTGCCACAATTATTTTTCGTCCTTCTGTAGCTCCCAGAGCATCTTCCATGGGAAGAAGGCTAATGATGCCTATTTTACTTGGATGGACAGGAATGAGGGGAGTGGTATCTCTGGCAGCAGCACTTGCCATCCCGCTAACTCTTGAAAACGGCACCCCTTTTCCAAACAGGAATCTTATATTATTCATCACCTTTGTCGTGATACTGCTTACCCTTTTGGTACAGGGGCTTACATTGCCTTATTTTATAAAATATGGAAAAGTTTTTGAGGGTTTTATAGATGAAGAAAAAGAGGAACTGGCCCGAAAGGAGATCAAACAAAAATTAAGACAACATGTTTATCATTTTCTTAAGAATAAACATGAAAGCGAACTTCATAGTGATGCAGGAATAGAGCGATTGTTGCGACATTGGGAAGAAAAAAACAAAGCCAATGACGATGACTGGATGAACGAAAAATCCAAAGCTGTTTTTATCGAAATGCTTGAAAGCCAAAGACAGTTTCTTTCAGAACTTAATAAAGATACTTCTGTGAATGAAGAAATTATCAGGCATCAGCTCTATCAGCTTGACCTGGAAGAAGAACGGCTGCGAATGATTTAATTTACCGTAAAACATTCAAATAAATAATGTTTTTGAAAGCAAAATTAAAATGTTAATGCGACAAAATATGTCGTATTATAAAATATTATTTATTTGTTTTTCAATGTGTTAAATGTGATGTTAATTCGTGATGAAAAAGTGATTTTATTCTTGAAAAGTAATAATTTTGTATAGATAATTCACGATCGTCATGTATGCGCTGGTAGATTGTAATAACTTTTTTGTATCCTGTGAGAGGACTCTGGATCCAGACCTTGAAGGTAAACCTGTTGTGGTTCTTTCCAACAACGATGGATGTGTAGTGTCCAGAAGTAAGGAAGCAAAAGATCTTGGGATTCCTATGGCAGCTCCTGCATTCAAATACAAAGATCTCTTCAAAGAGCATAATGTAAAAAGGTTTTCTGCAAAATTCGAACTCTATAATTATAAAAGCCAGCAGGTCATCAATATCGCCCGTTCTTATGTTCTGGATTATGAAATATACAGTATTGATGAGCTTTTCCTTGATTTAACAGGCTTCAAATATATTGATATACACGAATACTGTGCTAAAATAAAAACAGAGATTCAGGAGAAAGAGAATATTCCTGTAAGTATTGGTATTGCACCCAGCAAGACTTTATGTAAAGTGGCCAACAGAATTGTAAAGGATTTTCCGGAGCAATTTAATGGAGTGTATATTATGGATACTCCTGAAAAAATAGAAAAAGCGTTGAAATGGCTGAACATAGGAGATGTTTGGGGAATAGGAAGAAAGCTGGCTGCTAAAATGAATGATAGTGGTGTGTATAAGGCTTGGGACCTTCTTCAGAAACCCGAAATGTGGGTTCGGAAAGTGATGGGAATCCATGGGGTAAGGATGATCAACGAATTGAAAGGAATCCGTCAGCTGGAACTGGATGCTCCATCTCCTAAAAAATCAATTGCGGTTACCCGAAGTTTTATGGAAATGCTTACCGATAAAGAAGCTGTTCGGGAGCGGGTAGAAACCTTTGGGATGTATTGTTCAGAAAGATTACGCCGCCAGAATACCTGCTGTAAAATGATAACGGTCTTTGTGCAGACCAACCGATTCAGAAAAGATCTTCCTGAATATAGAAATGCTATGACTCAAATTCTTCCCAATCCCACCAATTCATCCATACTGATAGGAAGAGTGGTGAACGAGCTTTTTGAAGCCGTTTACAGAGATGGATTCCACTATAAAAGGGCAGGTGTGATGGTGAATGACTTTGTTCCTGAAGATCAAAGGCAGATCAGCCTTTTTGAAGAAGATATACAAAACCAGCATCTTCCCGTGATGAAGGCCATGGATGCCATGAACCGGAAATTCGGAAAAGATAAGGTCCGTTTGGGAAGTATGAGCGGTGAGAATACTTTTGGCCGTGCTCAGCTGTCTCCGGAATATGAAGCATTCTTGAAAAAGAATACGCTGCCAGAGGCGAATTTTAGGTTTCATTAGATTGTATTATTTCAGGTCTATATGTTATATTGTTTTAAATCAAATCCTTAAGTTCTTTTGGCCAAATAAAGAAAATCCGTTTTCATATGTATGAGGTTTTATCATTCATTGAAAAGACTTTATATTATGGAAATTATGACATGATAAAACTCAGGTTGGGACAAAGTATTAATTCTTTTTACAATAAGCTAAAAAAGATACTTTTGTGGAAAATTAATAACACTTAAACTAAACCTGACATGAAGAATCGATGCATTATTCGTTGTTTCTATATTATATTCTTAGAAATTATCCACCGGGAAAATATTAAATTCTTTCTTGCAGGGCGGGTTTCTCAAACAACCGTCTGATTTTCACTGATAAAGTGGGAAATTGTGTGGTTTATTGATCTCAAGGCTTTTATTTAGGACTATCCTGAATTCTACCAATTTTCATTTTCAATACTTTTATACGGGTTATACTCATATACAATAAATACTCATATTGAGAAATATTTTAAAGCCGCTTACAGTGTGCTAAAAAACTAATAACAACTTAAATTAAATACTGACATGAAGAAATTCTATATCAGTGCACTATTCCTATGCACTGTTTCAGGATTGTATGCTCAGGAAGTAGTCTGGCAAAAGATATCAAATCCTCTACTCAGGATTTTTTAAATCAGGTCACTACAACCATTGATCAACAATATCTTATTACAGGAAGCTCTATTCAGAGCGATGATAAATCCCAGGTCTCTGAGAATAAACAGAATAACGGTTACGATTTTCATTTGGTAAAACTAAACCAACAAGGAGAACAGGTCTGGGAGAAATATTTTTCCGGGCAAAACCATGATTATTTATCGGCCACAGTAGCCACTCAAGATGGTGGTTTTCTCCTTTCTGGGACCTCTTATTCGGGAAAAGGACTGGATAAAAAGGAGGATTCCAAAGGAGGTTCAGACATCTGGCTCATCAGAATCAATGAATTTGGAGATGAATTATGGCAAAAGACATTAGGTACTTATGCTGATGAAGAAGCGAGAGCTGTAATTCAAACAACAGATTTAGGGTTTATGATCGCAGGAAATGTACAAGGAGCATCCAAGGGTTATGGTTCAAAAGATGTCTGGATTACCAGATTAGATAAGGACGGAAAGGAATTGTCTCAATTGATTTTAGGTGGAAGAGGGCTCGATGAGGTTGAAAAGATGATTCCAACAAAAGATGGGGGAGCTTTACTGGGAATCTATTCAAGAAGTTCCGAGGTTCGCGTTTCGGGATTAGGTGACAAGTCTCGTGGGAACACATCATCTTCAGAATCTCGTACTCCGAATTTTGTATCCCGCACCGGGAAAGGCACAGAGAATTTTGGTGAAGGTGATTATTGGATCGTTAAGCTTGATAAAAACGGAAAGGTAGAATGGGAAAAGAACTTTGGGGGTAAAGGAGATGATCATATTAGAACACTTGCTCTTGCTTCAAATGGTTTTATCATTGGCGGAGAGTCCAGATCAGACAGGTCCGGAAACAAATCTGTGGGAATAGAAGAAGGTACAGATCTGTGGCTGATTTCTTTGAATGAAAGAGGCGAGGAAAAATGGCAAAAATCATACAGTTTCAAGAACAGAGATATTCTGATGAGTATGAGTGTTCTTCATTCAGCAGATGAAGGAACTTCAAAAGGAATCCTGTTAGGCGGTTACACCCAGGCAGAAGGAAGAATTGAAGAAAATGATGAAACGTTCTGGATGCTGTATTTAGATCATAGTGGAAACGAACAGTGGAGAAAGCATGTGAAAGGAGAGTCCAGAAAAAGAGAAGAACGGCTTTCGGATCTGAAATTAAACAAAGATGGATCTATTGTTCTGGCAGGAACCAGTGCAAAGGAATTAGGTAAAGAAAACTGGAAAATTGTAAAGCTTGGAGATCAACAGGTAAAAGAGCTGGTTGAGAAATATGATATCAAAATCTATCCTAATCCAGTATCTGACTATGCCTATGTGGAGATTGGTTTTGACTTCAAGGAAGCTGATATTATGCTCTATGATATGAGTGGAAGGCAGATTCAGAATTTGAAGACTAAAAATAATATAACCAAAATCAATACAAATTCTCTAGTACAGGGAGCTTATCTGATTACGATAAAAACTGATAGTAACAAAACAGCAAATGCTAAGTTGATAAAAAAATAACCAGTGAAAAGAAAAATTATAACCTTAGGAACAATCTTATTTTTAACTACAGTTGTTCAGGCTCAGCAAAATCCAAGAGCCAGCTCTATAACCAATAACCTTCAGGAACTATCTAGAATTAGTGAAGCTTCAGGAAGTCCCAATGTTGAAATTCCAATTGCGAAGCTGGAAATTAAAGACTATACTCTCCCATTGTCTCTTAGATATGATGGAAGAGGGGTAAAAGTGAGTTCAGAAGCCAGTAATGTTGGGCTTAATTGGGATATGAATGGAGTAGGTGTAATCACTAGATTAAGAAGAGGGGTACAAGATGAATCTTCGGACGGCGTGGTATATGCTACATATAAAACATATCAAATTCCTATAGGAATACCTCCTGGTCAGGTTAATCCTACAATAGAATGCATGGGATTGAGTTATTATCCGGAAAAAAAGGTCTTCTCGGAGTACTTGCTAATAATATTAGCATGATTAATCAATATAAAACCAACCCCAGGCCAATTACAGGAACCACAACTGTTAACTCTAAATTTTTTAGTGCTTACCACGACAATAATGATCTTTTTGTGGTAACAATCCCTGGAAAAGAAACTTTCGAGTTCTATTTTGGATTGGATGGTAATATACATGTTATTAATGATGAAAATTATAAAGTTGTAGGAGATAAAAAGGAGCAGATATATTCCAGGAATTTACTCTTACAGATGAAAATGGAGTGAAATATATGTTTGCAGCTATCGAATTAGATTTACCAGGAACAGATTATGTTAATTTTACTCAGAAGACTTTTGGGGGGGTAATTATGCCTGTAACTTCTGCTAATGACATTAAGCCGGCAAATACAGACTTTACAGTAGATCATCCTTATTGTGCTCCCAATGATCCGACATATCCTGCGCCATTGGATTTAAGAGCAAGATATGAGAAAAATAAAAAGAAACCGGTTAGCTGGTATTTATCAAAAATTGAAAATAGATTTGGTGAAGTTATATCTTTTGATTACGAAACAAAAAAATCTCTAACATTTAACAGAGCATCAGGTTCTTATTACCCTTATCCTGCAAACTCATGGAGTACAAGTAAAATAACATTGGAAACGAAACGGAAGCTGAATATGGTACCTATTATTAAGAGTATTCAATCTTCATCTTCAAAAATTACATTTAATTATGGGGATGTTCGAAAAGATATTTATGATGCAGGAAGATCCAGTACCTTACAGAAACTCAATGAGATCGTAGTATCCAGTATTAATAAAACAAATAATACAGAGACTGTTGTTAATAAAGCTCGTTTAGTACAAGTGGATATTGAATCTACCGAAAAGAGTATTCATGCAGATCCTGCAATAGATAAGGCCGTATATACCAGGATGTTTTTGACAGAAATAGCGCTTAGTGATAAAAACGGAGTACCTGTTAATAAATATAACTTTAAATACAAAACCCCTCGAAACCTTCCTAATAAGCAGTCTTTCCAGATTGACCATTGGGGCTTTTATAAAGCAGGAGATCCTAAGCGTTTTATACCCAACTTATTCTATTATCCCACTGATAATAAAATAAATATTGATATTTCTCCTTTTTCACTTTATAAAAGAGATCAATTTACAGGAACAGAGCTTCAAACAGCTGGGACTTCATATACCAAAGACAGTACTCCAAAGCTAGAAGATGCCGTTTCGGGATCATTAGAAAGTATCTCAAGTTTAGGAGGAAAAGTCTTGTATACTTATGATTTGAATTATTTTACTTATTACAATCAAAAAAGAGAAGGACCTGGTCTTAGAGTGAAAGAATCTACTACGGATTCAGGAAATGGGCAGTTTACAGAGGAATACACATATGGTGCTAACGGAGATGGTACAGGTACTTTACTGGATGTTCCTAAAATCAGCGGTGTAACCTGGGGCGGACAGTCCGAGTATGCTGAACCGGAGAAATATGTAAGTGCAAGTGGGGATCATGAGTATTCTTTCTATTATGGTTCCGTAAAGAAAACGAGAAAAAAGGATAATACAACTCTTGGATATACTATTAACGAGTATAGTACGTTTACCCCAATCTATACAAAGCAGATTGATATAGATGACTTTCATTATAAATCCCCAATGATTTATGATTCCTATGCTACCAGAACAACAAATATAGATACGGTGAATGGTGGTATTATTTATATTGGGCTAGACAACAGGTATTATTATTATATTCCAGAAGCAGATTTTAAAGGGATTAATGGAAAACTAAAATCCAGTAAAGTTTATAATTCAGGTAATCAGATTGTTAAATCTGTTTTGCATGATTATAAACTAAAATGGAAAGAAACTGATCTTATTGATGATGGCTGGTATGGAGGAGGATTAGGAAAGTTCTATTCTTTCAATTATGATCTTAGTAAAACAGAAACTACGGAATATTTTGGTAATGGAAGTATATCGTCGTCAGTTAATTATGTGAGAAATAATGAAAGGAAAATTAAAGATATTTTCAAAACAATCGGAGGGGCAAACGAAGAAGAGCACATCAAATATGCATATGAAGGAAACGATAGCAATGCATTGACGATTAAAAACGAGAATCGGTTAAATGAAATAAGTGAACACACTTTAATAGACCAGGGAAAAACTACTTACACTAAGAATGTATTGAATCAATTTTCAGTTCCATTTTCAGTTCCAACAGGTGGTTTTGTCAATAAACCTCTTATTGAAAAAGCGTATAGTCAGAAAAGTTTTGATGGCGTAGATTACAGAAAGGGAATCCAAACATTAAGACAAGGTATCTATGGAAATGTGATTGAATCAATCAATGAACAGGAGGTCTATACTACAACTATTTGGGGATACAACCATACTCAGCCTATCGCAAAAATAGAGGGAGCAAGCTATGCCCAGGTAATGCAGGCTTTTGGCTTGGATGGAAACGATAATAAAGCTTATCTGCAATTGGAAATCGTAAAGAAATCTGATGTAGATGTAGATGAAAATTCGGAGAATACTCTGGCTTTGGAGTTGAATACTTTTAAAAATAAACCGGAACTGAAAGACTTTCAGATTACCACTTATACCTATGATCCGCTTATAGGAGCAAAAAAGATCACACCACCTTCAGGAGTCAGCGAACAATATAAATATGATGATGCAGGCAGGCTTGAAAAAGTTTTAAATGCTGACAATAATATCGTAAAAGAATATAAATATAATGTTACTCCTACTTATTATTACAGTGATGAAGCAAGCAAAACTTTTACAAGTGTTTGTGGGCCCGGGACTCTACCTTCACCAGTAACTTATGTCGTTCCTGCGGCTAAATATGTATCTACAGTAAGTCAGGTAGAGGCAGATCAGATGGCCCAGAATGATATTAATGCTAATGGACTTAATTATGCCACTACTAATGGAATATGTACTCCGTATGTATGTACTATCACTCCTACCCATCTTGCCGATATCTATTACTCATCTTTCCAGGAAACTGCTTTTGGCCATATAAAAGTGATTCTAAGCTTTCCTATGACTGGGTATAACGGATCTACACCTAATTGGTCTAATGGAGTGTTTATAGGAACATTAGATAGTTTATGCAGACCAACTTCTTATAAAAACTTCAATGTATCCTCAAATGGTGGAGGCTGGAGTGTATCATTGGGACCAGCTGGAGATATTACAGTAAGGTCTACAGGAGGAAACTCAGGAAGTTCAGCCACTTTATATTTTGAATATGATAAATAAAAACTAGCCATGAAAAAAATAATAATCCCAATCGGTTTAGTGCTTTCTATAAGTACTTTAAAATCGCAATCAAACCTCGAGAATTATGTACAGGCCCGTACTTATCTTGAACCCGTAACCACCACCCAGCCTAATGCAAAGCAAATGCGTAAAGTTGAGTATTATGATGGATTAGGAAAATTAAAACAAATTGTAAATGTAAAAATAACTCCACAAGGAAGAGATGTTGTGATCCCGGTTATCTATGATGGATTTGGAAGACAAACAAGAGAATATCTTCCTGTACCTCAATCAGGAACACAAGATGGACTTATCTATACCCAGAATTCAGGATTAGTTCCGTTTCCGGTAGGAGATCCACAAAACCTTTATACGAACGAGAGGGCATTTTCAGAAAAAATATTGGAAAGCTCTCCGCTAGACAGGCTTCAGCAGCAGATCCAGATAGGGACTGATTGGATGGGAAAACCAATAAAATATGATAATGAAGCCAATACAGTAGCCGATGCAGTAAAGAAATTTACTACTTCTACGAGCTGGGTAGGAGGAGCTACTAAAAGTATTCCGTCTAATGCTGGTGTCTATGGAGCTAATCAGTTATATAAGAACACGGTTACCGATGAAGATGGAAACAAGACCATTGAGTTTAAAAACGGTAAAGGGCAGGTTATTCTGATAAGAAATGTAGTAAGTGCCTCAGAAAATGCAGATACCTATTATATTTATAACGAATATAATCAGCTAGCTTTTGTAGTCCCTCCTATGTTATCTAAAATTCAGAGCTGGACGCCTGCAGATCAGGACAATCTGGCTTACGAATATCGGTATGATGGTGGAAACCTTATGGTAGAAAAAAAGCTTCCGGGAAAAGACTGGGAGTATATGGTATATGATAAATCAGACAGACTGATCTTATCCCAGGATGCCAATTTGAGGACTCAAAATAAATGGGTGATCTCTAAGTATGATAAGTTGGGAAGAGTAGTGTATACAGGCTATTTAACCGGAGGAGAAAGGGCTGCCAGACAAAATGAAATAAAGGATCTATTGATCATCGAAAGCAGAAATTCAACCGGATTTACCCGAAATGGAATGACTGTTTATTATACAGATAATAATTTTGCTGGGCAAATTCCTACTCTACTAAGTGTTAATTATTATGACAGCTATCCGCCATATAATTTTAATCCTGATCTTACTATTCCGGGAAAAACAGTGCTTACAGAGGTTCCTAATGCAGATGGTAGAAGCACCAAAGGATTACCTGTAGCAACTTTGTTGAAGAATGTTGAAGATGATAACTGGACGAAGAATTACACTCTTTATGATGATAAAGCAAGAGTGATTGGATCCCATTCCATTAACTATTTGGGGGGATATACCAGAATAGAAACGGACCTGGACTTTTCCGGAGTTACTCTGAGTACACAAACAAAACATTTCAGAAGAACCACTGAACCAGAGGTTAATGTGAAAGAACGCTTTGAATATGATAACCAGAATAGATTGTTAAAACATTATCATCAGGTAGATTATTGGCCGGAACAGTTATTGGCAGAGAATATTTATAATGAGTTTGCTCAGTTAGCAACCAAAAAGGTAGGAAACAATCTACAAAGTATTGATTATGCTTACAATGTTAAAGGCTGGTTGACAGATGTTAACAAAGATCAAATGGGAATTCCTGACTTGGGTGGAAAACTATTTGCATATAAAATTAAATATAACCAGAAGAATGGGATCACAAAGCCAGACCCTGTTTTATTTGCAGGAAAAGATGTGCAGGCTAGATATAACGGAAATATAGCAGAGGTAGATTGGAGAGCTGTGGAATCAATAGGAGCAAACCCTCCCATGGAGCCTAAAAGATATGGATATGTTTATGATGGCTTAAATAGGGTGACAGCAGGATATTATCAAAATCCCAATAACCCGTATTCCAGAGAGCATACAGAATCTATCGACTATGACTTAAACGGAAATATTACCAACCTTTACAGAACATCTGTGATGGAAAATGGGAATACAACAGCTACTGTAATTGATAATATCGAATATACCAATGTAGGAAACCATGCTGTAAAAATGAAAGATCTCAGTAAAAATAAATCCGGGTATGAAGGTACTGTAGGATCTGTTATTGAATATGATCTGAATGGGAATATGAAAAATATGCTGGATAAACAGATCACAGGTATTGGCTACAATCATTTAAATTTACAGAATTCATTGGTAATAGGCAGCGGGCAAATCACGACAGAGATTAACAATAAGTTCCGATCTGATGGGGTAAAGGTTCGTAAAGAGAATACCTTCACAAGCATAGGAATTACCAATACAACCTGGACTAAAGAGATTACAGACTATCTTGACGGATTCCAGTATTTAAATAAAACCGCTTCAAATAATGGCGGCGGAGGTAGTACTGATATGTTTTCTAAAATATCTTCGGAATCTCAGGTCGCTCTTGAGATGGAAGCGTTCAAAAAAATACCACCAATTGATCTGGATCCTCCACCGATTGATCCAATTGTTAAAAACCCTCATAATCCAGAGCTCCAATTCTTTGCAACAACCGAAGGATTCTATGATTATCAGAAAAAATCATATATTTACCAGTACAAAGACCATTTGGGTAATGTAAGGGTAAGTTTCAGTAGAAATAACCAGAATGGGGCTTTTGAAATCACTGATGCCAATGATTACTATCCTTTTGGAATGAATCATTTAAAAACAGGAGGATCTTATTTTGGTGCAGGAAGTTATAAAAACTATAAATATAACAGAAAAGAGCTTCAGGAAACAGGAATGTATGACTACGGATGGCGTCATTATATGCCTGATGTTGGTAGATGGACTACATCAGATCCACTGATCAAAGACCTTGATTTTACCTTTAATCCAAATGAAGCAGATGATGATGACGACGATGATATCTCTGCAGGAATACTTCTTGCTAATGGGGGCGGAGTATTTAATGTAAAGAACCTAAACCCATACGCTTATGGATATAATGATCCGATCAGATATGATGATCCGGATGGAAGATGTCCCAACTGTCTAACTGCACTAGGAGGAGCTTTGATTGGGGGTGGTCTGGAATTAGGAGGCCAGCTTTTGTCAGGAAAATCATTCAAAGAAGTAGACTGGGCTGATGTTGCTATAGAAACTGGTAAAGGAGCATTAGCCGGAGCAGGCCTTGGTGTTGGAGCCAAATTTCTTGTAGAGGCAGGTTCAGTGGTCGCTAAAGCAGCTGTAGATTATTCCGGAAATGAAGGAAATCAGAATATTTTCAATGGTAAAAAGTCTGGTAGTAAAGCTTGGGCTGACGGTTTAATGGATGTTGCAGCTGGAAAAGCAGGTGGGGCTGCAGCGAAACAGTTAAATAAAGTATCAGGTAAGTTTTTAGCAAAAGCTACTGTAGCAGAAACAAAGGCCTTAAGAAATGTAACGCTGGCTACCAATAATTTTAATAGATTAACCAATGGAGGAAGGAATATGTATGGAGTAAACGCAACGTTAGCTACCTCTAAATTAGCGAAATCAAAGGCTGTAGCTCAAGTAGCAAGAAAAAATGCTGTTGCTGCCAAAATAACGAAAACTGTAGTGAAAAATGGAGAGGTTGTCAATAAAGCCATTCAGGGATCGTTAGGAGATAAAATAAAATCATGGTTTGGGTTTTAATAATATGAAAGATAAATTAAAAGTTTTTGCTACTATAGCAGTCTTAATGTTAGGAATATATTTTATAGCAACTACAATCCGAAAGAATGTATTGGAAGATATTGACTATGTGAACCAAGACTATGAAATTACCAATGGAATAGTAACAAAAAAATCTACATACAAAGGGAATAACGTCTGGGTAAAATATACTGTTAATGGAACCGAATATATTGAATCAGATGGTTTTTCTGAGTCTGAAAATTTTAAAGTGGGAGATACAGTTAAGGTAAAGTACTCAAAAACCAAACCTGAATTAATGATAACCCAGTTTAATGATCAGTTTTAATGAATAGTATGAAAAATATATTGAGAATCTTGCTGATATGTTTGTCAGGAATTTTATACTCACAAAATTTCAAAGGAGAAATAGTGTATTCCAATACTTATGAAAGTAAAGTGGCACAGCTTAGTAATAACCAGCTGAATATAATGCTGGGGACCACTCAGAATTACTTTACCCAAAATGGAAATTACAAATCTATTTCCAATGGAAAACTTATTCTTTGGCAATTGTATATCAATAAAGAAAATAAGCTTTACAACAAGATGGGAAACTCAGAAACTGTATACTGGAATGATTGCAGCGTACAGGGAGATGAGGTATTGAAAGCGGAAGTCAATAAAAATGCTGCTACAATACTTGGTAGAACATGTGATGAAGTGATCTTAATATGTAAAAACGGAATTCAGAAATATTATTTCAATTCCTCCCTTCGTGTAGATCCGGATCTTTTCAAGAATCATAAATTCGGTAATTGGTATGACTATATTTCCAAAGCAAAAGCTTTTCCATTAAGAATTATTGTTGAAAATCAACAATTTAAAATGGTAAGTATTGCAACCAAGATCGATAATAAAGAGGTCCCCGATTCTTTTTTTGATCTCCCGAAAGAGGTAAAACTTGAACAGAGTAAATAATATTACCACTATTCAAATCAATAAAGATCCTCCATTTGGGGGATCTTTTATTTGATGTTAATATAAATTTTGAGTATCAGAAACTTTTATTTCCTTTCATACTTCCAGTTTCTCCCTTTTCCTTCTGCAATCCAATCCAAAGCCTGTTCCATTCTTTTATTCCGGGTAGATTCTGTTTTCGCATCTACAATCCATGTGATGTATTCTTTTCTGAACGATGGTGAGGCTTCTTCAAAAATGGACAATGCTTTTGGCTGAGCTTTGAGTGCAGATAAAAAATAATCAGGAATTTCCACTTCTGTTTTGGATGGAGCTGTTTTTTTCATGGTAATTCCCATATCCGTAAGTTCCATGGCTTCTTTAATCGCTTTTTTCAGTTGAAGTTTTGAAGGAAGATCTTCAATTTTAGTGATTCTACCTAAGCTAAACATAGAACTCTTCTCAATATCCTGAGTAATTTCCTGCATGGTTTTCATTTCTTTTTCCAGCCAGAACCCGAAGGTACAGTGTTGCTTGAAGGAAGCCATAGCACAAAGGTTTTTACCCTTGTAGATAAAATGCGGAAAACTCCACTTCATGGTTTCTTCTGCGTCTGGGCAGTGTTCATGAACGATCTCACGTATATAATTCAGAATCGGCTTTGCAAAATCCTGAGATTTTTCGATATAAGCGTCTATTTTTGAGCTGTATTTTTCCATGTTTTTATTGGAATAATTGTACGGTTTCATTAACAAGGAACTTCACCTGATCCGGTCTTCCCCTGTCATTTTTAGGATTATTAGGATAGCTTCCGGTTTTTACTATGACCATATCATGTTCCGGAACCATAATGATATATTGTCCCTGAAGTCCCAGAAAATAGTAATGTTTGATCGGGTTGTCATAATTGATCCAAAACCCCATTCCATAAATATTTTCAGATTTTTCTGTAGGCGTTCTCATCTGCTCAATAAAATTTGTGTTAAGAATTTGCTGATCTCCAACTTTACCATCATTCAGAAATAGAAGTCCAAGTTTAGCAAAGTCTCTTGCATTGGAATGGATACAGCAATAGGTTTTTTCCATTCCATAATCATCAGTGCTCCATTTTGCATTCTGTTCCATTCCCATCGGAATCCAGAATTTTTCAGAAAGATAATTTGCCAATGGTTGTTTCAAGACTTTTTTTAAGGCGAAACCAAGGAGCTGTGTAGAGCCGCTCTGATATTCAAACCTTGTTCCCGGCTGCTCTTTGAATTTTCTTGAAAATACAGCCTTTACAAGACTCTTTCCATAATAGGCTTTGGCATTGGGAAGAAACGGACTATTATAGCTTTCATCCCAGTCGAGACCAGATTCCATTTGAGCCAAATTTTTAAGCGTAACCTGATTCCCGAAAGTCTTTTCTTTAAATTCAGCATAAAAATCAGACAGCTTTTCATCAATGTTGTTGATGAGACCTTCTTCCAAAGCTTTACCCAAAAGCATTACAGTTACTGCTTTTGCCATAGAAAAAGAATTGGTCTGAGAGAGCTGATTGTATCCATCCCAGTATTGTTCATGAAGAATTTTACTATTCTTTATCACTATAAAAGATGCTGCTTTGGAATGCTTTAAGTTATCAACTAAATCTTTCGGTAGCTCTTTTGTGTTATATTCAGGGGCCTCTTCCCATCGTTTGGGAGATTCTGTAGCAATAGGATTACTGGGAAATAAATCTCCATCATCAATATAGGCACTTGCTCTTCCTTTAAGATACGTTTTGGAAATTCCACTGAATAAATATTCATATCCCAAAAAGTAAGCTGCTGCCGCACCTGCTACAGCTCCGCCTATCATGTATTTTAGTATTCTCATTTTTCGTCAATCGGTCTCTAACAAATTTAAAATAATTTGGGAAAAAAAATAAAAATGAATCATCAAATACATTATTTTTGTTTAAGTGATGAAAAATATGACCAGAAAACTTATTGTATTGATGTACTTCCTGTTTTCAGTAGCGGGAATTTCCCAGACCTATAAAGCCATAGATACCGCGGACTACCTTCAGCGGAAAGATTTTTTGAAACATTTTACCACCAATAATGAAACTTTGATGAAAGGGCTGAGATCCCAGTATTCCGGAAGGACAGGCTCCGAAATGTCTAAAATTTATAAAGAATTCGGAACTGATTTTGAAAAGCAGGTAAAAAATAAAGACTTTGTTTTTAAATCTGAATTTGATGCTGTCATTAAATCTTTAGTAGAAAGGCTCAGAAAAAATAATCCCAGAATTCCCAAGGATCTTAAAATTCTTATTGCAAGAGATAATACACCCAATGCATACTGTCTTGCAGACGGAACTTTTGTGATCAATATGGGATTGTATAACTGGATGGATAATGAAGCTCAGATAGCAGGGGTAATTTCCCATGAATTAGGACATAAGATAGAAGAACATACGCTGAAATCTATCCTGAATAGTGTAGAACAGAATAAACTAGACAAATCTACAGTACAAAATATCAAAGAAACCACAGATCAGCGCAGTAAGGGACGTAACGAAAAGGCTTTTGATATTCTTAAAAACAGAATTTATAAAAAAGGAGTAGAGAAGAGAAAGTTTGAAATGCAGGCGGATTCTCTGGGATACGTTATTTTTAAAAACAGTGACTTTAAGAAAAGTGAGTTTGTCAGCGGATTACAAAAACTCCAGAAATTCGATACCATTTCACCCAGAGTACTTAAAATGGAAACCTATAAAAAACTTTTTGATCTTCCCAAGCAGGCTTTTAATGATAAATGGATGAAGA
Organism: Chryseobacterium capnotolerans; assembly: GCF_021278965.1. Lineage (NCBI taxonomy): Bacteria > Pseudomonadati > Bacteroidota > Flavobacteriia > Flavobacteriales > Weeksellaceae > Chryseobacterium > Chryseobacterium capnotolerans. Next base: position 4,624,872 of record NZ_CP065589.1, on the reverse strand, counting down.
AAGAAGATTTTTCTCTGTACAATTATAACTTTTACAAAGAGAAACTGGACAAGGATTCTGTTGCCTCGCACCCAGAAATGGTAAAAAGGATAGAAAAGCTTAAAAAGACTTTTCCTGAACTTAATACTTCTGTAGAATCGGAAAAACCATCCGAGGCATATCTGGCTTTGAAAAAAACTGCAAGAATGGAGATCCTTCCCAACTATTTCCACTCTGAAGATTATGGATTGGGAATTTATGCAGCGATGCAATTCCTGCAGGACGGAGAAGAGGAAAAGTACTATAAAGAGTGGCTGGGAAAATGCTTCTCCAAAATTTACGAGGCCAGGAAAAACTATAACCTGAACCGATATCTGGATAGAGTAGAACCTAAGGATCAAAGTGAAAGTTATCAGCAATTCCTGAACTTTATGTGGAATCTAAGCCTGGATGAGGTCAAAAATATTTCAGATTATTATCAGGGTGCCGAACTTGCTATAACATCGAAATAGTATCATAAGTTAATATATGCTTGAACATTACAATACTTTAGATTTCCAAAACCAAAAGCTATCTCAAATGGGAGATAGTTTTTATTTTTAGCCAAATGCTCAAATAATTTTTACAACATAAGCATTTGGAATATATAAGTAAAAAATAATGTGGGAAGAACAATCTTTTATTAATAGTTCAACTTTTCCAGACGGATTTTATTGAATTTTTCTTTTTCATTATATTCACGTAGCAAGATATAACCTTCTTTTCCTACATACGGAATGACCGTGTAATTATCTTTTTCAGAAATAGGAATAATCTCTTGTTTGAATTTTCCGTCAATAATAGTATTGATAAAGAGGTTCCATCTTTTTTGTTTCGTAACTTCATCCTTTTGATAGTCACGATAGAAGAATACCACATCTTTACCTCCGTTAAGGTATTGTGAGAACAGGTAGTCACTATTTACCCATTTTGATTTTTCTTTTTCAAACACCTGAACATTTTTTACTTTGAAGTCTTTATCTGTGTAAATGTAAACAAGATCAGTTGTTTTAGGTGCTGTATACTGGCCTGCCGGCTTATATTTTTCAGATAAAATCCCAACGCTTCCGTCATTCATAAAATACATGTCTTTGGTTTGAAGCATATAACCATTTTCTACAAAACCATTTTTATCAACTTTGGGTAAAAATGCAGCAATATTAGGATCGAAATTAATGACTTTGGTATCTGTCGTAAAGTTTGATTTATCCACCATCATTCTTGCAAACCCTACAAAATCAGAATTATTGTAATTTCTTCCCAGCAGAACCACTTTGTCATCAAACGTTTTATCATTATCAAGTTGTCTGTAGTTAGAATAGAACGAGTCAATATTGTCAATAGCATCATCAGAAAGCCCTGTAATAGGTTTGTTGGATACTTCTTTTCCTGTTTTCATGTCTATGACCAGAAGGCTGAATGCTTTGTCTTTTTCATGTACTTTCTTCATCACACAATACATATAGTTTTCATCTCTTTCAAGAACTGATAATGTGGTGAAAATCTTTTTACTTCCGTCGGTATTATATTGATATCTCCAGACTTCCTTTTTGTTATGATCGAAACGGATCAGATTATTGCTGTTTTGATACTTTCCATAATCCTTAAATTCTATAGCAAAATAGCCTCCTTCTTTCAATTCTCCAACTGCTGAAACATAATTATAACCCTTTTCCTTTTTCTCATCACGGCTTTCTTTACGCTGTGCTTTCCAGCTTTTAGGCTCATTGATCTCCTTAAAAGTACCATCTTCCTGATAATCATAATATATTTTCCTGGTAATTGTATTGGTCTTTGGATCTATGACCATGGAAACAGGTGTGAATATTTCTCTGCTTTTTACCAGTGAATAATCCATCATAGAAGGTTTGAGAATGATTTGCCCTTTGAAGTCTACATATCCTCTATAGGAAGCTGCTGTAATGTCTCCTTCGAATTCTTTATTGGCGACAGGATTAAGATTTTTGTCCAAGATAACATATTCAAACTTCTTTGCCTTTTCTCCGGATTTTCCGTAAGAATATAGGGAAACATAGCCGTAAAGATTATCCTTATCATCAAATAAGGCATTCATTCCTACATGATCTCCTGCTGCTAAAGTTGTTAAATCCTGGGTTTGGGAAAATACCAATGCCTGGATAAAACCAAACATCAATAAAGTGATTTTTTTCATGGTCGAATTTTGGGCTAAAATAATAAATTATAGAATATGTTGGAGAAATAAAAAAAAGCCCTGATTTTCCAGGGCTTTTACATTATATTTTAGAAAGTAGATTTCTGAAGTTGGTCTTCTCATCAATGATTCTTCTCAACTCTGAAACCGGAACTCTTTCCTGTTGCATTGTATCTCTGTCTCTGATGGTTACCGTATGATCTGTTAATGAATCGTGGTCTACAGTGATACAATAAGGAGTACCAATCGCATCCTGTCTTCTGTAACGTTTTCCGATCGCATCTTTCTCTTCATAGAATAAGTTGAAATCATATTTCAGGTCGTTGAAGATCTTCTCAGCATACTCAGCTAAACCATCTTTCTTCATTAAAGGAAGAATTGCTGCTTTAATTGGTGCTAAAGCCGGAGGTAAAGATAAAACTGTTCTTTCTGAACCATCTTCTAAAACTTCATCTTTTAAGCAGTGAGAGAAAATAGATAAGAATAATCTGTCTAAACCTACAGAAGTTTCCACTACATATGGAACATAGTTTTCGTTTCTTTCAGGATCGAAGAACTGTAGTTTTCTTCCAGAGAATTTTTCGTGAGCCTTAAGGTCAAAATCCGTTCTGGAGTGAATTCCTTCCAGTTCTTTGAAACCAAACGGGAAATTGAATTCAATATCAGCTGCTGCATTGGCGTAGTGAGCTAATTTTTCGTGATCATGGAATCTGTAATTATCACTACCTAATCCTAGTGCCAAGTGCCAGTTCAGACGCTTTTGTTTCCAATTTTCGTAGAATTCCAGTTCTGTACCCGGAGCTACAAAGAACTGCATTTCCATTTGTTCGAACTCACGCATTCTGAAGATGAACTGTCTTGCAACAATCTCATTTCTGAACGCCTTACCAATCTGTGCAATACCGAAAGGAAGTTTATGACGTGAAGTTTTCTGAACATTTAAATAGTTCACGAAAATACCCTGAGCAGTCTCTGGTCTAAGATAAAGATCCATAGCGCTGTCTGCAGAAGCACCAAGTTTAGTTCCAAACATTAAGTTGAACTGTCTTACCTCTGTCCAGTTTTTAGAACCAGTATCAGGATCGGCAATTTCAAGCTCTTCAATTAATGCTTTTACATCAGCAAGATCCTCATTTTCTAAAGATTTTGCCAATCTTGAAAGAATAGCCTCTCTTTTCGCTCTGTATTCCAGAATTTTTGGATTTGTAGCAACAAATTGGTCCTTATCGAAAGCTTCTCCGAATCTTTTCGCAGCTTTTTCGATTTCTTTATTCTCTTTATCTTCAATTTTAGCACAGTAGTCTTCTACTAAAACATCTGCTCTGAAACGTTTCTTAGAATCCTTGTTATCAATCAATGGATCGTTGAAAGCGTCTACGTGGCCCGATGCTTTCCATGTTGTTGGGTGCATAAGGATTGCCGAATCAATACCCACAATATTTTCGTTAAGCTGTACCATAGCTTTCCACCAGTATTGTTTGATATTATTTTTAAGTTCAGCCCCGTTCTGTCCATAATCATAAACAGCGGATAAACCATCATAGATCTCACTTGAAGGGAAAATAAATCCATATTCTTTAGCGTGAGAAATTACTTTCTTGAAAACATCTTCTTGCTTTGCCATAATTTTTTTTACGTCTGATGTGCAAAAATAGCAATTTGGATCCAAAATCATGAGATTCAGTAAAAAAAGCTATTAATAATCCATTAAATAGTTTGATTTTCGTTTTCAGGAGCCGGGAACCTGCTTTCGCTAATCGCTTTTTCTTAGTTTCGGCGGCGGCAAAGCCGCCGCCGAAACTAAGAAAAGAGCTCAAACATACCGCTCAATCAGGGCTATTGACTTCTGTGCCTCTACAAACCTGTCAGGTTTAGAATAAGAATAACCTCATACATTTTTAAACCTTCTCAATGAAATAAGAATCAGTAGAAAATTTCTACTTTTGCACCATGTTAGAAATTCTTTATCGGGACGAGCATATTATTGCGATCAATAAACCCAGTGGATTATTAGTTCACAAATCCTTCTATGCTGGTGAAGCCGATACGTATGCTATTCAGGAACTGAAGAAACAAATTGGACAAAAAGTGTATCCTGTACATCGGTTAGACCGGAAAACTTCAGGGGTTTTGCTGTTTACTTTAGATAAAGATACGCTCAGAATTATGAGCGAACAGTTTGCATCACGCGAAGTAGAGAAGAAATATCTTGCCATTCTTAGGGGTTGGGCAAAAGAAGAAGAAACCATCGATTACGATTTAGTTAATGAAAATGAAGTCAAGCAAAATGCGGTCACATACTACCAGCGTTTGCAGACTTCGGAAATCGATTTACCTTTTTTAAAACATCAGACTTCGAGATATTGTTTGGTAGAAGCCATTCCTGAAACAGGAAGATTTCATCAGCTGAGAAAACATTTTAAACATATTCTGCATCCAATTTTGGGCTGTCGCAAGCATGGCTGCAATAAGCAGAATAAGTTGTGGCTTCAAACATTTGGTATTAATAAAATGACACTTCATGCTCATCAATTAATTTTTAATCATCCTATTTCTAACGAAAGAATTACAGTAAATGCCACTATAGATGAAGAGTTCAAAAGAGTAGGAGATATACTGAAATTTGATTTGAGCTCCTATTCTTAATCGTATATTTAGATTTTTAACGCTATGAACGCAAAGTCCTTTAAATAAATACCTTTTCGATCGCAGCAGCATTTCGTTCAGCAAATGGGAATGGATTCTTCGCTTAGTGAAACGCCTTTGCGAACAAAAAATGTTTTCAGTATTATTGCTCTTTTGCGACCATAGCGTTAAAAAAAATCACTGAGTTTGTAGAGTAGGTATATCTTATCCGCTTTATAGATGCTATATATCAAACATTTTGATAAAATATCATACGGTAATCATCCATTAATTTTAAAATGAGTAATTTTGTAAAACTTTTTTTCAATGTACAAATCGCTCATTCGTCCGATTCTTTTCAAATTTGATCCTGAAGAAGTACATCACTTTACTTTTTCAATGCTAAAGAATTTTGGATTTCTTACTAAATTATTTTTCCCAAAACCTATTGAAGACAAACGTCTGGAGAGAGAAGTTTTCGGATTGAAATTTAAAAATCCTGTAGGACTGGCTGCCGGTTTTGATAAAAATGCTGTCTTGTTCAACGAATTGGGAGACTTAGGGTTCGGATTTGTAGAAATTGGAACGGTAACTCCAAGAGCACAGGCAGGAAATCCTAAGAAAAGATTATTCCGACTTATTGAAGATGGTGGAATCATCAACAGAATGGGATTCAACAATGATGGTCTTCATGCTGCAATCGAAAAGCTGAAATCTAACAAAGGGAAAATCATCATCGGTGGAAACATCGGAAAAAATACAGATACACAACCTGAAAACTATACCCAGGATTACCTGGACTGTTTTGAAGGGCTACATCCTCATGTAGATTATTTTGTTCTGAATGTAAGCTGCCCGAATGTAGGAAGCCATGCCAAACTGGAAGATGTAGAATATCTTCGTGAGCTGATTACAGAAGTAAAGAAAATCAATCAGTCAAAATCTGTACAGAAACCTATATTACTGAAAATTGCTCCGGATCTTAATAACACTCAGTTAGATGAAATTGTTGATCTGATTGCAGAAACTAAAATAGATGGTGTGATTGTTTCCAATACCTCTGTCAACAGAGAAGGATTAAAGACATCTCCTGAAGTTCTGGAACAAATCGGAAACGGAGGATTAAGCGGAAAGCCAATTCGTGAGAGAAGTACAAAAATGATCAAATATCTTTCGGATAAAAGTAACAGGGCATTCCCAATCATTGGAGTAGGAGGAATTCACTCAGCGAAAGATGCTATTGAAAAACTAGATGCTGGAGCAAGCCTGGTTCAGTTATACACCGGATTTATTTATGAAGGCCCGGAACTGATTAATGAAATCAACAAAGAGATTTTAAAAAGAGCAGGCAGATTGCCAAGATAAATATAAAGAGGCCAGAGGGTCTCTTTTTTTGTTTTAGCCGCAAATGCACAAACTTTCATTAATGCTATCTGCTGTAAATTCACATAAAAACCTTTATTTTAAAAATTAAGCTAAACTATAATGTATTTATTTTTTGAATGTGCAAATAAGAAATTCGTGCATTCATGGCAAGCAAAAATAGCATGTGTATCAAATAGAATCCTTTTTATTTTGATTTTGTTACAGCAGCATTTTTAATATCAACATTTAAGGTATAAGCTTGAGAAGAATCCGATTTACCAACTTTATATATGATCGTTTTGCCATCCTTTGATTTTGTTTTGGTGGTGTCATAGATATTTTCCAGACAGCTTTCAGTAAGGAATTCTTCATATCTTTTATAATTCCAGTCTTTGGTAAAATAAAAAATTCTGTAGCCTTTTTCACCTTCGCTGGCCCCACATCTTCCACAGGCATTAAGGTTGGAGGCATGGTCGAAATACAATAAAATTCGGTTTCCTTTTTCCCCGGAAACATAAGAAATAAGTTCATTTCCACCATACAGGTTAATAATGTCAAAGGTGTTTATTTTTTTGTTATTGGGTAAAATGAGGTAATTATTGTAGCGATAGATCATATCATTACCAGTAAATAGTTTTGCAGGTTGGATTTTATCTTTATTCTCTAAGTGAAAACTTCCCAAAATTGGATTTTCCTTGATTTGATCCTGTCCGAATAAGATGGTTTCCTTTGGGCTAAAATTTTTCGCAATTTCCAGTACTTTTTCTACGTCTTGCGGTGAGTTGATTTTCTCTTTAAACTGTTTGGAAATTTGTTGATGCTTAGGCCCGAAATTATATACTGATAGTTTCCCATAATCATAAAGTCCTGTAAGAGGAATTTTCTTTTGATATTTATCGTAATAATACCAGCCGTCTACAAAATGTTGATATAAGTTGCAATCCGGAATGCCATCATAATGAAGCTGCAGAGTAATGGGAACTCCTGCAATTTCTCCCTTAAAAATCTGAGAAGAGTCTGTTATCGCTTTTAATTCAACCTTTTGGCTTTTACCAGGAAGGAAAAAGGAAAATAGGAGAAGAATAAGAAGTTTTTTCATGGTTGTGTTACCGTTTTTAAATAAAGAAGTGGGCAATGGTATAAATGATAAGCCCTACCAAACCTCCTACTAAAGTTCCATTAACACGGATGAACTGAAGATCTTTTCCTACTTCCAGCTCCATTTTTTCACTCAATTCCTTGCCTTGCCAGTTACCCACAGTGGTGCTGATGAGGTTTCCGAATTGATGCGTGTTTTTCAAAATATATTTATAAGCCGTTACCCGAACCCAATGATCGATTTTGTTCTGAAGGTTTTCATCGGTTTTCAAATTTTGTGAAAATTCATTCAGGTTTTTGGAAAGATAATTTTTCAAGGCAGAATGGTCTTCCTGAAGTTCTTTCATCAGGGTTTTCTTGATAGAAACCCAAATGTCATTGGAGTATTCATCCAGTTTATCATTTTTAAGAAGCCCGTTTTTGATGGTTTTAAATTCGTCATCCCATTTTGGGTCTTCCTTTAAATCAACCGAAAATTCATGAATTTTTTGAGTAATTAAGGCTCTCACTTCATGTTCCGGATTTTCTTCTATTTCCTTGAAAAAATCAGACAGTCCATCTGTAATTTTATCCGCAATTTTATTATCAACAAAAGATGGGATGAATGTATAACTTCCTTTTTTTACCCTGTCTTTTATCATCTCATCATTTTGAACAATGTATTCCTTGATCTGTTTGGCAAGATTGGTGATGATTCTCTGATGGTCATTCTTTTCCAGAATATAATGGATCCCGTTTCCTACCACTTTGTTGAGTTTGATATCATCCGTCATATCAGAAACCTTTCTACTGATAAACTGGCTCACTGTAGAATCATCAAGCTTATTGAGGATGTCAAGAATAATATCTGATACGTTTCGGATCAGAATATCCTGATTTTTTTTCCTTGGCCAGCCATTCTCCTACAAAACCGGAAATTTTTAGTTTTTGGATGTATGGGCGGATATTCTGAGGAGAAAGAAAATTACTGACTACGAAACTTCCCAGGTTATCGCCCAATTTTTGTTTACTGTTTTCAATCAGGTTGGTATGTGGAATTGGAAGTCCAAGGGGATGACGGAATAATGCGGTAACTGCAAACCAGTCTGCCAATGCACCTACCATGGCAGCTTCAGCAAAAGCGCGTACATAGCCGATCCAATGAGAGGAACTGGATTTCTGCATAATAGTCGTCACAATGAAAATAAGAGCCATCAGAACAAACAATCCTGTGGCAAATGCCTTATATTTTCTAAGCTGTTTTCTTTTTGCTTCGTCATTCATATTCTCAAATTTACTAAATTTGGTTATGAAACCATTGAATGTTAATAAAGCTTTTTAGTTCAAAACGTATAAAAGTTTTATTATACTTTAAATGTTAAAACTTATGATGAAGTTTTTAATTTCAGCTATTATATTAATTGTTCTGCAGGGATGTACGCAGAAACAGAAACCTATTAAAATTACTTCTATGGAAAATACAGAAGCAAAAAACAATCCATATTACTCAAGAACCGATACTACAAAGCTGAATATCTCCAATGATGAATGGAAGAAGATTCTGGCTCCCGATCTTTATGCAATCGGAAGAGAAGCGGCTACAGAAAGAGCTTTTACCGGAAAATATAATGATTTTGATGAGTTAGGAGACTATTATTGTGCTGTTTGTGGGAACCATTTATTCCGTTCCACTTCAAAATTTTCAAGCAGCTGCGGATGGCCAAGTTTCTTTGAGGCTGATAAAGAAGGAGTTTATTATAAAAGAGATACTACCTATGGAATGGAAAGAGTAGAAGTGCTTTGTAAGAGATGTGATTCTCATTTAGGACATGTGTTTGATGATGGTCCAAAGCCTACAGGGTTGAGATATTGCATGAATTCTATCAGTCTGGAATTCGTAGGAGATTCGCAAAAATAATGGGCTTTATTTCACATAATCAGGACGTTAAAGTTTCTTAAATTCAGTTAAACTTTTTAGACTTATAAGTGGCTGATAGCGATGTTTTTATAATTTTGCCCCACTAATTTGGTACTAATATATTATTGAATGAAAGGATTTTATGGCGTAATAGGCCTTTTTTACATGGTGACGACTTCATTCTACATTTCTCCAAGAGCAATGGTAAAGAATGAAAACGTCAACATAACAAAGACAGAAAGAGTAACTGACACGAAATCTGAGAATACTACTACGGCAGTATCTTCTTCAGAAGCACTATACCAATCCATCGAATTTGATCCTGAACATGAATTGAACTATGAAGTGTTTTCTAAAGCATTAACAGGATTTGAAAACCTAAAGAAAGCAGGATTACTTACTGACGAGTCGCATCTATTAACTGTTTGCGATTTTTCTATGTCTTCCAATACCAAAAGACTTTGGGTAATTGATTTGAATGATAAAAAAGTATTGTTCAACTCACTGGTAGCTCATGGTAAAAATACAGGCGAAGAATTTGCCACGAATTTTTCTAATACGGAAAGTTCGCGACAGAGCAGCATGGGATTTTATATCACAGATGCAACCTATCAGGGAGATAACGGATACTCGTTGAGATTATTAGGAATGGATAAAGGATTCAATGATGCGGCGTATAAAAGAGCGATCGTAATGCACGGAGCAGATTATGTAAGTGACGCATTTGCAGCAGTGCATAAAAGAATCGGAAGAAGCTGGGGCTGCCCTGCAATCCCTAGAGAACTGTCACAATCCATGATTAATACGATAAAAGGTAGAAATTTATTATTTATCTATTATCCTGATCAGAATTATCTTTCCTCTTCGGAGTGGTTAAAAGCATAAGAAAAAGCAGTCAAATTTGACTGCTTTTTTAATTTTTGAATACATTTATCATCAGAAACCATACTCCTTAACAGTAATTATTATTTGATTTATGAATACAGAATATAAGAATAACCGAGATATGAATGTATCACCAGAAGTATCACCAGAATTTGTTCCAGCTATTAGATTAATAAGTAAGCTTGATAGATCATGTACTTTTGAAGCGGGAACAATACCAACTTTAGCTCATATTCATGCTAATGTATTCTGGATCAGCAATCGAACGGAGGAATGGGAAAAAGATACACATGTTGCTCCAAGAAAACAATATGTTGTTACAATTAAAGGAGTCGTCCGATTCAAAGTTACTGACGGTTCAACATTTATAATTGAACCAGGGATTATTCTTTTAGCAGAAGATGTTGAAGGTGATGGCCATAGTTGGGATATAATAGAGGGTAAAGAATGGATACGACTGTATATTCCAATGGCTGAAAATGCAGATGACTTTTTTACTCCCAGTAACACTAGGAGACTTTAGCATATTCTGTCTGCTGTATCACTAAAAATCCCTATGTAAAAACACAGGGATTAAAATTATCTTTATTTCAGAACTAGCTGAACTTTTTGAATACTAAAGTGGCATTGTGTCCTCCGAAACCAAATGCATTACTCAATGCAAAATTGATTTCTTTTTCTTTAGCCTCTCCGAATACAATATTAATATCTTTCGGAATGCTCTCATCAATGCTGTGAAGGTTGATTGTTGGTGGAATAATACCGTTTTGAATAGCCTTAATAGAAAGGATCGCTTCAACGGCTCCGGCAGCACCTAGTAAGTGGCCAGTCATTGACTTTGTGGCACTGATATCAAGGTTTTTACTCCCTTTGAATGCATTATTGATAGCTTTTAGCTCAATCAGATCTCCCAGTGGAGTAGAAGTAGCATGTGGGTTAATATAATCAATATCCTCTATATTGGCACCAGCTTCTTTTACGGCTAAATGCATTGCTTTGATGGCTCCCACACCTTCCGGATGAGGTGCAGTCATATGATAAGCATCTGCCGTCATAGCTGCGCCGGCTAATTCAGCATAGATTGTTGCTCCTCTTGCTATTGCATGTTCGTATTCTTCAAGAACTAGGGCTCCTGCACCTTCACCCATTACAAAACCATCTCTGTCTGCATCATAAGGACGGCTGGCAGTTGCAAAATTATCGTTTCTGGTAGACATAGCCTTCATAATAGAGAAACCTCCTATTGAAGCCGGAGTAATAGCTGCTTCAGAACCACCGCTGATGATTACTTTTGCTTTTCCGAGACGGATGTAGTTGAAAGCATCCATCAATGCTGTATTTCCTGTTGCACAGGCAGAAACTGTTGTATAATTGATCCCTTGAAGGCCATATTTCATGGAGATCATTCCTGAAGCCATATTGGCAATAAACTTAGGAACAAAGAAAGGATTAAAACGAGGAGTACCATCACCATGAGCAAAATCCATTACTTCCTTTTCAAAAGTCCACATTCCGCCCTGTCCTGTTCCCCAGATTACTCCGGTATCAAAAGGATCCATATTTTCAAGGTCTAGACCAGAATCCTGTATTGCTTCTGCTGAAGCGTACATAGCATATTGTGTAAAAAGATCACTTCTTTTGATTTCGTTGTGGGTAAGGTGCAGCTTTGGATCAAAGCCTTTTACCTCACAAGCAAAGTGTACCTTAAATTTTTCTGAATCGAAATGAGTGATTAACCCAGCTCCGCTGGCTCCGTTAATACTGTTGTGCCAAAAATCTTCGACATTATTTCCCAAGGGTGTCACTGCGCCCAATCCTGTAATGACAACTCTTTTCATATTAGTTGATTATTTAAAACTGATTAGATTTTCATGAGGTAAAGTGTTTTTACCCATGCTTCATTTCACTGCTTTTCTTTATCATTCTGTTTTCCGTTTGCAATATTATCATTTTTCTTTCGCTGCGGACGAATAATAAAGTATATTATTTATAGCATAATGAATGTTTTTTCTGTAAAAATAGCTGTAAACTACTTTTCTAAGATCATTGTTACGCCTTGTCCACGAGCCGCACAGATAGAAATAAAGCCTTTTCCGCTTTCTTTTTCATTCAATAGTTTGGCTAAGGTAGCTATGATTCTTCCTCCTGTTGCAGCAAAAGGGTGCGCAGCTGCCAGACTTCCGCCTTTTACATTGAGTCTGCTTCTGTCTATCTTCCCAAGAGCTTTTTCCAATCCGAACTGTTTAGCAAGATCATCATTTTCCCAGATTTTAATGGTAGCCAGTACCTGAGCGGCAAAAGCTTCATGAATTTCATAATAATCAAAGTCTTCCAGGTTCATTCCTGCTTTTTTCAACATTCTTTCTGCAGCGAAGACGGGTGCTAATAATAAATTCTGCTGGTTTTCAACATATTCTATTCCGGCAAGTTCTGAAAATGTGATATAAGCCAGAACAGGAAGATTATTGGCTTTTGACCAGTCTTCACTGGCTAATAAGATAGCAGAAGCGCCATCTGTAAAAGGAGTGGAATTCCCAGCTGTTAAAGTTCCATTTTGTTTATCAAAAGCCGGTTTTAATTGAGATAGCTTTTCAAGGCTGGTATCGCGGCGTAGATTATTGTCTTTATCCAGACCATATGCAGGTGTAATCATATCATCAAAGAATCCTTCATCATAAGCCTTTGCCATGTTTTGATGACTTTTAAATGCCAGTTCATCCTGATCTTTCCTTGAAATCTGATAGTATTTTGCGGTTATTTCAGTATGTTCACCCATTACAAGACCTGTTTTGGGTTCCTGTCCTTTGTAAGGAATAGGCATCCAGTCTTTCAGTTTTGGACTTAATAACTGCTTGAGTTTTCCAAATGCAGATTTCTCTTTATTGGCTTTTAAAAGAGCTTTTCTCAATCGGGGAGAAGATTCAAAAGGAATATTGCTCATGGCTTCCACACCACAGGCGATACCAGATTCTATTTGTCCAAGAGCGATTTTATTCCCAATGTAAATTGCCGCTTCAATTCCTGTATCACAAGCCTGTTGAAGATCACAGGCAGGAGTGGCAGGATTCAATGAGGTATTCATGACGGTTTCTCTGATGAGGTTGCTTTCTGATATGTGTTTGATGACAGCACCGCCGGCTACTTCTCCGAGTAATTGCCCCTGTAATTGATAGCGATCTATCAATCCGTTCAGAGCAGATAGTAAAAGATCTTGATTGCCCTTTTCTGCATAGGCGGTATTCATTCTGGCAAATGGGATTCTGTTGTATCCTACAATAGCCACTTTTTTTGTTTCCATATTTGAACGTTTATGATGGAAGAATGGTGAGTTCATGATCGATCATCTCTTTGACTTTGTCCAGCGCCTGATTCAGAAATCGTTCATCATCCATTGTTTTTGAAAGTAAGATGCCTCCTTCAATAAGCATGATAAATAGAGAGGCATATTCATCAGGATCTATAGAGGCATTTAACTCGTTGTTTTTCTGCCCTTGAATAATCACTGCTGCTATTCTTTCCGTCCATAATGTAAAGGATTTTTGAACATACTGCTTAAGGGCAGGGAAAGAATCATCAGCCTCTGTAGCTGCATTCATTAGCGGGCATCCTCCATTTGAAAAAACAGAGCGCCAGTTTTTTCTGTAAAACGATACAAAAGCGTGAAGCTTATCGGTTGAGGTTGGGTATTGATCTCCTAGCGAATGATTCATTACTTTGCTCAGTAATCCTGCATTATACTTATATACTTCAATAGCTACCTGATCCTTATTTTCAAAATTTCCATAGATGCTTCCTTTGGTGAGTCCGGTTGCCTGGGTAATGTCTGACAAAGAAGTAGCGCTATAGCCCTTTGTATTGAACAAAGTAGCCGTTTTCTCAATGATAAATTGTTTTGTCTTTTCTGCCTTTGACATTTTAAATGCTTAATTATAATGCAAATATACAAAAATATACCAAATGGTATATTTTATTTTAAAATGAAGTCTGAGAACTTTGCAGAACCCAGACTTATTGTATTTGTTATACTTTTATGCTAAAGTAGCATTGAGTGTAATTTCAAAGTTAAATGCTGCACTCACAGGGCATCCTTCTTCTGCAATCTTTGCGTATTTCTGAAACTCTTCCTCAGAAATTCCGGGAACTTTTGCGGTAAGGGTGAGTTCAGATTTTGTAATTTTTCCAATGCTTGGATCAAGAGTGATGACTGATTTGGTGGTTAGCTCTTCAGGAGTGTAGCCTGCTTGTGAAAGTTCAGCGCTTAATTTCATCGTAAAACATCCTGCATGGGCAGCAGCCAATAACTCTTCAGGATTGGTTCCTACACCATCCTCAAAGCGGCTGCTAAAAGAATATTGTGTTTGGTTTAAAGTAGTGCTTTGTGTCGTGATATGCCCTTTTCCTTCTTTAATAGTACCGTTCCAAACGGCTGTTGCATTACGTCTCATACTGTTGATTTTTGATTAATATGAATTGATATTGATGTGAAAGTTTATTTTCTTGACAAAATTGTTCTGTATAAAGATACAAAAAAGCATTGCTTGAAGTAGATTAAATTACAGAAGCAGAATTTTATTCTGATATACATATCAAATTATGAAGAAAAAAACAGCAAATATGTTTTTACATTGATATTATTTTATCATTTTTACAAATATTTGTACTGCGAACGATATTTTTAACCTTTTTCCAAAACTGCCTGCATGAACGGACTAGAAAATATTCTTAGAGAAATAACTCCACTATCTCCTGAAGACAGTTTTCTGGTATTTGACAGGATTAAGGAATCGTTTGATTTTCCCTATCACTATCATCCGGAAATTGAAATTAATTTCGTTTACAAAGGGAAGGGGTATCGTAGAATGATTGGAGATCATACTGGAGAGATCGGGGATCTGGAACTGGTGTTGGTAGGTCCTAATTTGCCTCATTGCTGGGCAAATTATAAATGTAAAAACAGGAAAACTCACGAAATTACTGTACAGTTTAATC
The DNA here is from genome assembly GCF_021278965.1 of Chryseobacterium capnotolerans. Lineage (NCBI taxonomy): Bacteria > Pseudomonadati > Bacteroidota > Flavobacteriia > Flavobacteriales > Weeksellaceae > Chryseobacterium > Chryseobacterium capnotolerans. The sequence continues at coordinate 4,609,822 of NZ_CP065589.1, read as the reverse complement.
AGGATTTCTTTAACCAATCCATGATGCAGAAAAATATCCTGAAACCGATCAATAATCTGATGAAAGATTCTATCAGAGGAATTCTATTTTCCACGGAGACTGCAGAAAAACTAAAAGATTCGTTTCTTAATCTATCTAAGATGAACAGTTTTGAATCTTTTATAGAAATTATGAAAATTCTCAATGAGTTGGCTGTTGCGGAAGACAAAACGCTTTTGTCATCCTACAGTATTGAACTTGAGACTTTTGATGATAATGATAAAATGAAGGTGATTCATGATTTTGTTCATAAAAATTTTGAAAATAAAATAACGCTGGACAAGGCTGCTTCATTGGTGAACATGAGTAATGTGACATTCAATAGATTTATTAAAAAAGAATGGGGACAACGTTTATCAACTATCTCAATGAGATCAGAATAAGCTATGCGGCCCGCTGGCTGATGGAAAAGAATCTTACTGTTTTTGAAATTGCTTTTGAGGCTGGATTCAACAATATAGCGAACTTCAACAAAGTTTTTAAATCCATTAAAAAAACGACTCCTACCGAATTTAGGGAACAATTTAAAGGGGTAAAAAAATCGAATAAATATATTTTTCAAGATTTTCTTTTCAGTGATCTTACATTTCCATAAAAATACCTTCTTTCATTCTGAACGAAATGAAGTGAATGGAGAATTTCTAAGAAATAACGGCTGTCTAACCATTATTTTGTTTACTTTTTCTGTTCCAAAATGGAATTAAGCTTTATTATTTGATGAGAAAAAATAAAAAATAATTCCTCTTTTTTTAATTCTTGAGATTGAGTTTTAATTTATTGATAATTAGTATTTTACGTACTTATAAATTAAGGTACTGAAAAAATAATATCGTTTTATGATAAAATAGTATTATATCGGGCTGGTTACAAAATTTAGATTTGTTAATGTGAATTAAATCTTAACCAAACTTTAAATAATTTAATACATAAACAGCAAAATATTGCTAAAAAAACAATTAATTTTTGGGTATTGAATTCTAAAGTAATGTCATTGATTCTCAATTAAATCTAACTAATCTAAGCCTTATGAGAAAAGCAGTTATACCGGTTCTATTTGTTTTTTCCCTTTCTGCCACTGCACAGGAAAAAAAAGCGGCCGACACTACGAAGACAACCGATATTCAGGAGGTCGTAGTCACCTCTTTGGGGATTAAAAAGCAGGCCCGCGCTTTGACCTATTCCAGCCAGCAAATTGGCGGGGATGAACTGACAGAAGTGAAAACGCCCAATTTTTTAAACTCTATTAGTGGAAAAGTTTCCAATGTACAGATCAATAGAACTAACGGTGTAGGAAGTTCGGTGAGGGTTTTAATGAGAGGAAATAAATCAGCAAGTAGCAGTCAGCCTTTATACGTAATAGATGGTATTCCCATTATTAACGGAGGGGGAAAATCTGCTGAGGCCAGCCAATATTCTACCATGCCGGATGCCGGTGATGTTTTAAGTTCTATCAATCCGGATGACATTGAAAGCATCAACTTCTTAAAAGGAGCTTCTGCTTCTGCTCTTTATGGCTCTATGGGGGGGAATGGTGTTATCCTGATTACCACTAAAAAAGGGAAAGTAGGTAAAAGCTCTATAAGTTACAATACAAGTTTTACAGTAGATCAGGCATATAGTCTTCCTAAATTACAGCATAGTTATCTGTCTTATGATCCGGCAGTCTCTGGCCAAACTCCAGGTGTTTCCAATGAAAGCTGGGGTGCGAAAGGAGCTTCTAAGGATTATTTAAAAGACTTTCTGCAAACAGGTACAACATGGGTTAATAGCCTTTCTTTCCAGTCAGGAACCGAAAAATCAACGAATTATTTCTCAATAGGAAATACTACCAATAAAGGGATTGTTCCTTCTTCTTATTTTGATCAATATAATGTCTCCTTTAGAAATTCCAGCAAATATCTGAATGATAAATTAACGTTGGATGCTAATTTTATTGGCTCTATACAAAACAGTATCAACAGACAGACTCCCGGCATTTCTTTCTCACCTTTAGTAAGTTTATACTGGTTGCCAAGGGGAGTAGACTTTGATCAATATAATAATAGTAACTACTATTATATAGACAAATCGAGATTATTACCTGGTCAGAACTGGTGGGCCGTAGGACCAGACGGAAAATTCAACGGAAATCCTGCAACACAAAATCCTTACTGGATATTAAACAGGAATAAAGTTACTGTTAACAACAAGAACACATATAGTGCTATATCATTAGCCTATCAAATCAATCCGTGGTTATCAGCAAGAGTGAGAGGGAATTATAGCTGGAATATTACGGATAGCCAAAGAGGTGTTTCAGCCTACTCAGATCCAAATCTTATAACGAGCAATGGAGAAAATGGAAGATTCCTTCAAAACAAATATGAAAACACATCTACTTACGGAGACGTTTTATTAGTAGGAAGTCCAAAATTAAGCGAAGATATTTCATTAGATTTTACAGTGGGTGGAAGTATCAATACCTCAAGAAATACAGTAACTGAAATTGATAATGCTTATTTGGCGATGCCGAATTTGTTTACCATCAGTAATCTGCAGTGGAATGTAGACAGGGGCGTAGGAGATGGGTTTCATAATATAAGCTACAGTACCAAAAAACAAGTACAGTCGGTTTTTGCAAGTGCATCTTTGGGGTATAAGAATATGTTTTATGTAGATATGACCTTTAGAAATGATTGGGATTCTACTTTGGCTTTAACAGGAACTAACGGGTACGATTATGAATCTGTAGGGGCTAATGCTGTATTATCCTCTATCTTCAAGCTCCCTGAAACTATTAATTTTTGGAAAGTAAGAGGGTCTTATGCTACCGTAGGAATAGGATTGCCTCCCAATTTAGCAACTGTATCAGATCGTTATAATAGTGTTTACGGATATAATGTTGATGCTGGCCAGATTGTAAAACCTAAATATTCACTTGTAACAGATCCTGCTTTTAAAGAATTATTTGCAAAGCCGGAACTTAATAAAACTTTTGAAGCGGGTACAGAATTAAGATTGTTTAAAAATCGATTAAGTTTTGATATCACCTATTACAATTCAAATGCCTCCAATCAGCTTTTAACACTTGATATTTCTTCTAACTTAGGAGGGTTGCCGTCCGGTTCCTATTATGTAAATGCTGGAAAAATACGAAATACAGGTTTTGAAGCTTCTTTATCCTACAAAGTATTTGATTCAGAAAAGTTCGGTTGGACAACTAATTTAAATGGTTCCATGAACAAAAATAAGATTGTAGAATTATTTCCATCGAGTATAAATGTTCCGGAAAGTCAGCTTCTGGCACTCACTGGAGGTGGTGCTTATACAAAGCTTAAGTTAGGCGGATCTTTCGGAGATATCTATGGGGTAAAATTCCTTAGAGATGATCAGGGGAGAATTTTAGTTGACGCACAAGGAAAACCTATGGCAGACAAACAAATTGGTTATTTGGGTAATCCGAATCCTAAGTTTATGTTAGGGTTTAATAACTCTTTTAATATTGGAAAATTGGGGATCTCTTTTCTTATTGATGGGAAATTCGGAGGTCAGGTTCTGTCTCTTACAGAAAAAGCAAATGATTTGCTTGGGGTAAGTCAGAACAGTGCTTCTGCCAGAGATGCAGGCGGAGTAGCTATCCCAAATGCTGTATATGCACCAGGAACTCCGAATGCAGGAGCTGCCTATACTGGGTTAACGGATGCGCAAGCTTATTATAAAACGATAGGAGCGAATCAGGAAGGAGCAGGAATTGATGAAGCCTATATCTACAGTGCAACGACTGTAAGGCTGCGCCAGGCGTCTATAGGATATACTTTTGATATCAATTCTAGCTATCTGAGAAATGCAACCGTAAGTTTAGTGGGAACAAATCTATTTTTCTTTTATAAAAAAGCACCATTTGATCCTGAACAGGTTTCAGGAAACACACCTGGTGGTGTAGGAGTAGATTCTTTTGGTATACCTATTACCAGATCTATCGGATTATCATTAAAAGCTAACTTCTAAATATACAATACTAAAATGAGAATAATTAATATTAAAACTTATATACTTGGAGTAGCTGTGCTTTTTTCTGCCTCCAGTTGTATCGGAGACTTTGAAGAGTTTAATCAGCAGAAAGTTGGAGGTCCGGAAAATTTTTATGCAGATTTTGTAGCCATTGTAAATCCTTTGAAAGACATGCAAAGAGGTTTTCAGTCAGACTATCAGTTAGCGACGAATCTCAATGCAGATATGTTTAGTGGAATGTTTAGTACAGCATCGCAGTTTAATGGGGGGACGAATAACCTTACTTATTTAATGATGGATGGCTGGAACAATAGAATTATTGCAAGACAGCGTGATACTTTTAATAATTCTATTGTCATTGATGATGTGGCAAAATACAGCTATCCCGGAATAGATTTCACCGCAACTTTTGCCGTAAAAAAAATATTGAAAATTCTTACAGCAGCAAGAGTTTCAGATCGCCATGGACCTGTAGTGTATAGTAAATATGATACTCCTAATGCAAACGGGGTTACAGATTTCGATTCTCAACAGGATGCTTACAACAATTTTATTAATGATCTTACCGCTGCTATTTCTGATTTGCAAAAAGTACAAAATACGCCCGCAACCCAGAATGTAGAAGATAAGTCTGTTGTGAAAAGATCAGATTTGATCTATGGTGGAGATATCGCAAAATGGGCAAAATTAGCCAACTCTCTTAAACTGAGATTTGCTTTGCGTATGAGCTACGCTGATCCCGTAAAATCAAAAAAATATGCAGAGGAAGTCTTTGCTTCTTCTGCAGGGTTAATATCTGATAATACAGATAATGCATTGATAAGCGTTGGGCAGCATGAATTAAGTTTTATTATCTATTCATGGGGTGACTGTTATATAGGAGCACCCATAATGGCTTATATGAGTGGTTTCAAAGATCCCAGACTTTCTGCGTATGCTAATCCTGCAACAGATCCTGCAACTTTTGTAGGAGGTAAACCACAATATATAGGAATACGCCAAGGAATTGATTTAATCAATGGGAAGCCAACTTATGGAGGCTTTTCCCAACCAGCAGCAAGAGCTGCCGGTGGAGATTATTTCTCCGGGACTGATGGAAAATTCAAATTATTTACTGCTGCTGAAACATGGTTTTTAAAAGCTGAAGCGGCTTTGAGAGGCTACTCAGGTGCAGGGGATGCACAAGCTAATTACCAGGCAGGGATCACTCAATCTTTTGGGGAATGGGGGAAAAGTTCTGATGTAGCGGCTTATCTTGCTGATAACGTTTCAACAGAAGCTCCTTACCTTGATCCTAAAAATACAGCCAATAATATTCTTGCAGGAGACTCTCAGTTAAGTACCATTACAATTGCTTGGAACAACAGTGATTCTAACGAAAAGAAACTTGAAAGAATCATCACTCAAAAATGGTTAGCTCTTTACCCGGATGGTCCTGAAGCTTGGGCTGAACAAAGAAGAACGGGATATCCAATTTTGTTCAAAGTCAGAAAAAATGATAGTGGAGGATTAATTGGAACAGATCAGATGATCAGAAGAATCCCGTTCACAAATGATACAAAAAATTCGACTTTTAATTACGCACAGGCAGTGCAGCAATTAGGCGGCCCGGATAACGGAGCTACCAAGTTATGGTGGGATAAGAAATAATCAAATCACTTCAAAAATACAGAGACATCTCATAAAGGATAATCATTCGGGCAGGAGATAGGCGTAGGATCTCCAAAAATTTATAGTTTCGTTTTTTAGCCGGAATGAACCTTGAGATGTTCTCTTTTTCTTTAGAATCTTATTTTTAAATATGGGAAAAAACAACTCCGGAACCCGTCGGATTCAGCCAATTCTCTGGATATCCACATTATATTTTGCAATGGGTGTACCCTTTGTAACCATTAATGCGGTGTCAGGAATTATGTATAAGGATATGGGAGTTTCGGATTCACAGATCACTTTCTGGACGGCTCTCATCATGTTTTCATGGACGTTAAAGCCACTTTGGAGTCCTTTTCTGGAGATCTATAAAACCAAAAAATTCTTTGTTGTTTCTACCCAGTTTGCCATAGGGATTCTGTTTGCCTTGGTTGCCTTAAGTCTGCCTTTGCATGATTTTTTTAAATACAGCATTGCTCTTTTTGCAGTAGTAGCCTTTTGTGGAGCTACGCATGATGTGGTGGCAGATGGAACTTATATTGGTTTTCTTACCAATAAAGAACAAGCCAGATATATTGGCTGGCAGGGAGCATTTTATAACCTTGCCAAGATTATCAGCAGCGGAGCTTTGGTATATGCAGCTGGAGTGTTAGAAAAAACAAAGGGAGTTACCCACGCCTGGATGATCATTATGGTGATCTATGCATTATTATTTTTTGCATTGGCTATTTATCATTATTTCATTCTGCCTAAAGAAAATAAAGAGGTCCAGAAAGATGAAAAAACAGCAGGAAATGTCCGCAAAGAATTATTGGAAGTAATCACTTCTTTCTTTACCAAAAAGAATATTCTGTGGTCCATACTGTTCATCATCCTGTACCGTTTTGCAGAAGGTTTTGCGATAAAAATAGCCCCTTTATTTTTTAAAGCACCAAGAACTTCAGGTGGATTAGGATTGTCCACTTCAGATATTGGACTTATTTATGGAACGTATGGTTCTGGGGCATTCATTCTGGGGTCTGTTTTGGCAGGATATTTTATTTCAGCCCGCGGATTGAAGAAATCTTTAATTTGGCTGTGCTGTGCATTCAATATTCCATTTGTGGTGTATGCATTGCTGGCTTATTATCAGCCGGTAGATCTTTTACCCGTAGGAATTGCTGTGGTGGTAGAATACTTTGGTTACGGATTCGGTTTTGTGGGATTAATGCTTTATATGATGCAGCAGATTGCTCCCGGAAAACACAAAACAGCTCATTACGCTTTTGCCACAGGAATTATGAATCTTGGAGTAATGATTCCGGGGATGTTCAGCGGGATGATCAGTGACTGGATCGGATATAAAATGTTCTTCATCTGGGTGCTGATTGCTACCATTCCTGCATTTCTTGTGGCTCTTTTCGTTCCTTTTCCTTATTCAGAAAATCAGAAAGAAGAACCAATCAATTAATAAACAAATTTTAAATAAAAAGTAAAAATACTTTATGACAGCTCAATCAGTAATGATCCCTTGGCAGGATCGCCCGGAAGGTTGTAATGATACTATGTGGAGGTTTTCCGAAAACCCGATCATTGACAGATATGCGATACCCACATCCAACAGTGTATTCAATAGTGCAGTAATCCCTTTTGAAGATGGGTTTGCCGGAGTATTCCGTTGTGATAACAAAGCCGTACAGATGAATATTTTCGCAGGGTTCAGTAAAGATGGGATCAATTGGGATATCAATCACGATCCCATTGAAATGCAGGCAGGAAATACCGATATGATTGAATCCGATTACAAATATGATCCCCGTGTCACCTTTATAGAAGACCGCTACTGGATCACATGGTGCAACGGATACAATGGGCCTACCATCGGAATTGGATATACTTTTGATTTTAAAGAATTTTTCCAGTGCGAAAATGCATTTCTTCCTTTCAACAGAAACGGAGTGCTTTTTCCGGAAAAAAATCAATGGTAAATATGCGATGTTGAGCCGTCCGAGTGATAATGGGCATACTCCTTTTGGAGATATTTATATCAGCTATAGTCCTGATATGAAATATTGGGGTGAGCACCGCTGCGTAATGAAAGTTGCTCCTTTCGAAGACAGTGCATGGCAGTGCACGAAGATTGGAGGTGGTCCGGTTCCTATTAAAACGGAAGAAGGGTGGCTGCTTTTTTATCATGGGGTTATCAATACCTGCAATGGGTTCAGATATTCGATGGGAGCTGCTTTGCTTGACCTGGAAGATCCTGCAAAAGTACTGTACAGAACAAAACCGTATTTATTGGCTCCGGCAGAACTGTACGAGTTAACAGGAGATGTACCGAATGTGGTTTTCCCTTGCGCAGCTTTAACGGAAGGAGATAAAGTAACAGTATATTATGGCGCAGCCGATACTGTAGTGGCCATAGCCTTTGGATATATTTCAGAAATTATTGATTTTATGAAAAAGAATTCAATCTAATTATTTTAAGATTAAAAAAATATAAAAGCCAGCTTAATTGCTCTCCTTTTTGGGATCTTTGTAATGGTTTTCCTATTTTTAAACAAACTTTTAAATTAAAAAAATCCCCGATACTCTCTTATCATGAAAAAAGAATTGCTGATTTGTTTTTTTACATCCTTGATTTCCTTAGCGAATGCCCAACATAATAAGAATGATATTTTATCCTGGGTAGATCCGTTTATAGGAACAGGAGGGCATGGGCATACCTTTCCGGGAGCAACTACACCATTCGGAATGATTCAGCTGAGTCCGGATCAAAATACGAAAAGCGGTGACTGGGACTGGTGTTCCGGATATCATTATAGCAGTAAGACGATCATGGGATTCAGTCATAATCACCTTAGTGGTACAGGTTGGGCAGATCTGGGAGACATTCTGGTAATGCCAACAGTAGGACAGCTAAAAATGGTTCCGGGTTCAGAAGATAAGCCTGAAACGGGCTACCGTTCAACATTCACTCATGATAAAGAAACAGCAGCACCTGGATACTATTCTGTAATGCTGGACAGTTATGGGATCAAAGCAGAACTTACTGCTTCTCCGAGAGTAGGATTCCATAAATATACTTTTCCAAAGACGGATGAAGCCAATATTATTATTGATCCTACGAATAAAATCTTCGGAAATATTTATCATACATTGGTAAGTGTAGAAGGGAATAATAAAATCAAAGGATATTGCTACAGCAATGGCTGGGGTGGAAAAAGATTTACTTATTTCGTGATGGAGTTTTCCAAGCCGTTTAAATCTTATGGGGTTTATGCTGAAGGGAAAATAAAAGATAACGAAAAAATTGCACTGGCTAAAGATGCTAAAGCCTTTGTAAGATTTGCTACAGAAACAAATGAAAGCATTGAAGTAAAAGTTTCCTTATCTCCGGTAAGCACAGAAAATGCTCAGGAAAACTTTGATACAGAAGCAAAAAACGTAAATTTTGCAAAAGCTAAAGAAACCGCACAAAAAACCTGGCGGGACCTTATCGGAAGGTTTCAGGTAACCGGAGGAACTGATAGTCAGAGAAAAATCTTCTATACAGGTGTTTATCATACATTTATCGCTCCAAACCTTTATATGGATGTGAATGGAGATTATGTAGCTGCCCAGGAAAATATGAATACGAAATGGTTCACGAACTACAGTACGTATTCCTACTGGGATGGTTTTAGAGCTACCCATCCGTTATTGACCATTATGGATCAGAAGCATACCAAAGAATTTGCGAACTCTCTCATCAGCAGATATACGGATCGTAAAGACCATATGCCGATCTGGGAATTATGCGGGTATGATAATTTCTGTATGCTGGGTTACCACAGTGCGTCAGTAATCTGGGATGCTATTTCCAAGGGAGTTCCCGGTATTGATGGCGAAAAAGCTTTTGCAGCAATGAAAGATGCTTCTCTTACAGATAAAATGAGCAGCAGTGACGGAGGCGGAGGTCTGAATGATTATATTAAGCTTGGCTATACTCCTTCCGAAAACGGAGCTTCTGTTTCTGCAACATTAGAATATTCGTATGATGACTGGTGCATTCAGCAGCTGGCAGAAAAATTAGGAAAGAAGGATGAAGCAGAAGTGTACAAAAAGCGCTCAATGAATTTTCTGAATACTTTCAACAAAGAAAATAATCATTTCTGGCCGAGACAAAAAAATGGAAAGTTCTTAGCGGATTTCCCTCTTAATGACTGGAAAAAACTTCAGCCACATTGGGTTTCCGGAAATATCTGGGCGTATGACTTCTTTGTTCCGCATCAGATTGATGAAATGATGAATTTGTATGGCGGGAAGAAAGGATTTGAAGAAAAATTGGATAAAACATTTACTGAAACCCTTAAAATGGAAGGCGAGCAGCATGTTGACATTTCTGGATTCATCGGGTCTTTAGGTTTTGGTGATGAGCCGGGACATCATGTTCCATACCTTTATAATTATGCCGGAAGTCCTTACAAAACACAGAAAATGGTAAAATACATCCGTGATAATATGTATGCTGCCAAACCGGATGGAATTGTGAATAATGAAGACTGCGGGCAAATGTCAGCATGGTATATTTTTTCTTCATTAGGATTCTATCCTGTAACACCGGGAAAACCTGTATATGCCATTGGAGCCCCACAGTTCCCGAAAGCTTCATTACAACTTGAAAATGGGAAAACCTTCACGGTAATTGCAGATAAAATTTCAGATAAAAATATCTATGTACAGAAAATGTTCCTGAACGGAAAAGAGTACAAAAGCTGGGAACTGAACCACAGTGATATCATGAACGGGGGCGAACTGAGATTTGTAATGGGAAGCAAGCCTGTAAAATAAAGACTAATAAAAAATAAACGAAATAAAAGTATCAATGGAAAGGAGAGATTTTATTAAAACAAGTGCATTGGCTGGAGCCGGGTTGCTGTTTACTCAGAATGTTTTTGCTAAAACCCTTGCTACGGAAGGTTTTCCTGTAGTTCGTGTTCCTAAAGATAAAAGACATTTTACCAGTGAATCCGTAGAAAATGCTATTGCAGCCTTTAAAAAGAAAGTAAACAATAAAGAGCTAAGCTGGCTATTTGAGAACTGCTTTCCAAATACATTAGATACTACTGTTTTCTATAGTGAAGCCAATGGTACACCGGATACTTATGTGATTACCGGAGATATTGATGCTATGTGGCTTCGTGACAGTTCTGCACAGGTTTTCCCTTATCTGCAGTTTTCCAAGAAAGATGAGAAACTTCACAAATTGATTTCCGGAGTTATCCATAAACAAACAAATTTCATCCTTAAAGATCCTTATGCGAACGCATTCTACAATGATGATAAAAAGATCAGTAAGTGGAAAGAGTATGACCATACCGATATGAAACCGGGAACCCATGAAAGAAAATGGGAGATTGATTCATTATGTTATCCTATTCGTTTAGCGTATCATTTCTGGAAAACAACAGGAGATACAAAACCTTTTGATGCTAATTGGCTGCAAGGGATAAAACTTACATTACAAACTTTCACAGAGCAGCAGAGAAAGCATGATCTTGGGCCCTATAAATTTGAACGTACAACGGCTTGGGCTACTGATGGAGTTCCAATGGGGGGATATGGTTATCCGACAAAGCCTGTAGGTCTCATCAGTTCTATGTTCCGTCCAAGTGATGATGCTACGATCTATGGATTTTTGATTCCTTCCAACTTATTTGCAGTAGTAAGTTTACGCCAGGCCGCAGAAATGGTTTCTCAGATTAAAAATGAAAAAACCTTGGCTCAACAACTGAACAGCCTTGCTGATGAGGTAGATGCAGCCATCAAAAAATATGGAATTTATAATCATCCTGAATTTGGAAAAATATATGCTTTTGAAGTCAATGGTTTTGGAAGTTATAACCTGATGGATGATGCGAACTGTCCAAGTTTGTTAGGACTGCCTTATCTGGATGCGGTGAAAGCTGATGACCCTGTTTATCAGAATACGAGAAGATTTGTTTGGTCGGAAAATAATCCGTTCTTTTTTAAAGGAAAGCTTGCAGAAGGGATAGGAGGCCCTCATATTGGACTGGATATGATCTGGCCAATGAGTATCATTATGAAAGCACTTACTACAACAGACAAAAGTGAGATCAAATGGTGTATAGATACCTTACAGAAAACGCACGGCGGGACAGGCTTTATGCATGAATCCTTCCATAAAGACAATGACAAAAAATTCACCAGAGAATGGTTTGCTTGGTCCAATACCTTATTTGGCGAATTGTTGTGGAAAACATTTAACGAAAACCCTCAGCTACTGACATAGCCCACAATTTTATATAGCTTATTTACTTAAGATGCTTTCCTGGAAATGAAAGGATCAGAGGATTGCTATATAAAATTCAGACACCAAAACACCTTAAAAAGATTATACAATGAAAAAAAAATCAATCCTTACTGCACTGATGGCCATGGCCCTTCAGTCTGGTGCTTTCCTTAACGCACAACAGCTTAATCCTAAAGGAATATGCTATGTGGAAGTGAATAACAACAACATCCTGAATGCAGGAGCGTACAAATTGCAAACATCGAACAGCTATCTGTTCAATGTGGTGAATATCTTTGCGGCTAATATTAATTATGATACCAGCCGTGGGAGAGCTTATCTGTATTCTAACAATAATGTAACCAAGGTTCTTACCAATGCAGACACTTACATTAAACCATTGCAGCAGAAAGGAATGAAAGTAGTTCTTACCATTCTGGGAAATCACCAGGGAGCAGGAATATGTAATTTTCCAACCCGTGAGGCAGCAAAAGACTTTGCAGTACAGTTAGCCAATACAGTAAATACTTATGGTCTGGATGGGATTGATTTTGATGATGAATATTCAGATTATGGAAACAACGGAACAGGGCAGCCTAATGACAGTTCCTTCGTAATGCTTGTTCAGGAGTTAAGAGCATTGCTTCCGGATAAGATTATTTCATTCTATTATTACGGAGATGCTGCTTCAAGACTTTCCTGGAACGGAGCCAGAGTAGGAGATAATATCAACTACAGCTGGAATGCGATGTATGGGACCTTCTCCGCTCCTAATGTGCCACCTCTTACTAAAGCCCAGATTTCTCCGGCAGCAGTATGGTTGGGAAATACTTCAAATTCTACTACAACCAGCCTAGCTACTCAAACGAAAAACGGAGGGTATGGATTATATCTTTGGTATGATCTTAAAGGAACCAATCAGGCATCACAGCTTTCAGCAGGTACTCAGACGCTGTATGGGGAACAAACAGTTTTAAGTGGAACTTTACAGTCGTGGACACAAGGGACCAATTGTGATGCACCTATTGGATTGTTTACGAGCAATCTTACCGGAACCAGCGCAAAACTAAACTGGTCAACAGTAGGAACCAATACTTACGATATTGATTATAAACCTGCCTCTTCAACAACATGGACAAGTGCAGCTACAGCAGTCAGCTCTAGTTCAGTTACAGTTTCAGGTTTAACAGCCAATACCGAATACGATTGGAGAATCAGAACAAATTGTAGTGTGAAAAGTACATATATGTTCGCCCCAAGATTCAATAGTGGATCAGGTACAACAACCCCTACAGGTTCTTATGCTCTCTCATTGGACGGAACGAGTGAATCAGGAGCAGCCGGAAATATGAATTTGGTGGATCAGCATTATCTTTTGAGGGCTGGATCAAACCTTCATCCTTCAAATCAGTATCTCCATATATTTCATCCATCATGGGAACTGAAGCAGGAGATACTAATTCAGCATTACTAAGACTTGGAGATGCAGGACTGGCTAATAATAAGCTTCAGTTTGTATTAAGTATCAATAATGTGCAGCAAAAGCTGGCTTCTTCTACTGCCTTGAATGCCAATACATGGTATCATGTAGCAGCAACATATGATGGAAGTACAATGAAATTGTATATCAATGGTACTTTGGACGCAAGTAAAGCACAAACCGGAAATGTAAATTCAAATGGAGCATTTAATGTGGGATATTTATACAATACTTCCAGAAATTTCAATGGTAAAATAGATGAAGTCAGAGTTTGGAAAAAAGCATTAACGCAAACGGAAATTAGCCAGAACATGTGCAATGTCTCTGTTCCGGCTGCTTCTCTTGCCGCTTATTGGAAATTCAATGAAGGAAGTGGTTCAACGGTTCAAGACAGTTCTGGAAATGGAGTTTCTTTATCATTAACAGGTGTGGATGCATCGAATTGGGTGACTGATCTGCCGTGTGCAACCGGAACTTCAAAATTATCAAGAAATGCGATAGCTCAAAATGTAGCAGGAGATATCAATACCAAGAATCCAATCAAAATATTTCCAAATCCAGTCAGTAAATCTTCATCATTTACAGTTTCTGTTTCTGATGAATATAACAAAGGAAAATTGACAATCTATGATTTTTATGGAAGAATTAGAGACACAAAATCATTAAAAGCCGGTGATAACCAGTTTGAGTCCTCTGGACTTTCATCCGGAAATTATATTCTTCAGTTTGAATCGCAGAACGGAAATACAAAACAGACAGAGAAACTAATGGTAAAATAATAATATAGTCATTGGGCTTAGGCTCAATGACTTTTCCTCTTCTAATAAAAAATAATATCCTATGAAAAAAAAAATCCTTTCTTATTCCTCTAATGGCTTTAATGCTTCAGGCCGGTTCTCAGCTCAAGGCCCAGCAGCTTAATCCTTTGGGAGTTTGCTATGTAGAAGTGAATAACAACAATATGCTGAATGCAGGGTCTTATACTTTGCAGACTACTAACAGGCAGCTTTTTGACGTAGCGATTATCTTTGCTGCCAATATCAATTATGATGTCTCTAAAAGCAGAGCCTATATATCAAATAATAACAACGTTACCAAAGTACTGAATGATGTCAATACTTATGTAAAACCTTTACAACAGAAGGGAATTAAAGTATTACTGGATATTTTGGGAAATCATCAGGGAGCTGGAATCTCCAACTTCCCTAATCGTGAAGCTGCAAAAGATTTTGCCTTGCAGGTAGCACACACAGTATACACGTATGGGCTGGATGGAGTAGATCTTGATGATGAATATGCAGGATACGGAAATAACGGAACGGGTCAGCCAAATAACAGCTCTTTTGTAATGTTATTGCAAGAGCTTAAAGCTGCGATGCCTGATAAGTTAATTACATTTTATTATTTAGGACCTGCAACGAGTAGACAGAGTTATAATGGAGATCTGGCGGGTAATTATATTGATTATAGCTGGAATCCTTTTTATGGGACCTACAGTGCTCCGAATGTACCACCTCTCAATAATTCAAAGCTTTCCGCTGCTGCAATCTGGATCCAAAATTCAAATCCTCAGTCTACCCCTGCATCTGTACTTTCTTCATCGGCAACCAGCACTAAAAATGATGGTTATGGAGTATTTATGTGGTACGACCTGGGAGGGACTGATGTTGCCAGCTATCTGAGTACCGGATCCAATATTCTTTATAATGAAAATACCCAGCTAAGCGGGCAATTGTATTCATGGAGTCAAGGCCAGGCTTGCGATCCGCCGTTAGGGCTGGAGGTTACTAATGTTACAGGGACATCAGCCAAATTGAATTGGATTTCCAATGCTTCTCAAACCTATAATATTGATTATAAACCTGCCAATTCAACAACTTGGACCAATGTAGCAAGCAATTATTCCGGAAGTAATGTGATAATTAATAATCTGACCATGAACACAGATTATGACTGGAGAATACAGTCTAACTGCTCTTCAACCTTAACCAGTACTTATCTTTTTGCTCCAAGGTTCAATTCAGGAAACGGATGTGCAACACCTTCAGGGTTGGCATCAGGAAGCTATCTTGGAAATTCCACTCAGTTGTCATGGGACACCGGAACAGCATCTTCTTACACACTTCAATACAAAACAGCAGCTGCCACATCATGGTCTGAAGTTCAGAATATTAATACAAATAGCTATTCGCTGCAAAATCTTATCCCCAATACAAACTATGTGTGGAAAGTACAAGCCGCCTGTACAGGTGGAACAGCAAGTACCTATTCAGCAGAAGGCGCATTCAATAGTGGATTTGCCCCCGTAGTAAGCCCCGGCCCAAGATCACTTTCCTTTAACGGAAGCACGAATTACCTGAATGCCGGGAAATTTGATCTGAGCGGAAATGCATTAACCATTGAAGGATGGGTAAAAGTAAATGCTTTTAAAACTGCTTTCCCTAATATTTCATCGGTACTTGGTATTGAAGTGGGGGATAACAATTCTGCAATGCTTAGATTCGGAGATGGCGGTCTGGCGAATAACAAACTTCAGTTTATCCTGAGCTTCGGTTCCGCACAGACAAAAATCAATACAAGCACAACATTTAATACCAATACATGGTACCATGTAGCAGCAACCTATGATGGAACGGCGATGAAACTGTATATTAATGGTAATCTTGATGCAAGTACGACAGTTACGGGTAATTTTACTGCTAACGGTATTCTTTATTTGGCAAGAAATTATGACAATTCTCGTGCACTTAATGGTTCTTTGGATGAATTCAGGGTATGGAAAAGAGCATTGACAGCCCAGGAAATTATGAATAACAGCTGTAATGTGGCAGCCAATTCACAAGGACTGGAGGCCAACTGGAAAATGGATGAAGGAAATGGAATAGGTGCTTTGGATGCTACTGCAAATACTCATTTTGCAACCTTAGTGAATATGAATGATACGAATTGGAAAACAGAGGTTCCTTGCAACGCTTCACTGTCTGTAAGAGACGTTGAATCTGGAAAAGAATACAGCAATGCTTATCCGAACCCGGTTAAAAGAGGAAGTGATATTCATTTTACAGTTGCTGATAGTTCCAGCGAAGTATCATTCTATGACGTTTCAGGAAAATTATTGAAAAAGCAGGATATTAATCAAAATAATAACACGGTGAATGCACAGGATCTGGCACCAGGTACTTATATTTACAAAATTACATCCTCAAAAAATAATGGAGTATCATCAGGTAAAATAATTGTGAAATAATGCTCTGTCAATGAGTGTTTTACCTGAAAAATAAAAAAGATTGTAAAGCAGGCAGACAAGCAGTATGTTGTTTGCCTGCTTTTAAGTCAATAAAAACAGCTTGAAATTAAAATAAAAAATGATGCAGAATATACTAGGAATCGATATTGGTGGGTCACATATTACATTGGCACAGGTAGATCCTGAAAAAAGAGAGATCATTACTTCAACATATGTAAGGGAGCATGTCAATTCCTTTGATGACAAAGAAACTATTTTCTCTGCCTGGACTTCAGCTATTGAAAAAGCAGCTCATAACCTGGTTAAAGATGATCTTTTAATAGGAATTGCAATGCCGGGACCTTTCGACTATGAAAACGGGATCTCCTTGATGCAGCAAGGAAAATTTATTGATATATACCAGGTGAATATAAAAGATGAGTTGGCTGAAAGGCTTTCCGTTTCTCCCAAACAGATTCATTTTGTAAATGACGCTGCTGCATTTATGGAAGGAGAAGTATTTGGAGGTTGTGTTCAAGGATTTAAAAGAGTTTTTGGAGTAACGCTGGGCACCGGATTAGGAACCACATTCTTTAACGGGGAATTTGCCACAGATGAAGATTTATGGGATTCACCATTTAAAGACTCTATCTGTGAAGATTATCTGGCAACCCGATGGTTTGTGAAGCGTTATGAAGAGCTGACCGGAGAACAGATTTCAGGAACCAAAGACCTTTTGGATAAACCTTTAGAAATACAACAAATGATTTTTGATGAATACGCGGATTCTTTCTCTGGTTTTATTGTGAAATATGTAGACCATTACAAACCGGAAGTTTTAGTTATAGGAGGAAATATAGCAAAAGCCTATCCTTATTTTGAGCAAAGATTTACTCAGAATCTGATAAAGAATAATATTAACTTGCAGGTCAGAATTTCCGCCATTTTTGAGGATGCTGCCATTCTGGGAGCTGCTAGCTATGCATTAAAAAAAGCTTATATAAATTAACAAAACGAAACGATACAATGAAGTCTATTTTTTCTACTTGCTTTCTTTTATTACAGGCCTTGGTGTTTGGTCAGAATATATCTCCTGTAGATTATGTGAATCCATTGATGGGTACCCAATCCAAACCTTCCTTATCCAACGGAAATACTTATCCGGCAGTAGGGCTTCCATGGGGAATGAACCTCTGGACAGCACAAACAGGGAAAATGGGTGACGGATGGGCTTATACTTACGATGCCGATAAAATAAAAGGATTCAAGCAAACCCATCAGCCTTCTCCATGGATGAATGATTACGGAGCATTTTCCATCATGCCGGGAGTAGGAAAATTAAAATTCAAAGAAGATGACAGGGCAAGTTGGTTCAGCCATAAAGCTGAGGTTGCCACACCGTATTTCTATAGTGTTTATTTAGCAGATATCAATGTAACCACTGAATTTACCCCTACAGAAAGAGCCTCTTTTTTCAAATTTGATTTTCCAAAAACAGACAGTGCTTATGTAGTCATTGATGCATTAGACAAAGGATCTTACATCAAGATCTTACCTAAAGAAAGAAAAATCCTGGGATACACTACAAAATATTCTTCAGGAAAATATGATAATTTTAAAAACTATTTTGTCATCCAGTTTGATAAAGACTTTGAGCTGACCAAAACATGGAAAGATGACAAGCTGATTAATGATCAATTAGAGATGACCAGCAATCATACCGGAGCAATAGTAGGTTTTAAACTTAAAAATAAAGAAACTGTTTATGCAAAAATAGCTTCTTCATTCATCAGCTTTGAACAGGCTGAACTGAACCTTAAAAGAGAGATCGGAAACAGAAATTTTGAACAGGTAAAAGCAGAGGCTAAAAATATCTGGAATAAAACCTTAGGCAAATTAGAAGTAAAAGGAGGAACAGATCAGCAGATAAGAACTTTTTATTCTTCACTCTACAGAACCCTGTTTTTTCCTCAAAAGTTATACGAAATTGATGCTCAGAATAAAGTAAAGCACTGGAGCCCATACAATGGAAAAGTTACGGATGGAAGAATGTTTGCCGGAACAGGTTTCTGGGATACTTTCCGTGCTTTGTATCCTTTCCTTAACCTGGTATATCCAAGCATCAACGTAGAAATGCAGGAAGGATTAGTGAATGCTTACAAAGAAGGAGGATTCTTACCAGAATGGAGCAGTCCCGGATATTCTGATATTATGATTGGAAACAATTCTGCGTCCGTAGTAGCAGATGCATACATCAAAGGCCTTCGTGGCTATGATGTGGAAAGTCTTTGGCAGGCTGTAAAACATGGTGCTGATAATGAGGGTCCTATGGAAGCAGTAGGCCGCGCAGGAGTAAAATATTACAATGAGTTGGGGTATGTTCCTTATGATGTGAAAATTAATGAGAATGCAGCCAGAACATTAGAATACGCTTATGATGATTTTTCCATCTATCAATTAGGAAAAGCATTGGGAAAACCTGCTTCAGAAATTGATATTTACAAAAAAAGAGCGTATAATTACAAAAACCTGTTCGATAAAGAGACAGGATTAATGCGCGGAAAAAATAAAGACGGTAATTTCCAGAAACCATTTAATCCTTTTAAATGGGGAGATGCTTTTACAGAAGGAAACAGCTGGCATTATACCTGGTCAGTTTTCCAGGATATCAATGGCTTAGCTGAATTAATGGGTGGGAAAAAGAAATTTGAGGCCAAACTGGATGAAGTATTTTCATTACCACCGGTTTTTGATGACAGCTATTATGGTGGAGTGATCCATGAGATCAGAGAAATGCAGATCATGAATATGGGGCAGTATGCTCACGGAAATCAGCCTATTCAACATATGATCTATCTGTATAATTATGCCGGAGCACCTTATAAAACACAGTATTGGGCAAGAGAAGTCATGAACAAACTATATCATGCTACGCCTGACGGTTATTGCGGAGATGAAGACAATGGGCAGACTTCAGCATGGTATATTTTTTCAGCATTAGGCTTTTATCCGGTAACACCGGCTACAGACCAGTATGTATTGGGAGCACCACTATTTAAAGAAGCAACCATTCATCTGGAAAATGGCAAGAAAATTGAAATAAAAGCTCCGGAAAATAGCACTGCCAATTTATATGTAAAGTCATTGAACGTAAATCAGCAGCCATATTCAAAGAATTGGCTGAGTCATAAAGAATTAATCAAAGGAGCAGTTTTAGACTTTAAAATGGATAGTAAACCGAACACAGACAGAGGATCACAGGAAAAAGATTTCCCATATTCAATGTCAAAAGAAGAATCAGGTAAATAATTTTAATTAAGAGAAACAAGATATATGAGTACTGAGAAAAGAGAAATATTCGATAGAGTTGAAAATATGCTGCAGGCACAAGGTTTTACCATTGCAGCAAAAGATGAGACCAGACCGTGGGGAGGATTTTTCGTAATCGATGAGACACAGGCACAGGATTTTGCCAACCAATACTTTGATGGAATTGATGTTGAAAATCTAAGAATAGGAGGTAAGCTAAGCCCTAAAATTCTTATTGTAGCTCCTGAAGCAAGACTAAGCTGGCAGTATCACCACAGAAGAGCTGAAATCTGGCAGGTATTGGAAGGAACAGTAGGAATCAAAAGAAGTGCTACCGATGAAGAAGGAGAACTTGGAGAATATCATCCAAAAGATCAGGTAAAACTTCAGCAGGGCGAAAGACACAGATTAATAGGTCTGTCAGGTTGGGGAATTGTAGCCGAAATATGGCAGCATACCGATGCCTCCAATCCCTCGGATGAAGATGATATCGTAAGAGTACAGGATGACTTTGGAAGATAAAATAAAAAAGCGGCATCAATTCTGATGCTGCTTTTTTATTAGGTAGGGAAGCTGGAAGAAGGAAGAGGGAAGTTCCTGGAGATTTTCATAACCTCTTGTTGTTATCCTTATTATTGAATTTTTTGATTGAAATAAGTCTCTGGATTTAGTAAAAATATGTGAATAACTAAACCTTATAGGTTTCTAAAACCTATAAGGTTTTTTTACAGTATCAAAAAAACAGCATCAATTCTGATGCTGCTTTTTTATTAGGTAGGGAAGCTGAAAGAAGGAAGAGGGAAGTTCCTGGAGATTTTCATAACCTCTTGTTATTATCCTTATTATTGAATTTCTTGATTGAAATAAGTCTCTGGATTTTAGTAAAAATATGTGAATAGCTAAACCTTATAGGTTTCTAAAACCTATAAGGTTTTTTTACAGTATCAAAAAAACAGCATCAATTCTGATACTGCTTTTTTATTAGGTAGGGAAGCTGAAAGAAGGAAGAGGGAAGTTCCTGGAGATTTTCATAACCTCTTGTTATTATCCTTATTATTGAATTTCTTGATTGAAATAAGTCTCTGGATTTTAGTAAAAATATGTGAATAGCTAAACCTATAAGGTTTTTTTACAGTATCAAAAAAAACAGCATCAACTCTGATACTGTTTTATATTTTTAAGGATTTTCTGAAACAGAGAAAGAAGTTAAATGGATCTCAACTAAATACAATGTCCAATAGTACTTCTATCATCCCTCTTCCAGCTTCCCTCTTTAAAACGTCACATCCAATCCTACGTAGAAATTCGCTTTCATAATTGGAGCGTATACCATGCCGCCATCAAAATAATTTCCGAAAGGATTTTTAAAGTCGATGATTGCATTTTTCTGATAATAAGAGGTCAGATTTTCTCCTCCTACATACGCTCTAAGCTTCTTATTGAAATTCTTAGAAATCTGTGCATTCAATACGGCATAAGAGTTGGAATAAGCAGGTAACTGAAACTCTGCGGGATTCCCTGACATATCAGGAAGTCTTTGTTTTCCTACCCAGTTTAAAGTTGTATCAAAACTCCAGAAACCACCTTTATCATTTTTATTGGTAGAATAAGCAAGATTTACAAAACCTCTGTGTTTTGCCATAAAAGGGACTTCTCTTCTTCCTCCGATATAGTCAGCCTGTACATCATAATATTTATAGGCTAACCTTACATCAAAGTTTTTGAAAGGTGTAAAATCCCATTGCGTTTGGAAGGAATTGGCAAATGACTTTCCCTCTAAATTATAAAATGTCAGCTGCTGAGGTGAGCTGTCTAAATCCACCAATACCTGGTCCTGGAAATCGGTTCTGAAAAAGTCTGCAATAATCGTAGATTTTCTTCCGAAAAGTTTGAACTCCTGCTGTAAACTTGCCCCATAGTTCCACGCGATTTCGGGTTTTAAACCATAAATATTCCCTCCGTTAGGCAAAATATTGATCGCTCTATTGGAAGCAAAATACTGTTGGCTTTCTGCAAAAACATTCGCTGTTCGGAATCCTCTTCCCGCAGAAAGTCTTAGAATTGTTTGTGGGGTAAAATCATATTTGAAATTCACTCTTGGAGTAAACTGAGTTCCTGCAAGATTATGAAAATCAACTCTGGTCCCTGCTACTAAAGTATATTTTAATCCTGTTAAAGTATATTCAGCAAAGATTCCCGGAACGATTTCGTTTCTTTTAATATCATCTATTAAATAAGTTTCTTCATAACCATCATAGAGGAAGCTAGCTCCCGCTTTATATTTGTGATTGGTATTTCCAATGATGCTTTCAAAAATTAAATTTGAATAATATGTATGCTGTTTCCCGGAATAATTTCTCAGTCCAAAGAAACTATCCTGCTGGTGGTACACGTATTGGTTCATCCAACCGATACTCTGATAAGGTTTTCCTTTGAAAACATACCCTGTTTTATTCCAAACCTGGAATCTTGAAATATCAATTCCTACACCATATGCAGGCTGTTTATCCTGGCCCAGTTTTTTATCGAAACCAACCTGTCCTGCAGTTCTTTCATCTCGGATAAAATTAATTCCAAAGTGAGAACCGAATCCTGATTTTTCCAGATCATTATAGTTAAGGAGATAAGCCGCATTAATCTGAGTCCCTTTTGGTCTGTCCAGAAAGCCGTCGTGATTCATATCCGTATTTCCAAAAGTTCCATTCCCGTGGAGTAGGAACGTTTGTGACCATTTATCATTAATAGGAGATACATTGGTAATATTTACTTCAGCTCTTCCGTTAAAATCCGAAAAAAGATTTAAAGAAGTTTCCGGCTCCTTAGCGTTCTTCAATAATTCAGTGTTAATCTGCCCTGTAATGCTTTCATAGCCATTGGTTACGGTACTTCCTCCTTTCGTCAGCTGAATACTTTCAATCCATCTTCCAGGAATAAAATTCAATCCATAGGCAGAAGCCAATCCTCTGATCTCAGGTAGCTGTTCTTTCGTTAAACTTGTATATTTTTGATCTAGCCCCAGCATTTTAAGCTGTTTCGTACCTGTTACAGCATTGCTGAAAGATACATCTACGGTTGCATTCGTTTCAAAACTTTCAGACAAATTACAACATGCTGCTTTTAGTAATTCTTTTTATCAATATTAAAAACTAATCCTGCCTCTTTTTGCTTAAAGAAGTGGCCGCTTTAGAACCCGTCACAACAACTCCATCAATAGATTTTTCATTTTTGCTGTAAGAATCATTAGCAGGTTGAGGGGAATGGTCCTTATGATCTTCATGTTTTGCTTCTTCTTCATAATGAACCTTTGGGTTAGCCTCTCCAAAAGTAAAATCTCTGTCATACAGACAACATCCCGGAAGCCCGTTGTAAGTAGTGTCTAAAGCCTTGTATTTCTCATTATCGTGGCCTGCATCGGCAATAGCCTTTAAAATTTTGTCTGATGAGGTTTTTGAAGCATCAAAATGTAATGCAACTGTCTGTTTTTCTGCATTCCACTCCGCTGAATCTGCTCCTGCGCCTTTAGCAGCCTTTTCAATTCTGGCTTTGCATGAAGCACAGTTTCCTCTTACATAGAACTCATTGTCCTTTTTAGAAGGAGTTGTAGCACTGGTATGATGATCATGATGAGATTCCGATTGTGCAGGCTGTAGGTCTCTGTCATACAAACAACATCCCGGAAGGCTTTTGTAAACATCATCAGAAGCCTTGAATTTTTCATTGTCATGGCCTGCTTCCGCTACTTTTTTCAGAATATCATCTGTGGAAACTTTATCTGTTTCTACGGTCAGCGTCTGAAGGTCAATAGAATAAACAGCAGTTTTTGCACCTGCTTTTTTGGCAGCTCCTTCAATTCGTGTTTTGCACATTTCGCAGTTCCCTTTTACTTTGAACTGGTTTTTCTGAATATTTTGAGCTGATATAAATTGGGTAAATAAGAATAATGTACCAAGTATGAACCTGGAAATATATAATTTCATTTGTTTAAAGTTTAGATTAAATAAAATACGGTTCGCTATAGAATATAACGAACTCACTATGTTTTAATTAACCTATTTTAGGCGGTTGCCAGATTTCCTTTAAACGGTCGGAAAGGTAAGGGTCTGAATACTGAAACTGAGGATTCTTATTCGTTTTGTAATAAGAAAGTTCCAGACGCAGGTTTTTTGAAAAAGGGGTTTCAATAAAAGTAAAGCAGGCAATACATGACGAACAGCAGTCATCATTACATGATTTTTTAGAATCGTCCTTGCTATCTTTTTTTGAGGAGTGATTTTTACAACAGTCACCCTTCTTTCCGGATTCTGTTTTGCAACAGGTTTCCTTCATAGATTGAGTGTAGAAGCTATCCTTAGGAACCAGGAAGATTCCCAAACAAAATACTATTGCCAGTATGTGAAACAGCTTCATGTCTGCAAAAATACAAAATTTATGGTAATGGATCACCAACTTTTAGAGAACAACTATGCCAAGGTTCACCATGTGCCGGGTTTACTTTAGGTTTTTCTCCCATGGCCAGAGTTTGTGATGCAGCCTGAGTCTGTGCCGGAGTTGGGGTAGGAGTAACTTGTATATTGTTTTGTATAGATTGAGAAGCTGCAGCTGGTTTACTACTCAAAGGCTGTCCTACAGGAATATCACATCGGTGTCCCGGCTTTCCGTGTGGTGGGTTCATTCCCGGAGCCGTTTTTACGGGTTGAGCATTATTATTCATCGCTACTTTTGTTTGAGCGGCAGTACTTGGATCAATCTGAATGGCATTATTAGCTCCTACACTGATGTTTTGAGAAGCTGGAGTAGCCGCTGGCTGACTGTTTAAGGGCTGTCCTACAGGAATATCACATCTATGTCCCGGCTGTCCGTGAGCAGGATTCATTCCCGGAGCCGCAGCTATAGCAGCCGTTGCAGGACTGGATTGAATGCCCGCCTGATCCATCAGTGAAGCTTTTGGTGCATTATTGATAGCTACAGAAGACTGTTGAGAACCAGCTTCTTCCTTTAAATAAGTTGCTTTTTCATCTTTCTTACAAGAGACAGCTACTATTGATACTGAGATCAAACCTAAAAACGTATTCTTCATATCCTTGATTGGGTATGAAACAAAATTAGCAAAACATTTTCAATTGTTTTGCTAATTTTATATTTATAATACGATTTTTAGATTAATTTTTTACAAGAAGTCTAAATCCTTCACCGTGTACGTTAATAATTTCCAATCCTTCGTCATCTTTCAATAACTTACGAAGCTTGGCAATATATACGTCCATACTTCTTGCGGTAAAGTAATTTTCTTTTTTCCAGATCTTTCTAAGGGCAAGGTCTCTCGGCATGAAATCGTTTCTGTGGATACAAAGAAGCTTCAATAGCTCATTTTCTTTTGGAGAAAGTTTGTACTCTTTATCACCTACCTTCAGCTGTCTCAGCATAGAATCGAAGAAAATATTGCTGATCTTAAACTGCTCCTGCTCTTCATTTTCCAACGTGGAGCTTCTTTGAAGAATAGCCTTGATTTTGTATAAAAGAAGTTCTGTATCAAATGGTTTTGTGATGTAGTCATCAGCTCCCAATTGGTATCCTTTCAGAATATCCTCTCTCATATTTCTTGCGGTAAGGAATATGATGGGTGTATTTTTATCAATCTTTTTTACATCTTCAGCCAATGAAAACCCATCTTTTTTAGGCATCATTACATCAAATATACAGATGTCAAATTCATTTTCTGTAAATTCTTTCAATCCCTGTTCTCCATCAGTAGCAAGGGTAACTTCAAAATTATTGATCGTTAAATAATCTTTAAGCACCGCCCCGAAACTCTGATCGTCCTCTACTAATAATATTCTGTTGCTCATAACTTTTACTAATTAATAATTAACAATTAAGAATGAACTGTCTCACTCTCTCTTCTTATATTTTGTTTTTGGTTTCTTGTTTTATGTTTTACCCCATTGGTAGTTTTATTGTAAATGTACTTCCAGTGCCCTTGTTGGATTCTACAATAATCTGTCCTTTGTGGAGTTCTACTATTTTTTTAACATAGGAAAGTCCCAGTCCCTGTCCTTTTACATTGTGAATATTCCCAGTTTCTTCCCTGAAGAATTTCTCGAAAATCTTTGTTTTATTCTGGGTATCCATCCCCATTCCTTTATCTGAGATTTCGATAATATACCAATGCCCTTCATTTCTTGTTTCTACATGAATTTCAGGAGCTTCGGGAGAATACTTGTTCGCATTATCCAGTAAGTTTACCAGCATATTCGAGATGTGGAACTCATCAATTTTAAAATTATAATGAGTGGCATTGAATTTCTGAGTCAGAGTACCGTTTCTCTGCTGTACAATCAGGTTGAAAGATTCTGTTGTTCTTTGGATAAGTTCCCTTACGTTGGTTTCTCTCAGGAATAATTCTACTTCATTTCTTTCAAGCTTAGACATGTTCAGAACATTTTCTACTTGCTTTTTCATCCTCAGGTTTTCCTGTTTAATCAATTCGGAATAATATTTTACCTTATCCGGATTAGTAGCAATTTTATCATTAGCTAATGAATCTGTTGCTACAGAAATAGTCGCCAGTGGTGTTTTGAATTCATGCGACATATTGTTGATGAAGTCTGTTTTTACTTCTGCAAGCTTTTTCTGTCTCATCATATAATTGATAGAGATAATATAAATCCCAAGAATAGTAAGCAATGAAAGGAAAGTCCCCAATAGCATTGGCCAGTTGTTCATCGCCAGTGAATACTCCTTCTTAGGGAAAACTAGAGCCAGATTGTATAAAGTATTGTACTTTTTATCAGTAAAAAGAGGGTAGCTATAGGTGTTACTGTCCTTTTTTTCTTTGTAGGCTTTATTAGCAATACTGGTAAGTTTGTTGTCTTTATCAACAATTCCATATCCGAATTTTGCCGTAATCCCTCTGATTTTTAATTCTTTGGTAATGACAGAGTCGAGAGTCGCTGGGTTGACCCTTTGTGCAATAGGTAGATTGTTCCCATATACCTTTACAAACTCTTTTACAGCGTAATCCCCGGTTTCAATGTCCTGATTGATGTCCGAGGTTAGAATTTCACGATTGGTAGTGTCCCTTTTTATTTTGTAAGCCGCCTCATCAGTATATAACGTAGTAAGTTTTACGGAATCTCCTGTTTTAGAGATTGGAAGCTGTGCTTTGGAAATAATATTCTTGGAGTAGATAATCTGTCTTTGCGTTCCGGAATCTTCTACCTGTTGAATGGTAGTAAGTGAAGGGTTTTTGCTGTTAGCAAGAATGGTACTTCTGTTATCCTTAGTCAGATATTTATCGGCTTCAATTTCTTCAATTGTTTTGGATGTATTTTCCAAAACAGAATAAACTTTATTTGAAAAGTCCTGTTCCAGTACACCGTAATAGCCTTTCAGCCAATAAAATTGGAGCGTAACAAAGACAATCAGTGAGATTGTCATAAACACCGAAATTATTGGGATGAATTTATTATTCATTATTTAATTATATATGTTTTGGAAAAATGAATGTTAAAATTAATTGTTTTAAGAGTACGTAAACAAAAAACGAGCCAAAAAATTATGTTTTTTTTCTTAAAAGACTGTTTTTTAACAATTATTTATGAATTATTGATTACTTGTCATAGGAAAAGTCCTTTCTGTCAATAAAGAGTTACCTTTAATCAAAATTATTACTTTATGGAATCTAACATCATTTTCAACAAAGATTTTGACTCAAAAAGTATCTATGTAATGAATATTTACAAGACTGATGTTTCAAAAGTGTGGAACTATTTTACCCAATCCGAATTATTGGATCAGTGGTGGGGGCCAAGACCCTGGAAATGTGAAACTGTAAAACAGGATTTTAAAGAAGGCGGTATCTGGCTGTATGCTATGGTAGGTCCGAATGGAGAAAAAGGATATTCCCAATCTCAGTACGGTGAAATCATTGAACATAGGAGTTTTGATTGGACTAGTGCATTTTGTAATGAAAAAGGAGAAGTAAATGAAGATTCTCCAAGGTCAAAATGGCTGATCGGCTTTACAGGAGTGGAGGAAGGAACAAAAGTAACGGTAAATATTCATTACCAATCTGAAGAAGTGATGAAGAAAATGTTGGATATGGGATTTGAACAAGGCTTTACAATGGGACTGACTCAGCTTAAAGAGATTATTGGTTAATATGAAAATAAAAAATTGATAGACAGATCTTTAATTTTATAAAATGAAAACCGGAGTTTCCCATGGGAAACTCCGGTTTAATGAAATATGGAATATAAAATGTTTTGTATTTCGAATTTACAGCTTTTCTATGCTGATGAAAGTTCCGTCTGTTGGAACAATTTTATAGATATCGGCTACTGTTAGGATAGAAACGCCTCCTGATACCTGAACTTTAAGCTTATCTCCTTTGTCAAACATAGCTAAAAACTCCATGGTTCCCACTCTATTGGCTCCGGCTGTAATAAGAATGGCTTCATTTAAAGGAACATCATTTCTTGCAAGGGTAGCACCATTCTTTAAAGCCCTGAAAGAAATTACAGGTGGACTGACATGGATCCCGGATGTTTTTACCTTTAAGCTGATAAGAACCTTATAAAATCCTGATTCCTTAAAAGTAAAGTTGCTGAAATTGCTGTTCACAGTTCCCTGAGAATCAATAATGCCAAGTTTATCTCCATCCAATGTTGTGTTGTAAAAACCAAACGGGACATCTTTTTCTCCACATCCGATCAGTACACATCCTACAGAAGGAAAATCATTTTCAGAAGTTGCTGGGTTCATGCTGGCACGTGTGACTCTTCCTCCGGTTTCGTAAAAAGTAGGTTTCCATATCTCGCCATCATATACGACCACTCTTTGGATATCTTTTCTGTACATAATCATTCCCTGCATAGAAGGATCTTTATCAAAATGATTAGGCTGGCTGGCATTATACAACGGTAATTCTGTTTCATTATTGACTGTAGGAATCATCATTCCTTTAGACCGGGCAGTATTATCTTCATTATTGACAACACTGAACATTGAATTTGGGCTTGGATTGGCTGCGCTTCCAATAATGACCTGAGAAAATGCTATTTGGGCTGTCATCAGAAATGCGGTGATGTATATTTTCTTTCTCATCTTAATTCAGTTTTTCTATATAGATAAAAGTATCCTTATCGTTCATTTTAAAATTCACACCAGCTCCTACATTTAATCCGGTGTCAGCCTGAATACCTGCTCTTAAACGGATTTGATCTCCTGCGTGCAGATATTTTGTAGTAGAAAAATTGTTCACCGAGTTTGCGCTGCCAGCTGTTACCAGTAATCCGTAAAGTAAAAAACTGTTTTCATGAATTTTTTGCCATCCGTCAGCTGTTGCATTGGCGTAGAGGGCTTGTAAAGAAATAATGGTGGCTGCATTTCCTACGGAAAGTCCTCCGGCACTGCTTGTTTTTACAGAAGGATTGATTCTGTAAAAGCCATCTGCCGGAATCGTAATTTCTCCATTAGCATTCACCATAACCCCTAAATTGTTGATATTATTTCTATCGAAATCATTTAAAATATTGAAAGGAAGGGTAGGGCGACCTGTAATTCCCAGTACATTGGCAACAGATACATCGGCAGCATTAGATCCCAGTATGCTTACATTTTTATAATTTTTGATACTTTTTTCTGTGGCAGCTATCCATCTGTAGCCATCATATTTTACAACATCTTTAATCTCTTTGTTATAAAATATCAAACCGTTATCTTCAGGCTTGTTTTCATACAGATCGGGATATGCTGCGTTATAATTAGGGAGTTCAGTATGGTTTTCAACAATGGGAAGCATAATTCCTTTGGCATTATGTTCTACTTGTAAAGCTGCCCTTTGATGGATGGTCTCAGGTCTGTTACCTATTTTGACCTGAGCAAACCCCATGGTGCTGATCGCTGTTAAAATAAAGACTTGGAGTGTAATTGTTTTTCTGTTCATTTTAATCACTTACTTTGGTGAACATTATTTCTCTTGGATAGTATTTGGCAATATTAGTATTGGTAGCTGCGGTAAGAGTAACTACTACAGATACTGTTGCCAATGGAGAATGTATTCTCGAAACAATATAATCACCCGGATTCAATCGGATTCTCGTGGTAGTAAAAGCTGCGGTATTAGTATCTCCGCCAATTCCCAGGATACCATAATAATCCGGGAAGAATGTAGTGAGCTTAACTTCATTATAGCTGCCATTGCTTTGCTTCAGATAGGCTCTTAGCTGATATTGAGGCCCACTTGTCAGTGATACAGCTCCTCCGGTTTTGGAAGGAACATTCAGGTAGATGTCATAAACCCCAGCTTCATTAATGACGAATTTGGCATTGTCAAAGCTTTTGTCTCCATAAAGTCCTCCCCCGGCTACAACTGCTGTTTCCCTGGTTATATTAAGACTATTATAGGATTGCTTTCCATCAATAGGTGCGCTGAAGCCAAGCCCCACATGTCGGCCGCATCCAAGAAGTACACATGCAACCCCTATTTCTTCATCCGGATTGGACAAAAATCTGGATTGTTTCATTTTGAATGCTGCAGCAGTGGGTTCATTGTTCCATTTTCCTCCATCATAGGAATAAAATGTAGCATGCGTTTTTTCGAACATCATCATTCCTGCCATCTCATTATCTGAGGTGGGGGAGTTATACAACGGAAGGTTTTCCGGTGCAGATACTTCAGGAAGCATCATTCCGTAATTCTTTCCTTCATATTTTCCGTCTACCTGTAAAATGGCCTTGTTATGGATCTCGACTGTTGGATTTTTCGAAATACCTACTTGCGAAAAGGCCATGCTGACAATGAGCAACATTAAAGAAGTGCTAATTTTTCTCATGGTTTGATTTCTATTTAAATTTTAATCTGTCTTTTATTCAGAAGAATTTTTTTTGAAATGCATAGTTTTTCAGTCCTTAGTTTTTTTGTGTATTTTTTTCAAATTTTTATCCGTCCCGGCTCAGTTCGAATCGGGATTTCACTTGTTTTTGTCTTTTTTTTCAGTACTGTACATATTGTAATACTGAAGAAATTGACCATTGTTATTCTGAGGGAAATTGACCACGGAAGCAGGTCAAAAGAATTTGGTCTGTAAGCCTCTAAATTACAAATCTAATATGGATTTTATCTATTAAATTATGAAAAATTATAAAATATGAATATTAAATTCATAAAAATACTGTATAATAGCTTGGGGATGAAGTGGTTTATAATATTAACTCTAATTTAAAAAATACGACATTTTTTAAATTATAAGATTGTTTTTGTTTAAAAAAAATAGAGACAAAATTTTACTTGTCTCTATTTGTATAAGGGGATGTGGTATTTTATAAGGATTTGCTAATAATGCTACTTTTTTATTAGTAAATTTTTAAATACCACTTTTTCGACTTAAATAAGTTCTTCTTCCTGAAAATATTGAATAATTGCCTTTTTCATCAACAAGGTCTGTTCATTAGGCTTTAATTCGGGAAGATCTTCCAGTTTTTCAAAGTGTGGCCATCCATCTTCATAGTGCGAGAATTTATAATATCCAAAAGGTTCAAGCAGTCTGCAGATTGCAATATGAATTAGGTTTACCTTATCTTCTTTTGTGTATTTTTGCTGTCCGCTGCCCAGCTCCTGCAGGCCTATTAAAAACAGCAGTGTTTCAATAGGCGGGTTCTTCTCGGTCTGGAAATTGTCCTCGAAGAACTGTTCTATTTTTTTCCAATATTCGGACTCGTTCATATAATTGGTAAATGATGATTAATAATTGATGTTGTCAGTGTTTAATCTCTTCTTATGGTTTGTTTTTAAGTTTTATTGACAGTAATTAATTTTATCCTTTATGATCAATTTTCAATAAAAATGCATATTCCAATGCATCTTCTTTCAGGGATTCAAATCTTCCGCTTGCCCCACCATGTCCTGAGCTCATATCTGTTTTAAAAACCAGAATATTGTCATCTGTTTTTAATTCTCTAAGCTTAGCAGTCCATTTTGCAGGTTCCCAATATTGTACCTGGGAATCATGGAATCCTGTTGTGATCAGGATATTTGGATAATCTTTAGCTTCTACATTGTCATAAGGGGAATAATCTTTCATATAATGATAGTATTCCTTGTCATTTGGGTTGCCCCATTCATCATATTCTCCGGTTGTTAATGGAATAGTATCATCTAACATGGTTGTAACAACGTCCACGAAAGGAACCTGTGCTACAATACCATTGAATAATTGTGGTTCATAATTGACAACGGCTCCTACCAAAAGTCCACCAGCGCTTCCGCCCATTGCATACATATGTTTGGATGAAGTATAGTTTTCCTTTATTAAATATTTCCCTGCGTCAATGAAATCGAAGAAAGTATTTTTCTTAAACAGCATTTTTCCATCTTCATACCACTCTCTTCCCAGATATTCACCACCACGGATGTGAGCAATAGCGTAAATAAAACCACGATCAAGAATGGATAACCTTACATTGGAGAAACTGGCATCTACAGTATGTCCATAACTTCCATAGCCATAAAGTAACAGTGGTGTGTCTGCTGATTTTTTCGTGTCTTTATGATAAACAAGAGAAATAGGGATTTTTGTCTCACCATCTCTGGAATCTGCCCAGATTCTTTCAGAAATATAATTTTCAGGGAAGAATTTTCCGCCTAAAACTTCCTGTTGTTTTAGAAGTTTTGTGGTTTTATCCTTCATATTATATTCATACGTAGAACCAGGCTGGGTAAGGGAGGTGTAGCCATAGCGTAGAACTTCCGTGTCAAACTCCAGGTTAATTCCTATATAGGCTGTATAAGTTGGATCAGAGAAAGGAAGATAATAAGACTCTTGGGTCCTTTCATCAATAATCTTGATTTGGAGCAGGCCTTTTTCTCTTTCTTCCAGCACCAGATAATCCTGAAAGATTTCAAAACCTTCCAATAAAACTTCGGGACGATGAGGAATTACATCTACCCAGTTTTCCATGCTGCAGTGATCAATCTTTGTTTTTACAATTTTGAAATTCGTGGCATCGTCAGCATTCGTAATAATGTAAAATTCATCTTTATAATGCTCTACAGAATACTCAAGATCATCTATTCTTGGCTGAATAACTTTCCAATCTGCAAAAACATTGTCAGCAGGGATAAAATGATGTTCATCAGAAATCGTGCTTGAGCTTGCGATGAAAATATACTGCAAAGATTTTGTTTTAAAGACATTCACATCAAATGTATCATCTTCTTCATGAAAGATCAGTACATCTTCAGAAGAATCGGTTCCCAGTTTATGTCTGTATACTTGGAATGCACGAAGGCTTTTGTCCTTTCTGATATAAAATAGATGCTGATTATCATTCGCCCAAACGGCCTTTCCTGTAGTATTCAGGATTTTGTCAGGAAGAATTTCTCCGGTTTTTAAATTTTTGAAGTTAAGGGTGTAGATTCTTCTTCCTACATTATCCGAAGAAAAAGAAGTCAATTCATTATTGGGACTTACTGCAACACTTCCTACTTCAAAGAAATCTTCCCCTTCTGCCAGAATATTTACGTTAAGTAAAATTTCCTCTTCGTTGTCCAGGCTTTTGTACTTTCTACAGAAAATAGGATATTCTTTTCCTTCTTCGTAGCGTACAATATACCAATATTCATTAAAGAAATAAGGAAGAGATTCATCATCCTTTTTATATCGTGCTTTCATTTCTTCGAAGAGCTCTTCCTGAAGATCTTCGGTGTCTTTCATGATGAATTCTTCGTAAGCATTTTCCTGTTCTAGATATTGAAGAACTTCCGGGTTTTCCCTTTCATTAAGCCAGAAGTAATTGTCAATTCTTCTGTCACCGTGGGTTTCTAGTATTTTTTCTATTTTTTTTGCTTGTGGAGCTTTCATCAGATATTTTAATTTTTGTACGTTCGAAACGATTTCCGGGAACGTACTATTGAATGTTAATTTTTGTTCAAATGTAATCAAAAAAAAACCATCTTTCCTTTATTGGAGAGATGGTTAGCTTTATTTTTTTGTATTAAAGACTATTTGTGTAGTGCTTTAATGTATTTTTCTAGGGCCATGGTCATAGAAGGTGTTTCCTTCGTAGGAGCCATTAGATCTACTTTTAATCCTGCTTCTTCAGCGGCTGCTAAAGTGGTGTTTCCAAAAACTCCGATCTTTGTTTCATCCTGCTTGAAGTCTGGGAAGTTTTGTTGTAGAGATTTGATTCCCTGTGGGCTGAAGAAAATCAACATGTCGTAATCTTTAATGTTGATGTCTGTCAGGTCACTGCATACAGTGCGGTACATGATTGCTCTTGTCCACTCTACATTAGCAGAATCTAAAGTTTTTACAATGTCTGGGCTTAAAACATCTGAAGATGGTAACAGGTACTTTTCAGTAGGGAACTTCTTGAACAGAGGAAGTAGGTCTGAGAAGTTTTTCTCCCCAAAGCTGATCTTTCTTTTTCTGTACACGATGTGCTTCTGCAGATAGTTGGCAATAGCTTCCGACTGGCAGATATATCTCATTGTATCTGGAACTGCAAAACGTAATTCTTCTGCAAGTCTGAAATAATGGTCAATAGCATTTTTACTGGTAAAAATGATACCGGTATATTGCGTCAGATCTATTTTCTGAGTTCTGAGTTCTTTATTGTCAACCCCTTCAACGTGGATAAATGGACGGAAATCAATCTTTATTTTTTCCTTCTTCGCTATATCCAAATATGGAGAAGATTCACTAGGCGCTGGTTGAGAAACCAATATGGACTTTATTCTCATCTTTGACATTTATTAAAAAAATAACAATTTCCAAAGCAATAATAATGGTGCGATTTGGAGCGTGCAAATATACAAAAATTTATAATACCATTTCTCCGGAAGAATCTTGTTCTTGTGAAATAAATAGAAAAAAACTTTGAAAATAAATACAAAAGCAAAGAAGAAGAAATAATATGGGAATATTTTATTTCTGTCTATAGGGAAGTAATAGTGGGTTACACATAAAATGATCATTAAAAAAGACAGGATAAAATAAAATTTTGTGGAGGTGAAATAAAAAATAGTCCATTTTTTTTCCATCTCCTATACTTTGATAAAATAAATACCCTAATGTAGACTTTGCCAGATAAAAAAAGATCACAGCCAGCAAGGTGTACCCAAACTTATTGAGCTGATATCCTAAAACATGGAGATCTGCAATAAGCTTAGGGACTACCGGAATATACTGCGAAATTAATACAGATAAGGTAAGGGTAATCACGCAGGATGTAATGATCCAGCTGGGAAGGTTATTACTGGCATCAAAATACTTTTGAAGCAGAAAATCTTTAAGACTGGCATCTCTTTCTATAATGTTCATCATAAAGACATATAGAAACACACAGCCTATAAGTATAAAAATTACCCAATCGTTATTCTCAGGTATTCTTACATGATTGATGTAGTTTGGTGATGACGGCAAATTTTAAGTTTTTTATTTTTTTATTTAACTATAAATAACACAACTTGGCATAGAATTTCTTTATTGCTTCATCTGTTAAATCTAATCTTAAAACAATTTTCCACTGATTTTTATAGGTCATTCATAACTGCAAAAAAACAATCTTTGTCTGATCCATGAATCTTTGAAAAATATTTTTGCAAAATTATAGATTATTTTGTATAAAATAAAAAGGTTAAATAAACTATCTTTGCAAACTGAAATGAAAAAACTCGTCATAATCCCAACCTATAACGAAAAGGAAAATATTGAAAATATTATTTCCGCTGTTTTTGCATTGGAGGATGACTTTCATATCTTGGTAGTGGACGATTCTTCTCCTGACGGAACAGCGGATCTGGTAAAGGAATTACAGAAGAAATATCCCCACTATCTGCATCTTTCAATAAGACATATAAAAGATGGTTTGGGTAAAGCCTATATTCATGGGTTTAAATGGGCGATCGAAAATAAATACGACTACATTTTTGAAATGGATGCCGATTTTTCGCATAATCCTAATGACCTGCCGAAACTTTTCGAAGCTTGTCTGAATGCAGATATGGCCATCGGTTCCCGTTATTCAAAAGGTGTAAATGTAGTGAACTGGCCTATGGGAAGAGTTTTATTATCTTATTTCGCATCAAAATATGTAAGATTTATCTTAGGGCTTCCTATTCATGACACAACAGCCGGTTTTGTCTGTTTCTCACGAAAGGTTCTGGAGGAAATCGGGTTGGAAAATGTAAGACTGAAAGGATACGGATTCCAGATAGAAATGAAATTCAGAGCCTTTAAAAAAGGTTTCAGAATTGTAGAAGTTCCTATTATATTTACCAATAGAATTTTAGGAGAAAGCAAAATGAACGGTGGAATTATCCATGAAGCTGTTTTTGGGGTTTTAAACTTAAAATGGAAGTCAATCATCAATAGATTATAAAATTAAACATGACCAATTCTTCCAATAAAAAATATAAAAATAAGCGGATGAAAAATTTGATCCTTGTTTTTGTTTTTCTGGGGCTGTTTTCATGTAGTGATTATATTGATAAGCCTAAAAATCTGATTGATCAGGATGTAATGGCAGAGATTGTTGCAGATCTTGTAATCAATGATCAGGTTAATTTTATGTACCAGAACAGGAATATGGAAGCGGGTACAAGGTTTATTTTAAAATCTCATAATGTAAAACCGGATGACTTTGTCGATAGTTTTAAGTATTATGTGATTAAAGAAGAGATGGCAGATATCGCCACTGAAGCACAGCAGATTTTACTGAAAAAAGACCCAAAAGCGGAAAAATACGTAAAAGATAAGCTGAAGCAGACGGGGCTGGGAATGCCTCAAAAATAAATAATGATGAAGCGGGTTTTGCCCGGTCAATGATAATCGCTGAACGCAGCGAGCTAAAAAAGTGTACAGATGAAATTTTTTAATATCGAAAAAACCTCTGATGGAAAAGCAAGGGCAGGGGAGATAACTACAGACCACGGGAAGATTCAAACTCCCATTTTTATGCCGGTAGGAACTGTTGCAAGTGTGAAAACAGTTCATCAGAGAGAATTAAAAGAAGACATTAAAGCCCAGATTATTTTGGGAAATACTTATCACCTTTACCTTCGTCCAGGGATGGAAACGATGCAGGATGCCGGTGGTTTACATAAATTCATGAACTGGGATCTTCCTATTCTTACAGATTCGGGAGGTTTTCAGGTGTTCTCGTTAGCGAGCAATAGAAAAATGACAGAAGAAGGAGCAAGGTTCAAGTCACATATTGATGGAAGCTACCATATGTTCTCTCCGGAAAGATCAATGGAAATCCAAAGACAGATCGGGGCAGATATTTTTATGGCCTTTGATGAGTGTACACCTTATCCTTGTGATTATAACCAGGCAAAATCTTCGATGGAGCTTACCCACCGTTGGCTGAAAAGATGTATTGAATGGACTCATGATAATCCTGAATTATATGGCCATAAGCAAAGGCTTTTCCCAATTGTTCAGGGATCTACCTATTCTGACTTAAGAAAGATTTCTGCAGAAGTGATTTCTGAAGCCGGAGCAGAAGGAAATGCTATCGGAGGACTTTCTGTAGGAGAGCCTGAAGAGGAAATGTACAGAATTACGGATGAAGTAACAGATATCCTTCCAAAAGAAAAACCAAGATACCTGATGGGAGTTGGGACGCCTTGGAATATTCTTGAATCCATTGGGTTGGGAATTGATATGATGGATTGTGTGATGCCTACAAGAAATGCAAGAAATGCAATGCTCTTCACTTGGCAGGGGGTAATGAATCTGAAAAACGAAAAATGGAAGCGTGACTTCTCGCCGTTAGATGAGTTCGGAA
Source organism: Chryseobacterium capnotolerans (assembly GCF_021278965.1). NCBI lineage: Bacteria > Pseudomonadati > Bacteroidota > Flavobacteriia > Flavobacteriales > Weeksellaceae > Chryseobacterium > Chryseobacterium capnotolerans. Next base: position 4,572,061 of record NZ_CP065589.1, on the reverse strand, counting down.
CCAGCTTTGTAGATCGTGAATATTCAAAAGCGTATCTTCGTCACCTGTTCGTATCCAAAGAATACCTTGCAAAACAGATTGCTTCAATCCATAACCTTGCATTTTACCTTGATTTAGTAAAAGTAGCAAGAGAACACATTATAGCAGGAGATTTCTATGAGTGGAAAAATTCTGTAGTACCGGTTCTTAGACAAAGACTGTAAGAAGGCCTATGCTTAAAATTGTAGACAAATATATCATCAAAAAATACCTTGGAACCTTTAGTTTCATGCTGGTACTATTGTCTATAGTGGTACTTGTCATCGATGTTCAGCAGAAGATCCCAAGAATAGAAAATGCAAAAGCTCTTGATCCTAAACTGGACCTTGGGTATTTCCTGATTCATTTTTATCCTTTCTGGATCATTAACCTGGTGGTGACATTCCTTTCCATTCTGGTGTTTATCACGGTGATCTATTTTACATCCAGAATGGCAAATAATACTGAAATTGTGGCCATTATCAGTAGTGGAGCTAGTTTTCACAGATTTTCAAAACCTTATCTGTATACTTCGATTCTGATTGCTTTAATGGCACTTGTTGTGTACCATTTGGTACTGCCTTGGGCGAATATTAAGAAAAATCAATTGGAAGCATATACCTATAATGCAGCCAATAAAGAAAAGATTCTGGGGACAGCTCCGGCCTCTTCACAGCTGAGCAGAACAGAGTATATCTTCGTAGATTCCTGGAATAAAAGAGAAAAAAGAGGTTCCAGTTTTGTATACCAAAAGTTTGACAGCCATAGAAAGATGGTGTATGAACTAAAAGCCAGTGAAGTGTATTGGGATCAGGATAAAAAACAGTTTGTTTTAAATAACTATCTTGAAAAGACAATTAATAAAGATAATACAGAGAAACTGAATAATGGCGTGGAGCTTAGAAAGAACTACAGCCATTCTCCCGAAGAGCTTTTCCCGAATGAACTTTTAGGACAGAATAAAACAACCCCTGAGCTTTTAAAATTCATTGAAAGAGAAAAGGCCAGAGGAAACAGCAATTTGAACTCTTACCTGAATGAACTTCATCAAAGAACCTCAATGCCTGTATCTATTATTATTCTTACTTTCCTTGCTCTTTCCCTATCCTCTCAAAAGAAGAGAGGAGGGTTAGGAATTAACCTTGCAATAGGAATTTCATTGGCATTCCTTTTTGTCTTTTCATTTGAAGCTTTAAAAGTGGTTTCGGAGAATAAAAGTCTGCCTCCGGCTTTGGCGATGTGGCTTCCTAATTTAGTATTCCTACCGCTTACTTTATATCTTTATATCAAAAGAGCTAATCAGTAAAGGAGTTTTACTTCTTTATGGTAGAAAGAACGGAGACCGTCATTTTCCAATTCAATCCAAAGCTCTCCTTTGTCATCTGCATTTCGGATGATGCCATTTTGTCGCTCTTTTTCAATTTCAAAGACCGAGATCTCATCTTTTCGGAATAGATTCTTATTGAACTCGTTCAGAATTTCCTGATCAGAAGGAATATTTTTCAGTTTTTCTGATAAGAATTCATGAAGATTCAGACTAAGCGCTTCAAGATCAAATTTCTGCCCTGTCTGCGTTAGAAGTGAGCCTGCGGTCGATATTTCATCGAATTTATCCTGAAGAATATTAATTCCGGTTCCAATAATGAAATAATTATTTTGATTAATTTTTTTCTTTTCAATCAAAATTCCAACGATTTTTTTACCTTTAAGGATAATATCATTCGGCCATTTGATTTTTACATCATTATCAGCCAAATTGGCCAGGAAATCCCTGACAAGAATTGCGGTATAATAATTGAATATAAAGTCGGAGCACAGTATGTTTTGAGTATTCACTGCCAGCGTATATGCTAGGTTTTTTCCGGCAATCTGAGTCCAGACATTTCCATACTGCCCACGGCCTTTAATTTGATTGAAAGTATGCAATCCTATAAAATCTGAATTTTCGTAAAGTAAAAACTTTGATATTTCGTCATTAGTAGAAGAACATGCTTTCAGATAGAAGAGTTGACTCATTTAAGAAAACTTTAAGACATTAAGGGGGTAAAAGTAAGGTTAAAGTAAAGAAAAAACAATAAATTTGCAGATTATAGTATTTTTTTAATGAATAAAACAGCAGAAAAACAAGCACTAATAGATAAAATCGTTGAAGCACTTCAAGATGTAAAGGGAGAAGATATTATGATTTTCGATCTTTCAAACATTGAAAACTCAGTAGCGGAAACGTTCGTAATATGTAGCGGAAACTCGAATACGCAGGTTTCGGCATTAGCTGGAAGTGTAGAGAAAAAAGTGAGAAACGACCTGAAAGACAGACCTTGGCATGTAGAAGGTACAGAAAATGCAATGTGGGTATTGGTAGATTATGTTTCAGTAGTAGTTCACATTTTCCAGAAAGATGTGCGTGAATATTACGATATCGAAGAACTTTGGGGGTGACGCAGTCATTACCAAAATTGAAAATGAATAATAAAAATTTTAAAAAGTCTAAATGAATAACAAAGGATTCAATTGGTTCTTTCCTATTGCAATCATAGCTCTTTTGCTTTTCTTTGGTTCCAATTTCCTTGGTGGAGATACAGCAAAAACTATTGATGAGGATGGTTTCTTTAGAGAAATGCAGGCGGGAAAAGTCCAAAATATTATTATATACAAAGACATAGAGAAAGCTGATGTTTTCCTTACCAAAGAAGCAAAGTCAGCAATGGTGAAAACCGGAAAGGAAAATAATCCTTTTTCAGCTTTAGATATGGCTCCAAAAGCAGATTATTCTGTGAAATATGGAGATCTTCAACTTTTCCTTCAGAAATTTGAACAGATCAAAACAACCAATCCGGCTATTAAAACAGCTAAAGATTATGGAACAGGCAAGAGCCCTTTCGCTGATATTCTTATATCTGCTTTAATCTGGATTGCTATTCTGGGATTATTCTACTTCCTTCTTTTCAGAAAGATGGGCGGCGGTGGAGGTCCTGGCGGACAGATCTTCTCTATCGGGAAATCTAAAGCTAAGCTTTTCGATGAAAAAGAAAGAATTCAGGTAACATTTAAAGATGTTGCAGGATTAGAAGGAGCTAAAGAAGAAGTACAGGAAGTAGTAGACTTCTTGAAAAACTCTGAAAAATATACAAAATTAGGAGGTAAAATCCCTAAAGGTGTATTATTGGTAGGCCCTCCGGGAACAGGTAAAACGTTATTGGCGAAAGCTGTAGCAGGAGAAGCTAAAGTGCCATTCTTCTCACTTTCAGGATCTGATTTCGTGGAAATGTTTGTTGGGGTAGGGGCATCAAGAGTAAGAGACCTTTTTGCTCAGGCTAAAGCTAAATCTCCAGCGATCATCTTTATCGATGAGATTGATGCCATCGGACGTGCAAGAGGAAAAAATAATTTCTCTGGCGGGAATGACGAAAGAGAAAATACATTGAACCAGCTTCTTACTGAAATGGACGGTTTCGGTACCGATACGAATGTTATTGTAATGGCTGCGACCAACAGAGCTGATATTCTTGATAAAGCTTTGATGAGAGCAGGACGTTTTGACCGATCTATCTACGTAGACCTTCCGGAACTCCATGAAAGAAGACAGATCTTTGATGTTCACTTAAAGAAAATCAAACTTGATGGGGATGTAGACAGAGAATTCCTTGCTAAACAAACTCCCGGATTCAGTGGGGCGGATATTGCTAACGTTTGTAACGAAGCAGCACTTATTGCAGCAAGAAATAATCATACTTCAGTAACAAAACAAGATTTCCTTGATGCTGTAGACAGAATCATTGGCGGTCTTGAAAAGAAAAATAAAGCTATCAAACCTTCTGAAAAGAGAAGAGTAGCTTATCACGAAGCTGGACACGCTACTATTTCTTGGTTAGTAGAACATGCTTCACCACTTCTAAAAGTAACGATTGTTCCAAGAGGACGTTCATTAGGTGCAGCTTGGTATCTTCCGGAAGAAAGACAGCTTACCACTACTGAACAGATGTTGGATGAAATGTGTGCAACATTAGGAGGTAGAGCAGCTGAGCAGGTGATCTTCAATAATATTTCAACAGGAGCACTTTCCGACTTGGAAACAGTAACGAAGAGAGCACAGGCAATGGTAACGATCTATGGGTTAAGTCCAAATATCGGTAACATTTCCTACTATGACAGTTCAGGTCAGTCTGAATATAATTTCGGAAAACCTTATTCTGAAGAAACGGCTACTAAAATTGATGCAGAGATCAAATCGATTATCGAAAATCAATATGAAAGAGCCATCAGAATTCTTGCAGACAATAAAGACAAGCTGGATGCTTTAGCGAGTAAGCTTTTAGAAAAAGAAGTGATCTTCCGCGAAGACTTAGAGGAAATCTTTGGTAAAAGAGCATGGGATCCAGAATTGACAGAGAAGCCGGTGACCAATACAATCCCTGAAACAGTTCAGCCGGAAGTGTTGGAAACCCCTCAGATTAAAGAAAAAGAGGAAGAAAGCGAAATACAGGCTCCTGAAAGCCCAACACAGCTTTAAAAGCCCTTTAAAATAGGAAATATAAAACCTGACAACTTTAAAATTGTCAGGTTTTTTCATATTTAAGGAGATATTTTGGAATCTATTGTAATTTATTTTCTATTTTTGTATAAAGTTGACTAAAAATAGATTAAGTTGAATTTATTCAAGAGGATTGTAAGCAAACTTACCAACCAGCCTGAGGAAGAGGATAAACAGAGCCTGGAGAAGCTTGGGGATTCGCTAAAAAATGCGGATCTCGACTATAAGTTTGCGCAATTATTTACGCATTCAGGGGGATTTTTTAATTATTGTGCAGATGAAGCGGAGGCTCTACAAACTTTAAATCAAATTATCAAAATAGAAGGTATTCACAATCTTTTCTGTTGGGATAAGGAACTTCAGAACTTCTTAAACGTTGTGAAGTCACCTTATACTTCAGAATTGCAGCCATCCAATGATGCCGCATTTATCACGTGTGAATATCTGATTGCATATGATGGCAGAATTATGCTTTCACATAATAATATTCTTCATTATCATTCTTCAAGGCTTCCGGATAGAATTATCATTATTGCCAATGTTTCACAGATTGTGAATAACCTGAATGATGCTATGGGGAAAATAAAAAGAAACGGAAATATCAAGAACCTAACTTCCATCAGCGGAAGCCAGTCTAAAATGGACAGTTCTTCCAATTCCAATACAAAACTGTTTTTATTGCTGCTTGAAGACTAAGCACCCACTACTAAATTTTAAATTTTGGACAAAAATCTCATTCAAAGAACCGCTTCAGGTCTCATCTATGTAGCCATCATCATTCTTTGTTCGACTCCGCTTGGAGCGCAGCTGATCAACAGTGTTTTTCCTGGCCTTATTCAGCAAGAATATCTTTATTATGGTTTGATAAGTTTCTTATTGGTAGTAGGTACCTGGGAGTGTGTGAAAATAATGAAGTTTGGAAAAGGCTATGAAAAATGGGTTGTATACCCATTAGTCATTTTTATATTTTATATTTTTTCCAAGCGATACTTTCATCATGATTTCTTTTTTGATTTCAGATTGAGCGAAATATTAGCTCTTGCCCTTATTGGGATTGCTGTAGTTACTTTATTTAAGTTTCCTAACGAATTATACTTTGATAGCGGAAAACTGATTTTTACAGTCATTTATGTCGCTCTGCCATTCAGCTTTGCATTAGGATTACCTAAGTTCTCGAGTTATAGCGATAACTTCTCACTGGAAGTTCTTTTTCTTTTTATCCTGATCTGGAGCAGTGATACTTTTGCTTATCTGGTAGGAAAGTTTTTCGGAAAACATAAAATGGCTCCTAAAATTTCACCAAAGAAAACATGGGAAGGGTATGCCGGAGGTGTTGTTTTAACATTGGTTTTATCCTACTTTATTGAGCACTATCAGCCTGAACTGAGAGGAGACTGGATGATGGTAGGATTTTTAGTGGCCGCTTTTGCACCACTGGGAGATTTGGTAGAGAGCCAGCTGAAGAGAAACTTTGGTGTAAAAGACAGTGGAAACATCATTCCAGGGCATGGCGGAGTATTAGATAGACTGGATAGTTTTATTATCTGCGTTCCTGTCGTATATTTGTACTTTATTTTAGAAAAATTTATTTAGTCTCATGAAATTACATAGAGAATCAAAAGGAACGATTACGGTAGCTACAATACTTTTTCTGGTATTGGGAGCTTTAGCCATCTATTTCCTTAAAATATGGTCTTTGTTGATCATCGCACCCTTGTTGGTAATTTACTGTCTTGTATTCTGGTTTTTCAGAGTTCCAAACCGTACTATTCTTGACCACAGAGAGAATGTGATAGCACCGGTTGACGGGAAAGTAGTAATGATCAAAGAAGTGGAAGAAAATGAATTCATGAAGGGGAAGGCCATCCAGGTTTCTATCTTTATGTCTCCATTGAACGTCCACATCTGTAGATATCCGGTAAGCGGAAAAGTGATCTATAAAAAATACCATCCTGGAAAATATCTGGTAGCATGGCATGAGAAGTCATCTACAGAAAATGAAAGAACAACAGTAGCTATTGAAACTGAAACCAATCATAAGGTAGTTTTCAGACAGATTGCGGGATATGTAGCGAGAAGGATTGTGTTCTACTGTAATGAGGGAGATCAGGCAAAAGCTGGGCATGAGTTCGGATTTATCAAATTCGGGTCAAGAATGGATGTATTCCTGCCTTTAGATACCGAAATCATCTGCAAGATCGGAGACATTACCAAAGGAGGTTTAGATGTCATCGCTAAATTAAAAGATTAAGATGTATAATCATCATACCAAGACTGTTCTGAAAAGGACAGTCTTTTTTATTTTTAATTACCAATGATTTGCACGAATATCACTCATAAAAAAAACGGAGATTTTCTCCGTTTTACTTTTTATATATGTTTGAAGGCTATTCTTTTTGCTATCTAAGCCTTAATATATGGCTTTATTTCGTCTAATAAACTTAATATGAACTCCACTGGCAAATCTTCTTCTGCATCAATTAAAAGTATCTTAAACTTCTTTCTTCCATCCTGAGTAAGTTCCGGATAATCCAGTCTGTCACCATGATAAAAACTAAGATAATGTTTCTTATACTTTTTGCTGTAATAAAAGTAGCACAGCATTTTCTTTTTGTATTTGATAAAGGGAAGTCCGAAGCTGAAGGTTTCCGTAATATTTTCTGGATCTGAAGCCAGAATGGTTTCCCGTAAAAAAAGAAGAGTACTTCTTTCAGGCTCTTCGATTCTGTAGAAATACTCTTGTATAGGGTTCATTTTTATAGGATTTAAAAATAATTAGTCAAAATTTTGAAGTTCAACAAGCTTATTGTACATTCCTTTTTTAGCAATAAGATCATGGTGGGTTCCTTGTTCTACGATGGTTCCTTTTTCCATAACTACAATCCAGTCTGCTTTTTGAATGGTTGAAAGTCTGTGAGCAATCACAAGCGAAGTTCTGTTTTCCATCATTTTTTCCAGAGCATCCTGTACAAATCTTTCAGACTCTGTATCTAAAGCTGAAGTAGCTTCATCCAGAATCATAATTGGTGGATTTTTCAGTACCGCTCTTGCAATAGAAACTCTTTGTTTCTGACCTCCGGAAAGTTTGTTTCCATCATCTCCGATATTGGTTTCATATCCTTCAGAAAGCCCAGTAATAAAGTTGTCTGCATTAGCGATTTTAGCTGCTTCAATCACTTCTTCTCTGGTAGCATCAGGCTTACCCATCAGAATATTGTTATAAACAGAATCATTAAATAATACAGATTCCTGGGTTACCATTCCCAGAAGCTGGCGGTATTCCTGTAATTTTAAATGTTTGATATCTACACCGTCAATAAGGATTTGTCCTTCAGAAACATCATAGAATCTTGCTAAAAGGTTAGCAATTGTAGTTTTTCCACTACCACTTTGTCCTACCAATGCAACGGTTTTTCCTTTAGGGATCGTTAAATCAAAGTTTTTAAGGATCAGATTAGCTTTGTCATAGTAGAATCCAATATTCTTGAACTCGATATTTCTGTTCAGTGTTGAGATAGAAACTGGTTCTGCAATTTCTTCAATTTTTACATCAGCATCAAGGATTTCCAGTACTCTTTTAAGAGATGCTTCCCCTTTTTGTACGTTGGAAATAGATGTTGATAAGGTTTTTGCCGGAGGTAAGATTTGGAAGAACATTCCTAAGAATACCAGAAAGCCTGCAGGCGATAAACTTTGGTCAACAATAATTTGTTTTCCTCCATACCATGCAATAATCAGGAAGGTAATAGATCCTAGAAACTCACTCATTGGCGATGCTAATTCTTTCTTTCTTCCCAAACTCATTGAGCTTGAAATCCATCTACCCATAGATTGCATAAAACGGTTATCCATGATCTTCTCCGCATTAAATATCTTAATTACTTTTGAAGATTTCAGGGTTTCATCTACAATAGAGAAAATATTTCCCAATTCATGCTGTGCTTCATGAGAATCTTTTTTAAGGCTTTTCCCAATCAGGGCAATCATTGTTCCCATTACAGGAAGTACCAATAATGAGAAAAGAGTCATTTCCGGGCTTACAATAAATAAAGAGATCAAAGTACTGATCAACATAAAAGGGGCGTTAATTAGCTCAACTAAGCTGCCCAGAATGCTTCCTTCAACCTCTCCCACGTCATTAGACATACGGGACATCATATCTCCTTTTCTACTTTCTGTAAAAAATGACACAGGTAATGATAATATCTTTCTGTACATCGCCCCACGTAGATCTTTGGTAACCCCTACACGGTAATTGATAAGCAGTAATGCTCCTAAATACCTGAAAATGTTTCTTAAAAGGAACATAAAGGCTGTAATGATACACAACCATGCAAGAACTTTTAAAGAACCATGCTCAGCAACCAAAGATTGTATATAGTAAGTGGAATATTCTTTTGCATAAGAGAAGAAGTCGACAATCTCACCGGAATAAATAGGTGCTGTCCCTTGTTTTTCTGATTTGATGGTGCCAAAAAGCATTCCCAAAACAGGTAAAATAGTCCCTAGAGAAGCAATCTGAAATAAAGAATACAGAATGTTGAAAAATAAACTTCCGTAGATATATTTTTGATGAGGCCTCGCGAACCTCAGAATTTTTTTATACTCATTCATTCAATGAAAAATTTGGATAGCAAAATTACGTAAAATTAGAAGATAAGACGTTCTTAATCCAGTTTTACTTTAATGGATAAGTTTTAAAATAAGGTTTTTTGTTACAACAATTTGAAATTAAATAAAATGAGGCGAAAAAGATTATCCATTCAAAAAAATTAAAATAGATCTATTTTTCAGGTATAGAAAAAATAAAACCGCCATATAGACGGTTTTTGTGTAAAATATAGTATTAATTAAAGTTTACCTGATCGTTGTATTCAGGGGCAAAGTTTTTAGGATTTAACTGCTCTAATGTCTTTCCGAAATTATTGATGATCTGGGTCATATTATCAACATCAACAATGTTGATATCATCTTTTACTTGATGATAATGAGTGGCTTTGGTCATATCCACCGTAGAAAATGAATGGGCAATGATCTTCTTTTTCACAAAACTGACATTATCTGAACGATAAAAGAGCTGCTGCTTTGCATAGGGGTCCGCATTGATTTTTAATCCATTTACTGCATAGGTATTAAAAAGTTCATCAAGATCTGAGAAGCCATCCCCAGTCATATACAACGCATTTTTTCCCCATTGAGATTCTGTAGCTACCATTTCAAAATTGAAAAGAGCTGTCATATTACGATAGATTTTGTCAAGATTTTTATCCTCAGAGATAGCCTTTGATCCCAGCATTCCTTTTTCTTCTCCATTGAAGGCCATGAAAGCCATAGAAAACTCAGGCTCCTTATCTTTGAAATAATCTGCGATACCTACCAATGTGGTAATTCCGCTGGCGTCATCATCGGCACCATTATAAATATTGTCTCCACTTTTGTTGTTGGTTCCTATATGATCAAAATGTCCTGAAAAGCCAAGAGTTTTATCAGATTTACCTTTCTTTATACCACAAACATTGTAAGCTGTTTTGCCTTTATAATCAAAAGGAATCAGGTATGAACTTCCTGTACAGTATTTAAGATTGTTTTCTTTGAAAAGAGCGGCAATATAATTAGCTGCATTTTCATTTTCCGGAGTTCCTATTTCGCGGCCTTTCATTTCATCAGATGCCAAAGTGGAAATGACGGTTTTTACTCTTTCTTTTGAAATTTCCTGTGCAAAAACGGATATAGAGAATAGTGATAAAGTAAGATACGTTAGCTTTTTCATAGTCTTTAATTAAAATTTTTAGAATCTGTCGTATTTCAGATTGAAATGTTGCAGGAAAGTTACATAAATTAATTGATCTTAGCAGATTGTCAGGGAGAATAGCAGAATTTAGATCAATATCCATAAAAAAACAGCTCCTAAAAAGGAACTGTTCTCACTCAAAAAATCGTTGTAAGGTTATCGAAGTCTGTCTACAGATTTCACGAGCCTCTCATCTTTACGGATGTATACATTTGCCATAAGCAGACATATCACCGCGATTAATGGGAAAATCGGCTCAATACCCTTCTCAGGAAATTGAATTCCTCCGGATAAGCTTAGCAGCCAGTACGCCAATACACCAATCAACAAAACGTTTATAATGATGCTGATCGTATTCAGCAAAATTTGTCTTTTTCTGTTTTTAAAACTAAAAATACTTAATGATCCAATAATAACAAGGATAATACATCCTATATTAAGTACAGGAATACTATCTGAAATCACAACATCCTGTCCCGTTATAAAAAGGAAAACAGCAGCTAAAACTGCTAGTAAAGTCCATATAGTTTGTATTCTCTGTAGCATTGAATATTAAAATCTAGGCAAAAATAATATAAATTTTGCACAATTCAAAAATAAGTGTAGATTTGCATTATACAATGTACTTGAAAACAAAAGTCACCGGACTTACTTTTCTTACTCACAATTAATTACATTTTTACATAAATATGTTTAACATAGAAACGTTAAGGTCAAAATCCGTAACGGAACTGACTAAAATCTTAAAGGATTTGGGCGTTAAAGTTGCTAGAACTAGCAATGAAAATGACAAAATCTTTGCAATTCTTGACTTTCAGGCTTCCAATCCTAAAGTAGCAAAAGATTATTTCAACGCCACGGAAACCAGCGCCACTACTGAAGAAGCTCCAGCAGAAAAAACTGCAAAGGCTCCTGTAAGAAAAGCTGCTCCCAAAAAAGCCCCGGCAACAAAGCCTAAGGCAGCTGCTAAAGCCCCGGCAGAACCAGAAGCAGAGGAAAAAGTAGAAGAGAAGACGCCGGTTGCTGAAGAAGTAAAAGTAGAAGAGCCCAAAGCTGAAACAATAGCAGTAGCAACCACAAATGAAGAAGCATCTGCCGCGAATTCAGCTAAGAAAAAAAGAAAAAGAGTTTCTCCTACCAATACAGGAAATACAGAAAACACTCAGGAGAAATCAGAAGCTCCTAAAAACACAGAACCTCAAGAGCCTGCCCAGGCGGAAGAAAAGCCTCACAATACCCCTCAACAACAGGCTAACAGACCTCAAAAAGGACACAATCACCCGCAAAACAGCGGAAACCAACATAAAAATCAAAACCAGCACCAGCATCAAAACCAACACCAAAATCAGAATCAAAACAGACATTCTGAAAAGGCAGAGGAACAGCATGACCATAAAAAAGAATTCAGTTTCGATGGAATGGTAAGCATTGAAGGGGTGTTGGAAATATTACCTGATAACTACGGATTTTTACGTTCGTCAGACTTCAGTTATATTTCTTCTCCTGATGATGTGTATGTTTCTACAGCACAGATCAGAAATTATGGATTAAAAACAGGAGATACCGTTAAAGGAATTGTAAGATTACCGAAAGAAGGTGAAAAGTACTTTTCTTTATTAAAACCTACAGAAGTCAACGGACGTGACCTTGCATTTATTAAGGATCGTGTTGCATTTGAATATCTTACTCCACTTTTCCCTGAAGAGAAATTTAATCTTGCAGGAAGTGAGTCTACGATTTCGACAAGAATTGTAGATTTATTTGCACCAATCGGAAAAGGGCAGAGAGCAATGATTGTTGCACAGCCTAAAACAGGTAAGACCATGTTGCTTAAAGATATTGCTAATTCTATTGCGGCTAATCACCCGGAAGTATACATGATGGTTCTTCTGATTGATGAGCGTCCGGAAGAGGTTACTGATATGGAAAGAAGCGTAAATGCAGAAGTTATTGCCTCTACATTTGATGAAGCTGCAGAAAAACATGTGAAGGTAGCTAACCTTGTTCTTGCAAAAGCTCAGAGAATGGTTGAATGTGGACACGATGTAGTGATCCTATTAGACTCAATCACGAGATTAGCAAGGGCCTATAATACAGTAACTCCTGCATCAGGTAAAGTTCTTTCCGGTGGGGTAGATGCCAATGCACTTCACAAACCAAAAAGATTCTTTGGTGCAGCCAGAAAAATTGAAGGGGGTGGTTCTTTAACGATTATTGCTACTGCATTAATTGATACTGGTTCTAAAATGGACGAGGTTATCTTTGAAGAATTTAAAGGTACGGGTAACATGGAACTTCAGCTAGACAGAAAAATTGCTAACAGAAGAATTTATCCTGCTATTGATTTGATTTCTTCAAGTACCCGTAGAGATGATCTTCTTCTGGATGAAGTAACTTCTCAGAGAATGTGGATTTTTAGAAAATACCTTTCTGAAATGAATCCTGTGGAAGCCATGGAATTTGTGAATAAAAACATCAAAGGAACTCTTAATAATGAAGAATTCCTGATGTCTATGAATAAATAAATTTAATATTGTTAAATAGAAAGCACGGGTCCTTGGGATTCGTGCTTTTTAGTTTAATAATTTGTACTTTGAAAAAATATTTTAAAACTTAATTCATTCTAAATCAATATATCAATGTTAAAGATTTATTAAAGTAATCCCCAATCTTTGATAATACCTTAAATATTGGCTAATTTTGAAGTATAACATTAAAAATAAAGATTATGTCATTTGAATTACCAAAATTAGGATATGCATACGATGCATTAGAACCTACGATCGATGCAAGAACTATGGAAATCCACTATACGAAGCACCACCAAGCGTATATTGACAATTTAAATAAAGCAATCGAAGGAACTGATCTAGCAGGAAAAACTATTGAAGAGATCTGCCAGACAGGAACTGACAAGCCAGCTGTAAGAAACAATGGCGGTGGGCACTTTAACCACTCTTTATTCTGGGAAATTTTGACTCCTGGTGGAAGCAAGGAGCCGGTAGGAAATGTAAAAGCTGCTATCGAAAATTATGGTGGTCTTGAAAAATTCAAAAATGATTTTTCGGAGGCTGCTAAAACAAGATTCGGTTCAGGATGGGCTTGGTTAGTAAAAAATGCTGACGGTTCTGTATCTGTTTCTTCTACACCAAATCAGGATAACCCATTAATGCCTGTTGCAGACGTTAAAGGAACTCCAGTGTTAGGATTAGATGTTTGGGAGCATGCATATTACCTAAACTACCAAAACAGAAGACCTGACTATGTTTCTGCATTCTTTTCTGTAGTAAACTGGGATAAAGTAGAAGAATTATTCAACAAATAATTTTCAGCTATTATAAAAATAAAAGGTTCAGAATTATCTGAACCTTTTTTAGTTGGATATTTTTAAAACTTATCTTTTTATTATTTTCTGTGTGAATGCTTCGTTACCTGAATTTACTTTTACAATGTATGTATTGGATGGTAATGAATGAATATCAACAGCTATTTCTTTTTCGTTGCTAAATGGTCTTTCAAAGACAACTTTACCATTGATATCATTGACTTGTAATGATCCTGAACGTACTTTGTCAAGTAATACTACAAACACTCCATTATTAGGATTCGGTGAAATCTGAATATTTTTCTGCTGAACTTTTTCTTTAAGCATTGATTTTGTGTTGTTAGGATCAGCATTAAGATCAATACGGTAATCCTTATCTTGTGGTCTTGCAAATTTAGCTGCAGGATTGGAAACATTTGTGTTAATACGCACATTATCACAGTACATAAAATCGTAAGGAGAAGTAATGCTGTTTTCAGCATGAATTCCATCATTATTACCACCAAGAGAATAAACAAGCTCAATAATGAATTTGTACTGCCCTGAAGGTGGATTGGTAAGATCTGCCTGGTTTACATTAAATTCAAACTCATTAGGATTAGGGAAATTAACTGTTGCAGATGTTGGATAAACGGCACTTGTTGCGATATCTAAGAGCGATAGTTGAAAATTTACAATGCTTGCTCCTTGTGGAATCGCGTAATTTCCATTGATATGTAATGGGAAACTTACAGGGAGTTTACATGAACGAGCTTGATAGGAAAAATCTACATAAGCTGTGTTCATTTTGCAAACATCATTACTTAATGAGGATATTTCAGTACTTGTTAAGGTAAAGTTGGTTTTATTCAGGTAAAATCTAGGAAGAAGATTATGATCCGGATCATCATTGTATTGTTCAATATTTCCTGTATATGATCCTCCACGGCTCGCAATGTTGGCCGCTGCTTCTATATAAGGCGAATAATCGCTGACATGCACCACAATAAATTTAGCATTTCTATCCATCTTAAACTTTGTAAAGGCTGCAAAAGCATTATCTTCATGTAATCCGTTCGGAGGATTAAAGTTTACCAAATAAGAACCATTGCTCAGGCTGCCATTAGCTCTCTCCGCATCAGAGAATAAGATGATTACTAATGGTCTTTCACGGTGCTTATCCAATGATTTCTGTGGACTTACGATATCAGGATGAGGGTAATGATCAAGTGCAGATCCTATTAAGCTAACAGCATCATGAAAGTGATCGCCATTTCCTAATCTTCTTGAAAATGTTTGAGCAGTTGCTAAATCATTGGTGAAGTTAGATTCTATGTAGATTCTAGGGACAGAAGGGCTCATTCCAGGGAAATCTGTTCCATAATGTACTACAGAAACCCTATTATTCCGGTTGCATTTTAAAATCTCTTCCATGAGTTTTCTTGTGGAAACAGTCATTTGATTGAAGGCTACGTCACTTATAGAACCACTGTTATCCAGACAAAAAATAATATCACTTCCTGTTTGTGAATAGAATGGTGTCCACGATAGTAGAATTGAAAGCAGAATAAGTTTAATTGTATTTCTCATATTTCATTGTTTTTAGAAGTGTTAATATGAGGTTGGATTAAATAGTTTATCTGAGAGTTTGCTATGAACAGGAAAGGTCTGTAGGGTAGAAGATAGCATGGCTGAACAGCATGCTGTACAAGATGTTTTTTTCATGGTTTTAAATTTTGTTTATGGTTATTGTTCACTGAAAAATTAAAAATCAGTGATATACAAATATATTAAAACCTGAATAAAAGATTGAAAATATTTTATTAAATTAAATAATTATAGTATTTATTTTTGATTTTATTTCAAAAATAATATTTTTATTAAGTTTTACTTAATATGGAGCGGTTGTGGCTATCTCCTTACCTTGCTTCACTTCCGGATAAACCGTTCATCTTTAATCCGTATTTCCAGTTTACGTATGCAAATACCTGGTAAAGCTTGTATTCAAATTTTATCCCGTAATTTTCCCTTGGATTATAATCTATTCCGGATTCTATAATATTTCTATATTTTCCAGTGCTGTAATAGCTATTCCATTCATTCACAAGAAATGAATTTTTTGTTTTCAGAAAAGATTCTGAATATTGGCTCATAGGTTTGGCAACAGCATTAAGAAAATAATCAAATTGGGTATCCATAACAGTAAGATCCCATTCTCCATCTTCATTTTTAGACGGTTTCATTTCATGCTGTTCTTTATCCTTTTTAGGTGTACTTTGCTGTGAAAGGCAGCTGAAAGGGATAAAGGCAATAAAGAATAATAAGATAAGATTTTTCATGATTTTATTATTTATAAAAAAAGCACTCCAATAAGAGTGCCTTTCTGTATTATTTTTTAATATATTCTTTCTGAACTACAGAAACTGCAGGGAAGTGATCACTATATCCACCAGTGAATCGGTCTCCATCCCAAGAACGTAATGGATATCCTTTCCATTGTCCTTCTTTATTAACAAGGTAAGGCGGAGCATAAATCTCTGCTTTAAAGATCGTATAAGTAGGCGTTATTTTTTCTGGAGAATAAAGATTTCTGGATACTATAATCTGGTCAAACAAGTTCGGAGCATCTCTGTAAGCAAGGGAAGCTACACCAGCTTTATATAGTTTATACATTAAGTTATAATAAGGAGTCTTATCAGATAATTCGCTTGGATCACCCACAGCGGCCAAATGTTTCTTTAAACTCGGGCTTACCGGATCGTCATTATAGTCACCCATTGAGAATAATTTGATACCCGGATTTTCAGCCGTTACTTTGTCCATTTCTTCCTTCAATACAGTAGCTGCTGTATTTCTTTTAGCAAGAGAAATAGCTTCTCCACCTCTTCTTGATGGCCAGTGATTCATGAAAATTCCTACTTTTTCTCCATCTAATAATCCGATAGCAATTACAATATCTCTGGTATATTCTCTTTTTCCGTTTTCATCATAAATCTTAATTTCTTTTTTATATGAATCTAAAACAGAAAATCTTCCTTTCTGATAAATAATGGCTACATCAATTCCTCTGGAATCATAAGAATTGAAATGTACAATACCATAGTTGCTTTTTGCCAAAGCAGGCTGTTTGATAAGATCTTCAATAACCTGTCTGTTTTCTACCTCGATCAATCCGCAGATGACAGGATTATCATTGGTATATTGCCTTCCAAGCTCAGAAATAACCTTAGCTTCATTGGCCAGCTTTTGGTTATAATATTTTGTTCCCCATCTCTTTGGGCTGTTGGCAGTAAAGTCTTCAGATAAAAACTGTTTTCTGATTACTTTTTTTCCAATCAAAAGATCATCACTCCATTCTCCTTTGTAATCTTCTGTAGTTTCAAGATATTTAAGAGAATCTACCGGTACACTTCTGTGAAATTTGGGATTAGAACGTGGTAATGTTCCGTCAATATAATCAGCAGAAGGAATGGTATCCCAAAGGTTTTCAACGTTCAGGAATGCGACAGCAGCTCTCTTTACCTGCTTCTGTTGTGAGAAAGCAGAACCAAAGCAAAATAGGGCGGCCATGATTAAATATTTTTTCATATTCTTAGTATATTCAAAAAATTGAGGGGTAAAATTACTAATTTTATATAAGAATAAAGATTAAAATGATCTGAGTTTAATTTAACAAAAGGTTAAGACTGAGTTGGAAAGTCTGGAAAAAATGGATTATTCTTCATTATTTTGATATTGGAAACTCCTATTTATTATTTAAATAATGCTAAAGAATAAGCTGTTTGTTTGGGATTAAAAATATCCAATTATGATTGTTAAACACTTTTCCTAACATCTGCGACTCTTTTTTGTGATTGATTAAAATTCGGGCATATTTTTAGGATAATGAATGGAGGTTAAGAAAAATTAATAGAATAAATAGCTATAAATGTTTGAGTTAATGAAAATAGTACTAAATTTGTTGCCCCTTAAATAAAGAAGGAGTTAAAAATAAGTTTATTATGATTAAAAAACTATCCCTAATCTCTTTGTTTACTTTAATGCCTGCCTCTTTTTATTTTGCGCAAACTACTGTTTTTGCGTATGTTAAGGATCAGGATGGTAAACCTTTAGAGAAAGCAGAAGTAGATCTAGCACAGTCCACTGATGACACATCTGTGGATAAAATTGGATACTTCCAGTTTGTGGATTTAAAACCTGGCCACTATCTTATCACAGTGACAAAACCAAATTTTGAGTCTAAAATCTTAGAGTTTGATGTAACTGCAGATGAGAAGAAAAAAGATTTAGGTGTTATTACACTTAATTACAACTTAGGATCAGACGCAGGAGTAATAGTTATTGACGACTCAGCAAGTGATGCCGAAGATGGAGGCTCTTCAATGCAGCCTACTGTAGGACTTTTAAGCTCAGGAAGAGATGCTTTCCAAAATGTTTCCGCTTTTGAACTTGGTGCTTACTGGTTCAGACCAAGAGGAGTAGACAACAGATTCGAGGATGTACTTTTTAATGGGGTATCCATGTCTAAAAATGATGACGGGAGAATTGACTTCAACAACTGGGGCGGACTGAATGATGTAACAAGATATCCATATGAAAATGTAGATAACATCACTCCTTCAGAATATACTTTTGGTAATTTAGGGGGTGTTGTATATTATAATACGAGAGCATCCAGTTATAGAAAACAAACTTCATTAGCTTATTCATTTACTAATAGAAGTTACCTGCACAGAGCAATGGCTACTTACTCTTCCGGACTTACAAAAGATGGATGGGCGTTTACTTTCTCAGGAAGCAGAAGATGGGGGGATAGAGCGATCATTGATGGGGTATATCAGGATGCTTACGCTTACTTTGCCTCTATTGAAAAGAAATTCAGTGACAGACACTCGATTAATTTAACGGCTTTTGGTTCTCCTACTTACAGGGCTTCTAATGCTCCGAATACTCAGGAAGTGTATGATATCATGGGTAAAAATTACAACTCATATTGGGGTTGGCAGGATGGAGAGAAAAGAAACTCCAGAATCAGAAACGTTTTTGAACCAATGTTTATCTTAACAGACTATCTGAAAATTGGTAAAAACTCAAACTGGACAAACACTGTTTCTTATCAGTTTGGTAGCGATGCAAGAAGCAGGTTAGACTGGTTCCATGCCGCAGATCCAAACCCTACTTATTATAGAAAACTTCCAAGCTTTGGTACTTATACTGCTGATGAATTCAGACAGCAGGCCCAGATTGATTGGAATGCCCTATATAGTGCAAACCGTCTTAATCTTACCAATATGGATGGTACGGCAAGAGGTGCTGTATATACCATTGTAGAAGACGTAAATAAAGATAAAACTTTAAATTTATCTTCTCACTTTGATACAAGATTAAAAGATAACTGGAAGTTAAACATTAACTTCAATTATCAGAACTTGAAATCTGACAATTTCAGAAGAGTTAAAGATTTATTAGGAGCTAATTTTGCTTACAACCTGAATGCATTCAACGGAGATGCTAGATACGATGCAGACAATAATGATGTAACAGTAAGAAAAGGAGACAGAACTCAATATTCTTATGAATTGACAAGAAATCATTACTCATTGAACATTTCATCTGAGATCGACTTCAATAAGTGGAATTTTGTGGCTTCCATCTTCTCTTCTTATTCAGAAGCTTACAGAGAAGGTAACTTCAGAAGCGGTCTTGCAAGATTTAGAGATAATTCTAAAGGGAAAAGTGCAGTGTATGATGCATTAGATGCAGGGATCAAAGGTAAAATTACCTATAAAATCAACGGTAAAAACTTTATCGTTTACAACGGAGCATTCTTTAGTTTAGCACCTACTCTTAATGAGATCTATATCAATCCAAGAATGGTTGATTACTTAACTCCTGGTGTTACTAACCAGATGATCAATTCAAATGATTTAAGTTATATCTTGAGAGGACAGATCTTAAAATTAAGATTATCTGCTTATTATACAACGATTCAAAATTCTACTGAGATTTCCAGATATTATGCTGATGTAAATGATGGGGAATTAGGAAACTCATTCAGTACATTGGTTAATGAGGCAATGAGTGGTGTGAACAAGAGATATATGGGGCTTGAATTAGGTTTCGATGTTAAAGTAACGCCAACTTTAAGTGCTGTGGGGGTAGCAAGTGTAGGTGAATATAAATATACAAACAATCCTGAGGTTTCTACTTTTGATGACCTTAACGGGTTCAGAGGAACTGATTTCTGGGGTAAAGCAAATGTTAAAGACTACAAAGTAGCGGGTACTCCTCAAAAAGCATTCTCATTCGGGTTAAAGTATAACTCTCCAAAATATTGGTGGGTAGGAGCTTCTGCCAATTATCTGATGGATCAGTATCTTGATTTCTCAGCTTTGAACAAGACTCCTTATATGTATACGGACAGACAGACCAATGATCCTTTCCCAGGAGTAACTCCAGAATTAATTGAGCAGATTACAAAGCAGAAGAAATTTGATAATCAGTTCATGTTAAATGCTAACGCTGGTAAATCTTTCCAGTTTGGTAAATACAGAATGGGAATCAGTGTATCTGTAAATAATATCTTGAATAACAGAGATTATGTAACCGGAGGATTCGAACAAGGAAGAAATGTAAACTTTGCTGATGCCCTTGCTGATTCTCAAAGAGCAACCCCTTATTTCGGACCAAAACTTTGGTATGACAGAGGAAGAACGTTCTTTACTAATGTTTATTTAAGATTCTAATAACAACTACAATGAAAAAATATAATTCAATTTTAAGATCTATTTTCGTTGCAGCTGCCTCTCTGTTTGTTGTAACGGGATGTGTGCACGATGATAAATACGACCAGCCTAATCTTGATGGATACGACTGTGCCGACAAAAAGGTATTGTAGTGCCATTTGCAGATGTAAAAGCAAAATATGTTCCTAACGGAGATACCTACGTTTTCCCTGAAGATAAAACTCCAAATGATGAATCTGATGATTTATATATGGTAGGTTATGTTTCTTCAAGTGATGAAACAGGGAATATCTATAAGACTATTTATATTCAGGATGCCCTTGAAAACCCCACACATGGTTTTACAATCAGTGTAGATGCGGTAAGTACTTATACAAGATACCCTCAGGGATCTAAAGTGTATGTTAAGCTTAATGGACTTGCTGTGGGTAACTATGGATCTCTTGTGCAGCTTGGTATAAAAGTAGGAACAGAATCTAAAGGATCCGTATCAAGAATTCCTGAAAAGCTTGTTGCAAAACAAATCTTCAGATCTTGTGCTCCAAAAGGGAAAATAGTACCTAAGATTATGAAATTAGCTGATATGGTAGCAGCAAATGATCAGTATTTCGGATGTCTTATTCAGGTTAATGATGTAGAATTTGATGCAAGAGCATTGTGTACTACTTATGCACCAAGTGGAGTAACAGTAGATAAAACTATTGGAGAAGGATGGGCAGGAGGAAAATATGCAAAAACTGCGGTGGTAAGAAATAGTGGTTTTGCTTCATTTGCAAGTCAGTTACTTCCTTCAGGGAAAGGAAAATTTGTGGGGATTTATAGTAAATTCCAATCAGGATCTACTACTACCTATCAATTATATGTAAATAAGCCTGAAGATCTTGAAATGAAGACTTTCCCTCGTTTAGATGGTCTTACAGAAGGTCCTTGTGATTTCAACCCAAGTTCTCTTACAGCTAAAACGGTTGCTGATGTGAAGCAATTGGCTGCCGGAACTACAAACTGGGTACAGATTACAGGAGATTATTACCTTAAAGCTCAGGTAGTCGCTAACGATGAATCAGGAAATCTTTACAAATATGTTTATGTAGAAGATGCAACAGGAGGAATCAGAGTGAATATGAACAAAACAAATCTGTATCTTGACAGCAGATTCAGATTAGGTAAAGATGTAAATATTAAACTTAAAAATCTTTACGTAAGAAGTGTCAATGGAGAGATTCAGTTAGGAGCCTTATTCAATAACAATACACAGTTTGGACAAATTGAAGAAGTAGAAATGTATAAATATTTCTTCGATAGTAATACAGCGGCAAGATCAGTTGTTCCTACAGAAAAAACAATTTCCCAGTTAACGATGGCTGATGTTGGAAGATGGATTAAAATCAAAGACGTTGAGTTTGTGAAAGGAGATTTAGGAAGAACATTAACTGACGGTAATAATGTTACCAGCAGAACTCTTGAAGATTGCTCAGGTAATACGGTTGTTTTAAGAACAAGCGGCCAGGCAAGTTTCGGTAATGTAAAGCCAGGAGGCTATGAAGTAAAAGGTGGGAAAGGTGATGTATACGCAGTTTTAAGTGTTTTCAACGGAACATACCAGTTATGGATTACCAGATTAGCTAATATCGACTTTGATGCTCCAAGATGTGATGGAAGTGTGTATGTTCCAATTCCTGTTGTATATAGTGATGACTTCGCAGCAGGTGGATTCAGCGCAGACTGGACTCCCGTAAATAAAGTGGGGCCAAACCAATTCTGGCAAACATCTAACCAAGGAAACGGAATTAATTATTATGCTATGATGAATGGTAATGCTGGTGGAGCTAATAATAACTTTGCGAACGAAGATTGGTTAATCTCTAAAGCGGTAAGTTTAGCAGGTAAAACGAAGGCAGCGGTAAGTTTCACAACAGACGTAAGATATTCAGGAAATGCACTACAGGTTTATGCTACTGATAACTATACTGGAGATGTTGCTACAACCAACTGGACATTGCTTCCTGCAACCTTAGATACCAATTCAGGAGCATTCGGTGATTGGGTTGGTTCAGGGAATATAGACTTAAGTGCTTTCTTAGGTAAAAACGTAAGAATCGCATTTAAATATACTTCTACAACTTCTGCAGCAGCAACATGGGAAGTAGATGATTTTAAAATAAAAGCACAATAATCACTATTGTTTTATAAAGTAAAAAGCCAGCTTGAAAGAGCTGGCTTTTTTATGTTATAATGAGAGGATTCTATAGCTGCTATTTATATTTCTTGTATTTTAGTAATAAATAGATCCTTATCAAAATATATCAATAGCTATATGATAAATAATAGGACAAGTATGATCATAGCATTTGTATGCTTTTTAGGATGGATTTTTTACATCTATAAATTTGTCTACATAGGCCCACCCAAAGAGGACCTACTTAAAAACACAAAGTATACTATAGGAAAAGTAACATCTGAATATTATAATGCAAAACCAAACGGATACGGATATGATTATAGATTTAAATATGGATCAGAAGTAAGGAAAGGTCATCGCAATGGGGAATTTAGATTAGGAAGGCGGTATCTTGTAGCCTATGATTCTACTACTATTAAGAATGGCTATGTAATACTAGATCAATTTGATGTAACAGATTCTCTTGCAAAATACCAGATTGAGGAAAAATATGGAGATTATCCACAAAATTGGTCTCTAGAAAAAATACCTTTTCAGTATGATAAAAGTGATATTGAATATGAAGTAAGAATGTACGTGATGAGCAGGCAATAAGTCTAAAAATAAAAAACCACCGCATTGGCAGTGGTTTTTATATTACAAAATTATTTATCTAAAAAGAAACCTCATTCACTTCTTTTCCTCGTTGGAAGTTCATCATTTTCTGGCTGCCTTTGTAGGCAATACTCACCAGGTTGATTTGCTTCGGAAAGGAGCTTAAAAGGATCGTATTTTTAATCTTTAAGGTATTGATATCCGAAACCCCTCCGGTCTCAAAATATACCCATACAGTTTCTCCGCTGATCTGACTTCCCGTGAAGGTAATTGTTTTGGGAGCACCATTGACAAACACATCAAAATTATTGTTCACATATTTTTTCACCTCGGCTTCAAATCCTGCTGTGTTAGGATTGATTTTAATAGCGTCAGAGATATGGCTTGTATTCATTTTTGTGGTAAACTTCAATGTCTTGCTTCCATCAATATAATCCACTTTGGTCATTGAAGAGAAAAAGTCTACATACATAAAACTCATTAACACAAAAAATGTTAAAATTCCTGATATATATAAAAGTTTTTTCATCTTAATTAATAGATTTACAATCATAGTTGCTAGTTATAGTTCACAAATAATATGCCAATTAAAAATTTACATTCACAGAATACTTGTCGTAAAATGCTTTAATATGCGCTACTGCCTCATCAGCGGTGTCTACCACACGGTAAAGGTCAAGATCATCTTCTAAAATCATTCCTTCTTTTACCAGAGTAGTTTTGAACCAGTCTAATAATCCACTCCAGAATTCACTTCCTACCAATACGATCGGGAATTTACCGATTTTATTGGTTTGAATTAAAGTTAAAGCTTCAGTGAGTTCATCCAATGTTCCGAAACCTCCGGGCATTACTACGAATCCCTGGGAATATTTTACAAACATTACTTTTCTTACGAAAAAGTAATCGAAGTTCATGGAGTAGGACTTGTTGATATAAGGATTGAAATGCTGCTCAAAAGGCAGGTCAATATTAAGTCCTATTGATCTTCCTTTGGCATTAAATGCCCCTTTATTCCCGGCTTCCATAATTCCCGGGCCTCCACCTGTAATAATTCCGAAACCCAGTTTTGTGATTTTTTCGGCAATTTCTACAGCCATTTCATAGTATTTATTTTCCGGTTTCAGGCGTGCTGAACCAAATATAGATACACATGGACCTATTTTTGCCAATTTTTCATAACCATCTACAAATTCAGCCATAATCTTGAAGACCATCCAGCTGTCTTTAGTGATGGTTTCATCCCAGGTTTTTTGTCTAAGACTATTATGCAGCTTTGTTTCGTTACTATCGAATTCAGGATTCACTAAACTTTCATCCCTGGTTCCATCCATTCCCATTGGTAAAATTTATTTAAAATGTTTCTCGGCTTCTATTACAGATTCTGGTCTTCCAACATCTATAAGAATGCTGTCATGCAGGAAACCATGTATATGCTCGGTCTGCATCAGATCCAGATATTCTTCCATAACAGAGAATTTGCCTTTTCTTTTTATTTTTTCAAAGATGGCAGGATTGATACAGTGAACTCCACTGAAGGCAAGAGCCTTAAATCCTTTATTAAATTCTGCCAGTCTCTGTTCACCTGTCTGTACATTCAGCCAGCCTCTTAATACTAAATCATCATTGAAAAGGAGCTTTCTCGAGCTTTCACGGTCCGATACTGCTAAAGTAGCAAAATCTTTTATTTTTTTGTGGTATTCTACCAATGCATTAATATTGAGGTCAGTTAAAATATCAGCATTTAAAATTAAAAAATCTTCTCCATGATCTAGAAATCTTCTGGCAAAAATCAAGCCGCCTCCGGTTTCCAATAGCTCATTGGTCTCATCAGAGATTTCAATCTTACAGCCGAAGTTATCATTTTTATTTAGAAAATCAACAATCTGATCTCCAAAATGATGAATATTAATCACGAAATCTTTTATTCCATATCCTTTTAGATAATTGATATTTCTTTCCAAAAGAGGAATACCATTCACCTGAGCCAAAGCTTTAGGATGGTGATCTGTAAATGGCTTAAGCCTGGTGCCTTTCCCGGCGGCAAAAATAAGAGCCTTCATAATAATATGAGTAATGAGTGATAAGTAATGAGTAATTTAATGGATTCAGTAAGTAAAATATTACTGATTGCTCATTAATCATTACTGATGTTCAGTTGTGGTTGTTCGTCGTGATGAATGGTTACTTCTGTTCCGTTAGGATACTTTTCTTTGATAAATTCTGCGATTTTGATAGCAGAATATACAGATCTGTGTTGCCCGCCGGTACATCCGAAATTGATCTGAAGATTTTCAAATCCTCTTGCCAGATAATCATCGATATTAATAGATACCAGAGACTTTATCAGTTCCAGAAACTTAGGCATTTCAGTTTTGGTCTCAAGGTATTCCTGTACACCGATATCATTTCCGGTCTGGCTTTTATATTCTTCAATTCTTCCGGGATTTAAAATTCCTCTGCAGTCAAAGGCAAAACCGCCTCCGTTTCCTGATTGATCTTTTGGAATTCCTCCTTTTTTGTATGAAAACTGTGGATGTCGATGTGTAGCATTTTCTTCTTTATTTTATTGTAATATTCTTTAGACCCTTAAAGCAGCTTAACGGTTCAAATTTAATATTTCTTTAATCTTCTGTTCTGTTTTATAAGAAGTCAGTTGTTCTATGACTTTATTAAGCTCCGGATAATATTTCATGTCTTCCCAGGAAGTGGCAAATTGTGCGATGTTTTGGATTCCTTTCTCAAGACTTGCCATAAAGTGTTGTTTTCTTTGAATTAATCCTCTGAAACCATAGGCCCCTAAGACTTGTAAGAATCTCATCATCTGCATTGGTTTCACTGAATCTTTTAGTTGATTCTGAGTTTCTTGATTTTCAAACAGTTGGGTGTAAAAATTCAGCATTTCATTTTTAAAGGCTTCAGGGAAATCTGCCTTGGCTTGAAATAGAAATGAAATAACATCATACATCAAAGGCCCTTTCATTGCCGACTGATAATCAATAAATGAAACTTCGTCTTTTTCATTAACCATGATATTCCTTGCCTGAAAATCCCGGATCATGATGCCTTTAGGTTCAAGACTCTCCACCAATGCCGCAATTTTTTTGAACTCTTTCAATAAGGCAGACTTATTATATTCCAGTTCCAGAACGTCAGCTACAAAATTTTTAAAATAATACAGATCATGAATCACAGGAAGTTCATCATAACTTTCATATTCAAATGTTTTCGAAAAATCAATTTTTCCCTGTGTTTGAAGCTGTAACCTGAAAAGCTTTTCCAAAGTCTGTTTTACCAAAGATTGTATACGGGGTGACAGATGTTCTCTTGTAATCAGCTCAGACAACGTTTGTGTACCTAAGAATTCCTGAACATACATTTTCCTGTCTTCTGAAATGGCAAGAATGGCAGGAGTATTAAGGTGAAGCGTAGAAAATACCTCAGAATAATAAAGAAAACTTTCATTTTCCGGAATATTCTCATTGTAAGTGATGATGTATTTTTCATTGTCGGTTATGGCCAGAAAGTTGACCCTCGCAGAACCACTTTGAGCTAATGTGATGAATTCAGTAGATTTTTTGCCAAGTTGGTTTTCAAAAAATCGATTTGCGTGTTCAGAAGTCATAATAATATGGAAACAAATATAGTAATTTAACATGAATAGTGTTAGGTTGGAATAAGGAAGCTGGGAGAGGGGGAGAACTGAATGCTAAAATATTGGATGAGGTTTGTTTTTATAAACTTTATCTGAATGCCTTCGGGTAAATTTTCTTTGATTTGTCACCAAATAGTGTATTTTGTGTATCCTACAGATTGTTTTAGAAGGTATATTTTAACTTTTTCGTTTCTCGTTCAGGTTATTACGGTCTAATTTTTATCTTTGTAATATGTTAAAGGACTTTAAGCCGGTTTTAGGAATTTTACTGCGCTTCATCATTATTTATCTGGTGTTGCTTTTTGCGTATCAATTTTATCTGAATGCGGGCAGGGATTATGGATTAGATCCTTTTTCAGGAATTATTGCCAACCAGGTGAACGCGGTGCAAAATGTGTTAGGATATCCTTCTCAATTGTACAATGATGTGAAAAATGAACAGGTTTGGTTTTATGTAAAGAAACAGTACGTGACGAGAATGGTGGAGGGCTGTAATGCTGTCTCTGTGATGATTCTGTTTGTCTCTTTTGTTTTTGCTTTTTATAAAGGGTCCAAAACATTTGTTTTTGTGATGGCAGGACTTGTCTTACTTTATATTATGAATCTTTTACGGATTGTAGGACTGAATATGGTCATGGCAGAACACAAGGAATACGGTAAGATGTTCCATGATTTTGTTTTTCCCGCAGTTATTTATGGAAGTGTTGTTTTACTTTGGTTAATATGGATTAAATTCTTTGCTTTACAACATGAAAATTCTTAGCTGGCTTCTTGTTATTTTAGGAATCTGTGGACTGATAGGAGTCAGGGTAGTGGAGGATAAAATATTTTATGATCCGTTTCTGGACTATTTCCACGAAGGAAATAAAAATATGAGTTTCCCTGTATTTGAATGGGGGAAACTAATAGGTGGCCATTTGTTCAGATTTGTGCTTAATCTTTTTTTCTCCTGTCTGATTATCCAAGGGTTGTTTAAGAATAAACAATGGACGTTACAGGGTGCTTTGTTGATGGTTATCGTTTTCGCAATTGCTTTCCCTATTTATCTGTTTTGTATTCAAAATACATTCGAAATAGGATATCTGTTTTCCTTTTATATGCGAAGGTTTGTGATTCAGCCTTTGATTATACTATTGATTGTTCCTATGTTTTATTATAGAAAACAAATGTTAAAGAGCAATTAAGATTCCATTGTCGCTTAGTCTACAGTGTGCTTATCTACGCTTGTTACATTTTCTGCCGTCCATTCCACTCTTTTTACGAAGTCTTTCTGCCGAACGGGGCATTTTTCAATCTGACATACCGGACATGAAATAGGCTTGCAGTCATCCATGTGAAAATTGAATTCAATATTTCTTTTGATATTATTGGCCAAAAGAATAATGACTTTCTCCATTTCATTATGAGCATCCCGAAGATCATAATACCAGGGTAGGGTGATATGAGCATCAATATGTAATGAAGCTCCAAACTGCTGGATTTTCATATTGTGTACATCAATCCACTCTGTATGTCTGTTTTCTTCAAGAATTTTGATGACCTGATGCAGTATTTCCGGATCCTGTTCATCCATAATGCCACTCAAAGATTTTCGGACGATTTTATAGCCTACAAATATGATATAAAGTCCAAATACCAAAGCAACCACAGAATCCAGCCAATAGATTTTGGTGAAATAAACAACCACTAAACTGGCTACTACTCCCAGTGTTGTAATAGTATCAGACTGGAGGTGTTTTCCGGAGGAGATAAGAACGAGAGAGTTTTCTTTTTTACCTTTCTTGATGGAAATATATCCTAAAAAGATAGTTGATAATGGCGGTGGCCATAATGATCCAGATTCCCAGATCAATTTTGCTTAAAGTTTTTCCTACAATAAGACTGTGTATCCCCTCATAAATGATCATAAGACCGGCAATGGCAATGAGAGCACCTTCAATACCGGAAGTGACAAATTCTACCTTTCCATGGCCATATGGATGATCTTCATCTTTAGGCTTTGCTGCCAGGTGAAGTGAATATAATCCCATAAAGGCACTGATGACGTTCACAATGCTTTCCATGGCATCGGAGAATACAGCATCGGAATTGGTAAGCTTCCATGCAATGATCTTTCCTACAAAAAGAATAACTCCAAATGCAGCAATGATTTTTTGAAATCCTATTTTTTCTTTGTGGGTACTCATAAATGTGTTTGATAAAAAAAAGAATCTCAATTCTGAGACTCTTTTTATTTTGTTAGTTTATACTAAGTTGTTTGCTACAAGGTATTCTGCGATTTGTACAGCGTTGGTTGCGGCTCCTTTCCTCAGGTTGTCTGCTACAATCCAAAGATTGAGCGTTTTCGGCTGTGACAGGTCTCGTCTGATTCTTCCTACAAAGACTTCATCTTTTCCTTCCGAGTATAATGGCATCGGGTAGTGGTTGTTTTTCACATCGTCCATTACAATTACTCCAGGAGTTTCAGATAAGATTTTTCTTACTTCATCTAATTCAAATTCATTTTCAAATTCGATGTTTACACTTTCTGAGTGACCTCCCTGAACCGGGACTCTTACTGCAGTAGCTGTTAAATTGAAGGTATCGTCGCCCAGGATTTTCTTAGGCTCTTTCATCAATTTAATTTCTTCTTTTGTATAATCATCATCTGCAAATACATCGCAATGAGGCAATGCATTCTTGAAGATCTGATACGGATATACTTTTGCTGCAGAATCATCACCGCTGATTTCTCCGTTTAACTGGTCAACTGCCGCTTTTCCTGTTCCTGTTACAGACTGGTAAGTAGAAACAATTACTCTTTTTAAATCATATTTTTTGTTCAAAGGTCCTAAAACCATTACCAGCTGAATGGTAGAACAGTTCGGATTTGCAATGATCTTGTCTTCTTTAGTCAATACATCTGCATTAATTTCAGGAACGACTAATTTTTTATCAGGATCCATTCTCCATGCTGAAGAGTTGTCAATAACTGTTACTCCAGCTTCTGCAAATAAAGGGGCAAATTCAAGAGAAGTAGAACCTCCGGCAGAAAAGATAGCAATATCCGGTTTGGCAGCTATAGCGTCCTTCATGCTTACAATCGTAAATTCCTTCTGTTTATACTTCACCTTCTTGCCTACAGATTTTTCGGATGCTACCGGGATTAATTCTGTTACAGGGAAGTTTCTTTCTTCCAAAACTTTCAGCATAACTTGTCCAACCATTCCTGTTGAACCTACTACAGCTACTTTCATTGATTTAATTAAAAATTTTAAGATTAAATTATTTATAAATTATAACGCATATAATTTCTTTGTCTGTTTTAAGCCCCAAAAACTCTTGTCCAAGGGAATGCGAACGCAAATAAACCTACGGCAATTAATCCCATAATGGTAATCCCAAGGGAAATAGTATCGTTTGATTTTACTTTTTTGTTGATGATGGTCATTAATACTGCTGCAATTAGCATAGAAAATGGGTGTTCAACAAATGTTTGTCTGCTGTAGGCATCTTTCATTAATGTTCCTGAATCTAAGGCAGCTTTGAAACCTGGTGAAAATATGAATAACAAGCATATTCCTAATAGAAACTGAACGTGGAAGAAAATCATCGTGAAGAGAGTGGTCTTCTTTAAAAATTTGTTCACTTTTCCACTGAAACCGAACATTGTAGCTAAAAGTGCAATAGTAAATAATGCCACTAAAAGTAGTTCTAAATATCCGAATCCTTTGTGTGCACTAAGAAAAATCTTGTAAAAATCCATAATCTATTTTTTTTGTACACAAAGATAACAAAAATCCCGGCTCAAAGCCGGGATTCATATTTATAAAATCTAATATTGTGATAATTAGAAGTTGAATGATAAAGTTGCAGTCCAAGTTCTACCGAATCCGAAGAATACCTGGTTGGATGTATCCAATCCTTTGTAGAAGTTTTTAGGATTGTTGATATAAGCATCATATTGTTGTTGAGCCGTAGCTGTAGCCGTAGCTGTAAAATCACCTACTGTTTTAATATGATTACTTGTATTAGATTCTGCAATATAAGTTGTATCAAACAAGTTATACACATTTCCTCTAATTGTAAAGTACTGCTTACTATTTAGGTTTATTTTATAAGAAAGACCTAAATCAAATAAGTTAAAGCTTGGCAATTTTAATGTTCCTCTATCAGCAGCAGCCTGAGTTCTAAAGTTGAAGGCATCTAAACTAGCATATAAGTTGTTGGTATTTCTCCATGTAGCATCAAAGCTTAGATTCTTAACAGGTCTTACAGTAAGTCCTAATGAAGCTGTCATTTGAGCAGCATCTCCTACTTTTACTTTATCTAAGTATAATGTAGTTTCGTTACTTGTGCTTCCTGGGAAATTAAGAGGTAAATTTGTACTGTCTTCAAAAAGAGCTGCGGTTGCATTTCCTTTATAATACCAATCTCCAAGAGAGAACATACCATTAACTGTTAATAGTTTGTTCAGGTTATAGCTTGCATCAACTTCTACTCCCATGTGAACCTCGTTTAATCCGTTCATTTCTACATAAGCTGTTTTTCCTGCTATAACATCTCTTACACCGCTTCTTCTAAGATATCTGTCATCCCAAGAAGTTCTGTATAGATTAACGTTAGCATTGAAGTTTGAAGACCTGAAGCCATATCCGATTTCTGCACCAAATATTTTTTCATTTTTAAGATCTGAAGAAACAACGTTTTCATTACTTCTGTATACTGCATTGAAGAAAGGTTGCTTTTCGTAGTATCCAATATTTCCGAAAACATTATGTTGTTCGTTGATGTTATAGTTAACACCTGCTTTAACGTTATATCCAAAAAGATTTTTGAACCCTGTTTTAGTATTCATAATCTCTCCTCTTTTAGACTTAGTAACTCCATCTACAATGAAGTTATCAATTCTTTGGAAACCTTGGTTAGATACTGACCCCTGAATGAATGCGGAGATTTTTTCACCTGTGTATTCAAACTGACCGAAAGCTCCGTACCAAAGTACCTCACCATCATTACTATAACCAATCTGATTGTTGATATTATCGATTTTTCCTCCGAATGGATTCCAGCTAGCTTCTGGTTTAGATACTGCTGTTACTAAGTTAGGTGGAATGTTTTTGTTGTTTTTATCAAGATATCCACTTGCTCCCAATAAGTCAGTTACTGACTGATAGTGGTAGCCATAGTAATATCTTGCATCAATACCTGCAGAAAACTTAAATTTGTCGTTGATTGTATGGTTGAAGCTAGAAATTGCACCAAACCAGTTATGTGAGTTGATAGATGCATTTCTGATAATAACACCTTTGTCAGGAGTTGAAGCCTGGTTAGCAGCAAAAACATCATCCATATTATACAAACCTGTGGTTTGATTTCTAAAGCTGTTTAAGTTTTTCCCATTTGCACTACCAGTCGTGTTTGTTCCTCCACCTCTACCAAAAGATGCATAGAATACAGTATTAAGTTTTGACTTTTCGCTTAATGTCCAGTCCCAGTTGAAAGACATTACAGGCTTATGGTAATAATTAACTCTTGTTGCGTATTCTTTACCATTAAGGTACCCCCAATCTGAGTTATATTTTCTGTTTGGAGTTCCGTCATTATCAGGATTGAATCTTATATAGTCAGAAATAGTAATTGCATATGATCTTTGGTTGTGCCATTGAGGAGCACCAGTAATTGTAAACTGGAACTCATGGTTACCTCCCGGCTTTTTGTATCCTAATGCGAAATAGTAGTTATATCCTTCAAATTTAGTTCCGTCTGCATACATAGAACCTGCAGTTCTTGACATTAGGAATGAAGAAGACCATCCTTTTTCAGATTTCCCTGTATTGTATGCGAAAAGAGATTTTACATAGTCATTGTTACCAACTGCTAGAGAAACTATTCCACCTTGTTTTTTGTCAGCAGCTCTTGTAAGAATATTTACAGTACCACCCACAGAAGCAATTGCTAATTTAGATGAACCAAGACCTCTTTGTACCTGCATTGCAGAAGTTACATCAGATAGTCCAGCCCAGTTTGACCAGTAAACTGATCCTCCTTCCATATCATTTACAGGCATACCATTTACCATTACGGCAATATTGTTTTGGTTGAATCCTCTAATATTTAATTTAGAGTCTCCAAATCCACCACCACCTTTTGTTGCATAAACAGATGGGGTTGTGTTTAGGATCTCAGGGAATTCCTGGTTTCCTAATTTTTCAACAATCTGTGCTTCTTTAATTGTTGAAACTGCTACTGGAGTCTTTCTATCTTTAGCGATATCTGCAACACCAGTTAATACAACTTGTTCAATATCATTGGACTTAATTTTTGTAGAGTCCTGAACTTGTTGAGCATAATAGACGCTAGCTGTAGATAAAGTAATTACTGCAGTTAGCATCGATTTGTTGATTAATTTCATAATCGTTAGTAATAATTAGATTTAATTTTCTGCAAAATTCGCAAAATATATTTTAACTATTATTAACTCAATGTTAATTTTTAATCAGTCTTAATAATGCTAATCATTTGATTGTTAGTAAAATGAATAAAAAACGACTTTTGGCATGAAAAAAGTCATGTTATTGAATTTTTAATAAAGAGGGTGTGTTTTTGTTAAAAATTCAACGCTATTTCACTGCTTTGAGACTCAAATCTATATTCTCAGCAGAGTGTGTTAAAGCCCCTACAGAGATATAAGTTACCCCTGTTGATGCGATTTCTTTAAGCATGTCCCGGGTGATCCCACCTGATGCTTCGGACTCGGTAGAGCCATTTATCATTTTCACAGCTTTCTTCATCATTTTAACATCCATATTATCAAGCATGATCCTGTCAACTTTTGCATTGATGGCTTCCTGAACTTCTTCCAGATTTCTGGTTTCCACTTCAATTTTTAACTTTTTCTTCGTTTTTTTAACGTAGTCTTTAGCCATTTTTACTGCGTTGGTGATGCTCCCATTATAATCAATATGGTTATCTTTAAGCATAATCATATCATAAAGACCATATCTGTGGTTGGTTCCGCCACCAATGGCAACTGCCCATTTTTCACACATTCTGAAATTTGGAGTTGTTTTTCTGGTGTCTAAAAGCTTCGTTTTTGTTCCTACTAATCTTGAGTCCCAATCATGAGTTAACGTTGCAATACCACTCATTCTCTGCATACAATTAAGAACAAATCTTTCTGTAGAAAGGATAGATCTTGCACTTCCGGTTACTATTAAAGCTATATCTCCTGCTTTACAAGGTGTTCCATCCTTGATCAATGTTTCAACTTTAAGATTTTTATCAAAAGTTTTAAAAATAATCTCTGCCAATTCTATCCCTGCAAGGATACAATCTTGTTTTACCAATAATTTGGCACTCTGTTGAAGATTTTCCGGAATGGTGGAAAGAGTAGAATGGTCTCCATCCTGAATGTCTTCTTCAAGGGCAGTTTTTATGAATGTTTTTAATGCTTTATCTGTAACGTAGCTTGGTCTTTTCATGATGGTATGCTTTTAGGCTAAATCTTTATTGTAAAATGCTCCTTTGTTTTCTGTCATTTCCATAGATTGGATAATGATGAGGTAGGCAACGGTAGTAAGGTTTCTTAATTCTGATAATTGTGGGGAAAGGATAGAGTAGTGGTAGATTTCATCAACAGCAGCAGCAATTTCCTGATGCTTTTGTAGTGCCATATTCAAACGTCTGTTGCTTCTTACAATTCCTACAAGATCGCTCATCATTTCCTGAAGCTGTTTTCTTAGGTAACTGATGATCACCATTTCATCCATGATTTTCATTCCTTCTTCATTCCATTCAGGAACGGCTTTTAAATCGTCAAAGTTGAAAAGATTTTCATTGAGAAGAGATACTGTTTTCATGGCAGCATTATGTCCGAAAACTAATCCTTCAAGTAAAGAATTGGAAGCAAGTCTGTTGGCTCCATGCAACCCGGAATTGGTACATTCTCCCACCGCAAAAAGATTTCTGATAGAAGATTGTCCGTCTCTGTCTACCTCAATGCCTCCCATAAGATAATGGCAGGCTGGTACAACGGGAATTAATTGGGTGAACGGGTCAATGCCTTCGTCTTTACACTTCTTATAAATATTCGGGAAATGTTCTAAGAATTTTTCATGATTCATTTCCTTGCAATCTAGACCAACAAATTCGTCTCCGGTGATTTTCATTTCGGCATCAATAGCTCTTGCAACAATATCTCTCGATGCAAGTTCTTCACGTTCATCATATTTATGCATGAACTTTTCGCCTCTTTTGGTTCTTAATTTGGCTCCGTCTCCACGAACAGCTTCTGAAATTAAAAACAGCATTCCATCCATTTTGCTGTATAAAGCTGTCGGGTGGAACTGATAATACTGCATATTGGAAACCTTTCCTTTGGCGCGGGCTACGAAAGCAATTCCGTCTCCTGTGGCAATGGTAGGATTCGTCGTGTTTTTATAAACATGTCCGGCTCCGCCTGTGGCAACCAATGTAATTTTGGATGTGATTTTCTTGATTGTTTTGGACTTTTCATCCAGAATATAGGCACCATAGCAATGAATGTCTCCTTCGTTAAGTTCTTTTCCCGGAACGTGGTGCTGGGTAATGATATCAATTACATAGTGATGATCCAGGATCTCAATATTCGGACTGCTATTCGCTGTTTCCAATAATGCTCTTTCTATTTCAAAACCTGTAATATCTTTATGATGGACGATCCTATTTTCGGTATGGCCGCCTTCTCTTCCTAAGGCAAATTTGCCGTTTTTCATATCGAATTGAGCGCCCCATTCTACGATCTCGTTGAATCTTGCCGGGGCTTCCTTTACCACCATTTCTACAACATCGCGTTTGTTTTCACCGTCTCCGGCACGCATGGTGTCATCTATATGTTTTTCAAAATTGTCTTTCTGAAAATCAGTAACTACGGCAAGGCCACCTTGTGCATATTTGGTATTACTTTCGTCTTCATCAGACTTGGTTACAATGATGATTTTGGCATCAGGGAGTTGTTCAGAAACTTTAATGGCATAAGAAAGTCCGGAAATTCCGGAACCGATTACTAATACATCCGCTTTTATCATGTGCTTGCTTTAGGTACAATCATTTAAATATTAAATAAATTTAAACAATTTTTCGTTTGGTTTCCTTACTTTTTTCATGTACTGGAAGTGATCTTCCTCAGAGCGGTAGCCTAAAGCGAGGGTGACGGTTACTTTTTCTGTTTGAGGATTGATGCCTAGAATTTCTTCTATTAGATCTTGTCTGAAGCCTTCCATGGGACATGAGTCTATATTTTCAATGGCAGCGGCATACATCAGATTGGCTAATACGATATAAGACTGCTTTTCTGCCCAATTGAAAATTTCATCCTGTGTTTTTTGATTCACATGCTGATTGATGCTGTTTTTAAATGGATCGAGCATTTCAAGAGGGGTTTCTCTTACTTCTGAAATATGTTTAAAATATCCCTGGATATAATTCTCCTCAATATTTTTTTTGAAACAATTACAACAAGATGAGAGCATGTAGAAATTTGGGATGGGTTATAAAAAGCAGGGATCAGTTTCTGTTTCATTTCCTCACTTTCAACAACGATAATTTTATACGGTTGAAGCCCAAGAGAGCTTGCAGACAGTTTTCCTGACTCAAGAATGTTGTGAAGGGTTTCCTGAGGAATAATTTGATTATTAAATTTTTTCACAGAATATCTTCTGCTTAAAGCTTCCAAATAATTCATAGCACAAATTTAAGAATTGAATATGAATAAAGGGGCTTTAAAATGAAATATCTCCTCTTAATGTAATACAAAAAAATCACCCCGCATAGCGGAGTGACTCTTTTAATATGATTAATAAACGTGATTAATTTCTATTTTTAACAATAATCCAGCCTGCAAAGTTGATGGGTGTTATTTTGTTCATATTGTTCTGTTCATTCCAGGAAACAGAATACCAGTAGCTTCCTGTAGGAACTCTTCTCCCATTGGCTGTGCCATTCCATCGATATCCATTGGTTTTGTCTGCTCTGAAAACCTGTACACCATATCTGTCATAAATATTCACTTCGAAATTAGGTTTAACGGCTAGTGCTGAGTAATCAATAAAGTCATTGATGCCGTCATCATTAGGGGTGATGATATTCACAAGATTAGGGACTGTAATATTAATGGTAATAGGCTCACAATTATAGCTGTCTCTTACATATATTTTCACAACTCCTCTTGGGATATTGGTAAATACATTAGAATCTTGC
Source organism: Chryseobacterium capnotolerans (assembly GCF_021278965.1). Classification (NCBI taxonomy): domain Bacteria; kingdom Pseudomonadati; phylum Bacteroidota; class Flavobacteriia; order Flavobacteriales; family Weeksellaceae; genus Chryseobacterium; species Chryseobacterium capnotolerans. The sequence goes on along the minus strand of NZ_CP065589.1, from coordinate 4,535,025 downwards.
CAGGTAATATTATCTGTTGAATATTGATAAGGAGGCATTCCGCCATTTACATGTACGGTGAAAGATCCTCCCGAAATGTCTACACTTGTGATAACAGGATTTTCTGCCGGAAATACACTTACTTTTTGGGTGGTGAAACATTCTCCGGTTTTTAGTTTTACCCAGTAGGTTCCTACGCCGACATCTTTAATAGATTGAGAGGTTGCTCCGGTGCTCCATTCATAACTTTTGAATCCTGGACCTGCGTCCAATGTTGTTTTGCTTTCCATACAAATAATTTTGTCTTTTAAAACTCTGGATGGGGCTGGAGCATTAACTGTTAAAGTAACTTTAGCAATTGAAAAACATCCGGTTGAATTGAAAACTTTGACGAAGACAACTCCGTTTGGAGCAATGTATGCTCCCGGATTCATTATTTCGTTGGTTTCATTAAGTGCGTCTGTTATAGATGGATAATATTTTTTTGTAAATGCTGCCGGATTGGGAACAACAGAAGCATTGATGAGATTAAAAGAAGCAGTCAATGGGTTGCTTTCTATAAAACATGATTCTATGGGAACGTCATAAACGGTCACAACTGGATGAGTATTCAGTGTGATTTTAGCGGTGCTTACGCATCCTTGTGCTGTAATCACCCTTACATAGATAATCCCTGGAGGAGAGCTGTAGGCTGAAGGATTTGGGATTTGATTGGTGCTGGCATTCAGGTCGTGTATACTAGGATAAAACTCTTTCGTAACATTGGTTAAGGTAGTAACTGCAGCCGTATTGAGATCAAAGATGCCGACTCCGCCATTGTTATTGTTGCATTCTGTAAGACTTGCGTCAGTAGCGGCAAATGATGTGGGCTCTAATTGTATGATACCATCTCCATTATCACAAAGTGTTGAAGTGGGATCTTTAACCACAACTTTAATGGTAGTGTTTCCTGTGTATAGGAAATTGGTAGGATTGGCAATAGGAGTAGCAACACCTAGTACATAATAAGTGAAAATATAATTTCCAGGATTGTTTACAAACTGATTGTTGTATGATGTAAGGTCTACAGTTCCGTTTCCTGTTGCAGGGTTGGTGCAAACAAAAGGTTTTAGAGTATTGTTTAGAATGGGAACTTTATCTACAAAGACTTTAGCATTTTGGATGGAATGTCGGGCGCTCGCCCCTCCTGTAGCTGCTGAAAATCCAAAATATCCCTGTGTCATGCCTACAGCATTTCCGGAAGGTGCAAATGACTGATCTGCAATAAGTATTCCGTCTATTTTGATTTTAATAATCCAATTGGTTGGGTTGGTAAGGTCTGTTTCCCCATTTACTTCAACGTGTCTGTAGGTGTTGCTTACAAATGGCTTAGTGGGATTCAGGTCCGGAGAATGAAATGTACTGCCAGGAGTATTGTTGAATTCTATATTGTTGTTGGTAGTATTGTTTGTGCCATATAAAACGTGTACTTTACTCATCTGGCCTTCTGTGGTATTGTTGAAAATATCGAAACCTATCATTAGCCCTGATGCATTGGCTGGAATTCCAAGGCCTCCTCCTGATACAAATCCCGTTGGAGGGTTAGCAAGATACCAGAATGTAAAACCATCTCCACGCCCAAACTGTGTTGTTCCATTTCCATCAATTCTGAAATCAAATTCTACTTTCCATTTGTCACAATAGCTTAAGGTAATTGGAGTAGAAAGTTTTATAGCCCCGTACTTGCTTGTCTGGTCTGTAGTAAGTCTTATAAAATCTCCGCTTACGATAGCATCTGAAACAAGATCCCAACCGGTAGTATTTACTGGGTTTCCGGTAAGTTGGTAGGTTTGAGAAAGCATTTTTTCTGGTAAGCAGAGTAAAATGCCCAGTAAAAAAAAAGAGTAGAGTTTTTTTCATAGTGGAAGAATTGTGATGTTGTTATGTGTGTTAAGATTTTATTCGATATTTTTACCAATACCCAGCCTGAGTATTTTGTTTGTGTGTTGTTTTTATTGTTTTCATTTCATGATATTGTATATCAATAGGTGGAGCTAGATGCTTTTTTACTGTAAGTTATTCGTTCATCTCTTAACATATTGTTGTAGATATCAAAACCTACGACAAGGCCTGTGGCATTTTGTGGAATTCCCAGTCCTGCTCCTTGTTGGCTGGTGACTGGTGGATTGGCAAGATAACAGAATGCAAATCCATCTCCTTTGCCGGAAGAGGTTCCGTTTCCATCGATTCTAAAATCAAATTCAACTCTCCATTTGTCACAAAACTTTAAATTAATTGGATCATTTAATTTTATAGCACCTGATTTATTGGTTAAATCATCAGTAAGCATAATGAAATCCGTATTGGCTGCTGCATTTGGTACAATTGTCCATCCTGTAGTATTAATAGGATTTCCGGTAAGTTGATAGGTCTGTGCGAAAGACATTCCAGATAATAAGAGCAAAAGAATAGAGAAGTAAAATAATAAATTTTTATTCATTTCACTGGGAATTTAATTAATAGGTAAATATATTAAATCCCAATTAATAAATGGATATTTTATGTTAATTTTGTTAAAAAAATAAATATTATTTAAAAAATAATATTTTTTATGGTGAAGTAATGAATGTTTTGTGTGTTGTTTAGGATTAGTATTAATTAAATTAAAACAGAGAGTTGTTCTCTAAACCTTCAAAATAAGCATCAATTTCCAAATCAGGAGAATTGGCTGCTGCAACGGCTAACTTATCACAAAGTTCATTTTCGAAATGACCTGCATGGCCCTTTACCCAATGCATAGTGGGTTTGTGAAGGTTGTAAAGTTCAATGAATTTTTTCCAGAGATCCGGATTTTTTACATTTTTCCAGCCTCTTTTGATCCATCCGGTGATCCAATTTTGATTAACAGCGTCTGCAACATATTTGCTGTCTGTATATACATGAATATCGTTTTCTGTAGACTTTAGTTTTTCCAATGCAGAAATTACAGCAAGGAGTTCCATTCTATTATTGGTGGTTTTTCTGAACCCTTTAGAAAATGTTTTCTGATAGTTTTTTTCAGGAACGCGCATAAGGATGCCATATCCGCCTTTTCCAGGATTTCCACTGCATGCACCGTCTGTATAAATTTCGATTTTCAAAATCTGTTCTATAAAATTGAATTATTTAAAACGGAAAGTCATCATCATCATCAAAATCATTCATAGAAGATCCTGAAAGTTTTGAGCTGTCCGGAAGATCAAATGCTGCTCCCGGCTGGATTGTTGTTTTAATTTTGTCAAAGCCACTTGGTTCTCCAAAGTTTGATGGGTAGCCGCCTCCCATACCGCCATCAAGGGCTGCTTCAATATCACCGAATTTTGCAAAATGTTTTAAGAAGGAAAGTCGTACATCAGCAGTCGCACCATTTCTGTGTTTTGCGATAATTAATTCAGCCTGATTTTCTGTAGAGGTTTCTTGTCCTTCTTCATCATTATCCCACACTGTAATTTTATAATATTCGGGTCTGAAGATGAAAGATACAATATCCGCATCCTGCTCAATCGCTCCGGATTCCCTTAGATCGGAAAGCTGAGGTCTTTTTCCAGGACGCGTTTCCACACTACGGGAAAGCTGGGAAAGTGCAATTACCGGAACGTTCAGTTCTTTTGCAATGGCTTTTAATGAACGGGAGATCATGGAAATTTCCTGTTCACGGTTTCCAACTCCTTTTCCTCCTCCACCGGCTGTCATCAGTTGAAGGTAGTCGACCATGATCAGCCTTACCCCATGCTGCATTACCAGTCTTCGGCATTTTGCACGGAAGTCGAAGATCGAAAGGGACGGAGTTTCGTCAATATATAAGGGGGCATTTTCTAATTCGGAAACGTTGGAGAATAGTCTTTGCCATTCTTCGTCATCAAGTGTTCCTTTACGAAGTTTTTCGGAGGAAATTCTTGTTTCGGAAGCAATCATCCTGGTGATAAGCTGTACAGAGGCCATCTCGAGAGAGAATAGAGCCATTGGGATTTTGTGACCTACAGCAATATTTCTTGCCATTGAAAGAAGAAATGCTGTTTTTCCCATCGCCGGACGTGCAGCAATGATGATAAGGTCAGAATTCTGCCAGCCTCCGGTTTCTTTATCCACATCACGAAATCCTGAAGGAACTCCGGAAAGTCCTTGCTTGTCCTTTAAAGATTTAATGGTATCAATTGCTTGCTTTACTAATGAGTTGGCGGTATCAAAACCTTTTTTAATGGTTCCGTTAGTGATCTCGAAGAAAGACTGTTCTGCTTTATCCAGAAGTTCAAATACGTCTGTTGATTCTTTGTAGGAAGAATCAATCACATTTGCAGAAACATTAATGAGGCTTCTCAAAATATATTTTTCAAGAATAACACGAACATGGTATTCAATGTGGGCAGATGAACTTACTCCCATGGTAAGATCAATGATGTAATGATCTCCTCCGGCCTGACTTAGTTTATCCTCTTTCTTAAGCTCCTGGATGATGGTCATTAAGTCTACAGGATGGTTGCCTTCATAAAGCTTTAAGATAGTAGAAAAAATAACTTGATGTCTGGGATCGTAAAATACTTCCGAGGTAAGGAGGTCAATGGAATGGTCAAGACCTTTTTTGTCAATCAAAAAAGTTCCGATAACAAGTCTTTCGAAATCCACTGCATTAGGAGGCATTTTTCCATCCGCAATAGACAGCTCTTTTGCAAAGTTTCCGTGGGTAAGGGATGATAATGTTTCTTTCTGCGCCATGGTGCAAAGATAGCTTATTTAAAAAATATTTAAAAAATAGTATTCAACAAATTATTAGCAGTCTTTGTAAAAATACGGCCAATAGGGAGTTGATTGTGTTGATAAAAAAAATCACCTCAATTGAGGTGATTTTTTATGATATGATTAAAAAATTAGTCTCTGTTTTTCACAATGATCCATCCTGAGAATTTGAATGGTGTGCTCTTGCTGTTGTTCTCATTCCAGGTTAAAGAATACCAGTAAGTACCTGTAGGTATTTTCTTGCCTGCTATTGTTCCGTCCCATTTGTATCCGTTAGATTTATCAGCCTGGTGAATTTTTACACCATATCTGTCGAAAATACTCAATGTCAGGTTTTGCTTACCTGCAATTGCGGAATAATCAAGAACGTCATTAATTCCATCTCCATTTGGAGTGATAACATTTACAATATTAGGAACTATTGTTTCAACAATGATAGGGTCACAATCATAAGCATCTTTTACATATATCTTGTAATTTCCTCTTGGCACGTTGTTGAATACATTAGAATCCTGCCATACAATATTGTCTATAGAATATTTATAATCAGGAGTTCCACCTGCTACATTTACGGTAATATTTGTGGTAGATACATCAATGCTGGTGATTACAGGTTGTTCAGAAGGATATACTGTTACCTTTTGAGTGGTAGTACATTCTTGAACTTTACTTGTTAATTTTACCCAGTATGTCCCTACTCCTACGTCAGTGATGGTTTGTGTGGTAGCACCTGTGCTCCATTCGTACTTTTTAAATCCAGGTCCTGCATCCAGAGTGGTTTTGTCTTCCATACAGATGATTTTATCCTTAAGTACGCTGGATTTTACCGGAGGAAGTACTTGAAGCGTTACTTTAACAACATTGAAACATCCAAGGTCATCATATACTCTTACATATACCACACCATTAGGTGCCATATAAGTTTTGAAATTGGTTATTTCATTCGTGGCATCTACTGCGTCAGCCATTGAAGGGTAATATTTTTTCTTCGTACCATCAGTTGGCGCTGTTACCGGAGCGCTGTCAAGGTCAAACATTCCCATGGAAGGGTTTGATTCCAGATGGCAAGCAACTAACGGAGGTGGTATAAGTACTTTTACCAATGGGTTGAATTTTAATTTAATTTCTGTAATCGCAATACATCCATATTCATTGGTTGCCTTTACAAATACAGATCCTTCAGCAGAAACATATTGATAAGGATTGGTAATTTCGTTGATGACGTGGTCAAGGTCATACATTGAAGGATAATACTTTACATTAAGATTAGGAGTGAGTCCTATATCGGCTGATGATAAGTCGTATAATGCCGTTCCAGAATTGTTGTTACTACAGGAGAGGAGTTCGCCAGGGGTGAGGGCAAAAGATCTGTCAACAAAATTAATTTCCCCAAATTCTCTACATTGATTTAAAAAGCTGACAGGTTTGGTAGGGTCTGAATAAGAAATAGAATATGTGTATTTAGTAGTAGTGTTAACCGGAATAGGGGCTGTGATAGGATCATAATCAGCTGCTGCATCGGCTGCACTGCGATAATACTTTATAATGAAATTTGGATTATTATTTCTGATGTGATTGGATAAGGTAGCAAAATCAAAGGTTACCGGATTGCCACAAATATCAATATCTCCATCATTTTTTGCTCCAGGCTTTAAGAATGGGAAAGGCTGATAAATTTTTAATGAATTATTATCAAATGGAGTAAGCAATGATGCTGTTCCGCCAAAACTTAATTTAAAAGGGGCAATTTCAGTGGAGAAGTTATTTAATAGCAAATGATATACTTCTCCAGGAAGTACGTCAATGTATTTTACAAAACCGATTCCGCCGCCATCTTCCGTAGTTTCTGTAGCAGTCATGTTAAGACCTGTAAGAGGTCTGCTTATCAAGTTGCCCATTCCGGCATATGAACATCTTAGAGGAGTTTCTCTAGGGTTGCTGCAGCTGTGATTGGGTCCATATAATGCAAAATCATAATCAATGTTGTAAGCATTAGGTCCCATAGGGGTAATAAGAAAGGTTAATGTTCCTGCTGTTTGTATACTGAAGGTGAACCAGATTGAGTTACTCTCAGAGTTTAGACAGCCGCTTCCTTCTTTTACACTTCCGCTTCCATTAGGTTTTAACGAGATCTCTGAATCACTGCAAATAGGGATAGCGGTGATACAGTCCTGTTGTGCAAAGACCATCTGGGTAATGAAAATTAGAAAAATCAGTAGATATTTTTTCATTTTTTTGACCAATTTAAAGTTGAATACTTAACGTAAGTTATTTGTTTTTAGGGATAAGTTGTTTACCCCATCCAGGTACAGAGTTCAAGGTTGTGAATCCTGTTGCTGCTTTTTGGTATTGAGCTTCAGCCTCGGTCATGTTGCCAGATTTTTCTGCTGATTTTGCTTTTAGGATTGCTAATCTTGGATTGTTTGGGTCAGAACTTTCTGCTTTTGCAATGTATTTTGAAACCTCTTGTGCTGCTTTTGCCGGATCTTTATAGACATTCAGCTGTATGCTTTGCAGCATGATAAGGGCTAGAAGAATGTTGTTTTCCGCATTGTCAGGTTGGGAAAGCGATACTCCAAGAGCAAATTTTTCTGCTGTTACGCTTGAATGAATAGCTGAAGCAGCAGATTTTTTTGATAAAAGTTCCGCTTTAAGATACATAGAAACGGCAGCATAATGAAAAGCCTGCCATTGTTCAGAAGTATTAGTTTCCGTGAATTTCTTAAACAATTTGTCGTAATCACCTTCTGTATTGGTGGTATTGAGCTGTGAAGCGCTTTGTTGTAAAGCTTTATCAGTAAAAGTCTGGGCACTTACCCATAAGCCAGTCACGAAAAAGCTTAAAATAAATAGAATTTTATTCATAAAGGGGATATTTGAAGCAAATATATGAAATTATTAATGTTTCATGATAGATTTTATTATATATTTAAAGAATGTGTATTGTTGTTTTGTGATCTTGTATTTTGTTGATGATAATTGGATATATGAAGATCGTAATGGTTGTTGGTTTTATGGAGTTATTTGTGGATATAAGTATTAGTTGTTTTGAAATAAATATGGTATAAAATAAAAATAAGGACAGAAAATATTTCTGTCCTTATTTTATATATGCTTAATTTTATTTGATTTAATTGTTCTTGAATCAATCAGTCATAAGTTTGTTAATATTGCATCTTTCTTAGCTTTGGGTTAGTACTTCCAACAATTAGGGCAACCAGGACAGTCATGCATCCGCCAAACACTACAGAACGCACTACACCTAATAATTTTGCCATAACTCCACTTTCGAATTGGCCCATTTCGTTACTGGACATGATGAATATTGAATTCACACTCAAAACCCGACCTCTTATATGATCAGGTGTTTTTAATTGTACAATAGTTCCTCTAATTACTACAGAAATACCATCAAGCATTCCACTTAATACAAGGAACATAAAAGAAAGCCAATACAGCTTGGATAAGCCAAATCCAACGATACAGATTCCGAATCCTGTCACCACTATAAGAAGTATTTTTCCCTGGTTTTTTCGTAAAGGAACAATTGATAAAAGAGTAATAATGCACATGGAGCCAATATCAGACGCTGCATTCAGCAGCCCGAATCCTTCCGCTCCTGAATTCAGAATATCTGTGGCAAATACGGGGATCATGGCTACTGCACCTCCGAAAAGTACTGCAAACATATCCAGGCATAAGGCTCCTAAAATTTCTTTTGTTTTAAAAATATAGGAGATGCCTTCGCGCATGCTTTCCACAACATCTACCGTTTCTTTTTTGTACTCTGAATGTTGTTTGTTAAGCTGCCAGAAAAACAGTGAAGCAATAAATATCAAAGATAAAATAACCACCAGTGTCCATTGTACACCGAAATATCCGATAAGAAGACCTCCGATGGCGTGGCCGCATACAGAAGATATAAGGAATGTAGCCTGGTTCAGGGTAACAGCATTGGGAAGGTTCTCTTTTTTTACAATTTTAGGAATCATAGAAGGAACAATAGGGCCAATAAAAGCTCTCGCAATTCCGGTAAAAAATATAACCCCATAAATATAATAAGTGATCTGATGCCCGGTAAAATGCATCTGAACATTAAAAAAGGCAGGAATCAAAAGTAATCCGATCAGAAAAATATAAGCATAATTGCAGATAAGCAACAGTCTCTTTTTTTCGTTCATATCAATTACGTGGCCGGCATATAAAGCACAGCTTACTGCAGGAATAACCTCTGAAAGTCCGATAAGACCGATTGAAAAAGGATCTTTGGTTAATTGATACACCCACCATCCTAATAAGGTAGCAAGCATTCTGAAGGCTAAAACAATAAAAAATCTCCCGGTAAGAAGATTTCTGAACTCAACATTTTGTAAAGTTTGTAATGGGGTAAAGGAAATCATGAACAAAAATAGCCCTAAAAATTTATTTAGGGCTATCTCTATATCGTTTTTTAAAAGATATATTAAATATATATCAAAAGATAAAATCTATTTTAGTCTGTTCTTGACGAACTGATTACGATAGCAGCAACTCCTGCAGCCCCAATAATAGTAGCACCTGCTGCAATTCTTGCTTTTCTTCTGTCTTTCACAGCGGCTACATTAGATTTAGGGATAATTACTTCTGTACTGTCTTTTTTTCCGGCTGTACCTACAAGATTATCTCCAACAATGTTTCTGAATAATATTTTCTGTTTCGGAGACCCGTCTCTCATAGTGACTTTGTAAATTTTTCCGGCTTCCAGGTTGGAATAGTTGTTTTTTGAAATATCCTCGCTGTATTTTGTGGTAGCGCAAGAGGTCATAACAAATAAAGACGTTAATAAAGATGATTTCAACAGTACAGATGCTTTCATTATTTTCGTTTAGTTTTTCAAATTTATAATTTTTTTCGAATATACGTTTTTGGAATTGAAAAAATATCTTTAAAATTTGTAAATTTCTAACAAATCTGCGATATTTCTGTCATTTGCTAATCTTGGAGTCTTGTTTTGTCCACCCAATTTTCCTTGAGACTTAGCATATTCATGAAACGCATTTTTCTTCAGCTTTGTGATATGAAGCTTTTGCAGAATATTCCCTGAAATCAGATCATCATAATAGGTATTTCTGTTTCTTAGCTGCTGATCCAGTTCATTTCTGAACGTTTCCATGTTTTCAGGATCTTTTTCAAATTCGATCAGCCATTCATGATAAGGAAGACCTTCACCTGGATTTACCTGAGGTGCTAAATGAAATTCAGTAATCTGTGCCGGATATTTTTCAAGAGTTGCCTTCATTGCCTCTTCCACTTCAAAAGCAATGACATGTTCTCCGAATGCAGAAGTAAAGTGTTTGGTTCTTCCACTTACCAGAACTCTGTATGGATTTTTATCAATAAATCTTACTACATCACCAATAGAGTAGGCCCATAATCCTGAATTGGTTGTTAAAATCAGGGCATAGTCTTTATGAAGCTCAATTTCTTTTAATGTTAATCTCCTGGCATTCGGCTTTCCATATTCTTCCAAAGGAATAAATTCATAGAAAATACCATGATTGGTTAAAAGAAGAAGTCCTTCCTTGGTATAATCATCCTGAAAAGCAAAGAATCCTTCAGAGGCAGGAAAAGTTTGAATGATATCCACTTTTCCGCCCAATAAATCTTCCATCTTATCACGATAAGGTTCATAGTTGACACCTCCTGTAACAAGGAGCTGAAGGTTAGGAAAGATTTGTTTTACCTTTTTTCCGTGTTTTTCAGTCAGTTTCTCAAAATACATAATGAGCCAGGGCGGTATTCCTGAAATCAACGTCATATTTTGGTGTTCGGTTTCTTCAATAATCTTGTCTACTTTTGCTTCCCAGTCTTCCATAATATTGGTTTCCCAGCTTGGTAGCCTGTTCTTTTGGAGATAATTAGGAATATGGTGGGCTACAATTCCGGATAGTCTTCCGGTTTTAATTCCGAAAACCTCTTCCAGTTCTGGGCTTCCCTGCAGAAAGATCATTTTTCCATTCACAAAATCTGCATTATTCTTTTTACTGATATAATGGAATAAGGCACTTTGAGCTCCTGCAATCTGATAAGGCATTCCTTCTTTAGATATAGGGATGTATTTTGATCCTGAAGTGGTTCCCGAGGTTTTAGCGAAATATTCGGGAGTATCTGTCCAGAGAATATTCCCCTGTCCTTTTTTTACTCTCTCAATATAGGGTTTCAAATCTTCATAGTCGGCAATCGCAACTCTGTCCTGGAAATCCTTTACAGAACGGATGTTTTCAAAATCATGTTCCCGCCCGAAAAGTGTTTTCTGAGCTGTATTGACAAGGGAAATCAAAAGGTTCTCCTGATTTCTTTCTGCATTTTTTTTGAATTCCTCCGCCTTTTGAACATGTTTTTTTGCCCAAATAAGCGCTGCGTTTTTCTTGAAGAAGTTTAACATGGGTCAAATTTATAAATAAGTAAAGAATTGTGGAACCATTTTTAGAGAGTAAAGCATAAAAAAACCGATGAAATAAATCCCATCGGCTTTTCTCGAAATTTGATTATGAAAATAACAACTATATGTTGATGTTATGCTTATTTGTTTGCTTTGTATCTTTTGTCCGGCGTGCCATCTTTTTTCAGATGCTTATTTTCTTTATATCTCTTATCCGGAGTCCCGTCTTTTTTCATTTTAGCAGCAGGGGCAGGCTGAGCAGGTTTTGCCTCTGCCGGTTTAGCTGTTTTAGCAGCCATTGGTTTGGCAGCTTTTACTTCTGCAGGTTTAGCGGCTGCTACTTTTACAGGAGCAGGAGTGGTATGGGTAGCGGGAGCAGTCTGCTGAGCAGTAGCAAGGCCTAGTCCTAAAACTAATGACATTGCTGATAATAATTTTTTCATAAGAATATTGTTTATTTTTTGTTGAATAAAGATATGCAAAAAGCAGGCTATAAATTTTGGTTTTTTAAACTTAACTAAAGTTTATTACAGCTTAAAAAAAAATTAAAGTTCTTTTCTGAAGAATAAAAAAAGCCTGCTTCCGGTTAAGAGAGCAGGCTTTTGCATTATTAGAAGATATTCTAACGTGTACAGTTGGCTGTCCACGTTTTTCCATCCTGAATGTATAAAATTTTTAAAGTATTGTTATCAATTCTGATGTAAGAAGTTGCTGTAGATCCTACCATAACTAAGGTGTGATCTCCCTGTTGATTGAATTCTATTCCATTGAGATTTGGAATATTGTTAGAGAAGGTAAAATTGTATTTAGTGCCACTGGCGATCTTCGTTACAAATACACTTCCTGCATCAGTACTGATGTTGGTAGAACCGCCGTCATTATAGGAAACACTTCCTTTATAAGTACCTGCGAAAAAGTCGTTATCTACAGGATCATCATCCTTGCTGCACGACGAAAAAGATAATGCTGTAAAAACAAACAGCGTTAAAATACCTAGAATTTTCATTGCTTTTTTCATAATACTACTTTTAATGTTTGGTTCTTTTAAAAGCCAAACACCATGCCATGAGAAAATATTCGTTTTTTTTTAACAGGTAATTAATAAAATTAATAAAATTTAAGATTTAAATAGGCTAAGTGATTCATTTTAAATCCAAAAGTTGCTCTATTCCCATTCAAAGAAAAAAATATCCTTACCTTTGTGTAGCAATCAACGGTTTCGGAAAACTCCCGAAATCGCTTTTGTCGTTTATACCATTACTATTTATGCAGTTAAAATCCATCAATGAAAAGTTCCTTCCGGATCTCTTGCAAAAAGAATTCGGGAAAGAAATTTTCACTCAGTTAGAAAATAGTCAGCATATTGCCGTGAAGGGAAGTGCTGGATCTTCAGTCTCTGTTTTTGTGGCTGAACTTTTTTTGGTTCAGAAAAAAAATATTCTTTATCTGGTAGATGATAAAGAGGATGCATTATATGCCAATACCGAAATGGAAGATCTCCTTGGAAAAGAAAAGGTATTGTATTTTCCAGCTACTCACCTTGAGCCTTACCAGGTAGAAAAAACACAGAACGCGAATCTTGTTTTGAGAACAGAAGTTCTTAATAAAATCAATTCGGGGAGATCTCCAAAAGTGATTGTTGCCTATTCCGGAGCCTTATCAGAAAAAGTATTAAAGAAAGAAGATTTCAAAGCGATTTCTCATCACATAAAAGTAGGCGACCAGCTGGATTTTGATTTTGTAGATGAACTACTTAATCATTATCATTTTCAGCAGACTGATTTTGTCTCGGAGCCAGGTGAATTTTCTGTGAGAGGAGGAATTGTAGATGTGTTTTCTTATTCCTATGAAAAGCCTTACAGGATTACTTTCTTTGGTAACGAGGTGGAAAGCATTAAAACATTTGATATCGAAACTCAGCTTTCGGTAGATAAAGTAAAAGACTTTCAATTGGTATCCAATATGAATTTTTCTGTCACCGGAAGCAGGGTTTCATTATTGCAGCTTTTGCCTAAAGAAAGTTATGTGATTTCCAAAAATGGGATGATAGGAATGCAGAAGATTAAAACATTTTATGAAAAATCCCTTGAAAAATATGATACGCTAAGTAAAGATATTGCGCATAGAGCACCGCAGGAACTTTTTATTTCCGATCAGGAGTTTTTGTTTGATTATAAAAAGTTTAAAACCATTGATTTCGGAAATGCAGCTATTGAAGGATTAAAAGAAATTGCTGAAATTAAAATGGAGCAGCTTCCACAGCCTTCTTTCCATAAAAACTTTGAACTTCTGATTGAAGATATTGAAGAAAAACAACAAGACGGATTTGACACCTGGATTTCCTTCTCAACAGAAAAACAGAAAGAAAGACTGGAATCTATTTTTGAAGAGCTTGAACATGAGCTTCCTTTTAAAAGCTTTAAGTCTGAACTGCATGAAGGTTTTGTAGATCATGGACATAAGCTGCTGGTATATACTGATCACCAGATTTTTGACCGTTACCAGAGATATAAGGCTAAAAATACCTTTGCAAAATCAGAACAGCTTACCCTCAAAGACCTGATGTCTTTGAAGATTGGGGATTATATTGCTCATATTGATCATGGAATTGGAAAATTTATGGGATTGGTGAAGGTGAACAATGATGGGAAAATTCAGGAATGTTTTAAACTAACGTATAAAAATGGTGATCTATTATATGTAAGTATTCATTCATTACATAAGATTTCAAAGTATAATGGCCCGGATGGAAAAGAAATTGTATTAAGCAAGCTTGGTTCTCCAACCTGGAAATCCTTGAAGCAAAAGACAAAAGCTAAGGTAAAACAGATTGCATTTGATCTTATTAAGTTATATGCTCAAAGAAAAACGGCTAAAGGATTTGCCTATACACCGGATTCTTACCTGCAGAATGAACTGGAAGCAAGCTTTATTTATGAAGATACTCCGGATCAGGAAAAGGCTACTATAGATGTGAAAAAGATATGGAAGCAGATACGGTGATGGATCGGCTGGTTTGTGGAGATGTTGGGTTCGGTAAGACAGAGGTTGCCATCCGTGCGGCATTTAAAGCGGCTACAGATGGAAAGCAAGTAGCGGTATTGGTTCCAACGACTATTCTTGCATTCCAGCATTACAGAAGCTTTAAGGAAAGACTTAAAGATTTTCCGGTAAATGTTTCTTACGTCAATCGATTCAGAACGGCCAAACAGAAGTCCGAAACTTTAGATGCTCTGAAAAACGGGAAGGTAGATATTATTATCGGGACCCATCAGCTAGCAAGCAGTTCTGTGAAATTTAAGGATCTTGGGTTATTGATTATTGATGAAGAACACAAATTTGGAGTTTCTGTAAAAGATAAACTGAAGACTCTGAAAAATAATGTGGACACCCTGACCCTGACCGCAACTCCGATTCCAAGAACGCTGCAGTTCTCTCTGATGGCAGCAAGAGATTTATCTGTTATTAAAACTCCACCGCCGAACAGACAGCCGGTGGATACCCAATTGGTTGGATTTAATGAAGAGATCATCCGTGATGCTATTTCTTATGAAATTCAAAGGGATGGGCAGGTGTATTTTATCAATAACAGAATTGAAAATCTTAAAGATATTGCCGGGCTTATCCAGCGTCTGGTCCCTGATGCAAGAGTAATCACAGGGCATGGGCAGATGGATGGTAAACAACTGGAGAAGAATGTTCTGGATTTTATGGAAGGAAAGTATGATGTACTTGTTTCTACCACCATTGTAGAAAGTGGTGTGGATGTTCCGAACGCGAATACGATCTTTATCAATGATGCTCAGAGATTTGGGATGGCCGACCTTCACCAGATGAGAGGGCGGGTAGGACGAAGCAACAGAAAGGCCTTCTGTTACCTGATTACACCGCCTTATGATATGATGACTTCTGATGCCAGAAAGCGCCTTGAAGCTATTGAGCAGTTTTCTGATCTGGGAAGCGGATTCCAGATTGCAATGAAAGACCTGGAGATTCGGGGAGCTGGAGATTTATTAGGTGCGGAACAGAGTGGTTTCATCAATGAAATGGGGTTTGAGACCTATCAGAAACTGATGCAGGAAGCGCTAGAAGAATTGAAGGATGATGTTGATTTTGAGAATTTATTTGAAAATGAAGAAGACAGGCAAAAGCTTTTCAAATCTGTGAAAGATGTTAATATTGATACTGATTTGGAACTGATGCTGCCTGATTTTTATATCTCCAATACTGAGGAAAGACTTTTACTGTATCAGAAAATAGCAGAGATAAATAATGGAAAAGACCTTCATCAGTTTGAACTTGAACTGATTGATAGGTTCGGGGCATTACCTAAAGAAGCGGTCAACTTACTGAAAAGTGTTTCCCTGAAATGGCTGGCTGCAGATATAGGTTTTGAGAAGATTGTCATGAAGAATGGGGTGTTCTTAGGGTATTTTCCAAGTAATCCTCAGGATAAATTTTATCAGACAGACAGATTTAGGCATATTATTAATTACCTGACAAGAAACCCTGCGGAAGCTCAGCTTAAAGAGAAATCAGGTAAGGAAGGAAACCAATTGATGATGAGAAAAGAAAAAGTGAAGAATGTAGATGAGGTGAATATTTTATTAAAAGCGATTATTGAACATAATTAAATTATAACTTTCAAAAATTGTTAATTTTTCTGCAAACAATACTAAACCATATAAAAAGAATGATTTTTTATATGGTTTTTTTGTGATTATTATCATGTTTTTTCTTTGGAATATTCATGTTTAGGAGAATTACCCCCTTTTTTATAGGTCTGAAGTCACTTTTTAATGAGAAAAAAAAATTTTTTAAAGCCTTATGCAGAAGTAGTTTGAGGTGTGGGATCATTCTGTTTTAATTTTTCAAAAGGGTGATTGTAGAAATAATTCTACTTTTTGGTATAAATAATTCTATTGTGTAATGTGTTTATTTCTATAGGTTTAAAGATAATAACTGGAATTTTTTCGATTCGTAATTTGTACCTTTGCAGTCCTTATTATGAAAAAAATTATATTTACTTGTGTAGTCGGATTTTTTTCCTTCTATGCTAACGCACAGGTGGGAATCGGGACTCCGAAGCCGAAATCAACGCTGGATGTAAACGGTAAAATCACCTTAAGAAAAGAACTTAGAGTAGGCGGAACTTCAACCAATGCTGGAAGCGCTGGATTGAATGGCCAGGTATTGGTTTCTCAGGGAGAAGGAAAATCTCCTGTGTGGAAATCATTGAATGTTCCCTTTATGGAAGAAGGGCAGTATAAACTAATTAATTCGTATTTGTCATCGGATCAGGTAGGTATTATAGGTCTTTCTAATAGTGTTCAAGGAGATGGAGTCTCTAGGAATAGTGTAGGAGATGACTTTAATGATACTTCGAAAGGTAAATGGGTAAAAATAGCAGGTCTTAAAAACTCATTTATGATTAAAAATGGTAAGAACAGGCTTACTTATCAGTTCCAAACCGGAATTGAGATGAAAGCTCCCCAGTCAAATACTTCTGAGAATGTAAGATTTGCTTGTGCCGTTTTTAGAAATGATAAATTGGTAGCAGTACGTCCAGACAGAGTTGCTTCCAGTAATAATACCGGAAAAGCAGGACTTCAGGATTATATTTTCACTCTCAATTATACAGAACTCAACGTTCCTGTTGGAATACAGAATCTTGAAATTGCATGCAGAAAGATCAGTACTTCAAATTTAAACTCTCAGTTTGCTATAGGTCGTGACGTTCAAAGTTCTAATGGGGCATCCAACGCATTTACATTGGAGTCTAATATGAAGATAGATGTCATTGAATATGTAACTTATAAATCCAACTAAAACGAACTGATGAAAAATATATTATCAACTTTATTTCTTGCCTCGGGATTGGTGCTTTCCGCCCAAGTGGGTATTAACACTGAATCTCCAAAAGCACAACTTGATGTAAATGGAGATGTAAACCTAAGAGATAAGATTGCAGTACTTGATGTTACTGATAATACGCTTTCTTTGGGAAACAATGACCAGCTACTGGTTTCTCAGGGAGAAGGATATCCGCCTATTTGGAAAACTCTTCGAATTCCTGAATATGAACCGAATAAATTTTATTTGATCTTTAATAACTCTTTTTCAGATAGAGTAGGGGTTGATTTTCTCTACTCAGAAGAACCTGCTGCAACCAGCACTTCTAAAGCAGCCGCTTTTACAAAAGGAGCCACTTTTTCTAGCCTCAGTAAATTTAAAAAAATCAACGGTTTGTCACAGAAAATAAGTGTTTTCAGTAATGAGAGCAAAGCTTATTTTCAATTTGAAACAGTGGTGCAGGCAAATTTTACTGCCAATGGGAATCCTGATACATCAATAGATTATGCTTGTGGTATTTTCGTAGATGATAAACTGATCAATTTGAGACAGAGTAACCTAAGGGCAAGTAGTGCTCAGTTTACTTTCAGTACCCATAATCAAATCGGAATTGTAGCTAATCTCTCTAAAGGTGAACATATTGTGAGTGTAGGGTGTTCAAGACTTGCATCGTATGGGGATGCATCTAATAGAAAACTGGGAATAGGAATCAATACAAGCACCAACCTGAATAAGTTTATTACTCAATCATCTTTGAAAGTAGATGTATATGAAGTTCCACAAGTATTTAATACGATAACAAATTAAAACCAACTATGAAAAAAATATTTTTTGTTCAATTTCTATTAATGATCGGGCTGGTTAGCGCTCAGGTTGGTATAAATACTTCAACTCCAGTTAATAAGTTAGATGTGAATGGAGACGTAAATATTAGAAAGGAACTAAGGACTAACGGTACTGATGTGTTGAAAGGATCAGCAGGAAATGATGGTGATATCTTTCATAACAATTCGGAAATGACTGCAAACGATTGGAAAAGTGTTAAAATAGCTGATGGACAAGGAAGTATGTCTCTGTTTTCTATTAATACGGTTGCAGATCAAACAGGAATTACATTTAGTGGTAATGGAAATCCGGTGCCATACGATGAAGATGATGATTTGACAAGCAGCTGGACTGTAATCCCTAAAGCTGTGGATACTTTCTCTGTAACAAATGCTGTTAATAAAGTGACGTTTTCATTTCAAACCACTGCTCAAAAAGCAAATAATGGTACATCATCAGCAGGTTTTGCCTGTGGTGTCTTTGTAGACAATAAACTTAAAGCTGTGAGAACTGATGTCTTGCAAGGGGATAGTGGAGCTTATAAAATTTTTAATCTTAATGCAACGCTTGAGAATCTTAAACAGCAAAACAAATATTCAGTTAAAGTAGCCTGTACAAAGAGGACTTTGAACGGTAATGCACTTGGAATAGGAACAGCGGTAGATACAGGAGCTCTTAATGCTGATATGGCACAATCTGTTTTAACAATATCTGTGTTACAGCCTTATTAATTTTCCTGCTCATATAATAATTAAGAATCTAAAAACGTTATGTTTTTAGATTTTTTTATTGATTAGCTCTGTTCTTTGTGAATTTATTGGAAGAAGTAGCCTGTGTTGTATAAAATTGAATTATATTTGAACAAATTAAAAATATATGGTAAAAAACTATTTTCTTCATGTGTTTGCTGGTATGGTTCCGTTGGAAAGACTGGCTTCACTTTATCCCACACAGGAATATCGAAACCTGCAACAAGCTATAATTACAGGCCTCAGAATCTGAGATTTATCTATTAAGAATTATAGGTGAACTATTATTGCTAATCTTATCAGAATATAAATAATCGTATAATTTTTATGCAAAAAAAAATTATATTTGTGAAAAAAATAATCAATTACCAGGAAATGAAACAAATTTTCTATTTTATCTTATTAATTGCAGGCTTTTCTTCAATACATTCCTGCAAAGACTTATTAGATGAAGACGGGAATCCTCTTTTGGATCTGAATAATACAGGAGGACTGAGCGGCCCAAGAGCTTTATATAGAGAAGTGACGGCTAAAGACACACTGGCAGAATATCATTACAGCGGATTGCTAATGAACAGAGTGATTACAGACAGTGCTTCCATTACTGATATTATGTATAGTGGTGAAAGAATCAGCCAGATCACTTTCAGGGGCTTTCTTGATCTTAATGGAAACGGGAAACTTGATAAAGACAGTATATCTTATGATAGACAGTTCAATTATGGAAATAACAGCCAGCTGCAATCCATTTCTGAAACCCGTTCTGTTTTCAGAAGGCCACCACCGGTTCCGCCTTCCACTAAGCCAGGACCTCAAACCTTATTTGCTTCAGAAAAATACATTCATACTTTTACTTATAATACAGCTACTTCAAAACTAGAGTCTATGACTACAGTGAAAGGAGAAGAAGTAGTAGGAGGTCCAATTAAGTATACTGAATATTCAAAATCAGACTTTTCTTATGTAGGAGATAATGTGTCTAAAGTACTTAACATTTCTGGGCCAGTAACATCCAATAATCCAAACGTATTGGGAGCACCTACTGAAAAATACAGCTTTGAATACTATGCTTACGATCAACAGATCAGCCCCTTCACTTTATTGCCGCAGGTATATAAAATCTCAAGATTATTATCTACTAAATATAGCATTAAAGAGAGTATGATTCTATCTCCGAATAATCCAAAGAGATGGTCTGTAACAGATATTACTGTAAATATTCCAGTACCTATTGTTATGAGTACAAACTATGTATATGATTTACAGACTTACATGACGAAAGGTTATGATATCAACTATATCTATAAGCCACAATAGAATAGATTTTCAACAATATTTAAACTCAATCTTCCTAAGATTGAGTTTTTTATTTTTTATCCCTTAATTTTGCAAAAAATTTCTCATGAAATATTTAATTGTTGGGCTGGGAAACAAAGGCTCAGAATATGAAAATACACGACACAATATAGGCTTTAAAGTCGCTGAAAAAATAGCTGAGAAACTCGAGGTATCATTTAATACTGCTAATTTTGGCTGGATGGCAGAAGGAAAGTATAAAGGCAGAAAAGTCTTTGTCCTTAAACCGGATACCTATATGAATCTATCCGGTAATGCCGTAAGATACTGGATGCAGAAAGAAAATATTCCTTTGGAAAATGTATTGATTATAACAGATGATCTGGCATTACCTTTCGGAACTCTTAGAATGAAAGGGAAAGGTTCTGATGCAGGCCACAATGGGCTTAAAAATATCAATGAAGTACTACAAACCCAAAATTATGCAAGGCTTCGTTTTGGTATTTCAGCAGATTTTTCTGCAGGACGCCAGGTAGACTATGTATTAGGAACGTGGAATGAAGAGGAAACTGAAAAACTTGCTGAAAGAATAGATACTTTTTCAAAAGCCAGTCTTTCTTTTGTATTTGCGGGAATCAATAATACAATGTCCGGGTTTAACGGGAAATAATTGGCAGTAGATCAGTGTCCATTTTTATAAAAATAAAGGCCATCGGATTTCCGATGGCCTTCTGCTATGCAATTAAATTAATTTCCAATCAATTTATCTGAGCTATTATACTTTTTGGTAAGTAGTTAAATAGAACTCTTGATTATTCTATAACCAGCTTACAGCACCTGTTTCAACATCATAGTTAGCACCAACAATCTTAATTTTTCCTTCTTCTTCAAGTCTTTTAAGTGTTGAGCTTTGCTTACGAATGTCTTCGATGGCGCTTTTTACATTCTGGTGGTTGAGTCTTTCTAAAAGAGAACTGTTCTTTGATGAACGTTCTTCGTTTTCTTCAATCACTTCATTGATAATTGGGTCGAAATGATTGATAAGGTGATTAAGGTTGTCCATTCCCATTCCTTCAATTTGTGCTGCGTCAAGACCTCCTTTAAGAGCTCCGCATTTAGTGTGTCCTAAAACCACGATGAGTTTAGAACCTGCTACATTACAGCCAAATTCCATAGAACCAAGAATATCCTGATTTACAAAATTACCGGCAATTCTGATACTGAAAACGTCTCCCAATCCCTGATCGAAAATCAATTCTGCAGAAGTACGGCTGTCTATACAGCTCAAAACTACTGCGAAAGGCCATTGTCCTTCACGGGTTGCATTTACCTGCTCCAGAAGGTCTCTGTTGGCTTTAAGATTATTAACGAATCTTTGGTTTCCTTCCTTTAAAAACTCTAATGCTTTTTCAGGAGTAATGGTAGACTGAGTTTCGTATGTATGTGCTTTCATATAATTGAGTTGTTTTTTGAATTTGTTAAGTTTAAAATAAAATAATTTTGGTGAGCTTACATTGCTCTTTTGTGGGTAATCAGGATGTGAGAATCCTGGCTTCTTTCATAATCTTTGTATGATGTTTTAAAGCCTAGAAGTTCTACATTGATATCTTCTTCTTTTGCACGAATATTGGCAAAATCCTGGATCATTTCCAGTACATCTGTCGCAATGTATGAAGTTTCTCTTGCATCAATGATTACAGTAGAGTTAGATTTAATGTTTTTTAATGTTTTTTTGATGGCTGCTTTATTTAAGAAAGATACTTCTTCAGCCAGTTTGATCTTGATTCCATCTGCATCATCCAGTTTTTCTCTGCTCAGGTAATAAGCTCTTTTCATATTTCCCTGAAGGATATAGAATACAGAGATCGCAAGACCAATTCCAACCCCTTTTAGAAGGTCAGTAGCTACAACAGCTACTACCGTTGCCACGAAAGGTACAAACTGGAACTTTCCAAGATGCCAGAAATGTTTAAAGGTAGCAGGCTTAGCCAGTTTATATCCTACCAGAATCAAGACAGCTGCTAAAGTTGCCAATGGAATCAGGTTCAGTATAAAAGGAATGGTAAGTACGCATACCAATAAAAGTACACCATGGATCATCGCAGATGTTTTAGAAGTAGCACCAGCGTTAGCATTGGCAGAACTTCTTACCACAACAGAAGTCATAGGAAGTCCACCAATAAATGAACTGATCAGGTTTCCTATTCCCTGTGCTTTAAGCTCAAGATTAGTGTCTGTAATTCTTCTTTGCTTGTCTAATCTGTCTGAAGCTTCAATACAAAGCAGGGTCTCAATAGAAGCTACAATGGCAATAGTTGCTCCTACGATCCACACTTTAGGATTCATAAAACCTCCGAAATCAGGCATTGTAATCAAATTCTTAAAGTCATCCAGAGATTTCGGAACGGGTAACGATACCAAATGTTCTGTACCAATCGCTAAAGAACTTCCTGATAGTTTGAACAGTTCATTTAACAAGATTCCGGCAACTACAGCAACTAATGCTCCGGGAAGCATTTTCATTCTTTTAAGAGCTGGAAATTTATCCCATGCAATAAGTATCCCTACAGATACTGCTGTCACAATAATAGCACCAAGGTGAATCGCTCCAAAAAGTTCCGTAAAATAATTAAAGTTCAGACCATTGCTGAATAGTGACTGATTTCCTTCATAATCCTTATCAAATCCCAGTGCATGAGGAATTTGTTTTAAAATAATAATGATCCCGATGGCTGCAAGCATCCCCTCGATAACGTTATTGGGAAAATAATTAGAAATACTACCCGCTCTTACAAAGCCTAAAACCAATTGAATCAGACCAGCAATAATCCCGGCACATAAGAACAGTTCAAATGCTCCAAGATCGGTAATTGCTGTTAATACAATAGCTGTAAGACCTGCAGCAGGTCCTGAAACCGATATATTTGAATTACTAAGAAATCCTACCACAAGACCACCTACGATTCCGGCAATAACTCCAGACAATGGCGGTGCTCCAGATGCTAAAGCGATTCCTAAGCACAAAGGCAGTGCTACTAAGAATACAACGAGTCCGGAAGGGAAATTCTCCTTGATTCCTCCTAATAATGATGTTTTTTTCATGATATTTTTGAAAATATTATAACCGATTGATTTATAATTAAATAATCAATTATAAAAGATTGGAAAATTAATTTTAAAGCATAAACAGCTTATTCAGTGCCTTAAAGGCATGAATAACTATAAAAAAATCTAACTACTACTTTAAAATTAAGCTTCCGGAGGCGGAGAAAATATGCTAAGTAAAGGAGATAGATGAAAGGAATCATCTATCAGTACGAAAGACATAGACTGAGGTGCAGGCTCAGAAAACTTCAGATAGTCGAAAACATCTAAAGGTTTTGGAATTGTCTTTTCGTAAACAATAAAAGAGGATGGGTGAGAATGCGGTTCTTCTTCATTCACTATTATATTTGTTCTCAGAATGTCCCAGCCTGCCACCGCAGCAATGCTTGGCAGCGCTGTAAAATTCAGAAAAAACGTTAATACAATAATACTCCAGAATTTCATTTCACATTCTTTTTAGAAAAACTATTTAGTCTTTCTGCTCATTACCCAATCGGAACTGGTAAGGTTGTAGATCTTTTGGATATCTTTTAAGATTTTCTCAAAATCAATTTCAAGATCAATAATTTTACCTGTTCTAAGGTCAAATACCCAGCCGTGTACAATAGGTTGTTCTTCTAAAATATATCTTTCCTGTACACAGGCCATTTTAATTACGTTAATGCATTGTTCCTGAACATTAAGTTCAACCAATCTGTCATAACGCTTATTTTCATCTTCGATAGAATCAAGTTCTGCCTGGTGCAATCTGTAAACATCACGAATGTTTCTCAACCAAGGATTCAATAATCCTAAATCCTGAGGAGTCATCGCTGCTTTTACACCACCGCAATTGTAATGTCCACATACGATAATATGTTTTACTTTAAGATGCTCTACAGCATATTGAATAACTGCTGTGGAGCTCATATCTAAAGTATTCACAACATTGGCAATATTTCTGTGAACAAAAACCTCTCCCGGTTTTGCACCCATCAGCTCTTCCGCTGTAGCTCTACTGTCTGAACATCCTATATAAAGATAGTCAGGATGTTGAGTTTTTGCCAGATCATGGAAGAAATTTGGATCTGCTGAAACTTTAGATTCTACCCATTTCTTATTGTTCTCAAAAATAACTTCGTACGATTGTGACATAATTTTAAATTTTTTAAAAAGGTTTATAATTATTTATTTCGTTTAAATTATTTTCGAAATCAATAGACCGAATCAATAATTATGCAAAAATATACTTTTTGCAGAAAAACTATCCACTTTTAACAAAGTTTAATATTAAAATATGCTTAAAATCATATCTAATATTGCGATATACTTTGTTTTAGGGCGAATAAGAGTTCCTCAATAATCCAAACGTTTAAAAACTAAGCTAAAATTACAAAGTATAAACCATAAAATAAAACATGAAGATTAAAATATTTTTAAATTTTTACATTCTCCACAAAAATTGGATAAACTGGTTGAAAATAAATTCTATTTACTGTAGAAAAATGAATAAATTGATGCTCTGATTTTAACCCTATACTGTCAATGGCTGATTTTGATCTGGGAATATTGTATTGGAGCGGAATTTTTATTGCCTGTTTTTCATCTTTTCTGATATTGGGAAAGCAGAAAAAGAAAGCGCAGGATTTTCTTTTAGCAGCCTGGTTTTTGATGATCGGAGTTCATCTTGTTTTTTTCGTATTATTCCGCTCAGAAGGATATTTAAAGTATCCTTATCTTATTGGATATGAACTGATTTTTCCTTTCGTGCATGGTCCCATGCTGTATTTGTATATTTTATATATAACAGGCAGAACTCCAGATAAAAAGATATGGTTGTTAAATTGGATTCCTGTTCTGATCATCTATGTGATTTTGTTTCGATTCTTAATGCTGTCTCCTCAGGATAGGATGACCGTTTACCAGAATAAAGGGAAGGGATATGAAGTATTGAGTGATGTGCTTACATTTTTAATGAACTTTTCGGGAGTATTGTATGTAAGTCTGAGTCTTCTTGTCATCAAAAAATACAAACGGAAAATTTCTGAACAATATTCCAATACTGAAAAAATTAATCTGAATTGGTCTTACTATTTGATTACGGGGATTGCATTCATATGGATTGCTGTGATCTTAAGAAATGATATTCTTATTTTTTCAATGGTTGTTGTATTTATTTTGGTTGCTGCTTATTTCGGGATCAGTCGTGCTGGTATTTTAGATTTACCTGATACTGTTGCTGCTGAAAAAGAAACTGAATTTGTAAAATATCAGAAAAATTCTCCTGGAGATTACGTAATACAGAGTGTTTATGATAAGCTGATAGATCGAATGACGAACGAAAAACTGTATAAAGACCCGGAGCTTAGTCTGAATCATGTTGCACAATTGCTGGATGTTCATCCCAATGTATTATCCCAGACCATCAATTCTGTTGAGAATAAAAACTTTTATGATTATATCAACCGGCAGCGGATTGAGGAATTTAAAAGAATAGCAAGTCTTCCAGAAAATCAAAAATATACAATTCTATCATTAGCATTTGAAAGTGGGTTCAATTCAAAGACTTCTTTTAACAGGAATTTTAAAAAATATATGAACTGTTCTCCCAGAGAATTCCTGAAAAGCCAAAATCTGACAATGAAAGAGTAAGTGTCAGATAATAAGTGATATAATATTGGTTTCATCTTTCATTTTGGAACAGTTGGATCGTTTTTTATATTCATTTTTGCTGAAAAATTGAATCAGTATCCATGAAGAAATTCTTATTTATCATCATTTGTTTCTTTGCATTAATTATTGGTATGTATCCTTTAATTTATGCTTTTGTTGAACATAAAAATACTTTTCTGGGATCTAAATCTTTAGAAGTCCTTCAAAATCAATTCTGGAAATTTGCATTTTTTGCCCATATTATTTTCGGTGGAATTTCTCTTTTTATTGGCTGGCGTCAGTTTGGTGATAATTTTCGTAGCAAGTATCTGCAACTTCACAGAATAATAGGGAAATTGTATGTTATTTCTGTAATAATAAGCTCTGTATCTGCAATTTATATGGGGCTGTATGCGAATGGTGGGATAATCTCCTCTGCAGGATTTATCTGCCTGGGAGTTATATGGCTCATGACTACATTGGCAGGAGTTATATACATCATAAAAGGCAGTGTGATGATGCATCAGCGACTTATGATTTATAGCTATGCGTGTACCTTTGCTGCCGTAACATTAAGGCTTTGGCTTCCCTTATTAAACAGTGTAATCAAGGATCCTGAAAATTCCTATCTTGCTGTAGCATGGTTATGCTGGCTTCCCAATTTAATGGCCGCTTATTTTATTAATAAAAAGAACCTTGAAGCTAATTAAGATATTTTGTTATTGATATATCCTCCAGTGGCATTTTCTGCAGGATAGATCTTTCCCGGATTTCCCATAACCATAGAATTTTCCGGGACATCAAAATTAACATATGCATTGGGCGCAATCAATACATTATTTCCTATACTCACGTTGCCGACAATAACGGCATTGGGGCCAATCCACACTTCATCACCAATCACAGGATAGCCTTCGTTTTTACCCCTGTTTTGCTGTCCGATAGTTACACCCTGAGCTATATTGCAGTTTTTACCGATTTTAGCTTTAGGATTGATAACCAATGCACCCCAGTGCCCAAGATATAAACCGGCACCGATTTGCGTTTCCGGATAAATCTGGAAGCCGTATTTTATCTGATAATGTCTTAAAACAAATTTCCAAAATAGGCCAGAGATGGATTTTTTATGGTATTTCTGAGTTTTTCTTAAAATGTAGAGATAATGAAGATTAGGGTTAATGCACTTTTTCCAAATTCCAAAAGTAGAAAGCCATTGTCCGCTTTCTCTGTAAAAATCTTTCTGTATTGCTGTGTACTCTGGCATAACAAAATATTTTATACATGATCAATAATTTCCTGAAGATGCGCTACTGATTTTTCAAGCACAAATGGAAGATCTGTCTGACTTATTTCCTTCTCATAGTGTCCGGAAAGTTCACTGTTAGTTAAGAATTGTTTCATCCCTTCGTAAATTCCATCCTCTGAGTTGGGGGTAATCAGACCTAGTTTTCCATCCTGAAGAAGGTCTTTTATTCCTGAAACATCAGTAGAAACTACAGGCTTATTCAGAATAAGAGCTTCTGCAATAATGGTAGGAAATCCTTCATGGCGGGATGACATGACATAGAAATCCGATTGTTTAAGATACGGATAAGGATTGCTTCTGAAGCCAAGCATCTTTACCGTCTCCTGAAGCCCCAATTGATTAAGCTTTGCCTGGATATTTTCAAAATCAAATCCATCTCCAATAATGATGATCTGATGTTTCAGGCCTTCATCCATTAATTTTTTATGAACATCCAAAAGCCTGTCATAGCCCTTTTGAGGATATACTGTACCTATGGTTACAAAAGTTTGAAGGTCTTTGGAAAAAGGATAATCATTGATTTCAACTTCAGCCTTTTGCAAAGTATCTTTAGAGTCAATAGGATTGAAGATCTTAACAACTGCTTGTTTTTCTTTGTCGTTCTGGGCCAGCTTTTGCATTTCTTCTTTCAGTTTATTGGAAATGACCAGAATTCTGTCAAATTTGAAAAACTGCCTGATCACATCAGGAGTGTATTCTTTTAGATTAAAGATATCATTCTGGATCCAGACAATCTTTTTGGAATCCTTTTGCGGGCTGGATAGTATTTCTTGATACATCCCATGGATTGCCGCTATTTCTATATCGTATTTTTTATTCTTTAATATAAATTTATAAAGCAGAGAAGGGAATAACAGGAACATTTTCTGATAAAGAACTCTGAAAGCTTTTACCGGAATTTCATGAGGCCTGTTGGTGGTAATCATTTCTCCTTTTAGCAGATAATGTAATTTTACCCATGACGGAACTTCTTTGATGTACATTCCTGTGTACAGATTAATCAGGAGATCAACTTCATATTTGTCTTTGGGAAGGTTTTTAAGAAAGTTGACCAAAACTTTTTCTGCACCGCCATGGCGAAGGGAACCGATTCTAATAAGTATTTTCTTTTTTCAGGCATTTATTTTTTTATAGGTTTATAAGTATGAGGGAGGTTTTCTTTTACGTAAGCTTCTAGTTTGGGTCTGTCTAATTCGAGTTCTCTTGGGTACATGACATTGTTTTTTAATGCTTTGTCACCATATTCTTCAATAGTACAAATAAACTTTGCAGGAATCCCGGCATAAACCGTTCCATTCGGCATAGAGGACGTTAAAATAGAACCCGCTCCCAATACACAATTGTCACCTATTTCTGAGCCTAGCATGATGATAGTATCTGCACCAATAAAGCATTGTTTACCAATTTTTATGCGTCCGAAAGCTCTTACATCTTTATATTTTTCAAAAAAGTGTAAAGCATTATAGCCACCGTCATGATTAATGAATCTAACATTATTAGAAAGGGTCGTTTCGTCGCCTATTTCAATTAAAAAAGGTTCTGTGCCTAATTC
This sequence comes from Chryseobacterium capnotolerans, assembly GCF_021278965.1. NCBI lineage: Bacteria > Pseudomonadati > Bacteroidota > Flavobacteriia > Flavobacteriales > Weeksellaceae > Chryseobacterium > Chryseobacterium capnotolerans. Next base: position 4,506,556 of record NZ_CP065589.1, on the reverse strand, counting down.
GGGAACTTCTACGAAACGAACATTTTTTCCTACCTTTAATCCTTTAGCAATACAAATTTTGAGATAAATTCTCTTAATAAGGTATTGATAAGTGGTATGAATTTTTAATATGATACGATATATAAATATCATTATTCTAAATTTGTTTTTCTCATACAAAGAAAAGAATTTATATGATAAGAATTTCTAAAATAGAATATTATTTACCTGAATTGGTTCTTACTAATATGGATTTGGAAAAGGAGTTTCCTGAGTGGAGTTCTGAAAGAATCCGGGAGAAAGTAGGGATTGTACAGCGTCATATTTCTTCAGAAAATGAGACGGTTTTGGACTTGGCAATTCAGTCATCAGAAAAGATTTTTGAGGAGTATGACAGGAATAGAATAGACTTTATTCTTTTCTGCACTCAAAGCCCGGATTATTTCCTTCCCACTACGGCCTGTATTTTACAGGATAAACTTGGACTGAGAAAAAATATTGGGGCTGTAGATTTCAATTTAGGATGTTCAGGGTTTGTTTATGGATTGGCTTTTGCAAAAGGATTAATTGCTGCTGGAATTGCTAACCATATTTTGTTAATCACTTCAGAAACCTATACCAAACATATTCACCCGAAAGATAAAGGAAACCGCTGCCTGTTTGGAGATGCTTCCGCTTCAGTAATTGTTGAGAAAGATACAAATGTAGGGGATTACCAGTTCTGTTTGGGAACTGATGGAATTGGAGCAGAGAACCTTATGGTGAAAAAGGGGGCTTCAGAACAGATTTTATAGCCAATCCCAATCATGAGTTTGGTCCTGAAAATCTTTATATGAACGGACCGGAAATTTTTAATTTTACTATTGAAAAGATTCCAGGATTGATACAGGAAACTTTGAATGTCAATGGGCTTACGATGGATGATATAGATTATTTCGTTTTCCATCAGGCTAATTCTTTTATGCTGAATTATTTGAGACGAAAAACGAAGATTCCCACTGAAAAATTCTATATTGATATGGAGAAAACCGGAAATACCGTTTCTGCAACTATTCCGATAGCATTGAAAAATATGATGGATAAAGGTCTGTTGAAAAGAGGGAATAAGATTTTGCTGGCAGGTTTTGGAGTAGGGTATTCCTGGGGTGCTACCATACTGGATTTTTAATTCTCAAATCACAAAATTTAAAATATATGAAAACTTCCGTCTTCTTAAAAAAATTGCAAGAGGAGCTAGATGAAAACCAAGCATTGAGCATAGAAACCAAATTGAAAGATCTGGAAAATTATGATTCTATAAGTTTACTTTCCGTCATGGCTCTTGTAGATGAAAACTTTAATCAGAAGCTTGATGTGAATGAGTTCAAAGATATGGAAACGGTTTCCGATCTGATGAATATTATTGGACTGGAAAATTTTGAAGAGGATTAAATCATCCTCTTTCATTTTGTTTTTGTTGATAAAGGTTCTCAAGGATCTGCTCAACAGCATTGAATATTTTTTGATTGTCAAATTGATCTTCAATGGTAAGAAGGTTCTTTCTGATTCTGGAGATTAATTCCGGATCAGAAAGAAATTTTTTCATCGCTTCATACATTTCATTGGTTTCATAATTGATCAGATATCCGGTTTCGCGATCTTTAATCATAATTCCTACATCGCCGGTCTCCGTTGCAATAATTGGTTTTTGAAGAATCAATGCTTCAGCAATTACCAAAGGCCAGGCTTCTGATTCGGAAGGAAGAATAAAGTAATCTGCATTTTTAATATAAGGATAAGGATTCATTTTATTGCCGCATAAAATAAATGTATCCTGCACATTATTGGCATTTATCTGTGCCTTTAGGTTCTCCATTTCTTCCCCATTTCCAAGGATTAAGATGCTGTGGTGAAAACCTTCGTCTATCAATCTTTTATGAGCGTCAATAAGCTTGTGAAATCCTTTTCTGTGATGAAGTCTTCCTACGGAAACAAATACAGGTCCCTGAGGAAAATCTTCAAGCTTTTCTTCTGCCTTTCTTTTAATTTCTTCAATAGGAATCGCATTGATGACTACACTTTCTGAAGGATATTTTAAGTCCGGATAATAAATATGCATCATTTCTTTGATCCTTTGTGAACAGTAAATCATATGATCAAACTTTTGGAAGTTTTCAATGATGTTCGGAACGGCAGGCTGTAAAGCGGGTAAATTGATCTCAGAATGAAACCAGCCTACTTTTTTTGAATGCTTATTACTTGAATTGTTGACAGATGAGAATGTAGCGTAAGAAGGAGAGATTTCTATATCAAACTTTTTATTCCCTAGAATACGGTCTTCAATTTTTTTATTTCTTAATATTTGCATTAGCTTCAGTCTTCTGCGGACAAGCTGAAGTTTATGGATGAATGGATTTTTAGAAAAGCTCTCTTTCCCTTCAGTAAGATAAACTTTTTTTACGTGGCTAGGGATTTCGTTTCGGAGTTCTCCCTGGTTCATGTTTAGACATATAGTTAATTCAAATTTATCAGGGTTCAGATTATTGAGCATACTCAATACTACTTTTTCCACCCCTCCCATTTCCATGGAGCGGTGTCTGAAAAGAACCTGTATTTTCTTATTTTCTGACATTATCTAAAAAGTTTTTGTAAAGTAATGGCTATGTTTTTTTTTATCCTGTACCAAATTCCATGCTGATATTCCAAAAGAGCAAAGATCTCCTGATGATTGGTATATTTTTCCGGGATCTTTTTCCCATTGATGCTTGTAAGATTTCTTCTTTTCATAGTTGTTAAGATAACTTGTGCGAAGTAATCATAAGATTTTCCCTTATTGTTATTCTGAGAAATGCCGCCTGAATGGGCTCTGTAAAGATAATTGGTGTCATCTATGAAATAAACATCACCTTTTTCATACATCTTTAAATACAGATCCTGGTCCTCAGCTATTCTTAACTCCGGATTCATTTTGTCTGTCTGTTCATAGACATCCTTTCTAAACGTCACAAAATGATTGATCTGGTTGGGATAATTGAAGAAATAAGGGTCACCATTTCTTACCTGCATCGCAGATTTAAAGGGAGCAATAGGTTTTAGATTCTTATCACATCCCATAAAGCGGGAATAAGTGAGTACTACTTTCTTTTTCTCTTTAAAAACCTGAATGGCCTTTTCAACAGCAGTAGGAAGTATGGCATCATCAGGGTCTACAAAACCACAAATTTCTCCGGAAGCAAGCTCTATAAGTCTGCTTTTTGTAACCCCTACACCGCTGTTCTTTTCATTTTCAGAAAACTTAAATCTTTCATCTCCTGCAATGATGGCTTTTACCTGTTCTTTTTCCTCTTCTGAAGAAGCATCATCTACAATAATAGCTTCCCAATTGGAGTAGGTCTGCTTCAGCAGAGAATGATAACAATCTCTGAACAATCTGGCATTATTGTAATGAGCAATAAGTATGGAAAACTTCATATAGATTTATAGAAAGTGTTGACAATTAATTTTTGGCAAAATAATTCCTCATTTTTATCAGTTTTTGCTGACGAAGGTCTCAGAAAATAGACTGAAAGAAAACTGTTCATTGAAAAATGAAATCCTGATGGTAAACTGGCATTTTTCATAATAGGGATTAAGGTAATGCTTTTTTTCACTTGGTTACACAAATATAATTTGTTTTTATATAAATGGAAAAAAAAACTTTATTTTTGCTCAATTAAAACAACACAATGGGGGAAATAACAAGAGTTCTCAAAACATTTATCGGGTATCTGAAAAGGCCTGATCTTTATCCGGAATTAGGTCGGAAAATTATTAAAAACACAGTCAACAGAGGCAACGCATTTAAAGGCAAAGAAAAGACGAACTCTTGGGCTGCTGAAAGAGCAGTATCACAGAAAGAAGCAGTATCACAGCTTTTTGGACTAGAAATAGATACCTTTCGTAAAGATTATCAGGAAATTTTAGCTAATGCCGCTCAGAGAGAAAAGGAATGTCCTGTAAAAATGGGTGGTCCCGGTGCTTTGGAGCTGATCTACTATGCATGTGAGTTTGCTAATGCTCAATATGTTGTAGAAACAGGAGTTGCCTATGGGTGGTCTTCATTAGCATCTCTTTTATCATTAGTAAAAAGAAATGGTACACTTTACAGTTCAGATATGCCTTATCTGGCTCAGGACGGAGATCAATATGTAGGATACGTAGTTCCTGAACCTCTTAAGGGAATTTGGAAGTTATTTCGCTTTGCAGACAGAGAAGCATTACCAAAGATCTTTGCGGAGAATTCTACATTTGATGTTCTTCACTATGATTCTGATAAGAGTTATAACGGAAGAATGTGGGCATATGAAGAGCTTTACAATCATTTGAAAAAAGGGGGTGTTTTCATCAGTGATGATATTGGTGATAATTCTTCTTATCAGGATTTCTGTGAAAAAAATAATATAGAGACTATTGTAGTAGAATACGAAGGGAAATATATTGGTGTATTTATTAAATAATTTTAGAGGAGGGTGTTTTTATTAAGAGATATTGGTAGACTCTTTTGCTAATTTATTTGATAAGAGATATGCCAGATTCTATGCGTAATGATTTCTGGATAAAAAATGAGATTATAAATTTATGATACAGCTGTTTACACGCTTTTTATGAAGATAAGTCAGATTACATTTACCAGATTTCTTGCGGCTATGGCTATTGTCATTTCCCATTTCAATAAAGATTTGTTTTTATATAAAATCGATTATATTTCAAATATATTCCTGAAAGCCAATGTGGGAGTAAGTTACTTCTTTATACTTTCAGGTTTTATTATGATTGTGGCGTACCACAAAAAAGAGAAGATCGAATATTTAGATTATTATCGAAACCGATTTGCGAGGATATATCCCTTGTATGTATTGGGGCTTCTTCTGTATTTGATAACCAGATATTCTAACTTCAGTATTGATAAAGGATTCTTGTATCTGTTCGGATTGCAGAGCTGGATTCCCGGTGAGGCGATGATTCTGAATTTTCCTGGCTGGTCTATTTCTGTAGAGTTTCTTTTCTACCTGCTCTTTCCTTTGCTGTATAATTATTTTTACTCCAAAGGAAATAAGAGTATATGGGTGGTAACGGTTATTATTTGGATAATTACCCAGGTGTTTTGTAGCCTGTATTCAGATTCTTCCTATTATAAAGGCCCTCATACCGAAAGCCATGAATTACTGTACTATTTTCCGTTGATGCATGTCAATGAATTTTTGGTAGGGAATCTTGCGGGGCTATATTTTGTGAAAAACTCTGGTCGGAAGAATTATGATATACCGATAGTTATTATTTTCGGACTTGTATTATTATCCTTGATTTTTCTTCCGCTATTCTATCATAATGGGTTAATGGCATTGCTCTTTATTCCTCTTATTATTTTAATATCAAGAAATAATGGGGCATTAACAAGGATATTCTCATTAAAACCTTTAGAGTATCTGGGCGAAGCAAGCTATGCCGTCTATATTACGCATATCCCTGTTCTCTATATCTTGAGGGAGCTTTTAAAGTGGGGAAATTATAATTTTTCGATTGATATTGTATTTGGGATTTACATGGTCTTTCTTATCATAATTTGTATTTTGTTTTATCAATTTATTGAAAAGCCACTAAGAGATTATCTGAAAAGGGTGAAGATCAGATAAAAATCTCTATTTTTGTAAAAAGCAACACAATTATGGAAATGAGAAAAGTTCCCTATACTTACATTTCAGATGAAAGTCTGATATTACAATTCATCTGCAAAGAAAATAATCAAAAAGTGCTGTCAGCACCGGGGCGATATACATTGATTTTTTAATAAAAGGACAATATGTATAAAACATTTTCGGAGCTTAAAAAAGAACTTCGTAAAGATTCTAAAGGGTTAAAGAATGCAAAAGTTGCTTTGCTGGGAGATACAGCAACTCAGTTTTTAAATATTGCGCTAAAAGGAACTGCTATTACTGAAGGAATTAATCTTGAAATCTTTGAAGCCGATTTCGGACAGATATCCCGCCAGATTCTGGATCCTTCCTCAGAATATTATGAGTTTAATGCAGATTATACTATTATTTTTGAATCTTCTCACAAATTATTGGGACAGTACTATAAATCCTATAGCTCACAATCTGCTTTTGCAGAAAATAAAATCAGCTATATAGACGAACTTTATCGTACCATTCAAAGCAGAACGAAAAGCAGGGTCATCTACTGTAATTTTCCGGGAATCAATAATCAGGTTTTTGGAAATTTTTCAACCAAAGTAGAGTCTTCCTTTGTTTTTCAGCAAAATAAGCTTAACTATCTTCTTTCGGCAGAACTAGCCGTTAAGAATGATAATTTTTTTATTGCCGATTTACTTTCCATTCAAAATAAATGGGGTCGGGATTTTATGTTTTCGCCCAATATCTATATCAATACGGAAATGGTTCTTTCTTTAGATGCGCTGCCTATTATTGCGCATCATATCGTAAGTATTATTTCCTCTTTGGAAGGGAAATTTAAGAAATGTCTGATCTTGGATCTGGATAATACTACCTGGGGCGGAATTATTGGTGATGACGGCCTTGAAAAAATACAAATCGGAAGTCTGGGAATTGGAAAAGCATTTACGGAGTTCCAATATTGGGTAAAAGCATTGCAGAAAAGAGGCGTAATTCTGGCTGTATGTAGTAAGAATGATGAAGATAAAGCGAAAGAACCATTTGAAAAACATCCGGATATGGTTCTTAAGCTGGAAGATATAGCCGTATTTGTAGCCAACTGGGAAAATAAAGCAGATAATATCAGAAAAATCCAACAGATTTTAAATATAGGATTTGACTCCATGGTTTTTTTGGATGACAATCCCTTTGAAAGGAATATAGTAAGAGAAAATCTTCCTGAAGTCTGTGTACCGGAGCTCCCGGAAGACCCTGCTGAATATCTGGAATATTTATACAGTTTAAACCTTTTTGAGACGGCCAGTTTCTCAGAGAATGATACTGAAAGAACCAAACAATATCAGGTAGAGGCACAGCGTGCTATTGCTTTAGAAAGTTTTACCAATTTGGAAGATTTTCTTAAAAGTATGAATATGGTGTCTGATGTTCAGTCTTTCAATAACTTCTCAAAACCAAGAGTTTCTCAGCTTACCCAGCGTTCCAATCAGTTTAACCTGAGAACAATAAGATATACCGAGCAGGATGTAGATCGGTTAATTCACTCAGAAAATCACTTTACCATCTCCTTTACTTTAGAAGATAAATACGGAGATAACGGGCTCATCTGCGTTGTTGTAATGGAGAGAAAAGATCCTGAAAATCTGTTTATTGAGACGTGGCTGATGAGCTGCCGTGTCCTGAAAAGAGGAATGGAAGATTTTACGCTGAATACCATTGTAGATACTGCCAGAAATAATGGATATAAATATGTAGTAGGAGAATACATTCCTACTGCTAAAAATCAAATGGTTGAAGACCACTATGAAAGACTTGGTTTTACCAGGCAGAATGAGAAGTGGGTATTATCCGTAGAGGATTACAAAAACAAAAACGTATATATTAATAACAAATTATAACACAGTAAAAGATTATGAATAATGATGAAATTTTAAGTAAACTGACCCGTATTTTCCGCGATGAATTGGACAATGATGAAATTGTATTGACTCCAGAAACAACGGCTGAAGATATTGAAGAATGGGATTCGCTTTCTCATATTCAGTTAATTGTAGCAGTAGAAAAAGGCTTTGGAATACGTTTTACTTCATCTGAAATCAGAAGCTGGAATGATGTAGGAGAAATGATAGATTCTATAACTTCAAAATAAGTGATGTTGTATGCTTCTTAATTCATACAGCTTTATATTATTCTTTATTGCGTTATATTTTATTTATTATCTCTGCGGAAAAACCTCAAAGATCCAAAATATAATTCTGCTCATAGGAAGTTATGTCTTTTACAGCAGTTGGAGTTGGGAGTTCTTATCATTGTTGATAGCAACTACAGGAGTTACCTATTTTGTAGGGAATAAAATAAAGGCGGCCCAAAAAGAGAAATCTGAGATATGGTGGCTGAGGTCGGGAGTTTTTATTGTCCTGATTCAGCTTTTGTATTTTAAGTATTTTAATTTCTTCATTGATAACTTTAATGATTTCCTGCATCTTTTTGGAGTTAAGGATCAATTGGGGCTATTGAAGATTATTTTTCCGATAGGGATCAGTTTCTATTCGTTTAGAATGATAAGTTATTTATTGGATATCAGAAATAATAAACTGAAGGAAATTCCAAGTCTGCTGGATTATGCAGTTTTTATTGCCTTTTTTCCATGTATTATTGCCGGGCCTATTGATAGAGCCACTCCATTTTTGAAAAATCTGAAAATAAAAAGAGAATTTTCTTCCGCTCAATTTACTGACGGACTAAAGCAAATTTTATGGGGGCTTTTCAAAAAGCTGGTGGTAGCAGATAATATTGCCGGAATTACTTCTCAGCTATTTGAGTCCTATCATACCTTAAACGGAAGTGCTTTATTGGTTGGAGCTGTATTGTATTTTATCCAGTTGTATTCTGATTTCTCAGGATATACTGATATGGCAATAGGTATTTCTAAGCTGCTGGGGATTAAAATTCAGCCGAACTTTAATTATCCGTTGTTTGCACAAAATGTTGCCGACTATTGGAGAAGATGGCATATATCTTTAACCTCATGGCTTACGGAGTATGTTTTTACACCTTTATCCATTCGCTTTAGAGATTATGAAAAATATGGACTGATTATGGCCATCATCATCAACTTTTTGGTGGTGGGGTTCTGGCATGGGGCAGAATGGCATTACATCGTTCATGGATTGGTAAGTGGTATTATGTTTATTCCATTGATTCTGAGTGGAAAAATGAATAAAAAGATTAAAACATCTAACAACTTCATTCCAACAAAGGATGAATTAAAGAATATCCCTGTAACATTTATTCTCTTTACTTTATTGATGATTCTTTTCTTTTCAAAAGATATGGAAATGGCTGCTAAATATTATCAGGGTATTTTCTCCTTATCATTTTTCCAGTTGCCCAATTTTCCAATCCAGAAAGAAATTATACTGGTAATGGTATTTATGGTATTGCTAGAGTGGGGGAATAGAGATAAAGAATATGCGATCAAAGAGATTTTTGTGAAGAAAAATATCTTTTTACGATGGGGATTTTATTATGTACTGGTGTTTTTGGTTTTCCTGTTTTATATTGCTCCTAAAGGATTTATGTATGCTATGTTTTAATGCATTAACAGGAGTTATATAAGAATACAGTACGCTAAGGTATACTTTGAATTATGAAAAAATCACTTTTAAGATTGATAATATTTTCTATATTGCCGTTATTGGTATTAGGATATGCTGTCTGTTTTTTATCAAAACATTCGGATGATTTTTATAGAAGATTTACATCGCCACAGCAGAACTCTTTTATTTTGGGCAGTTCCAGGGCAGCATTGATGGATCCTGCTGCTATTGATAGCATCTTGCATTCAAAATATCCCAATACTGCTATGTATAACTATTCCTTTACTTGGGCACACTCTCCTTATGGGCCTAAATATCTTGAATCTATTGAGAAGAAAATAAAACCGGAAACGAAAGATGGTGTTTTTATTGTTACCGTTGAGCCTACCGCTTTAATGGTAGATAAAAAGAAACCAGACAGCCCGGAATTTTATGTTGAAAATGATAAAAGTGTTGCAAAAACTTCAATGGTAGCTGTAAATCCCAATATTGAATATCTGTTTGAAAGCTATGAACCTTCTATTACCAATGAGCTCAATAAAAAAATACTTCCTCCTAAAAATATAGTTGGAATACCTGCTATTTTAGATAACGGAAGATATTATGTGAAAATTATAAAAAGACGGCTCCGGAAAAGCAGGAGATTTCCAACAAAAGAAATATGAGATTATTTCAAGAAAGGATTGATGGCTTGAAAGTATCTGAAAATCGGATTCTGTATCTTGAAAAAACGATTGAGTTTCTTAATCGACATGGGAAAGTGATGATCATAAGAATGCCTGTGAATAAAGTCGCTTACTCTATAGAAGAAAAAGCATTCCCGGATTTTGATAGCCGTATGCAAGCTGTTGCTTCGAAAACAAAAGTTTCCTATATTAATTATGATGGATTGGATAGTACATATCAATGGCTGGATGAGGTTCATTTGGATGAAAAATCTGTTGAAGCCTTCTCAGCAGTGGTAGCAAAGGACGTTTTATCTCATTAAATAATAATACCGAAGCTATTGTAAGCTGCTGATCACGGCTTATTTTAGAAAAAAAGATAATATATAACACTTTAGTAATAAGAATTGTAAATTTAATCTCAGAATTCACTGATAAAGTGTCAGCAGGTTAATTAAGATCAGAAAACAAATTGTGTCACCTAAAACACTCACAATGACTGAAATAATAAATGTTCCCCAATTCATAAAGAGTATTCTATCGGAGAAAAACGTAATGTTTGTATTTTTTAAGAATAATATAAGAACTGAGACGAAAGATTTCAGAGAAGTACTATAATCCATATATCTTCTAAGCACTATGTTATTCAACTCAATAGGATTTCTTATTTTTTTACCAATAGTATTTTGTCTCTATTGGTTTGTTTTCAACAGAAAATTTCAGGAACAAAACAGGCTGCTGTTATTGGCGAGCTTTTATTTTTATGCCTGTTGGGACTGGCGGTTTCTTTTTTTACTGATGTTTTCCATTGGCTTGGATTATGTATCAGGAATTAAAATCGAGAATAGCAAAACCAATCGGGAAGCTAAATTCTGGCTTACTTTAAGTATTGTCATTAACCTCGGTTTCCTGGGATTCTTCAAATATTATAATTTCTTTGTCGAAAGTTTTGCGGATCTTCTTAATGGCTTTGGTTTCAAGGCCAATGTGTGGCTGCTCAATATTATACTTCCTGTAGGAATTTCGTTTTATACTTTTCATGGACTTTCGTATGTGATTGATGTTTATAAAAAAAGAATAAAGGCTGAGAGAAGTTTTACCGATTATGCTGTTTTTGTAAGTTATTTCCCTCTTCTTGTGGCGGGCCCCATAGAAAGGGCTACGCACCTCTTGCCCCAGATCCAGCGGGAGAGAGTATTCAATTATGAGCAGGCAGTGGATGGGATGCGGCAAATCTTATGGGGATTTTTCAAAAAAATGGTCATTGCAGATAATTGTGCACCGCTGGTGAATGAAATATTTAACAATTACCAGACTGAAAGTCCTGCTAATCTTGTGATAGGAACTGTACTGTTTGCCTTTCAGATCTATGGAGATTTCTCCGGATATTCAGATATTGCATTAGGTGTTTCAAGGTTATTCGGGATTGAACTGCTAAAAAACTTTGCATTTCCTTATTTCTCCAGAGACATTGCAGAATTCTGGCGAAGATGGCATATCTCGCTTTCCTCATGGTTCAGAGATTATCTGTACATACCATTAGGAGGAAGTAAAGGCGGGCTTGCAATGAAAATCAGAAATACATTCATCATTTTCCTGGTGTCAGGCTTCTGGCATGGAGCAAACTGGACGTTTATGATCTGGGGCGGTCTCAATGCATTGTACTTTATGCCTTTGCTTATTATGAATAAAAACCGTCAGAATATGGAAGTAGCGGGCCAGGGGAAGCTTCTGCCATCGTTTAGGGAATGCTTCCAAATCCTGATCACTTTCCTGATCACCTGTATTGCATGGATTTTTTCAGAGCTGAATCTGTAGCTCAGGCGATTCACTATATCGGTAGAATTTTCAGTCGTGAATTGCTCTCTATTCCGCGTACATTACCGGTAAAAGTATTGGCACTGATTGGCTTGATGATCATTATAGAATGGATCAACAGGGAAAGATTCCATGGGTTAGAAATTAAAAGATTTAACCCTTGGATAAGACGTATTTTTTATCTGGTTGTTATGTATATCATTCTCCGTTATGCCAACTTCGGGAATAATGAATTTATTTATTTTCAGTTTTAGCATGAAGAAATTTTTAATTAAAATAGTGCCTTATTTCGTTGCAGTATTTACTGTACTGGCAATTCTTGGATCTTATGCAGATGGTAATACGGATGATAATTATATGCATTTTGCGGTTAAAAAACCACAAAATATGATATTGGGAGATTCGCGTGGTTCTCAGGGAGTCGTTCCTGGAGTGTTGAAAACCAAGCTTTCTGCCAATTTTGATAATTTTTCTTTGAATATTGTAGAATCTCCTTATGGACAGGTTTATTTTAAAGCCTTAAAAAGAAAATTAGATCCTGAAACTAAAAATGGAATTTTTATCTTGACAGTGAGCCCGTGGAATTTATCATTAAATAAACAAATCAAAAAAGAAAAAGATTTTCCTGAAGAGCATTCTCCATTGAATGATATGTATTTTTATGACCGCTCACCCAATTATGAATATCTGCTAAAGCATTATACAAGAAGCTGGTTTAAAATTTATACCGAAAGAGCAGAATCGGGAAGGTCCAATACCTTTCTTCATCCTGATGGCTGGCTGGAGGTCACTATCAATATGCAGAAAGACACTGTTGCCTATAGAACGAATACAAAGGAAGCGTTTTACAGAGACTTGGCCAATACAGTAGAGCTGTCACCTGAACGCCTCAAAGCTATTAATGAAATGATTAATTATTTAAGGACTAAAGGTAAGGTTTATTTGGTACGTCTTCCTACATCTAAAGGTCTTACCAATATAGAAAATAAAAAGTATCCCCATTTCAATACATTGATGAGAGATATAGGAAGGAAACAAAATGTGAGGTTCTTTGATTTCTCAGGAAATTATGCTGAGTATGATTACACAGATGGGAATCATTTGTATAAGGACTCAAGCAGAAAAATTTCTTCCCGCATTGCAGACTCTATTATTGCTAGCAGAGGTAAATAGGATAAAGTTAGAGTAAATTATTCCTGAAATTAATGTTATAGATTCCAGACCGGATGCTTTTATAATCTGTTACAAGATATTTCAGGATCATTCCCCATTTTTTTGAACCGGGGGAATTGGCAATCTGAAAACTGCGGTACATTCTTTTGATATGGAGCTTTATATTTTCCGGTAGGGTAGCTTCGTTTTCCGCCCAGGCATCTACTTCTTTCCATAATAGGACACGGGTAGTAGCAGGATTTACCTTTTTGAATCTACCAAGGTAATTCTGTTGTCTTCATGTACACCTCTTACAGCCACAGCTTTATCTAAAATTCCGGGATAGAGATTAAGATAATAAGAGAGCCTTAATAAGAATTCCGTATCCTGATGGAGTCTCAGGGAGGCTTTAAATAAAGGATCCATTTTTTTCATTAAAGAATCCCTGCGGATGGTTAAAGCATCAATACTGAACAGTCCAAAACTTCCCAGCATATAGACTTGCCCCAGAAAAACATCTTTAGGCTCATGTCTTTTATAAACAGTAGTTAATCGGTCTCCGAATATAGAATAATATTGTTCTTTTGCTTTTTCAGTGTAATAATGAACGCCAAGAGCTCCATAAACGCCTTCTACTTCAGGTCTTTTGAAAAGTTCTCTTTCTGCATCAAATCTATTGGGTAGGAAATAGTCATCTGCATCCAGAAAAGAAATAAAGTCACCTGTGGATTTTTCTATTCCTAAGTTTCTCGTAGGGCCTGCGCCATGATTCCCTTTATCAGGATGTTGATAAAGCTTTACTCTGTCATATTTTTCGGCAAGTTGTTTACATACCTCTAGAGCATGATCCGGTGATTTATCTTCTATAAGAATGACTTCATAAACTTCATCAAATTGAAGAGCAGATTCCACCGCTTGGGAGACATATTTTTCGGCGTTGTAAACGGGAATAATTACTGAAATTTTCATTTTTTGTCTACTTAACTTTTTATATCATTTGTGTGTGCAAAAGTATTGCAAGATAGTTAATTATAAAGACTTATCTCTATTTTTTATCTGAAAAAGTTGAGATATTGTTTGCTGAAGTTTTTACTTCAAAAATTCTGCCGAATAAAGGGATTTGGGCGATATCTGTAGGGTTTTCGTTTTTAAGAAATTAATGAATGCCGGAAATTGATATTGTATAATCCAGACCTTATACTTTTATAATCAGTAAAAAAATATCTAATAATCATTCCCCATTTTTTTAATAAAGGAGCTTTTGCAATTTCAAAACTCCTGTACATCCTTTTGATATGGACCTTAACATCTTCAGAAATATCACTTTCGGTCTGAGACCAAAGATCAACCTCTTTCCAAAGCATGGCACGGGAGACAGAAGGATCTATGACCCGAAGGTCTACCTTTGTTATTCTATTATTTTCATGTACACCTCTTATAGCAATAGCTTCGTCAAGAATGCCGGGATACAGATCGAGATAATAAGAAAGGCGGAAGAGAAATTCTGTGTCTTCATGAAGTCTTAAATGAGGCTTAAACAAGGTGTCTACCTTATTCATCAAAGACTCTCTGCGAATCGTTAAAGTATCAATACTGAAGAGCCCGAAAGGTCCCAGCATATGAAGTTGACCAGGAAAAACATCTCTGGGGTCATATTTTTTATACACTGTGGTCAGTCTGTCCCCAAACAATTGATAATATTGTTCTTTTGCTTTTGCAGAATAATAATGAACGCCAAGGGCTCCGTAAACACCTTCTACTTTCGGGTCTTTAAATAATTCTTTTTCTGCATCAAATCTATTGGGTAGGAAATAGTCGTCTGCATCTAGAAAAGCAATAAAATCACCAGTTGATTTTTCAATTCCCAAATTCCTACTTGGGCCGGCACCATGGTTTTTTTATCCGGGTGCTGGTAAAGCTTTACTCTTTCATGTTTTTCAGCGAGCTGCTGACAGATTTGTAATGCATTGTCTGGGGATTCATCTTCAACAAGAATAATTTCGTGCACTTCATCAAACTGAAGCACAGAGTCTACTGCCTGAGAAACAAACTTTTCTGCATTATAAACGGGAATAACTACTGAGATCCTCATTTCTTCTCCTTTTTACAATAAATTTAGAATTACAATTGTGTTTTATTAGTACCTTTTGAATTCGAAATTTAAGCTTTTAATTTTGTTTTAAAGCAGTAAGCTTTTATTTTTTTTACAAAATGACAGATATCTACCATAGAAGTAATCAGGGAAATGATTTTCGTTAAATATTATTCTAATAAAGGTGAGAAAAGCAATATAAAATTCCTCTGTCGTGAGAATTATTTCATGTGAAATTAACTTATTTTAAGTGAAAAAAATCCAATTTTGGAAAGTTAGCTATGAATATAAATAAGTAAATCTGTATTTTGTTCTTAATATGTTTGGATTTTTTATAATAGCTGACAATAATCCTATTATTTTGAAGAAACCTTTTTTGAAGAGAGTTCAAATGCTTTATTTTGAAGGTAAATATGATGGGCGGCATCAGCTTCCAGAGAAGATAATTTAGACCATTCATAGAGCGAATTCCAGAAAAGAGATTGTCTCTGGTTATATTGTGGCGAGTATCTTACAATCTTGGAAATCCTGTTGTCATCATGCATTCCCCTCATGGCAACGGGAATATTAATAATACCGGATTTCAAATGACATAGATGGGCCAGTTTGATAATAAAATCCGAATCCTGATGAAGGCGCAGCGCTTCATTAAATCTTAATTTTTTAGATTCAAGAGAATGCCTTCTGATAGTAAGCGCATCTAAAGTGAAGAACGAACCAAAAACTCTGGGAGTAAGTCCCAGTAATCCCCTGAATACTTCATTTCCTTCTGCAGGATAGTTAACGGTTAGAAGTTCACTATCATTGATATTAGACATAAATTCCTCTCTCCCTTTTTCAGTAAGATATTCGGTGCCAATAGCATTAAAGACTCCATCTATTTTTGAATCTTTAAAAAGTTCTTTTTCAGCGGTAAATCTATTGGGAAGAAAATAATCATCGGCATCCAGAAATGCGATGAAATCCCCAGTTGCTTTTTCTATTCCGAGATTTCTGCTGGCTCCGGCACCATGATTTTTCAGGTCAGGATGTTGGAAAAGTTTTACCTGCTCATATTTTTTCGCCAATTCCGAACATATCTGAAGCGCATTATCTGGAGATTGATCTTCTATTAAAATCACTTCATAGACTTCATCGAGCTGTAAGGCAGATTCTACTGCTTTTGATATATATTTTTCCGCATTATATACAGGAATAATTACTGAGATCTTCATTTTCATCTATTGTAGTAAGTGAAACGATATTGGGTCTTTAGTATTTCAGGATTTTTAAGGGCTTCCTCTAAAATATTATAGTATTTGACAAGTCCTTTTTTTAAGGATAGATCAAATGATTTATATAGTAAATAAATTCTTTTTCCAGGTTCTGATGGAATCTGATGAGAAACTGCCCATTGATTAAGGGATTGCCATAAAAGAAATTGTCTCTGGTTATATTGTGGTGAATATTTTACAATTTTAGTGATTCTGTTATTATCATGAATGCCTCTCATGGCAACAGCTTCTGTTATATTGCCTGTTTTTAAATGACAGTGGTAGGACAGTTTGATAATAAAGTCCGAATCCTGATGCACACGAAGGTCTTTATTAAAACGAAGGTGGCTTTGTTCCAAAGCAGCCTTTCTTATAGTAAGTGAATTAAGATGAAAAGATGTACCGAAAGTTTTAGTTGTTAAACTTAAAAGCCCCTTGAATACTTCTTCTCCTTCCGCAGGATAATTAACTGTACTCAGTGATATTTCTTTAAATTTAGACTGAAACTCTTCTTTTCCTTTCTCAGTAAGATATTCTGTACCTATCGCATTGAAAACACCATCTATCTTTGGGTCTTTGAAAAGTTCTTTTTCAGAATCAAAGCGGTTAGAAAGATAATAGTCGTCTGCATCCAGAAATGCAATAAAATCTCCGCTAGCTTTTTCTATTCCAAGATTCCTGCTGGCTCCTGCACCATGATTTCCCTGATCAGGATGTTGAAAAAGTTTTACTCTATCATATTTTTGAGTCAGTTCACGGCAGATCTGTAGTGCATTGTCTGGTGATTGATCTTCCACCAAAATCACTTCATATACTTCATCAAGCTGTAAAGCTGATTCTACCGCTTTAGAAATGTATTTTTCTGCATTGTATACGGGAATAATTACTGATATTTTCATGAGCCTAAAGAGGAGTGATAATTAGGTTATCATTAACGAACAGCTCCGGGCTGATGGTAAAAAAATCTTTTTCATGTATTCTGCTGTACACTTTATAATTATTGTCAAAAAAGAATTGAAGCAATTCCTGAGAGGTATGATCTCCCTGTTCATCAATGGCGGATGGACAAAATTCCATAAAGAAAATAGGCCTGTTTTTTAAGAAAATATCTTTGTTTTCCAGAATAACAACAGCCTCATATCCCTCGACATCCATTTTAACAACATCAAACTTTGCATCAGATATCATCTTTTTCAGAGGTTCTATCTGTACATTGATCAATTTTTTTCCAGGATTTTTGGTTTCAATAAACGAACTCATTCCCGCATGTCCTGCAACATAGTTAAATGATTTTACAGCAGAGGATCCTCCAATAGCTGTATTGAACAGTTTGATGTTCTGGTAATTATTTTTTTTAATACTTTCATTAAATTCATGATAGACATCCGGAATGGGCTCAAATGAATAAATCTGTTTGCAGTAAGGAGCTAAAAGCAAGCTGTGCTGGCCAATATTGGCACCTATATCCAACAATACTTTGTCTTTGGTAAGAACAGATCTTATATCATCAATAATATATTTTTCATAAATACCATTTTCAAAAATATAGAGATCTACGAAACCAAATTTTTTATTAAGATAAATCTTGGTTTTTCTATTGTTATAATGAATGGTGAAGAGCTTACGGTTATCAAGATATGATATATTCAGCTTTCTTTTGATAAAGCTGATTGGTTTCTCTTTAAACAATATACTCTGAAGGGATTTTAAGTAATTTGGCATAAGATTTTTTTAGGCTTGTGTTTTATTATAGCTTTATAAATATGATTTATTATTATCAGCCCATAAGGCAAGTTGTAAAAGATTCCAATGTCTTTCATCCTTGTCAAGGAAACTCTGGGATGCTTTAAAATCAATAAAATTAAATACTTTATGATTCGGATCTTTTAGCAGGTCATTGGAAAGGGTTATCAGATTTTCTTCTGCAAACCAATTCTTTACTCCAAGCCCAAATCCTTGTTTGTGGCGTGATCTGATGGTTTCTGTCCAATAAGAACCCATGGCCTCTCGAAGAATGATTTTATCATTACTGTCATTAAGTTTCAGCTGATCTGGTAATTGGATACAAAATTCAGCAAAGTCCAGATCCAGGAATGGAGTTCTTACTTCTAAAGAATTAGCCATTGCCATTCGGTCGGACTTTACCATCATATTAGCAGGAACATAATTTTCCAAATCTATTCTCATGATATCGTTCAGAGAATCCGGATTGGGAGTAAAACTATAAGTCTGCAGGTAATCAGAAGAAACTCCAAGAAGGTCGCGTTCTTTCTTATTAAAAGCATTTCTTACATCATTCAGATGAAAATCCATAATAGATGAAAACTCCATATTTTTACGAGTAAGAAACGAGGTAGGTTTTATTTGCTGATATAGCTTTAATCCAAACTGAGCAATAATATTCCTATAGCTAAAATGCTTTTTTAATTTATTTTCAACGGTATAGAAATGATACCCTCCGAATAGCTCATCTCCTACATCACCGGATAATACAACCGTAAGATTCTTTCTGGCTGCTCTGCATATCTCATAGTGAGGGATAAAGGAGGCATCGGCAAAAGGTTCATCAAAAAATGGCGATATTTTTAAAAGAGAGGTAACCAGATCAGATTTCTTCTCATGAACCTCAATATGATTGGTTTTATATTTATCAGCAATTTCCTTGGCATACTTCAGTTCATTGTCTTTATGGTCATATCCGAAGCTAATGGTGGTCTGATGAGGTAAGAATTCATCTACCAGCGCAACAACAGATGAAGAGTCTAAACCTCCGCTCAGGAAGCTTCCTACTTCTACATCTGCAATAAGCTGCTTTTTTACGGCATTTTTCAACAGATACAGAAATTCTTCCTTAGCATCAGAAAGATTTATTGCTCTGTCTTTTGCCGGAAGGCTATAATAACGGGAAACTGTAAATTTTCCGTCTTTCCAAATCAGCTGATGAGCTGGTGGAAGGGTGAAAATATTACTATAAATGCTCTGATCAGAACTTACATATCCATATTGAAGATAATGGGAGAGCCCCTGGGTACTTATTTTAGGTTGGATAAGCCCTGAAGCTAAAATGGCTTTGATTTCTGAAGCAAAAATAAATTCATTGTTGTTGCCAATAGCATAATAAAAGGTTTTTCTCCAAAACGGTCTCTTGCACAGAATAACTGCTGTTTTTGTTCATCCCAAATCGCAAATGCAAACATTCCCGGAAGATCATGGATGAGATTTTCTTGCTTTCTTTGGTACATGGCAAGAATAACCTCGGTATCAGAACCTCCGTGATAAGGATATTCTGAATATTGTCTTTTGATATCCTGATAACCATAGATTTCTCCATTCAGGACAATACATTCGTTTTTAGTATTAGAGAACATGGGCTGCTTTCCATTGTCAGATAAATCTATAATAGAAAGTCTGCGGTGGCCCAGCGCGGCATTTTCATAAAATTCATAATGAGAAGAATCCGGACCACGGTGAACCAGTGAGTCTGTCATTTTTCGAATTTCCTCTTGGTAATTCCTGGCATTTCTGCTTATAATTCCCGCTATTCCACACATAATATATTATTTTTCATCATTAATCTTTACTTTTTTGTACAGCTAATTTACGATAGATTCAGAAAAGTAGGGCCTGGTTGAATCAATTGACTTCGTAAAACAGTTAATTTTTCACTATCTCTTGCAATTTTTTGATATTTCTGAGACAGTTCTTTATACTTGTTGAAATCTCCAGTTATAAAGTTTTTTAAACATACTTTTTTTCAGCGATTTCTTTTCTGATCGCAGCGCATTGGGTAGACTCGGGTTCAGGGTGTTGATCTCGATACGAACATCTTCGTATTTGGTGAAGTCTATTTTATGGAGAAGCTGTACACCATCATGAACTACTTTACTTCCCGGAACCAGCAAAACTTTCTTTTGATGAAAATGAACTCTGTTAACATATTCATCATCTTCACCATAATGGAAAAAATAAGGATTAAATCCTCCTATGGTTTCTATGGTTTTCTTTGGAAGCAGCCAGTGAGCGGCATTCACAAAATGAATCTCATAATAAGGTTTCAGGGTCTGAAAATACAGATCCGAAATCATTCTTGTTTTTTCGTAATTCTTAGCAATATACTGATCCAGGAAAATATCGAGGTATTTTTCTGAACCATCTACATGAATAGGGCTTATGATACCAATTTCATTCTTATTAGGATGGCTGTTATATACTTCCAGCATTTTTTCCATACTGTTTTCATAAAGCCATGCATCCTGATTCATCAGATAAAAGAAATCAGCACCATCTTTATATGCCTTTTCAATGCCTATATTATTAGCCTTTCCGAATCCAAGATTAGATTCGGATTGGGTGAAATCTACTTCAGGAAAGTTCGTTTTGATGTATTCCTGAGTTCCATCCGTAGATCCGTTGTCTATTACAATACACTTTACAGGAACAGATGATTTTCTTAGGCTCTTAAAGCATCTTTCTGCCCATTTCATGGCGTTGTAGGTAACAATGATAATATGAATCTGAGGCATTTTTATTGTCATGTTTTTATTCAGGATTGATTAATAATCCATGATCTTATAGCAAATTAGTGATTCTAAAGTACAAAAAATAGTATATCTGCTTAAGAAGGTCATCAAATTGAGGGAAAGTTAAGAATCCCTGGGTCATCAGCATCATTCTCCATGTAAGATTAAATAAAATTAATATGACCGCAATGATTTCCTGCTTCTTGCTTAGAATAGTTCTTTGTTCAGAAGCAAGAAATATGGTTAAAAGTGAAAAGAAAATGTTCACCCATCGTCCCCAGTCCACGGCCAGATAGAACAATGGAATTAAAAATAGAATCTGTATGATCAGGAACAGGGTATTGATTTTAATTTTATTGAATTTACAGTAGAGATAAACTGTTATTGCGCCCAGCAATATACTTATTCCATAAGTTTGATAGTCATAAGAATGGGATTGGTAATACCCAAGAACATCATAGTTGGGATCATAATCAAAAATTCCCATTTCTTCAAGAATTAAACCGTGCTCCTTAAAGAAATATATTGTGTTTTCTGTCTTTAAACCAATCCCAAACTTATAAAGGATGATCATGAGAACAGTTGCAGGCAGAAACTGATAGAGTAGTATTTTTTTGAGCTTATCCAATGATGAACCTTCATTTTTCATAAAATAAGCCATCCCAACAAATGGCAAATAGAAATAAGCAGCCTCATGCGTTAAAAGCGCAATAGTGATAAAGATGGTAATTGTAAAATCTTTAATAGTAACTTTTGAACGAAGACATAAAATGTAAAGCAGATACAGGAAAAAGAACAGCATTTCCTTTCTGGTAGCGATATTAGGATCTTTTATCATCATCCCGAAGCCTACAGGAAGCAAAATTAATGTGATGACCAGAAGATTGTTCTTTTCATTCCAGAAGAGCCTGAACAAAAGATAAAAAATTCCAGTATACAATAAAGCTACAAATGCAAATACAATGTATTCAAGATTAATATGAGTAAGCTCATTAATCCCCATAAATAGAGTTCCGAAAAGGCCTCTTCTTTTGAACCCTCCATCCTGGTAATTGATGATCCAGTCTCCAAAACACCAGCCTCCTTTTTTAACGACGATGAGGGTGTAAGAGGTTGTAATACTTACGTAGTAGTAAATGGCAAATAGTAAGCCTATTATATAATTAATTATTTTTGTTTTCATGTTCATGATCTAAACAAAGTTGAGTCTATTTATTTTAAGACAGTTTAAAATAAATAAAATAATACAGTTTTTTTATAATGGAATCTACGGCAGGAATGGTAAGAAATCCGGCTGTAAAAAGGAGCATTCTCCACAATGAGTTAAATACAATCAATACAATAGCTGTAATATCTTTTTTCAATGAACTGGCCATTTGCTGTTCACCAGCGATAAAGATGGTTAATAAAGTAAAGAAAATATTGATCCATCTCCCCCAATCATAAGCCATATAGAATAAAGGAATAAGGAAAACAGCCTGTATAACCAGGAACTTATTATTAATACTTATTTTGTTTGATCTGCAATAGATATAAAATGTTGCAGAGGCAAGAAATAAACTGATGAGGTAGGTGATATACCCATATGAATGAGCTTTATAGAAGTTAAGGACATTATAATTAGGATCATATCCATAAATACCTTTAAGGACTAACGTTAGCCCATGTTCCTGCAGAAATTGAATAGAGTTTGGAGTACTTATACTGTATCCAAACTGATACAGCAGCAGCATAACAACAGTGGCAGGAGCTAAATGATAAAAGATTATTTTTTTTAGTTTGATACTCGCAGGAGCATGATCCTTGATAAAGTAGGTGAAACTTACAAAAGGAATAAAAAAGAATGCGGCTTCATGATTGAGAATCGCGAGAATAATAAAAAATGTAACTGCAATATCTTTTACTGTTTTTTTAGATTCAAGCCAAAGAAAATAGAGCAGATACAGAAGGAAAATCAGGATTTCTTTTTTAGCAATAATCGTTGGGTCCTTCAAAAGCATGCCCATTCCTGCCGGAAGCAGCAGAATACTGATTGTAAGAAGCGTATTTTTCTTCTGTAGGAACAACTGAATTAATAAAGTGAAAAAAACAGCATATACTATGGATACAAAGGCAAATACAATGAATTCAAGTTTGATAGCCGTAAGTTCATTGAAAAGAATAAACATGCTTCCGAAAAGCCCTCTTCTTTTGAATCCGCCATCCTGATAGTTGATTAGCCATTCACCAAGATACCAGCCGTTTTTATGAAATACGAGCTGAAGATAACTGTTGTAAATACAGATACAATAGTAAATGAGAAATATCAATCCTATGAAAGAGTTGATGATTTTTGTTTTCATAATTATTTGTTATCAGATTTTAGATGATGCTTTTAATCAATAAAAACTTTTTTAAAAGTATCCATTACCGGATGAGGCAAAAACTTTTCATAGAGCTCTTTTGCCGATAAGGTAAGTTCTGTATCCAAAATAATATTTTGCAGCTCTTTACTGTCGTTATAATAATAGGCTTGATCCTTTAAATGCGTAATATGTGCTTTCTCCGGAGGATTCGCAAAAGCAATGACCGGTTTTCCCATAATGGCAAATTCAGCAACTGTGATCCCAAAGGTTTCTCCTCTTTCGCGGGCATGAAGCAAAGCATCACAGGTATTGATAAATTTTTGCTTCATGATAATATCTGAACTGGGAGGCAGAAATATAATATTAGAGGGAGAAGACTTCCACCATTTCTTTTTAACGAAAGAATCTACCCCCATAAAAATAAAATAGACATCCTTATATTTGGAAGCGATCTTTTCAATCGTCTGCTGGGCAAAAAGAATATTGAAGCTGATATGGCCTCCGTAATATCCAAAAACCTTGGCTTTTTTGGGAATATTGAGTTCTGCTCTCAGGTCCTCATGGGTTTGGATATCGAAATTAACCATGTGAGGGACATAAGGATATTTTGAACCCGTCATTTCCTGGCTTAGCCATTCGGAAACATAGGCGTACACATCTCCATGGGGTTCAAAATGTTTGAAAACACTATGAATTACAGATTTACATTCTTTGGTATCTATTCCATCGATATTTCCGTTTTTGATGGCATAAAAAAGGTCTATATTATCCTCCCGGATAAGCTGGTCCACCTCATTGAAATCTGAGTAGCCATGTACCCGGAATCTTTTTTCAAACTTTTCAATGCCTAATGGATGATTGGTCTTTGAATTTTTATTGTATACAATTATAGATTCATTTCCCAGATATCTTTCATTGAAATCTGCGTAATCATATACTGCAATGGAAGTTCCTCTGTAGTTGAGTTCATCCTCATGGAAAAGAATTTTCATCTTGATGTTGTGTTATTATTTAAATATATTTTTCAGCCTTCCTGCTATTTTCTGAATAATGGTTTTCTTTGGATATTTGGTAAGGTCATTATGTTTAAAAAGTCCTTCTCCCTGTGCAATCCTGAAATTTTGTTTTACCCACCAGGCCGCAATATTTCTTTCCAATGAAGCTGTTTCCCCAGAGAAAGGAATAATAGTCTCAAGCAAGAATCTTTTTCTGACAAGATAAGGATTATTGGTCCAGTTGGCCCAACGTGAGGTGGTGATAAAGTACTCATCTTGTTTTTGTATTTTATCAGGGAACTCTTTGGCAGGATCCAGCCAATGCAAAGATTCAAGAAGATGAGGTGATGTACACTCATGCCAGTCATCATAATAATTTAGCTCATTTCCTTTATGCCTGATGGAAATAAGAGGATAACCCGGAGTATTTCTGCTGCGGTAACGAACGACGTCAAAACCATTGTCAAGCATTTTTAATCCGCTTTGGAGACGGGAAAATACAGTTTCCTTATTTTCAATGAGCTCGAAGTCATGCTCCAGAAAAAGAATATTTTCACAGACTGCATTCTCAGCCAGTGTTTTCATGCCTTTTCCGATACCAATATTATCCTTTAATCCTATATATCTGATTTTATACTGATCAGCCAGCTTTTTATCGGACTCACTTACTTCCTGAAAAAGAATGACAATATCATCAATCATATCCAAAAGACCATACTTCTGGTAAGACTTCAGGGTGTTTCTCAGGGTATTTCCTGTTTTCCAGGAAAGAATGCAGATACTTATAGGGAGTTTCTCCATATTCATTCTTTTTAAATATTCAGGAATGGGTGTTGAGCGGTCATTGCTGTTTTTCGGGCTGTTTCAATTTCATTAAATTTTTCGGAGAAATATTTATACTGCTCCATATAAAATTTATACTCACTCCTATTTCCTTTAGCTCCCATTTTAAGGGCAAAAGAAAATAGAGCTTTTTTCTCTCTTTTAGTATCATAAGGATAGTTAAGATCAAGGTATTTTGTTTCCCTCTGCATAATCATGGAAAGCCTTTTATTCTGTAGCAGCTCCTCTTTATTCTTAGGTTCTTCTTTATAAAAGGACTGTACTGTGTCGTGTACCACTTTGCTTTGAGAGCATACTAGTATTTTGAGTCCGAAATAGGTTATACGGTTAACGTATTCATAATCTTCGGCCCCATGAAAGAAATAAGGATTAAAACCGCCTACTTTTTCAATAATACCTCTGGGAATACACCAGTGTGCTGCATTTACAAAGCGAATTTCATAATATGTCTTTTTTTCGCCAAAATAGATGTCTGAAAGCATCCGGTTATTCCTTAGGTCTTTGGCAAGATAGTCTTCAAAATGTAGATCAAACTTTTTCTCGCTCCCATCAAGATGCATAGGACTTAAAATCCCGATCTGCTTATGATCAGGGTAATGATTATACACATCCAAAATCTGTTGAAAGCTATCCGGATAGATCCAGGCATCCTGATTCATCAGGTAGAAAAAATCAGCACCTTCTTTATAGGCTTTTTCAATTCCTAAATTATTGGCTTTTCCAAACCCAAGATTTTCAGCAGACTGTATAAAATCTACTTCATGAAAATGAGTAGTTATATATTCCTGTGTCCCATCAGTAGAGCCGTTGTCTATGGTGATGCATTTAACAGGAATAGAAGAATGTCTTAAGCTTGTAAAACATTTTTCTGCCCATTGCATGGCATTGTAAGTAACAATAATAACATAAATACTGGCCATTTTAAATATACTTTCTGGTTAGGTTTTTTAAATATTCTGCTGGCTTTTTTTCAGAGAAAAAAGTCATGATATCTTCATCAAAATCTACGGTGTAAAAATCCCCTTCATCAGCCTCTTGATAAAGTCCTTTTTTATTTGTTTCTCTTTCAATAGCATTGATGATTTCCTTTAAATCATAATAGTATGGAAAGGAAAAATTGATGGTTTTATTATCCGCTTGTAAGCCATGAGATTCTACAAATCTGCAGATATCTTCAATATCTAAAAGAAGCCTTCTGGCTTTAAGATGCAGGGTGAATTCTTTGTTATTGTCAATCTGTGTTTTAAGAAAGTTGAAAAGTGTATTTGGATTTCCGCCTTTTCCTACAATATTGCCAATTCTCAGGATGAGGTAATGGACAATATTATTTTCTATATAAGCTTCAATTTCTTTTTTATGAATAACATAAGGACTGTTTTGTTTGGATTGGTCATGAATGCTCAGGGTAGAAAAATATATCAGTTTCTTTTCCCGGTTGTTTTCATAGACTGTTTTTAAAAGAGAAAATTCTCTTTCAAATTCTGATGTTCTTGTCTCCAGGGAGTTTGAAACTCCAGATGCAAAAAAAATAATATCTTCTCTGTCATAATGTTTTACAGCGTTTGCTATAATACCGTTGCCAATAATCATATGTTAGTGGGTTCATTAATTGTGTTATAGGGGGAACAATATCTCATATAAAAGAATATGAATTATTTATTTCAGGTAATCAAATATATGAAAATAGTATTTCATTTTGATTTTGGTGATTACCCGCTCCAAAAAAGGAATGTTTTTGAGATAATTTTTATACTGTTCAAGGCAATATAAAGTATGTCCTTTTTCAAGATCAGCATTCAGGTTAAGATCTTTAATCGTGTTTTTTACAAAAGGATGTCTTTTAAATATCGTAAATAATGTTTCTCGTGAAATGATTTGTTTTTCAGAAGCTTTAAAATGAGAAAATGTTTTGTAACCGATACTTTGCTTGGGATGTATGCGGTATTCTCCTAAAATTTGTTCTTCCGTCCAAACGGCATCTTTATCTGCAGCCAGTAACAGCAGTTCATAATCGTGAATGATTACCGGATTGATTCTTTTCAGAGGAAGGTGTTTCTTCAAAAAGTATTTCTGATGGCCATACTCATACCCGGGAATATATTACCCTGATATAAGATCCTTTTGATAATATCTTGAGGCTGTGTTAATGTATTTGGATGGGTTGAATCCAGGTCCCAATAGGTAATTGGCTCCGAAGGATCAATTGCCTCGCCAAAAAGTTTAATGTTATGGCATACAATATCAATATGAGGGTGCTTTTCAAAAATTTCAGCAATTGCAGCGGTTTTATTGGTAAACCATCGGTCATCTTGATCACAAAGACAAATAAGGTCTCCGGTACAAAGGCTCATCGCTTTTTCAAAATTACCTATATAACCTAGGTTCTCCGAATTCTGATATACTTTAATGATCTCCGGAAACTGATTTTCATAATGAGTAATAATCCTTAATGTATCATCGGTAGAACCATCATCACAGATGATGATTTCGTAGACAGATTTTTCCTGCTTGAGAATACTTTCCAGCTGTTCTGCGATATATTTTTCCCCGTTATAGGTACAGAGGGCCACGGATATTTTCATCGGTTGAAGATATTAAAATTTTATATAACGGAAACGGAACCTCTTTTAGAGCAAAATCCGGTTTTAGTTCTTTTTTGAAAAAGTTTATAATAATATTTTTTGAAATTCAGATAGCCGGATATCAATCTGCCTCCTGTTATCTTATAGAATTCAGATCTCATTTCAATAAATTGAGAAGAGCGTACATCAATGATGTGATAGGCTAACCGGTCATGAAGATCATCACCATATAGTTTTTTTAATATAGGTAAGATTTTGATTCTCTGGTGGAGAATTTTGTAAAGGTCTGAAGACATACTGCTATTATTGTCTTCTTTACGATAATGGGCCAGTGGTTCATCTACAAGAAAAACCTTCGGATAATCTTTCATGACATAAATCCACATCAGCCAGTCTTCACAGCTTGTTAAAGAAGTGTCAAAAAGAAATCCTTTAAGGAGCTCTTTAGAGATCAGGGAACAGTGAATAGGGATACTGAATTTTAAATCCCATCCGAATACTATACCTTCAAAAGAAAGGTATTCCTGCTCTACATGGTTGTAGCCGGGGTAATGGGTGTGATTTCTGTAAATAGTAAATTGGCTTACCATTAACGGATATTCTGAATGATGAATCAGGCTTTTGGAAAATTTTTCACGATGAATCATATCATCACTATCTAAAAACTGAATGTAATCTCCCTGTGCTTTTTCCAGTCCCGCATTTCTTGCAGAAGACAGCCCTCCGTTTTCCTTGTAAACATAACTGAATCGGGGGTCTTTTGCAATCCATTTTTTAGCTGTTTCCTCAGTGGTATCTGTAGATCCGTCATTGACAATAATGCACTCCCAGTTTTGATGTGTCTGGTCAAGAACAGATTGAAGACATTCATCAAGATACTGAGCCTGATTGTAGCAAGGTACGATAACAGATACTTTGGGAGTCATAATTTATTGGATTTTTTCTTCTTGGTTTTTAAGTGTTTTTAGCAGGTATTGTTCGTACTTGCTTATATTTTTCTCAAGATCATGGTGAGATAAAAATTGATCTGTTTCCAACTGCTGCAACTCTTCTAACTTGTTGTTGGATATGATATAATGCGTATGTTTTGCCAGTTCTGAAGGGGTGTAAAAATAGGGTGGGATAGATGTCTCATTGTCAATAGGCTTTATTGAATTATTTCCATCAATATTATCCAGAATAATAGGGATATTATTCATACATAATTCAGTGGCAGCATATCCTACATATTCATAGATGGAGACAATCCATGCAAGAGAAACATTCTTTTCTTTAATCCCTTCCAACATGTTTTCAGCATGACCTTCAAACGAAATATGATGATTGAGTCCTTTATTTTTAATGATCTCCATTAATTCTTTATGATAATCAGGATCTTGAATGTGGCCAAAGATTTTAAGTTTTACTTCAGCATTTAAATTTTTTAAAATCTCAAAAGCTTCCAAAATCTTGTCAATAGGCTTTATTCGATTGATTCTTGTAAAGACACCAATATTAAATTCCTTCTTTTCCACAATTTTGTGGTAATCTACAGGATTCAAATCATCAACATTTATTGATAATGGGAATCCAAAGGTATTTTTTATTTTAACTTCCTGGGCTTCTATTTCGCTTAATTGATATTCATCAGCATATACAAAATTATATTCAGTAGAATTTTTGTCATAGGCATCATAAATTTTGAAATCCCTATTAAACTGGGCCTGATGGCACATCAAATGCGTTTCAAAGTAGATACCTGGATCAAGGTTATTTTTTATATGATGAAAGAATAAAGCATCCACCAGGATGACCGCATCAAAAGAACTAAAAAGCTTACGTAGTCTTTTGTTGTACAGACTGCTTCTTCTATATCTGTTAATTCTGAATAGAATATAATTAGAGACTTTTTTGAGAGGAAGAAGATTGATGAAAGACGGTTGAATTTCTCCCGGCCTGTAAAGAGTAGTGTGAATCTTTATGCCTAATTTCTTGAGTTCAAAATAATAAACATGCGGAAATTTTTTATTTAGATGAACATCAGCAGTGGTCAATACTTCCACATCAAACAGCGATTTATCTATATTCTTTACTATTTCAAAAGTATATTTTTCAGATCCCGCTTTTTGTAATGAATTGGTTACAAATAAAAGTCTTTTCCTTTTTGGCATTTAGAACTTGTTTATAGCTTTAATGATCGTCGTTATATCTTCCTCGTTCATTACAGAAGATATAGGAAGACTTAGAACTTCCTGATGTATTTTTTCACTGATGGGAAACGAAAGTTGTTCCCATTCCTTATAAGCTTCCTGTTTGTGAGGTGGAATAGGGTAGTGGATTAGGGTTTGAACTCCATTTTCCGTAAGATAGGCCTGAAGTTCATCTCTTTTTGATGATCTGATTACAAAAACATGCCATACATGCTCTTTTTCATTTTCGGGATATTCAGGAAGGATGATTTCAGGATGTGTAATTTCATTGGTGAAACGTTGGGCAATAGCTCTCCTTACTTCATTTTCACGATCAATATATTTAAGCTTAATATCCAAAACGGCAGCCTGAATTTCATCCAATCTGGAGTTTAATCCTTTATAAATATTGACATATTTCTGATTGGAACCATAGTTTGCCAATGCTCTGATGGCTTTAGCCAGATCATCATCATTGGTTGTTACTGCTCCTGCATCTCCCAAAGCTCCAAGGTTTTTACCAGGATAGAAACTGAACCCGGCTGCATCTCCAAGATTTCCGGATTTTATACCATCCCATTCAGCACCAATGGCCTGGGCATTATCTTCAATGATTTTAAGATGATATTGACGAGCAATTTCCCTAAGCTGATCTGAAAAAACAACTCTTCCTTGTAAATGAACAAGCAGAATACCTTTTGTTTTAGACGTAATTTTTTCTTTAATTTTAGAAATGTCAATATTATAAGTATTGATTTCCGGTTCTACCAAAACGGGAACTAATCCGTTATCGGAAATGGCGAGAATAGAAGCAATATAAGTATTGGAGGGAACAATAATTTCATCGCCGGGATTCATCACTCCCAATTCTATATAGCCTCGAAGAATAAGACGAAGGGCATCCAGACCATTAGCTACTCCAATGGCATGTTTTGCACCAATATAATCGGAAAGGTTCGTTTCAAAATTTGAAAGCTCTTTTCCCATCAAGTACCATCCGGAACGGAAAACATCAATGAGTTTAGCCTCTATTTCCTGTTGGTATTCTAAATTAATTTTCTGAAGATCTAAAAATTTAATCATGAGTGTTTGTATATGTTATTTCTCCATTAATAATAGTCCCTTTTTGCTTTGCCGGATTTCCAAACCAAACGGTGTTGGGCGGAACATCTTTTGTGATCACACTTCCAGCTCCGATTAAAGCATTTTCTCCAATGGTATTACCGGCAATGATCGTTGCATTGGCCCCAATAGAAGCTCCCTTTTTCACAAGAGTCTTACTGAATTCTATTGGATATTGCTTAGAACGAGGAATTAAGTCATTGGTGAAAGTTACATTAGGACCAATAAAAACATTATCCTCAAGGGTAACTCCGTCCCATACCTGAACTCCAGGCTTTATTGTTACATTATCTCCAATGACCACATCATTCTCTATGAATACATTACAGTTGATATTACAGTTGCTGCCTATTTTAGCGTTTTTTAAAATAACACAAAACTGCCAGATCATTGTTTCTGCACCAATATTCTCAGATTGGACGTCGGCCAAAGGGTGTTTTTTATAATCCATTTTGTATTTTTAAAAAAGTATCATAGTCTCTCACATAATCGTTTTCATTATAGTGGTGAGAAGCCAAAACCAGACAAATAGCTCCTGAAGAAAAGTTCATTTCTGAAGCCCAAATTCCCGGGGGAATGTGTAATCCTAGATCGGGACGATTAAGAAATACCTGTCTTTTAAATTTTCCGTCATCCAGTGATACTTCAAAACTTCCACTGGCTGCAATCAGAAATTGATGACATTCTTTATGGGAATGGGCACCCCGGCTTTCACCTCCAGAAATATCATACAGATAAAAAACTCTTTTTACGTTAAAAGGAAAATGAGAATCATTTTCAACCACTGTGAGATTACCTTCATCGAAACCTATTTTGCCAAGATCGATGACACTGCAATCAAAAACTGAAACTTTATCCTTCATGGGTAAGTTGTTTAAAGGTTTCAAAATCTCTTATGTAGTCATTCTCATCATACGATTTATCAGAAACAATGAGAGCCAGAGAGTTGGTTGAAAAATTTTCAAGTCTCCTCCAATACATTTTAGGAATGTATAACCCGTAATAGGAACGGTTTAGTGAATACACTTTTTCTTCCTTTCCATCATGGATGACAACGTCAAGGCTGCCTGATAAAGCAATGATCACTTCCTGTTGCTCTTTAAAAGCATGGCTGCCTCTAAGTTCTCCACCCGGAACATCATAGATCCAGTAGGTCCTGGCAATTTCAAAAGGAAGTTGATTGGGGTGTTCAAGAAATGAAAGGTTTCCCCGCTTATCATATATTTTTGGAAACTGTATTATTTGGGGTATCATGGCATTTTTACATTATAGTCAAAGTTAGGTCTTGTAATTCCTGGGTACACATGCATTTTGCTTCCTACTTTTACGTTTTCGACTTCAAATCCTACAGAATTATCAAGAATAAATAAGGCTTCAGTCTGGTCTTTCCCGAAAAACAATTTAAAGTAGTAATTCCCAGCATTTAACAATCCTGCCGGAATATCAAACTCAATAGAATAATCTCCTGTTTTAGAATCCTGATTCTTACTAAGAATTTTTCCTACATGGAAGATAATAAGTTCTTCATAGTTTCTTAATTCAAATGTTGCATCAAGATTGATATTGGGGCGGTTATTATGAAAAACTAATTTAACTTTTATCCCGGAATTAATATCAATGAGTTCACCATGTTGAGCGGATACTGAAAACTCTTTTATTCTGATATTTTCGTTTCCTATGGCATCATCAAGATTACCATTGTATTGATAATGAGACGTAGAGGTACTGTTTTTTTGATATTCTATAATGGTACTCAGCATATCTCCTTCATATTCCAGAGCTCCCTGGGTCAAAAGGATACCTTTATTGCAAAGCTCTTTTACTGCAGTCATATTATGGCTTACAAACAGAATGGTTCTGCCTTCTCCCTTTGCCACATCATTCATCTTTCCTAAACATTTTTTCTGGAAATCAGCGTCACCTACTGCAAGAACCTCGTCTACAATTAAAATTTCAGATTCAAGATGGGCTGCCACTGCAAAGGCAAGACGCACATACATTCCCGAAGAATATCTTTTAACAGGGGTATCAATATATCTTTCAACTCCTGAAAAGTCTACGATTTCATCAAATTTACGGGTAATCTCTTTTCTGGTCATCCCCAGAATGGCACCATTTAGAAATACATTTTCCCGACCTGTCATTTCAGGATGAAAACCGGTTCCTACCTCTAATAGAGAGGCTATTCGGCCATTTGTATAAATCTTTCCTGTGGTGGGTTTGGTTACTTTACTCAACAGTTTCAACAATGTTGATTTCCCGGCTCCGTTTCTACCAATGATGCCTACAGCATCTCCTTGTTCAATTTCAAAGTTGATATCACGGAGTGACCATACGTAGTCAGAATTTCCTTTGGAAGCTCTGTCATTGGCTTCACCAATCTTTAAGTAAGGATCTTCTTTGCCTCTTATCTTATGCCAAAACCTGTTGAGGTCATGGGAAAGAGTTCCTGTTCCCACTTCACCCAAACGATATTGTTTTGATATGTTTTCTGCTTTTAAAGCTAGCATTTTTTTCAGTTTTAAATTTTTATTCTAGTGTTTTTATCTTCAACTATACAGTATCCATGAAGGTTTTCTCTACTTTATTAAAGGTGATAACTCCTATTACCAGAAGAATCAGGATAATAATAGTACTTACAACCAGCATTACCGGAGAAAAATCTCCCACACCTAGCCAACCATACTTGAAGCATTCAAAAATACCTGTTAATGGGTTGAATTTAGCAAGCTTTTTGAAATATCCAGGAAGCATAGATACAGGATAAATTACCGGTGTCGCATACATATATAAGCTGATACCAAACGTCAAAAGCATACTTAAGTCCTTATATTTTGTTGTAAGTGCAGAAAATATCATTCCAACTCCCAATGCAAAAAGGGCCATAAGGATTAATAAAAAAGGAGTGGCTAAGATCCACCAATTAGGAGAAACTTCATGATTGATAAGATAATATCCCCATACAATCAGGAACAAGATAAATTGTACACTTAAACGCATCAGGTTTGAAATGACAATTGATATGGGGGTTACTAATCTTGGAAAATATACTTTACCAAAGATATTGGCATTCCCTGTAAAGGTTGCTGTTGTCCCCAGCAATGCTCCGGAGAAATAATTCCATAGAGTAACTCCTGATAGATAAAATATGATGCCGGGAGCACCGTCTGTAGGTAATTTTGCAAATCTTCCAAAAATAATCAGATAGGTGATTGTTGTAAAGATGGGATTTATAAAAAACCAGATTGGACCCAAAATGGTTTGCTTGAAGCTTGATATGAAATCCCTCTTTACAAACATGTAAATAAGATCTTTATACCGCCAGACTTCTTTGAGTTTTAAATCAAATAAAGAATGATTCGCTTCAATGGTTTCTGTCCACTTTTGCTGTGGTTCATTCATCAGTGTGAGTTTTTACAAATTTATAATAATTAATTCTTGCCGTATTTTAGTTGGTAAGTTATTGTTTACGTAAAACTAAAAAATAATAACTAATATATTGATATTTGTTATTATGACAAAAACTATTGACTATAAAGCCAATAGTTTTTAAAGTTTATAAATGATGTGATTATTGACCAACAAGTTTTTTTAAGTACTCGCCGTAGCCGCTTTTTCCATATTTTGCAGCGGTTTCCAGTAGTTTATCTTCGTTGATGAATTTATTTCTGAATGCAATTTCTTCTATACATCCAATCTTGAAGCCTTGTCTTTTTTCAATAACACTTACAAATTCTGAAGCATCATTAAGGGAATCAAAAGTACCCGTATCCAGCCATGCTGTGCCTCTATCTAGAACTCCAACTTCAAGTTTACCGCTTTTCAGATAAACATTATTGATGTCTGTAATTTCCAGCTCTCCTCTTGCAGAAGGCTGTATGTTTTTGGCAATTTCCACTACATTGTTGTCATAAAAATATAGGCCAGGGACTGCATAATTAGATTTAGGTTTCAATGGTTTCTCCTCGATGGAAATCGCTTTGAAATCATCATCAAATTCTACAACTCCATATCTTTCAGGATCAGCAACATGATAAGCGAAAACAACACCTCCGTCCGGATTGGTTTTATTTTTTAATAAAGTTCCCATTTCAGAACCATAAAAGATATTATCTCCTAAAACAAGTGCTGCGGGATCATTACCAATAAACTGCTCTCCCAGAATGAAAGCTTGTGCTAACCCATCCGGGCTAGGTTGTACAACATATTCTATATTACAGCCAATCTGTGAGCCATCGCCCAATAATTTAATGAATCCAGATTGGTCATGTGGAGTAGTAATAATCAGAATATCCTTAATTCCAGCTAAAAGTAAAGTGGATAGTGGATAATAAATCATAGGTTTGTCATAAACAGGCATCAACTGCTTGCTTACGGCAATAGTTAGAGGGTAAAGTCTTGTCCCGGATCCTCCGGCTAATATTATTCCTTTCATCTTTTTTCTTATTATTTGGTATTCTCTAATTGTATAGTCCAATTGTTTTTGATGTTGAGATCAATAGTTCCTTAAAAGATTGAGTTGAGTTTGAAAAATGGTCACAATCTTTTTATGAAGCTTATCAGTTCTTTTAGATTTTTATCTGGTATAACTGATATTATAGGAGAATGAACTATATAATGAAATGTCATAGTCATCAACAATTGAAATGGCTGATGACTATGTATTTGTTCTTTAGTTATACTGTTTTTCGTAGTATTTTTGATAATCTCCGCTGGTTACATTTTCCAGCCATTCCTTATTTTCAAGATACCAGTCGATGGTTTTTCCTAATCCTTCTTCAAATGTTACAGATGGTTTCCAGCCTAAATCTTTGTTTAATTTATTGGCATCAATAGCATAGCGCTTATCGTGGCCAGGTCTGTCTTTTACAAAAGTGATTAGCTTTTCAGAATAACCTTCCGGTTTTCCTAATTTAGCATCCATTTGTTTGATCAGTTCTTTTACAAGATCGATATTCTGCCATTCGTTGAATCCTCCGATATTATAAGTCTCTCCGGTTTTAGCATCATTGAATATCTGATGAATAGCTCTCGCATGATCAATAACAAATAGCCAGTCTCTTGTATATTTCCCATCTCCGTAAATAGGTAATGGTCTTTCATTAATAATATTAGAAATACAAAGTGGAATTAATTTCTCTGGGAAATGGTTTGGTCCATAATTGTTTGAACAGTTAGATACAATGAATGGCATTCCATATGTATTTCCATAAGCTCTTACCAAATGGTCTGAAGCTGCTTTTGAAGCGGAATATGGAGATTGAGGATCGTAAGAAGTTGTTTCAAGGAAAAATCCTGTCTCTCCTAAGCTTCCGTATACTTCATCAGTGGAAACATGATAGAACAGATTTGTTCTTTTTTCATCGGGGAACCTTCCGTGAGTATGGTCCGGGTTTAAAGTCCAGAACTCCTTACAAAGGTTTAGAAGATTTGCTGTTCCATTTACATTGGTGTTGATAAAAGCCATTGGATCAGTAATACTTCTGTCAACGTGGCTTTCTGCTGCCAAATGCACAACTGCATCCGGATTATATTTTTCAAAAACTTTTCTTAGTTCTTCTGGTTTTGTGATATCTGCTTTTTCGAAAACATAGTTAGGCTCATTTTCAATGTCCTTTAGATTTTCTAAATTCCCGGCATAAGTAAGTGCATCAAGATTGATGATCATACTTTCCGGATTGTTTTTTACAAATTCTCTTACAACATGGGATCCGATGAATCCTGCTCCCCCCGTAATAATGATATTTTTCATTTCTTTATTTTGTAATTGTTTTCCTACCTATACTTTTATAATAGAATCCGTTTTGTTCTGGAATTTCTAACGGATACATGTTTCTTCCGTCAAAAATAACTTTATTTTTCATTTTTTTAGCCATAAGCTCAAAATTAGGATTTTTGAATTCCGGCCATTCTGTAGCAATAAATAAAGCATCTACATCTTCCAGTGCATCATACATTCCTTTAGCATATTGAATTTTTTCTCCCAGAAGTTTTTGAACATTCGCTTCGGCAACTGCATCATAAGCTACAACTGTTGCTCCTTTTTCCAATAGAAGAGCAATGTTGTCCAAAGAAGAGGCTTCTCTGATATCATCTGTATTGGCTTTGAAGGCAAGACCCCACATTGCAATCTTTTTCCCTTCTATATTTCCGCCGAAATATTTTTCAATTTCAGAAACAAGAATTACTTTTTGTGAAGTATTCACATTTTCAGTAGCTTCCAGAATCTGGAAATTGAAATCTTCCTGTTTTCCGGATTTTATGAGAGCTTTTACGTCTTTAGGGAAGCAGCTTCCACCATACCCAATGCCTGGGAATAGGAATCTGTGTCCGATTCTGTCATCACTACCCATTCCTAATCTTACTTTATCTACATCAGCACCTACTTTTTCACAGTAATTAGCAATTTCATTCATAAAGGTAATCTTTACTGCCAGAAATGAATTGGCGGCATATTTTGTAAGTTCCGATGATTTTTCATCCATAAAAATAATCGGAATGCCGGTATTCGTAAATGGCTGGTAAATTTTAGCCATAATATCTCTCGCTCTTTCAGAACTTGCTCCTACAACTACTCTTGCAGGATTCATGGAATCTTCAACGGCAAAGCCTTCTCTTAAAAATTCAGGATTGGAAACAACATCAAAAGGGATGTTTGTTTTAGACGATATGGTCTCTCTTACTCTGTCAGCAGTACCTACAGGAACAGTACTTTTGTTCACAACAACCTTATACTCGGTCATCATTTCTCCAATGTCATTGGCGACCTTCAATACATAAGAAAGATCTGCTGAGCCATCCTCTCCTGGAGGAGTTGGTAATGCCAGATAAATCACTTCACTTTTATCTAAAGCTTCTTTTAAATTGGTAGTGAAAAATAATCTTTCAGACTGGATATTTCTAAGAAACATCTCTTCAAGATTCGGCTCATAGATGGGAACTATGCCGTTTTTCATACCTTCTACTTTTTTTTCATCAATATCAACACAGTATACTGAATTGCCAAGTTCCGCAAGGGTAGTTCCCGTAACTAATCCTACATAACCTGTTCCTACAATCGTTATATTCAAAATGTTTGTTTTTTTAATTCAAAGACAAAAGTAATAAAAATACCTTCATCTGCTTCTTTAATTTAATGTAAATGAATTTCCTTCTATTTGCTTGATAATAAGATAATTTTGCATTTTTGGAAAAAAAGCGTATATTTGCAATGGATTTACGGAAAAAATGGGAAGGCTTCGCAAGAAAGCCTTTTTTCGTACTGTAAATCAAGATAAAAGAATGTATGGAGTTTAAAAAAAGAATTGAAGAATTATTAAATGAATTCCTTGAGACCAGAAAAGATCTTTTTTCTTATTGATCTAAAGATCTCTGCAGGGGATGATATTACAGTGATTTTAGATGGTGATAATGGAGTTTCTTTACAGGACTGCCTTGATGCAAGCCGTGCTATAGAATTCAATATGGATCGTGAAGAACATGATTTCAGCCTTCAGGTGATGTCTGCGGGATTAAGCGAGCCATTAGTAACACCAAGACAGTTCAATAAAAACATAGGAAGAGAGATTGAAGTGATGCTGGAGGATTCTTCTAAAATTGAAGGAGAGTTGTCAAAAGTAGATGAAGAGAAAATCACACTTGTTCTGCGTTACCGTAAACCGAAAGATATCGGAAAAGGGAAAGTAGATGTGGAGGAGGAGAAAGAGATTGCTTACTCTGAGATTAAAAAGGCATTAGTAGTAATTAAATTTTAAAAAAGAAAAAAGAATAGATGGATAATATAGCGTTGATTGAATCCTTTGGTGATTTTAAAGACGAAAAAGGGATCAGTAAGATTGATCTTATGGCAATTATTGAAGATTCACTGAAGACTCTTTTGAGAAAAAGATTCGATTCAGATGACCACTTTGATGTGATTGTAAACCCGGATAAAGGGGATTTTCAGATATTTTTAAATAAAACAATTGTAGAGGACGAAATGTCTGAAGATGATGATTTGGAAATTGAAATTTCTGAAGCGAAGAAGATTGACCCTACCTTCGAAGTAGGTGAGGACTTTACAATGGAAATTCCTGTTGCACAGTTGGGAAGAAGAAATATTCTTACCCTTAAGCAAATCCTGGCTACAAAACTTCAGGAGCATAATAATGCGATGCTGTACGAACAGTTTAGAGACAAAATTGGTGAAATCGTTGTAGGTGAAATTCACCACATCCGTCACAAGCATGTTATCTTGCTAGATGACGAAGGAAACGAATTTATTTTACCAAAAGAAAACCAGATCCCATCCGATTTCTTTAAAAAAGGTGAGAATATCAGAGCTATTGTTGAGACAGTAGATTTTAAAGGTTCAAAACCGCAGATTATTATTTCCAGAACTGCACCTAAATTCCTAGAGAAATTATTAGAGCTGGAAATTCCTGAAATCCAGGACGGAACGATTATCTTGAAAAAGGTAGTAAGAATCCCAGGAGAAAAGGCGAAGATCGCAGTAGATGCTTATGATGACAGAATTGATCCTGTAGGAGCTTGTGTAGGTGTTAAAGGATCCAGAATTCATGGGGTAGTAAGAGAGTTGAGAAATGAAAACATCGATGTTATTCAGTGGTCTAAAAACCCTGAGATTTTGGTGAAGAGAGCTTTAGGAAATGTAACTGTTAACAAAATTGATATCAACGAAAATGCTAACTATGCATTAGTTTATACTCCTGTTGAAGAAATTTCTAAAGTAATCGGAAAACAAGGACAAAATATCAGACTGGCTTCTTGGTTGTCAGGATATGAAATAGATGTTTACAGAGAGTCCAGCGAGGATGACGATGTTGAATTGAGAGAATTTAATGACGATATCGAGCAGTGGATTTTGGATGAGTTTAAGAAAGTAGGACTTACAACTGCAAAATCAGTATTGGATAAAGAGACTGAGAGTCTTTTAAATATGGTTGACCTTGAAGAAGAAACAATTGAAGAGGTTAAACGTATTCTGAGAGAAGAATTTGAAGATTAAGAGGTAAATAAATCTTAATAAGACAGTAAAAGGAAATACTTTAATTTTAAAAATTAAAAAACAGTAAATAATATAGATGCCAAAAATTAGATTAAATAAAGCGGTTAAGGAATTCAACATCTCGATGTCCAGATTAGTAGAGTTTTTACACTCAAAGGGTTTCGAGGTTGAAGGCAATCCTAACGCTCAATTGGAAGAATCGGCATATTCTGCATTGGAAGCTGAGTTTGCTAAAGATGGCGAACAAAGAAAAGCTTCCCATGAGGTGGTGATCACTAAAGTTCCAGAAGAAAAACTGGAAATTGAAGAGAAGAAAACCCCTGAAGTGATAAGAGCTAAAGCAAATAAACCAGAAACTAAAATTTTAGGTAAGATAGATTTAGAACCTGCAAAACCTGAAGTTGAAGAAACCCCTGCTGCTCCTGTAGCGTCACCGGTTGAAGAAAAGAAAGAAGAGATTGTGAAAGAAGAACCGGAAGTAAAAGCAGCTCCAGAAAAGCAGGAATTTAAAGTTTTGGATAAAATTGATTTG
Organism: Chryseobacterium capnotolerans; assembly: GCF_021278965.1. NCBI lineage: Bacteria > Pseudomonadati > Bacteroidota > Flavobacteriia > Flavobacteriales > Weeksellaceae > Chryseobacterium > Chryseobacterium capnotolerans. The sequence continues at coordinate 4,466,236 of NZ_CP065589.1, read as the reverse complement.
TCTCAAATAGAATCTAGAAATAGACCTGTGAAAAAAGACAAACCAAAAATGGAGGAGAAAAAAGAAGAAGAAAAACCGGTAGAACCTGTAAAAGAAACTCCAAAACCAGTGGTAGAAGAGAAAAAAATAGAAGCTCCAAAAGTGGATGCTGAACCTGAAAATCAGGAACCTCAAAAAATTGAAACTGTTTATCAGAAACTGGACGGTCCTAAGATCGTAGGTGAAAAAATTGACTTAACTCAATTTGCACCAAAACCAGGAGCTGGTGCTAAAAAGAAAAGAAAGAGAATTGAAAAACCAGGCGGAGGTCAGAATAACCAAGGCCAAGGTGGAAACAATCAAAACTCTGGAAATAATAACCAAGGTGGCCAAGGTGGAAACCGTCCGCACAATAATAATGGTGGTGGACAAGGTGGAAACCGCCAGGGACAGGGTGGACAAGGAAATCGTCCGCAAGGTCAAGGTGGTCAAGGTGGAAACCGTTTCGGAAATAACCAAGGTGGAAACCGTCCAGGTGGCCAAGGGGGTGGATTTAAGAAAGGAGGTCAAAACAACAGACCTGGTCAAAGAGTGATGCCAGTTGAATTAACTGACGAGCAAGTTAAAAACCAGATCAAGGAAACCTTAGAAAAACTTACCAATAAAGGTGGTAAATCTAAATCTGCAAAACACAGAAAAGATAAAAGAACTTTCCGTAGAGAGCAAGATGAACGTCAGCAGGAGCTTGAAGCACAAGACAGAACGCTGAAAGTAACAGAATTTATTACGGTAGGAGAATTAGCGAGCTTAATGAACGTTTCTCCAACTGAAGTAATCTCTGCTTGTTTCTCCCTTGGGGTAATGGTTACCATGAACCAAAGACTGGAAGCTGATACCTTATTGTTAGTAGCCGATGAATTCGGATATAAAATTGAATTCTCTGATGCTGATCTTGAGGATACAGATGCAGAAGATGAAATCGATAGCGAAGAAAGCTTAGTATCAAGAGCTCCTGTAGTTACTGTAATGGGACACGTTGACCACGGTAAAACTTCATTACTGGATTATGTTAGAAAAACTAACGTAATTGCAGGTGAATCAGGAGGTATTACTCAGCACATTGGGGCTTATAATGTGAAACTGGAAAATGGTCAGAGAATTACATTCTTAGATACACCAGGTCACGAGGCTTTTACAGCGATGAGAGCAAGAGGTGCTCAGATCACAGATATCGCAATTATCGTAATTGCTGCTGATGATGATGTAATGCCACAAACAAAAGAAGCAATTGCCCACGCTCAGGCTGCAGGAGTACCAATGATTATTGCGATCAACAAAGTAGATAAACCAAATGCAAATCCTGACAACATCCGTCAGCAACTTTCTGGATTAAACCCGCCGGTTTTAGTAGAAGAATGGGGTGGAAACGTTCAGGCTCAGGAAATCTCTGCTAAATTCGGTAATAATGTAGACGTATTGTTGGAGAAAGTTTTATTACAGGCAGAAATGCTTGAACTAAAAGCTAATCCGGACCGTTCAGCGAATGGAGTTGTTATCGAAGCATCTCTTGATAAAGGAAGAGGATATGTAGCAACGATGTTGGTGCAAACCGGAACATTAAGAGTGGGTGACTATGTAGTAGCAGGTAAAAATCACGGTAAAGTAAAGGCATTGCTTGATGAAAGAGGGAAAAATCTTGCAGAGGCAGGACCTTCGATTCCTGCAACAATCTTAGGTTTAGACGGGGCACCTACAGCTGGTGATAAATTCCGTGTTTACACTGACGAAAGTGAAGGTAAAGCGATCGCTAATAAGAGAGAGCAGTTACAGAGAGAACTTTCTATCAGGACGAAAAAACATACAACCCTTGAAGAATTAGGTAGACGTATTGCTTTAGGAGAATTCAAAGAATTGAATATTATCCTTAAAGGTGACGTGGATGGTTCTGTAGAAGCACTTTCTGATCAGTTACAAAGATTATCAACAGAAGAAATCAGCGTGAAAATCCTTCACTCAGGTGTTGGACAGATCACAGAATCTGATATCAACTTAGCGGCAGCATCAGATGCTATTATCATTGGATTTAATGTAAGAGCTGGTGCTAATGCGAAAGAACTTGCCGACCGTGAGGAAATTGAGATCAGAACATATTCTGTAATCTATAAAGCAATTGATGAAGTAAAAGAAGCGATGGAAGGTATGCTTTCTCCGGAAATCCAGGAGCAGGTAATTGGTAATGTTGAGATCCGTGAGGTATTCAAGATTTCTAAAGTAGGTTCAATTGCAGGTTGTATGGTTCTTACAGGAAAGGTGACAAGACAGTCTAAAGTACGTTTGTTAAGAGATGGTATTGTGAAGTTCGATGGAGAGCTTGAAAGCTTGAAGCGTTTCAAAGATGATGTTAAAGAAGTAACAAAAGGGTACGAATGTGGTCTTAACTTAAAAGGATATAACGATATTGAAATCGGAGATATTCTTGAAGTTTACGAAGAAGTAGCTGTTAAGAAAAAGCTGAAATAATAGTCAGGTATATAAGTATATAGAATAAGCCATCTTAATAAGATGGCTTATTTTTTTGCTAGCGGTTGAAATTGAAATCTGTACCTAAGCTGTTTCATGAAAAATTTTCTTTTCTACAGTATCTGTTTGAGATAAAATGAAAAGATGTTAAAATAATTTTTTCTAAGTAAAGAAAGATTAGCGTTATTAAAGAGTTGCTTTGTAGCATTTTTGGTTAAAAAATAGAAATTTGCAATGTGTTATATAAAACTCTGTATATCCCTAAAACTGGTTAATTTTTTTTATTTTAAATATGTATTTAGTTGAAAATTAGCACTATTATAATTTAGATTCATTATAAATAATTTTTTTTACATCGAATTATTATTTGTTAAATCCTTTTTGATAGGTTTATTTTTTATTTTCAATAATAAAGACGTATAAATATTGTGAATCTTTCTGTTTTGATAGGGGTCTTTCTATTGTATTGTGAATGAAAATCACTAATCTGTGCATATAAAATTTGCTAGTGTTAATATTTATTAACATATTTGCCTCTAAAATATATTAAAATTTGTTAATATGAATGTTAAACTACGTGTATTAAGTGCTGGAGCGTTGTTCTTTTTGGGGCAAGCCGCTTTTGCACAGACAACAAAAAAGATACGGCTAATGCAACTCAGATTGAAGAGGTTGTAATGGTTGGATTCGGTCAGAAAAAGACAATTCAGGAAATGACAGGTGCTGTTAGTACCATGTCTGCTAAGTCAATTGAGGATGTTCCTGTTGCTTCTGTCGATAAAATGTTACAAGGTAGAGTAGCTGGGGTACAGACAGGTGCTGCTTCAGGACAGCCTGGGGGTATGACGAATGTTCGTGTTCGTGGTATTTCTTCAATTAATGGAGTGTCTTCACCTATTTATATTGTTGATGGGGTAAGAGTTTCTTCAGGAGATATTTCAAAGCAAAATACAACTACCAATGCTCTTGCTGGATTAAACCCTGATGATATTGAAAACGTAACTGTACTTAAGGATGCTGTTTCTACTGCCGTTTATGGTGCTGATGCAGGAGCTGGAGTTATCGTTATTACGACAAAATCAGGTAAAAAAGGAAAAGCGAAATTTAACGCATCTTTCAATAGTGGTTTTAATGACAGAGCTATAGAAGGACAACCTTCTTTCACTTCTCCAAACTGGAAAAGTTATTTAGCTGCTGCATATTCAAACCAACAAGGTAAAACATTTACTGTAGAGCAAATTGCCAATGGCGCTTTAGGAACAGGTTTAGCTAATATTTTCAAAAACCCAACGAATACTGATTGGCAAGAAGCAACTCAAAAGAAAGGATATCAACAGAATCTTGATGTGAATGTGTCAGGGGGAAATGAAAAGTTTACTTATTATAGCTCATTCAACTACTTCAACCAGGAAAGTGTTGTTAAAGGTTCTTACTTCAATAGACTTGCTTTTACAAATAAAATTGCATACCAGGCAACTGATAAGTTAAAAATTAGTACAGACTTCCAGGTTTCTTATGGAAAAATTAGTACATTGGCTGCTGGAGGAGCTTTCTCAAACCCTATTCTTGCTCAATATTTTAACAGACCAACTGACCTTGCTAGAAACCCAGATGGAAGCCTTTATCTTGGGGCATCGAATGGAAGGTTAAGTAATGGTAACTTTAACCCGGCTGCGCTTCAAGAAATGAACTATCAGCGTGCTGGAACTTTCAGAGCTTTTGCAAACTTAAATGTTGAGTATAAAATATTAAAAAATCTTACCTATAGATTTGTTTTCTCTCCTGAATACATTAACATGGAGGAGGAACAATACTGGAATCCATTACACGGAGATGGTAGAGCTTATAGTGGGCTAAAGCAATCTGGTGTAAACAGATTTTTTAACTTCAACGTACAGAATATCTTAGACTTTAATTATAGACTTGACCGTCATAATTTTGGAGCTTCATTAATTCAGGAAGCTTATAAAAAAGACAACAAATATTTAACTGCAACTGGAATCACTGTTGGTACTCCAACACTTCAGACACTTCAAAATTTTGTTGTTCCTTTTGGATATAATGGACAATTAGACATCTCATCTCGTTATGGATATGCTGTTACGGGGCACTATGACTATGATAAGTTAGTAATGCTTGATGCATCATATAGACGAGATATCCTTTCTCAATTCCTTCCTGGAAAAAAAGCAGGTAACTTCTGGTCTGTAGGTGTTGGTTTAGATGTAGCACGTTTTGATATGATTAAAAATATTGAGGCTATCTCTCTATTGAAGTTTAGAGCATCATATGGTAAATTAGGTAACCAGATCACTGCAAATCCATATGCTACATATTCTTATACAACGAATTATGACGATCAGGCTGCTGCTGTTATTAATAGAGTATTCAGTCCTAATTTATCTTGGGAAACTGTAAATCCTTTTAACGTTGGATTTGATTTAGGTTTCTTTAAGAATAGATTGACAATTACTGCTGAATATTATAACAAGAAAACTAAGGATCTAATCTACAATATTCCATTATCTGCAGCTCAAGGAGGTATGGATCCAATTGAAGGAAATAACCCGAATTTCAATAGCTATGTTGTTGAAAATATTGGTTCATTAGTAAACAGAGGTTTCGAATTTGCTGTCAATGGAGATATCTTTAGAGGTGATAGAAACCAATTTAACTGGTCTGTAGGATTTAACTTATCAACATTACATAATGAGGTTACAGAATTATATGGTGGAAATGTTGATACTTCAACTCAAACAATTAGAGTAGGTGAAGGGGCCAGAACTTACTATTTAAGAAAATGGGCAGGAGTAGATCCAAATAACGGAGATCCTCTTTGGTATGTAAATGGTGTGGATGGAGAAACAACTAACAACTATAACAAAGCTAGACAAGCAGTACAAGGGTCTTTCTTAAGCAATGTATTTGGAGGGGCTAATACTTCCCTTTCTTATAAAGGATTCTCGCTTGATGCACAGTTTACATATGGCTTTGGAGGTAAGATCTTTGATAACTGGGCTTCTTATTTATACTCTGATGGACAATACACATCAAGTTATCCTGGATACGATGTAACAGGTGATTACTGGACTCCAACGAATACCGGAGCATCTAATCCAAAACCAATTATCGGTGGAAATAAGAGATCGAACTCAGCTTCAACAAGATTCCTATATAAAGGTGATTATATCCGTTTAAGTAATGCAAGTTTAGGATATACATTTAATAGTGATTTCCTTCAAGGAACTGGTCTTAACTCTGTTAAAGTTTATGTGATGGCTAATAATGCCTGGACTTATAGATTTGATAAGAATCTGAAGTATGACCCTGAAACCAATATCTCTGGATTCTCGGATCTAAACTTACCAGTATTGAAATCATTCTTATTTGGTGTTAATTTAAGTTTTTAAAAATTAGAAGAAATGAAAAATAAAATATTAAAAGTAGCATTATTATCTCTAGGGCTTTTAATGGTAAATGTCTCATGTAGTGATGATTTTGTAGAAAGACAATTCAACCAGGAAGTGGAGCAAGCTCCTTTGACAACGATTCAGGAATTGGAATCGTTTTCAAGAGGTATGTTTAATGTAATGAGAGATAAAACTTATTATGGTTGTGATTTCTTAGCATACGGAGAGGTGAGATCAGATGAAATGTATAGTAATCTTGCGAGTGGTTATTATGTTAACGTAATGAATTACACTCAGATATCTTCAGACGCATATGCGAAGAATACTTGGACTTTTATTTATAGAGCAGTAGCAACAGCGAATGTTGTGATTAATACAGATATCAGTGGATTTAAAGCTAGTGATAAACCTTCTGCAAACTTTATACAAGGACAGGCTTATGCAGTAAGAGCTTTAGGTTTCTTTGATTTATTACGCTTATATGGACAAAAGTATACTGGAGCACCAACAAGTTTAGGTGTTGTATTACCTCTAAAGTATGATCCAAGAGCTAAGCAAGGTAGAAGTACTATTGCTGAAACAGAAGCTCAAATTGAAGCAGATTTTGCTAAAGCAGAGCAACTAATGACAGCTAATAATAGAACTACTAGTAAAACAGATCTATCTGTAGCTGCATTAAAAGGATTAATGGCTAGATATTATCTGTACAAAGGCGATTATGCTAAAGTTAGAGATTTAGTAAAATATGTTGTAGATCTTAAGGCTTATGAAGTAGTAGCGGCGTCAGGTCTTCAGGATTCATATTCATTTAAAATGAATGGATCTGCTACCAATTCAATTTTTGAATTGGCAGTAGGAAATACAGGATCTCTTTCTACCGATTCTTACGCCTATAAAATTAATTATGACGGATATGGAAATGTCGTTGTAAATCCAGAAGTTCTTGACTTATATAATCCTGGTGATGTAAGATTGAAGTTTTTTACAGAATTGGAAGGTGATCTGTATGTCTCTGCTGGTGATAAGGGTAAATATCTGAATATAACAGGATCTGACAATATAAAAATGCTACGTTTTGAAGAAATTCTTCTTGACGGTGTTGAGGCAGAGCTTAAAGGGGGTAATCCTGCTACAGCTCTTGAATATTATAAGCAATTGGTATCAAACAGATGGACTGAGTATAAAGATGATGCTGGAGTTACTCACACTCTTGCCGCACAATTAGCTCTTGTAACTTCTGTAGATATGGATATGTTAAAAGAAGAAAGAACAAGAGAACTTATTGGTGAAGGTTTAAGACAATGGGATCTTAGAAGATGGGGAGATGCTGTACCTAGACCTGCAGGTGCTAGTGCAGATCCATTCCTAAATGCGTTCCCTATTCCATTATCAGAAACTAACGTTGGTGCTGTTAAAGGAAATCAAGGGTATGATAACTTCCAATAATACTTTTAAAATTTAAATAAGTATTTTATATAAAAACCGCTATTAATAGCGGTTTTTTTTGTAAAATTGATTCGAAAATGTAGTATCTTTACAAATATCAATATCTTATAATATGAAAAAGTTTTGTTTATCCTTATTTTTATTGTCAGCTGCAGTAAGTACCTATGCACAATCAGGCAATGAAAATGTTTTTATGTCCAGTGATAAGATCTTTACATTGGGAGGAAAAAGAGTTAAAAGCGGTGAATATAAAATAGATGGAAATCCATATACAAATAGTAAAAACTTTGAAAAAGTAACGATTGATGGATATTCTAAGAATGTACAGGATCTTCGTTACAATGCTTATGCAGATGAAATGGAATACCTCGACAAGAAAGACACTTATTATGCTGATAAAACAGAAGGGTTAACTATTGTTTTCCCATCATTGAAAAAAACCTATATCGTTAAAAAATATAACTATATGGGGAATGATAAATTTGGATATCTTGTACTATTAAGTAAAAAAGATGCTAAATATGGATTGTTTAAGCGTGAAAAAGTAGAACTGATGTCAGGAGAAAAGTCTGTAAATGCTTTTGCAAAAGATGCTAATGATTATTATGCAAAAGAAAAAGATGTGTATCTTGTTTCAAAAGATAATACTTACTACAAATTGCCTAAAAACGTAGATGAGCTTTCAGAGGAACTTTCTTTAGATGCTAAAAGTGTAAAGGAATTTGCTAAATCCAATAAGATTAACTTTAATAGAGAAGAAGACTTAGTAAAATTGTTCGATTTTATTAATAAATAGCACTGTTAAAAATCCTATAGGATGAATGTATAAAGTAAAAGCCTGCTGCATAAATGTGGCAGGCTCTTTTATTTACTATTATTTCTTATTTTTGCTGAACAATAATGAATAATGAAGTATATCCTTTTCATAATCACTTTCTTTGGCTTCGCTGCCAGTGCACAGGTTGTTAAAACTGAAGAAACCAAAACATCCAAGAAACCGGAAGATACTCTGGTCATAGACTCTGGAAAGAAAGATTCCTTGAAAATTTTCAAACCTACCATCAATGATTACCTGTATCAGACTCAGTTTTCAGAAAAGAAAGTTTTTGATACAGTCATGACTTTTGATAAAACTTATATTTTCTCTCAATATAATAACAATGACAATTTTGGCAGGGTACAGCCAGCTAATATAGGCTCAGGATTTAATCCATTGGTGTTTGAAGTGAATGCTGAGCAAAATCTATCTTTATTGCCTTCCAATAAATCTTATATGATTATAGGTGCAAATGATGTAAAGTATTACGATGTAAAAACACCTACTGCAACATTTATCTATCACAATGCGATGAGAAACGGAGCTGCATTAAGATCTACCTACACTCAGAATATTGGTAAAAGATTCAATTTTGCGCTAGAATATATGGGACTCCGTTCACAAGGACTTTATAGAAATTCCCTGGCAGCAAATAATAATACTATATTTTCCGGGCATTATGTTTCCAAAAGTGGGAACTATGAACTTTTTGCACACTACCTTCATCAGAATGTTAATAATCAGGAGAGTGGTGGGATTACCGAAGATGACTTATTTCAAAGTGGAGACAGCAATTATAAAAACAGACAAAACGCTCAGGTTAATCTGGCATCAACGACTTCGCAATTTGCCTACAGAAGATATTATCTGAGTCATCAGTTTACGCCATTCAATGCTGAAAAATTCCCATTCAGTATCAGACATACGATTTTCCATCAAGGGAATAAATATTATTATACTCAAGGAGGATTGGAAGGGTATTGGTATAAGGTTCCTACTGATTTAGTCAATGGCTTTCCTCTAGCAACGAAAAAGTACTCCAGCAATCTGAGTAATACTTTGAGTTTGGTTTTTAATAATGAAAAATTCAAGCTAGATGCCGGAGTACGCTATCAGATGATTAAGTTTGGAATAAATAATATAGTGGCTCTTGATGGTGTACCTTTTCCTGGTGAACTTAAAGAAAGCAGAATTGGAGCTGTGGGAAATCTACAGGTGAAACTTTGGGACAAGGTTCAGCTGAATTCATTCCTTGAATTTTCAAACGGAAGCCAGTTTAAAAGTTACTTGAGAACAACAAACAATCTGAAGTTCGAGCCAATAAAAGATTATTTTGTGAATGCAAAGGTGAACTTCCAGAGTGCTTATCCATCATTCAACTACTTATTGAATACTTCTGTTTATAATAATTTCAACTATTATCTTGAAAATGCTAAGAATCAATCTGTGATGGAACTTGGCGGAAGTATTAATCTGAAATGGTTTAAAACAGAACTTTTTGCTAACTACTTCAGAATTGATAATTATACATACTTTGACAGTAATAAAGCTCCAAAGCAAAGTGAGAATTCAATGAATATCTCTCAGATCGGAGGGGATGCGACTTTCAGCTACGGTAAATTCCATTTGAATACAAGGTTGCATTTCCAAAATGCATTAACCAATAAAAACCTACTTCCAATGCCAAGCTTCGTGGGAAGGGCAAATTTCTTCTACCAAACACAAGCATTTAAAAAGGCAGCAGAAATTCAGGCAGGACTTAAAGTGTATTATTTCTCTAAATTTAATTCCAGAGAATACTTTCCGGTTCTTAATGAATATGTTCTTGCTGGTAAAGATTCATTCGCTATTGGAGGGCAGCCTATTGCCGATTTATATATTAATATGAAGGTGAAAAAGATGTTTTTCTTTATAGAAGGACAGCAGATAGGAACCGTTATTTCTACTAACAAAGCTTATGTATTTCCACATTATCCGGTGTACGATTTCAGACTGAATATCGGAATTGTGTGGTATTTGTTCAACTAAAAATGATACAGGTTGAAAACAATTAATAAAATATCATTTAATGATATAGCAAGCATACCTCAATTGGTAAAAGATTTTTTGAATCAGAATATTGAGGGTTTTGAAAATAAAACATTTTCTGTAGAGCACTTCAGCCAGCAGATCCATTTAAAAAAAGATTCTTTTTCTTCAGAGCAGAGGAATATACTATTTGATGCTTTTTCAAAGCAATTATCAGATTTTTCTCTTTCTTCGAAGCAGAAAGAGAATCTTAATAACCTAAAACTGTCAAATACTTTTACCATTACTACCGGTCATCAGCTGAATCTGTTTTCAGGACCTGTTTTCTTTGTCTATAAAATTTTGCAGACGATCAAAACATGTACCTATTTGAAAGAACATTTTCCGGATTTTAATTTTGTTCCTGTGTATTGGATGGCTTCTGAAGATCATGATTTTGCCGAGATCAACCACTTCAAAACGGAGAATCATTATTATGAAATCAATGAAAAATCAGGTGGCCCTGTAGGCAGAATTAAGATTAATGATACTTATTTTATCTCTGAATTTGAGAAAGAATTTAAAGACTCTGTGTTCGGTACAGAATTGATCTTAATGCTGAAAGAGGCTTATAAAGTTGGAAATACTTTAACACAGGCAATCCAGATTTTGGTCAATCGTCTCTTTGCTGAATTCGGATTATTAATATTGGATGGAGATTCAAGAGAACTTAAAGAACAAATTAAAGAGGTCTTTAAAGACGAACTGCTTCATTTTAGTTTACATAAAACTTCAAAAGATAAAGTCGATTTCCTGACTGAAAAATATGGGAAAGTTCAGGTGAACCCTCGTGAAATTAATTTATTTTACCTTTCTGAAACGAGAGACAGAATTGATTTTAATGGACAGAAATATGTTGTTGTAGATACAGATATCCAATTTACTAAAGAAGAGATTGTTGCAGAACTTGAAAATCATCCTGAGAAATTCAGTCCGAATGCTTTAATGCGTCCTGTATATCAGGAAAAAGTATTGCCTAATCTTGCCTATATCGGAGGGAATGCCGAAATCATGTATTGGCTGGAACTGAAAGATTATTTCTCAAAATTAAATATTCCTTTCCCAATCCTTATTCCAAGAAACTCTATGCTTTTTCTGAAAGAGAAAACATTGAAGAAAATTGAAAGATTGGATCTTAAAATAGAAGATTTCTTCCAGAATTTTACGGTGATTACCAACCAAAAGATTGTAAAGGATAATCCTATTTTAGAATTATTGGATAGCAAAGAAGAAATGCTGATTAGCAATTTTGCTGAGTTAAGAGCATCTGCTGAAACTACAGAGAAATCCTTTGGAAATATGGTAAAAGCAGAAGAAGTGAGACAACTGAAATCATTTAAAAGGATGAAAAAACGTCTTCTTCATGCTGAAAAAATAAAGCAGAATGAATTATTGGAAAGACTTGAAAATCTGTTTTTAGATGTACACCCTTCCAAGATATGGCAGGAAAGAGTGTATAACTTTAGCGTATTCTTTTCGGATGAAGGCTATCCATGGCTTGAAAATTGTTTGGAAGAGATGGTGGTTCAAGATTCCAAATTAATAATTGTTGCCATTTAATTTTAAAGAAGTATTTTTGTAAATTATAATTATCGAATATGATAAAGAGGTTTTTTATTCTATCCAGTTTATGTATGGTTTTGGGAGTTTCAGCCCAGAAGTCGCATACCGTTGTACAAGGTGATAACCCTTACAACATTGCAAAGAAGTATGGAATGACTGTAGATGAATTGCTGAAACTAAACCCTAAACACAAAGATGGCAAACTGGCTATTGGAGATGTTTTAGCCGTAAAGACAGAGAAGGCTGTAGCTCCGGCTGCTCCTAAAACTGTAGTGCCTGAAAAAGTTGGCACTATTGCGGGAACTTCGGTTGGAAAAATCATTTTGCAGCCTAAGCAAACAATCTACGGGATTACAAAACAATACAGAATCTCTGAAACTGATTTGAGAAAACTAAATCCTGAACTGGATTCTCATATGAAAATCGGGGATGAGATTACTTTACCTCTTGCCAGTATCAAAAAATATGGGGGTGATCAGCCTATCGTAACTGCAACAACTGCAACGGTAGCAAAACCTGTAGAGACGGCAGTTGAAAAAACAGTAACGGCTGTATCTACTACACCTGCTGCAGAAGGAGAAGCCTATGTGATTCAGGCTAAAGATAATTATTATAGAATTACCAAACAGTTTGGGATCAGTCAACAGGATCTTTATGCCTTAAATCCAGGATTAGAAGAAAAAGGATTAAAACCTGGTGATACCATCAAAATAAAAAGATCAGCTACAGAATCTGTAGCGGAAACAAGCAATTCAAAAACGAAAGTGGATTCGGGGAATGAGAATTCTTCAACGGTTTCTAATAATGTTTCGGTTGATGATGACTATGTTACCTATACCGTTCAACAGGGAGATACTGTGTTCTCCATTGTGAATAAATTTGGAGTAAGCATCGATGAATTGATCGCTCTTAACCCTGACCTTTCAAAAGGATTAAAATCCGGAATGGTTTTGAAAATCAAAAAACAGGATCCGGTATATGTTAAGAAAAACGGTGAAGCACTAAGTGTAGTACTGATGCTTCCTTTTGGTTACAGTACCAATGAAACCCAATACAGAGGAATGGCTCTTGATTTCTTAACAGGTGCTAAGCTTGCTATTGAAAGAAATGCAAGAGGAGGGCAAAAACTGGACATCAAAGTGGTAGATTCCGGAAATGAAGCTTCTTTCAAAAACTCTCTTACGCAGATCAATCCTGAAAATACAGATCTTATTATTGGGCCATTCTTTAAGTCCAATGTAATTGATGTATTAGACTTTACTAAAAATCAAAAAATTCCTGTAGTAGCACCATTTGCCAATACACCGGAATTGTATAACTATAGCAATTTGATTATCGTTGAAACGAACAATCAAACCTATGCAGATAAGCTTGTAGAAGAAGTTAAATCAGTATATTCAGATCAAAAAATATATGTAGTAGCAGATGCTAAAAAAGAAAATGCCAACTACATCAAGTCAGGGCTTGAGAAGGCTGTGAAAAATCCTAATGTTGTTATTGTAAACTCTCCGGCTGATATTCAGTTGGATCAAAACATGATGACTGGGCAGTCTGCTCCGGTTATTGCTGTTTTAGCTAATGATGATATGGGAGAAGCTTTTGCTAATAAAGTGATTGCCCTTTCTAAAGAAGTACAGGGTGTGAAAGCATTCAGTATGTTCTACTCTCCGGTTTTCGAGAAGAAAGTAGATGATTTGAGCCAGGCAAGTCTGGTCTATCTGATGGACAGAAAAATCAACACAGATGGTAGCTTTGAGAAAGAGATTCTGGCAGCTTATAAAAGTAAATACTGCAAGACTCCGCCAAAATATGCTATCGTAGGTTTTGATGTTGTTAATGATATGTTGACAAGAGAAAACAGAAAAGGAGAAATCTTCAAACAAATGAATAAAGTACAGACTCAGCTGGCAACTAAATTTGAGTTTGTAAAATCTAAGGCAAACGGTGCTTATGTAAACACAGGGTACAGAGTAATCAGGTTAGTTCCTTAGATGATATTTATCTTTGTGTAAAAGATATTGTTAACATTATAGTTATATTTGCATAATATTTAATTCAATACATGAAAGCACTTGTATTTCCAGGGCAGGGTTCTCAGTTCGTAGGAATGGGAAAAGAATTGTATGATTCTAGAAAAGATATTAAGGATCTGATGGAATCTGCCAATGAAATTTTAGGTTTCGATATTCTTTCCATGATGTTTCACGGAACAGATGCGGATCTTAAGAAAACAGAGGTTACCCAGCCTTCAATTTTTATTCATTCAGTAGCAGCATTAAAAGCAGTAAACGGTCTTGGAGCTGAAATGGTAGCAGGACACTCTTTAGGAGAGTTCTCAGCATTAGTCGCTAATGGCGTTTTATCTTTTGATGATGGTTTGAAATTGGTTTCCGAGAGAGCTAAAGCGATGCAGGAAGCTTGTGATGCCAATCCAAGTTCAATGGCAGCTATTTTAGGTCTTGAAGATGCTAAAGTTGAAGAAATCTGTGCACAGATCAATGGAATTGTAGTTCCTGCAAATTATAACTGCCCAGGACAATTAGTAATCTCTGGAGAAACTTCTGCAGTGGAGGAAGCTTGTGTGAAATTAAAAGAAGCAGGAGCAAAAAGAGCTTTGTTGTTACCGGTAAACGGAGCTTTCCATTCACCATTGATGCAGCCAGCTCAGGAGAGATTAGCTGCAGCTATTGAAAATACAAAATTCAGAAAAGCTACTATTCCTGTATATCAGAATATCACTACTACAGCAGTAACAAATCCAGATGAGATTAAGCAAAATCTTATCGATCAGCTTACAGGTCCTGTAAAATGGACTCAGTCTGTACAGAATATGATTAAAGATGGTGCCTCTAACTTCGTGGAAGTTGGTCCAGGAAAGACCCTTCAGGGATTAATCAAAAAAATTGACGGATCAGTAGAATCTACTTCTGCCATCTAATTAATAAAAAAATATGAGCGCGATATTTTCACCGGGCAAGCTTATGCTTACTTCAGAATATTTCGCAATTGATGGAGCTCTTGTCTTAGCGGTACCTACACGGCTGGGACAAGAGTTTTTCTTTGAAGAAAAAGATGATCATCAATCTCTGATTCTTTGGGAAGCACTTCATCAGAATAAACCGTGGTTAAAAGCTGTCATTGATTATAAAACATGGCAGATTCTGGAAGCCAATATTCCATCAAGCGCTGAATTCATTCTAAAAACATTAAAAAATGTTCAGCAGCTTTCTACTACAAAATTCAAGAACGATTTTACTTATCACTTAAAAACAAATCTTCAGTTTCCCGCTGACTATGGTCTAGGAAGCAGTTCAACATTAATGAATAATCTTTCAGAATGGGCTGGTATAGATCCTTTTTATTTAAATACGATCAGCTTGGGAGGGAGCGGCTATGATATTGCGGTTGCAAAAGAAAAGTCAGCAGTTCTTTTTCAGAACAAACCTGAGATCAGATATGAGAAAGTAGATTTCAATCCATCCTTTAAGAATGAATTGATTTTTATTCATTTAAATCAAAAACAGGATAGTCGGGAAGGAATCAATCTTTATAAATCAAAAAAGAAGTCCCCGGAATTGGTGAATGAGTTTTCAGATATCACAAAGAAAATTTTATTATGCAATGAATTGGAAAGTTTTTCTGAATTAATGATGATTCATGAACAGAAAATTTCCGATTTTATTGAAATTCCTACAGTTAAGGAGAAATTATTTTCAGATTGCCCTGTATTTGTCAAAAGTTTGGGTGCATGGGGTGGAGATTTTGTGCTAAGTGCCAAATTTGGGGGCTTTAAAGACTATTTTTGGGAGAAAGGTTTCGCCACTATTTTTGAATGGGAAAATATAATTGATTTATAATCAATATTTTACGATCCGGTTTTTTTATTTGTCATTCTGACTTATATCAGTATATTTAAACCACCTTTAACAAATAATTAATATTATTTTTGTTGAAGTCAATAAAGAAATAGAAAATATAAGTAAAATGAAAAACACTAAAATCATCCAGGATTTAGAGAAATTAGGGATTAAAGGAAACTATGAAGTAGTGTATAACCCTTCGTATGAAGAATTATACCAGGCTGAAGTTTCTCCTGAAAATCAGGGGTTTGAGAAAGCGGAACTTACGGAATCGGGCGCGGTATCAGTAAAAACAGGAATTTTCACAGGTCGTTCACCTAAAGACAGATATATTGTTCAGGATGATGTTACAAGAGATACAATTTTCTGGGATGGTAAAGTAAACCTACCTACTACAGCAGAAATTTTCGGGTCTTGTAAAGAACTAGTGCTGAACCAGCTTGCTGAATCTAAAAAGATTTATGTAGTAGATACATTCTGCGGAACGAATGCAGATACGAGACTTAAAGTAAGATTTATCGTAGAAGTAGCATGGCAGGCGCATTTTGTTACTAATATGTTCATTCGTCCTTCTCACTATGAGCTTGAAAACTTTGGAGAACCAGATTTCACAGTAATCAACGGTTCTAAAACAACAAACCCGAACTGGGAAGCTCAAGGATTGAATTCTGAAAATTTCATCATGTTCAACCTTACTGAAAAACTACAGATCATTGGTGGTACTTGGTACGGAGGTGAAATGAAAAAAGGGATGTTTGCTATGATGAACTATTACCTTCCATTAAAAGGTATGGCTTCAATGCATTGCTCTGCTAACGTAGGAGAGAAAGGTGATGTTGCTTTATTCTTTGGACTTTCAGGAACTGGAAAAACTACATTGTCTGCAGATCCGAAAAGATACCTTATCGGTGACGATGAGCACGGTTGGGATAATAATGGAGTATTCAACTACGAAGGAGGATGCTATGCTAAAGTTATCGACTTATCAGAAGAAAAAGAACCAGATATCTTCGCTGCGATTAAGAGAGATGCACTTCTTGAAAACGTTGTTGTTAACAATGGTGTAGCAGATTATACAGACGGATCTATCACTGAAAATACAAGAGTTTCTTATCCAATCTATCATATTAACAAGATTGTATTGCCTTCTAAAGCAGGACATGCTAAAAAGATTGTTTATCTTTCTGCGGATGCATTTGGAGTACTTCCTCCGGTTTCTATCCTGAATGAAGATCAGGCTCAATACCATTTCCTTTGTGGATATACTTCTAAATTAGCAGGAACTGAAAGAGGAATTACTGAGCCTCAACCATCTTTCTCTCCAGCATTTGGTGAAGCATTCCTTACATTACACCCAACAATGTATTCTAAAACATTGATCGGAAAAATGAAAGAACACGGAGCTAAAGCTTATTTGGTAAATACTGGTTGGAATGGTACCGGTAAGAGAATTTCTCTAAAAGACACAAGAGCTATCATTGATGCTATCATTGATGGATCTATCGATAATGCTCCTAAAACTCAGGTTCCAATCATGAACCTTGAAATTCCTACTGAACTTCCAAATGTTTCTACAGGCATCCTTGATCCTAGAGATACATATGAAAATGCTTCAGAATGGGAAGAGAAAGCAAAAGATCTTGCTTCAAGATATATCAAAAACTTTGAACAGTATTGCGATACTGAAGAAGGTAAGAGATTAATTGCTTCAGGACCTCAATTACAGGAACAAACTATCTAATCAGATTATTTATAAATACAGAAAAGCCTCATCATTGATGGGGCTTTTTTTATTTATATTTTCCGTAGATAGCAAAAATTTCACAGATAAAAAACCTGTGTCATCTGTGAGATTTATGGGAATTTATTTTAAACTCAATATCGCCAGTCTATACCCATCCATTCCAAATCCGGATAAAACTGCATCAGTATTGGCTGCTGTAACAGATTTCTGTCTGAATTCTTCTCTTTTGTAAATATTACTGATGTGAACCTCCACTTTAGGCTTTCGGATATTCTTCAGGCAGTCAGCAATGGCGTAAGAATAATGAGTGAAAGCACCTGGATTGATTACCACTGCATCAAAATCATCTTGCTGAAGCCTGTTGATCAGCTCTCCTTCGATATTGGATTGATAGTAGCTTATTTCATGAGTATGGAACTCAGATTGTAAGTTCTTTAGATAAGCTTCCATGGAAACAGTTCCATAGATTTCAGGTTCCCGGGTGCCTAGTAAATTAAGGTTAGGCCCATTTATAATCAAAACTTTCATATAAAAAATTTACCCAAAGATAAATATTTCTATTCACTATGAGTGTCACCTGGTTTTAAGTTTTGCTGGATGTATTCTGAAGGAGTAATCCCTTCTATCTGTTTAAAAACCCTATTGAATGTTGATTGGTTAGAGAATCCGGCTTCAGTATAGACATACATTAAAGTTGCTTTTTGAAAATCAATTTCGTTGAAAAGCTTTTTTACGTGTTCTATTCTATATATATTGAGATAGGTATTGAAATTAGGATATCCCTTATACCGAATTGCCTTGGAGATATAAGAACTGTTAACATCAAGGGCAACACTTAATGCGGAGAGGTTAAATTTAATATCTTTGAAAAGCTTATTTTCTATCATGGATGTTTCGATTCTTGCAAAAAGTTTCTCCATACTTTCATGGTCAATATCAGTGTTTTCTGATAAAATCTCTGTTTTTTTTATCTTTTTTAGTTCAGACTTGTCTGCTGAAATTTGTTTAATTTGTAATAATACCTCCTGTTTTCCGATTTTGTCCTTGTAATAAAGGAGCAGAGCCACAACTAAAATATTTGAGGTGATTAAAATTATATCTGAGAATAGAATTTGTTGTTGAGTGTGTTGAGGGAAATTGTAAGAAAAATTATTAGCAATAATAGAAACTATGACAATATGAAACAGACTATAGAGTGTATATCTTAAAACTACTTTTCTGGAGAAGAATACAGATGCGCCTAAAGGAATAGGCAGCAGCCAGCAAAAGTTCATGACAGAGTTATTCCAGAATGCGAGTATTACATAAAAGCTGTATATAGGTGCTGTTATTAGATATAGATGTACAAGGGTATTGATAGAGAACTTTTGTCTTACCAATAAATAAAAGAGTCCTAATGATATTGCCCCTCCTGAGATATACCAGGACATGGTATTATTGTGAATAAAAAAAGTGAAAGCGATGGCATAAATTCCTAGGATGATAGTCATAAGAAGAATATACCTATCCATTAGTTCTTTTTTT
The DNA here is from genome assembly GCF_021278965.1 of Chryseobacterium capnotolerans. Taxonomy (NCBI): domain Bacteria; kingdom Pseudomonadati; phylum Bacteroidota; class Flavobacteriia; order Flavobacteriales; family Weeksellaceae; genus Chryseobacterium; species Chryseobacterium capnotolerans. Next base: position 4,447,306 of record NZ_CP065589.1, on the reverse strand, counting down.
ATTTTTTCTATTTTTTCATCTTTTATATTCATTCAATAATCTAGTTATTTTGGGATATTTAATGATTTTCATGTAAATGACTTTCTTAAATATCTGATTTTCAAACATTAATATTTACTTAAGTCATTTTCGGGATTCTCATTTAATATTCTGTTTTTTTGAGTTATTAATTAAAATATTTTTGCGGAGTAGATTTTTACTAAAAAATATTTTTAATGAAGGTTCTTCTTTTTTAAAAGAAAATACTAAATATAAAAAGATTTATAAGAACTATAGAAAAAAAGTATTTAAAAAAATGCACAGAAATTATTTCAAACGAGCAGTATAGCATAAAACACAAATGTCCATATAAAATACAAATGAATTTAAAAAAATTATTATGAAGAAAATTATTTTACTGATTGCGGGTTTTGCCTTTGTATCTATGTATTCGCAGGTTGGAATTAATACTTCAAATCCTCAGGGAATTTTCCATGTAGATGGTGCAAAAGATAATGCGGCAACTGGAACTCCGACTTTGCTTCAACAAGCCAATGATTTTGTTGTAACCTCCACTGGGAATGTAGGTATTGGCACTACCACACCGAATGCCTCTGCAATTTTAGACATCAATGTAGATGGCCTTGCATCAGGAAATAAAAAAGGATTACTGGGACCCAAAGTAGCACTTACCTCTCAGACAGATCAGGTTACAATCCCCTCACCTGCAACCGGGTTGTTGGTATACAATTTAGGAACTGGGGGACTTGTTTATACAGGATATGTTTTCTGGAGCGGTACTGAATGGAGAATCTTTAGTAACGGATCTCTTGCTCCTGGAAAAGTAGAAAGTATTGTATGTAACGGGGTTACACTTTCTCCAAATAGTTATACGGCCGGAGTTTCTTACACGGGTACAATGAATGTTCCGTATACAGGAGGAAACGGAGGAGTATATGGTGCTCAGACTGTGGGACCTGTAAATGGACTTACTGCAACATTGTCACCTGGTAATTTTAATACAGGTTCGGGAACTCTAAGCTATACAATATCAGGAGTTCCTACGGTCACAAGCCCTGTTACTACGACATTTCCATTGAGTATCGGAGGACAGACATGTGCTGCAACAGTTGGGGCAGGAGGTGGAATTTCTCCAGGTGAGCTTTTGTATTACCATGGATCAATTCCACGTAAAACAACTTCTTTTTGTTGAGTGATTTCCTTTCTGATCTTCCGGTATTGAATAAGACGTTTAGGATTGATGCTTTCATAACTGCACCAAGAGCTTTTGACGGAACGAATGCTACTACCAATATGGCACCTCGTCTTTATAATGTTACTTCCTCAGATGTAAAGGTATGGGTTTCAGAAGTTTCAACCCATACAGGGGACTCACATGGGGCTAACCTTTTAATTTCTCCAGATAATTATGCTGAATTTGATGATGGGGTTTATCTTACACAAGCGAGAAATGAGACCGTGACCTTTGATGTAACTACGGTGGATAATAAATGGTTTAGAGTATATTATGTATTGCGTATTGATAATAAATCTACTGTAAGTAATGGGAATGGAAATACTACAACAGACTCCAGTACTGCAGATAACACATTGGAAGTTTATATTTCTATTCAAAGATTATATTAATGTTAAGATAATATGATGTGCGTGATAAGAGTTGCTTGTAAAAGCAGCTCTTTTTTTTGATCTATTCATACGAGAGAGGTCAGCAGTTTTTATACAAGAAGTGGTTTAAGAGGGAAAAGTTAGGACTAATGTAGGTTTGAGTTATTTTTAATGATATTTGTCATATTTGTGAAAATGGTAATTTTTCATAACTATTTATATTAGCAGGTTTTAATTAAAATTTATATTAAATTTTGAAAAATTATCATTAAAAAACCATAAGTCTACTTGTTTTATAGACTAAAAGTTTATAGCTTTGCAACCATATTTCGATCGGCTTATAAAGAAAGATGGAGGGAACTGACCCTACGAAGTCTTGACAACCTGCATTCGTGTAAGGTGTTACATTCAGCCTTTAAAGGAAAAATAAGCATTTGGTTTATCGTATTTATCGATGCCCTTTGCTGACTTTTCAGTAAAGGGCAAAATTTTAATATATGATAAATAAAATTGATTATGATTAATAAAAATTTATTTAATTCTAAAGTTTGGATTCCACCAGTTGCAGTATTTTTCTTGGGAATAGTAAGTGTAAGTGCACAGAATTCCAAACCGAAAAAAGATACACTTAAAGAAAAAGAAATTGATGAAGTAGTGGTAGTAGCTTATGGGAAGGCTAAAAGAAACAGCTATACCGGTTCAGTCGCAACTATTTCCAGTGACAAAATCAATAACAGACCCGTTACTAATGTAACAAAGGCATTAGAAGGACAGGTTCCGGGAATTCAGGTTACCGGTGCTTCAGGACAGCCTGGAGCAACATCTACAATCAGAATTAGAGGAGTAGGTTCAGTAAGTGCTTCCAGTGAGCCTTTGTATGTTGTGGATGGAATTCCTTTTGACGGAAATATCAATGCTATCAGCCCTAACGATATAGAATCTATCAGTGTTCTGAAAGATGCTACAGCAAGTGCTTTGTATGGTTCCAGAGGAGCGAATGGAATCATTATTATTACCACAAAGTCGGGTAAAAAAGGAGAAGCAAGAGTAAATCTTAATATCAGCCAGGGGTTCTCAGGCCGAGCGGTAAAAGATTATGAGCAGGTGAATACGGATCAGTATTTCCAATTATATTGGGAGGCAATGAGAAACGGATATCAATCAGGTTCAATATCTGCGCAGCAGGCAGCCCAAATGGCAACAGATAATATTATTTCTAATTTAGGAGTTAATCCTTATGGAGCTAATTATCCAAAACCTATAGGAACTGACGGTAAATTATTACCTGGAGCTAAAGCTTTATGGAATGATGACTGGAGGGACATTTTGCAGAGAGTGGCTTCCAGAAACCAGGTAGACCTTGATATCAGTGGTGGAAGTGAAAAAAGTAATTATTTCTTTTCATTAGGATATCTGGATGATAAAGGAATGGCGATTGAATCCGGATTTAAAAGATATAATACAAGATTAAAGCTCAATTCTGAAGTTAAAAGCTGGCTGAATGTTGGAGTAAACTTAAGCTATACCAACAGTATTCAACAGGCTCCAAGTTCTTCAGATTCTAAAGCTAGCAATGTTATTCAGGCTGCAAGAGTAGTTCCGTCTTTCTATCCTTATTATGAAAGAAATCCTGATGGATCTTATGTACTGGATGGAGAAGGAAACAGAGTGTATGATTTTGGAAAATACAGACCTGCTGTAGCACTTCCGAATCAGAACTTAGCCGCAAGTTTACCATTGGATAAAAATGAAAATAAGATCGATAACTTCTCAGGAAAAGGATTTGCGGAATTAACGTTCCTTCCTGAATTGAAGTTTAGATCAAGCTTTTCCGTTGACATGGTTAATTATAATGAGCATTATTATACGAATCCTCTTCTTGGTCAGTCAAAAGAGACTGGAGGTTCTGTTTCGAAGTTAAACAGCAGAACACTTTCTTATACAACCAGTAATATTCTGACCTATGATAAGAGATTTGGAAAACACCATATTAACGTATTGGGAGGCCATGAATTTTACAAATACGATTATCAGGTTATTTCAGGGAGCAGACAAGGTTTTTCATTACCTAATTATTATGAACCTGATGCAGCCTCTTTATTGGTAAATTTTGGTGGAAACAGTGATAAATTAAGTTTATTAAGTTTCCTTGGAAAGGTAGAGTATGATTTTGATAATAAATATTTCTTATCCGCATCCACAAGGGCGGACAGCTCTTCAAGATTTTCAAAAGAAAACAGATGGGGTACATTCTGGTCAGTAGGAGGATCCTGGAAACTCTCAAGTGAAGAGTTTATCAGAAACCTGAACTTCTTTAACGCGTTGACATTACGTGCAAGCTATGGAGGGCAAGGAAATGATAAATTACAGAAACCAAACGGTTCACCGCTGTATTATGCATATCCTGAATTATATAGAGATTATGCCCTTGCCGGTGAGCCAGGGAAAACATTGGAAAAAGTAGGAACTCCTAATCTGAAATGGGAAACCAACCTGAACCTTAACTTAGGGCTTGAGTTTGCGATTCTTAATAACAGAATTAAGGGTAATGTGGAGTATTTTGAAAGAAAAAGTAAGGATCTTTTGTTTAACGTGCCGGTAGCTCCGTCTTTAGGAATCAGTGATTATCCTGCGAATGTAGGGACTATTAAGAATTCCGGGTTTGAGATTTCATTGTTTACAACCCCTATAAAAACCAGTGATTTCCAGTGGAATGTAGATGTTAACCTGAGCACCCTAACGAATAAAATCACTAAACTGCCAAAAGGACCTCTTGCAGTAGGATCCACCAAGCAACTGAATGAAGGAGGTTCTGTATATGATTTCTTTATTCAGGAATGGGTAGGGGTAGATCCAAGTAATGGTAAACCATTGTGGAAGACAATTACTAAAGATGCTAACGGAAATTTGGTGGAAGGAACAACATCGGAGTATGGTAAGGCTACAAAAATATTACAGGGTTCTGCTTTACCTAAATTAACAGGGGGAGTAAGTACAAGTATGACGTATAAGAATTTTGATTTCTCAGCATTACTAACTTTCAAGATTGGAGGGAAAATTCTTGATACAGATTACACTTCACTTTTACACAGCGGAAACTCTGGTGGACGTGCCTGGGGTGTGGAAATGCTGAACAGATGGACTCCTGAAAATCCTTACACAGATGTTCCTGCTTTAAACACCAAAACCAATAACTGGAATTCAATGTCTACAAGATTCCTTTATTCAGGAACGTATGCAAGACTTAAGAATGTGAGCTTAGGATATACGTTGCCATCAGATTATTTTGAAACTATCGGATTGAAGAAGTTCAGAATTTATGTTCAGGCAGAGAACCTTCTGACATTCTATAAACATAAAGGAATGGATCCTGAGCAGGCGCTGGATGGAACAACGTATTACAGATATCCGGCGATGAGAACGATCACTTTTGGTCTTCAGGCAACATTCTAACTTTTAAAATTTGAACAATGAAAAATTTAAAATATTTATCTTTTGCTTTATTAGGATTATGGTCGCTTACAAGCTGTGAAAGTGAAATGGATACGGCTCCTACAGATCAGGCCACCAGCGTGGAAGTTTTCAAAACTGCAGAAAGTGCTGAAACAGTGATCAACGGAACCTGGGCAAAATTCAATAATGACGGGACTACCTTTGCAAATATCGGATACTCAACTGTTTTAAGAGCAAGTGATGCAATGGGGAGCGATGTAGCTGTACTAACCAACAAATATGGTTTCTCATCTACCTATGATTTTACAGAAATGGTGAATAATACGGTAGGCCGTCCTTCGTTTATCTGGACCATGTTGTATTCTACCATCAATAATATGAATAATGTTATTGCTAAAATTGATGCTACGGAAGGCACTCAAGTCAAAAAAGATCAGGTAAAAGGCCAGGCAAAAGCATTACGTGCATTCTGTTACCTGAATATTGCCAGCTTTTATCAATTCAGTTATCTTAAAGACAAATCTGCTTTAACGGCTCCTATTTATACGGAACCTTCAACAACAAGCAGTGTTCCAAAGAAAAAATCCAGTTTGGAAGATATTTATACTTTAATTAAAAGTGATCTTACAGATGCTGATAATTTACTGAAGAACTACACAAGAAATAAAAAAGATAAGATCAACCGTAACGTGGTCAACGGAATCTTAGCAAGAGTATATCTGAATACTGGAGAATGGAGTAAAGCTGTAGCAGCGGCAAAAACAGCAAGAGAAGGTTTTGCTCTGATGACTCCGGAAAAATATAAAGAAGGCTTTAATGACATTAATAATGGGGAATGGATCTGGGGACATGCACAGACTCAGGAGATGTCAGATGCAAGTTATGCTTTCCATTATCTGGATGTATCTTCTTCAGGAAGCTATTATTACAGCTTTATGGCAGACCCTTATTTTCAAAAGCTGTTTGATGCGAATGATATCAGATCCCAATTATTCTCATGGGATGGTCTTCCGGCCAGAGAAGGGTTGTTGAGATATGCTAAATTCAAGTTCAAGTCTACTCTTATTGCAGATATTGTCTATATGAGAGCGGCTGAAATGTACCTGATTGAAGCAGAATCAGAAGCAAGAAATGGAAATCCAGCTCAGGCAGTAGCTGTTTTAAATCAATTAAGAGCAGCCAGAAATGCGGATGCTTATACAGGATCATTGGCGCAAAATGATGTGGTAAAGGAAGTATTAATTGAAAGAAGAAAAGAATTATTTGGAGAAGGATTCTCGCTTTCAGATATTATCAGAACGCAGGGAACAGTGGAAAGAAAGCCATTTGTAGATGCGGAAGGAAAACCAATTAAAGTTCAGATAACAACGCCTAATGGAACCGTAAAAACAGTGGATGGTAAAGGTCATAGTGTGTTTGATCTTCCGAATAAGACTCCGTTTGTTCCGAACAGTCCATATTATTTATTCAGTATTCCACTGAAGGAAATTGAAAATAATCCCAATCTATAATCACAGTCCATATTAGATTTGATTTTTTAGCCACCGCATTTGCGGTGGTTTTTTTATATAAAATGGCTGCCTTAAAATAAGGCAGCCATTTATCATTGTATCAATAAAAATGTTCTGTTTGTATTGAATCTTTATATACTTTGAGAAAAGGTAATATAACATCATTTCATCAAAAAAACTGCTTTCTGACGTCTCCCGACTTAGAAAATGTTTATAAAATTACTTTTATTTATTGGTTTAAAGTTTGAGAATTTTGCGATGTTTTTCTTATCTATTTGAATTTTAATTAGTTACTAGTATTTGTTTTTTTATGTAAGCCCATTTGTTTTTACGCCGTTCAAAAAAATAAACATCTGTTTTGCCTCCATTTCTTTCTTCGTTAATGTTATTTTCTTTTACTAAAATAAAAGCTTTTTCTTTTTTAGGATCAATATAAAAATTTGTAAAAATTAATTCAACGTATGGCCTTTTTCTATTTTTTTCTATTGTATTTTCAAGTTTTATTTTTTTTTGCTAAAATCTCATCTGAAAGTTCTTTAATCTCAAATGAAATATACTTTGTATGTTCATCAATCTTAAATCCATTATCATTGATTAGATCGAAATAATCTTGTTTGCAATTTTCTATTACATTTAATCCTTCTATTTCATCTATACTTTCACAATTCTCAATAAAAAAATTACTTTTGCCAACTTTACTTAAAACAAAAATCGGATATTTTTGTTTGTTTGCATTTTTATAAGGAGAGTGATATAAATTTGAAATAAAATAAATAATATTTTTATTAATTATTTCTCTTCCTATATCCTCTGACTTTTGTTCTTTATTACATGAAAAAATAATAAGAAATAAGAAAAAAAGACTAAAATTTCCATTTAAATTTAACAGACATTTCATACGCATTGCTTTTATTAATTGTAGTACCAAAAGTATTTTCTTCCCCCATGCTTGCGCGAGCGTCTAGCTCGTGCCTTCAATCCCAAATTAACATTTATTTCTAACACCTCTTGATTTTCTGCTCATATTTTAAAAATAGAGAAAATAGTTGTAATGTAAAAACGAAACCCTTGCAATGATGAGGGTTTTATTTTTATTCTTGACACGAGCTAGAAGCTCGCGCTAGCGAGGGAGAGTGGAGCAAGGCTGCAGCAGCGGCAAAAACAGCAAGAGAAGGTTTTGCTCTGATGACTCCGGAAAAATATAAAGAAGGCTTTAATGACATTAATAATGGGGAATGGATCTGGGGACATGCACAGACTCAGGAGATGTCCGATGCTAGCCATGCTTTCCATTATCTGGATGTGTCTTCATCAGGAAGCTATTATTACAGTTTTATGGCAGACCCTTATTTTCAAAAACTGTTTGATGCCAATGATATCAGATCTCAATTATTCTCATGGGATGGTCTTCCGGCAAGAGAAGGGTTGTTGAGATATGTTAAATTCAAGTTCAAATCTACCCTTATTGCAGACATTGTCTATATGAGAGCGGCTGAAATGTACCTGATTGAAGCTGAGTCAGAAGCAAGAAATGGAAATCCTGCTCAGGCTGTAGCTGTTTTAAATCAGTTAAGAGCTGCGAGAAATGCTAATGCTTATACAGGATCATTGGCGCAAAATGATGTGGTAAAGGAAGTATTAATTGAAAGAAGAAAAGAATTATTTGGAGAAGGATTCTCGCTTTCAGATATTATCAGAGCGCAGGGAACAGTGGAAAGAAAGCCATTTGTAGATGCGGAAGGAAAACCAATTAAAGTTCAGATAACAACGCCTAATGGAACCGTAAAAACAGTGGATGGTAAAGGTCATAGTGTGTTTGATCTTCCGAATAAGACTCCGTTTGTTCCGAACAGTCCATATTATTTATTCAGTATTCCACTGAAGGAGATTGAAAATAATCCCAATCTATAATCACAGTCCATATTAGATTTGATTTTTTTAGCCACCGCTTTTGCGGTGGTTTTTTTATATAAAATGGCTGCCTTAAAAATAAGGCAGCCATTTATCATTGTATCAATAAAAATGCTCTGTTTGTATTGAACCATATGCTTTGAGAAAAGATGATACAAACATCACTTTCGTCAAAGAACCCAGCTCTCTGGCGTCTCCCGACTTTGGATAACGTTTATAAAATTACTTTTATTTATTGGCTCAAAGTCTGGAGACTTTGCGCAACGGGGTTTCCCGAATATTTTCATGACTTTATTTCATAAATCTATTTTTTTATAAATTCCCAATAAAATGCCTTTTTATATTCTGGTTTAGACTCTAAGAATAGCCTCAAGGCTATACTGAGTTTAATAAATTGTTCTTTTTGTATTTCATTCTCTATACATTTTGGGGGATATTTTTCATTCTCAAAATAGAAATTTGATGTAAGCACTACCTTTTCATTTTGATAATTTTTACATTCTCCAAAAACAAAATCACCAAACTCTTTTCTTAATTTCCATAGATCAGATTTCTCTTTTTCTGTTATGGGGATAATGACTTTTTCTTCCAAAGGAGTTGAGTAGAGGCCGCATCTTACTCTATAATAAATTCCTGTTTTACTGTCATAAGATTCTATTTTGGATATAAAATCATCTCTTTTTACTATTTCTTCATAGTAGAAATCTTTATGCTGTGAAAATGCTAGACAAGGCAATAAAAATTTTAATAAAATTAATTTTTTCATAGTAATCACTTTTTATAATACATAAACCTTTGAAATACTGGAAGTATTTTTTTATAAGTATCATCCACTAAGCTTCTTAATACATTTGGTAATCTATAATATTGAACGATGTTAAGTTCTTCAAAATCAGTAAACAATGTTGAAGGCCTGCTGCCATAGTTCAACAAATTATATTTAGCATATACATGCTCTAATTGGCTTATTGCAAAGTGTTGGGTTGTATCCAATGTATTGTATGTAATATTATACTTTTTTCTATCTATTGAAGAATCTATTAAACCTAAAGCATTTCCATATGCGTGTCCAGTTTCATGTACCATACTTAAAGCAAGAAGAGACCTGTTTTGTGCCGCAATAGGAGAATAAACAATATCAGAGGTTCCTGTTATAAAATTCTTTGGTGTAGTATAAGCATACTGTTGCCCATTACCAGGGTTTAAGTAACCTTCCAAATCTACATTTTTTGTTGCTAATTGATCTGTACCAACACCAAATTTTTGAAGTTCTTCTTTTGTAAAATTAACAGATCTCATGGTATTTATATTTTCTTGCATTGTTTCATTACTTACAGATGGATCATAAGTGAAATCACTACTATTAGTTACATTATCCTTAGAAAAATATTTTGTATTATAACTTCCACTAGAAAAATAATTCGCTGTGTAACTTACAGCCGCTACACCACCTCCAATCACAGCACCTTTCCAAACTCCCTCAAGAAAATTCTGTCCTGTAATTAATGCGGTAACCCCTCCTGTTCCTGCACCTGTTAGAGCGCCATTTGCAACAGTATTCAACAAACCACCAGCACTAAAGACCTCTCCCAAGCCTGCTGAAACTGCTCCTGTAGCAGCTCCCATTAAAATAGATTTTGCAAAGCCTCCCAATGAAAAGTTATTGTTGATGGTTGCCTGTAAGATGTAGATTCCCATGCTTATAGCAGCACCAATAATAGCACCAGACAAGACGGTAGCCGCAAACCAGCCAATTCCTATTCCTACTAAAAAGGGAAGGACCTCACCACTAGGATCATTATACATCAAAGGATTATTTACAGCATATCCATATTTATTATAAATTTGGGTATTGGTAGGATCCTGAATGTTTTCATCCGCATTTAAGAACCTTCTTAATAATGGATCATACAATCTGCCGTTCATGTGGATGATGCCTACTTCCATAAAATGCTCATGGGAAGTATATCCCCTGTCAATAATAAGATTCTTCGCCGCATTCAGAATGGCAATCCGGTCTGTCATAATTACTCCATTTCCAATCTGCAGGTGAGTGAAATTACCCCAGGCATCAAAATGTCTTTGTTCGAGTTTATTTCCAGTTTCATCACTGATAGCGAGAATACTTCCGATATAATCTTTATGCAAAAATCTATAAGAACCGTTGCTCTGCGTAAAGTCTTTTAAATATACGATATTACTTTCATAAGGTGTCCCGCCAATGTAAAGAATATGTTTTTCCTGGCCAGTGGTATTATTTTTTATCACCTCAAAACTACCATCTTCACTATAAAACTTGGTGAACTGACCTTCCTGATCGCCACCGAAATTTCCACCGTATGTCACTTGCTGCCTCATGGCTGTTAATCCGTACTGGAAAGCAACATCACCTTTTTCACCATCAATAAATACCGGGTCGTTATTTTCATTATAGGAAATGCTCTGGATGAGATCATTACTATAATTCTGGGTTCCTGCTGCATTTAAAGTCATCCCTGTAGGCTGGTAGATCTTTGCAGAATTTTGAAACTTAATGGTTCCTATCTGGTCGTTTTCAAGGATTCTTCCTTTGGCATCATAAACATTACGGTTGGGTTGAGGTTTCATTCCTGTTACAGGATCAGTCCAGTTTACCAGTCTGTTATTATCATCATAATCAAAAGATTCATTAATGTTAAAATCACCTCCAGTACTTCTGCTTTTCAATTCATTCCTGATCGCATCAAAAGAGTAGGAAAGCTGAAGGATACCGGATTTTGCCTGTGAAGAATGATTGACACTACTTAAGAAGCCATTGCCATCGTAATTGTTAGTGATTTGTGCAGCTCCTAATTTAGCATTCATTACCTGACCTTTGGCATTAGTTTCATTAAGTTCCCATAAAATTTTACCTGAACTTTTGTCTTTTACCTGATATAATTCTCCATTCCATGTACTGTAGCTATTTTCAATCTGTACTTTAGTGAGTACACCTGAAGAGTATAGCTGTTTTTCATAGGAAATTACTCTTGCTTTATCATCATAGGTAATCCCTTTTTGTATAAAGTACTTTCCATTACTGCTTTCTGATGAAGACAATACTCTTCCCTGAGGATCGTAAGAAATATTGGAGCTGTACCCTTTTCCTTTGGAGTTACCAGTCTTTGAAATCACTCTTCCTTTATTGTCGTATACAAAAGAAATTGTTTTATTGGTAGTGCTGCCTCCATCTGTGGTTGAAAATTCCTTTTGTGAGATAAGTTGTCCCAGATTATTATAGGAATATTCCTTGGTACCTTTCGGGCTTATTGTTTTCGTCGGTTGTCCGAAGCCATTATATTCATATTGATATAATCCGTTGGAGGGATCATTAAATTTTGATTTTCGTCCCCATGCATCGTATTCGGTGGTGACAATATTTTCAGCATACTGTGCTTTGATCTGCTCCCCAGCAGCATTATAGGAGAATTGTATGTTTCCTCCTTTATCCATACTGGTGATCACATTTCCTAGAGCATCAGTAGTTTTTGTATTCAGTCTTCCATAGCCATTATTCTCTTTTACTGAAGTTGTGTTGCCCGATACAGAAGATTCAATTTCTTTTCCAGTGAATGAAGTGATTAATCCATCGTTATTAATTTTCGCCAGGCCTTTGGTGATAACTCTAGCCGGATATACACTATCATCATATATGTTGAAATTCCATTGTATATCATTGGGAATATTATCATTTATCTCAAAATAAGGTTCTGATTCACGTACTTTTCTTCCTAATTTATCATATACCGAGTATACTACAATATATTTGTTCTGATCGAATGCTTTTGTAACATTTTTATATTCTTGTCCTAGTCTATTGGTGTATTTTTTTGAAATATTACCATCGGGATCATATTGTGTAATACTTATATTGGAATTATTATCTTTTGCATATTCATAAGTTGTTGTTCCACTCAGATTAGTTTTAGAAGTGAGAAGTTTACCCCAGTTATCATAAGTGTTTTCCAGAATGTTTCCCAAAGAATTTGTTTGCTTTTTTATCTGCCCCCAATCGCTATATTCAGTATTGCTTTCCATCCCAAGGTTATCAATTTGCTTTATGACAAATCTTCCTTTAGGATCATACACGGTTTTTGCTATCTGGGTTTTGGAATCCATACTATTTGAAGTAAGCTTTTGAATGGTATTTCCAAATCCGTCATACTCATAAGATTCAATTAAATAGCCTGTGTTATCCCTATTCCATGTTTTCAGGGTTTTTAAAATATTGTTTTCATAGGTATATTCTTCTTTAGAAGATTTGGTATCACCATAAGCTTGTACTACATCTGTTTTAGATTTTGGACGGCCGATATAATATTCAGTCCCGGCACCGGATGGATTATGAATGTATTCGAACGTAGAGGTAGTAGTAGCATATCCATTGTTAACATTGGATACGCTCTGAACCGGAAGATAGTAATTTCCATAGGTAATCGTACTTTTTGTTAGAGCACCTGTTAGGAAGTTTTTAGTTAAGGTACTTATAGGAATAACTACTTTTACTATTTTTGGCTTATCTACATCTGCGACTGAATTTACAATCTGCCCATTGATAAGTTGATCAGTGCGGTATAATGTAGATTTAAAACTCAATAACTGACTATTGTTTTCAGAAATATCATCTGGAAAAATTTTGTTTTCGTCATTGGTTCTGATTGACCATTCTTTAACGGGAACCCCTTCGTTTAATGGATCAATTTCTGCACCTCCCCATATTTTTGTATTTTCAAATCCATCTGAATACCAGGAAGAACGAGCACTTTGATGATAACCTATTATCCCTTTTCCTTGCATATGGCCAGTCATCCCCCCTGTATCTGAAATCCTGTTTCCTACCTTCTTGTCTCAGCTGAGATACGGCATAAGACTGATCTGACCTGCTGAGTGAGAAATAAGGATAGTATTCTTTTTTGTTTGTTTTTTTATAAAAATTAGAATTAATAGTATTGTCAGGGATAACTTCTAAATAATCTACATAGGTAGTAATATCACCTTGATTGATACTTTTAATTTGTGATAATTCTGCCAAAGCAGTCTGCGCTTTATATTTGTGTACTACGGAATTTTTAAACAAAAAGATATCATAGTAGTTGTTATTAGATTTGATAGGAATACTTATAGGTTGAAATAAGCCATAATCTCCGCCTGGAACAGTTTTAAGAGGTCCTGTTATATTTGAACCCGGAATAAAATTTATTCCACCATTAGCCTGCATTGTTTTAATTTCATACTGTAAGCTTCTATATTGTGCATTTCCATTACCACCTACATATCCGGATTTACTTTTAGAATAGATGAAAGTAATGTCAGATTTTCCATCTTTATTAATATCCGATATGGAATAAAAATGATGATCGATTAAAGACCAGGAGTTGTTAGGATCAGAAGGCTTTCTGTACTTTAAAAAGTTCTTTTTTAACACGGCCTCAAATCCTTTTTCTGTTCCTATGTAGAATCTCCAGTTATCTGCATCCTGCGTATCTGTTACAGGGAAGGTAAAATCAAGATTTCCATCTCCATTAAAGTCACCAAACATAATGGATGATTCAGGAGCTTTACCTTCTTTTAAATTACCTGAGAATTTAATTTTCTTTGTATACTGATTAGGTGTAGTTTTGACAAATTCAAATACAGTATATGTACTGTTAGATACATTGATAATATCAACTATCCCGTCACGATTAACATCTGTATATCTTTGATCTGTATATAGATCTTCATTAATACCTGAATCAATGATATAATTTAAAACAGGATTATTAGCATTTTTCAAATCTACGATAAAGTTTCCGGCAGGCGAATCATAGCATTTATAACCTTCCGGAGGTAAACTGCTGTGGGGATCATTGATTATCTCTAAATAACAATCTGTTCTTTTTAGAGATAATAATGCATCACTTATTCCGTCTCCATTAATATCTCCTTCATTTAGAGTTGCTTCAATATTACAGGTATGTGAAGAGTCTAATTTATTACATGGTGAAGTGTTATATACTTGTTTTTCAAACACTTTAACAAAAGAATTGTTTCTGAAAATATAACCAACAACCTTACCATTTTCATATTGAATAATTCCATTTCCATTGTAGACTTGTCCCTCTTCATCTATTAATGTATTAACAACTTTAGCATCAGTATTAAAAACTTTCCCTGTTGCAACATCTGAGTAGGCATCATTAAAGGCTCCGAGTTTTACTATTCCATTAAGCATAATAAAATCCAGATAAGAATCTCCATTAAAATCACCGGTGAACCTGATATTATTAAAATCATCATTATTATAAGGTAGAATACCAGAGTCTATTTGAGGCCCCACAAAATTAGGATATGAGAATACAATAGGATTAGCAGCCTCACCTTCAGTGTTAGATTCTATGATTTTGTCTACAAATTGATAATTGGTATTGTTTTTTATATAGTTGACAGTATACTTTTTAAACAGATTTCCATTTGAACTTACTTTGATTTCTGATAAAATATTACTTTGGTCATATTCAAGCCCTTGTACATAAGATTGCTCTATAAAATCTCTGTTGATATAGGTAAATTCAATTGTATTAAAATGAGGTTTATTTAAAGCTTCATTTCCTCCCCAGGAAATTGTAGATATTCGGGAGACTCCACCTCTTGGACTTCTGAATCCCCATTCCTCTGTAGGTGGCATGATATTATCATAAGCATAACGATAGGTAATATAATTTCCCTGGGCATCTTTCCATTTGGTAATGTTATAGTCAAGTGTAGGTGTACCTTCTGGTTCAGGTTTTAAGGCATCTGAAAACGTTTTTTGATATATAGCTTGAGTTCCGTCTTCAAAAGTTACTTCCCAATAATCTGGGCCGGAAATTCCAAGGCTATTTCCTACAGATCGGATTTTAGCATTAGAATATTTTTCTGCATAATACTCTGCTCCGTCTTTACCATATTGTCCGGATTTTAGAATTAACCGCTGCCCATTAAAACTGTAATAATCAGACTCAGTTATCTGCGCTTTTTTTGATTCTCCATCCTTTTCTACATTTCTTCCGGTTCTTGAAATAGATGTAACTCCTACAATATTCCAGCCGTATCCTGCTAGCCCATTACCGGAGCCGCTAACGTAGCTAAGACTTACCTGTGGAGCTATATTTTTTATTCCAGGAGGTAAGGCGATCGGTAGGTTAAATTGTAGCTGACCTGCTCCACTTACTTCTATATTTCCTTTAGTATTGTGAAATTTCTTTTCTGAAGTGACTGATGTACCGCTTGGATTGTTGATTCCTGCTTGTGAATTTGTCGGTCCTCCCCCGGATTTTCCGTAGCAGGACCAATTTTAGCCAAAAACGTATTGGATGTCTCCGATTTGGCATGGAATCCTTGTGTCATAATCACTGTCTGCGGATCCTGAACGGTCCGGGACGTGGTTTCTTGCTGATACAATATGGTCTGTGAAAAGCCCAATACTGAACACAAGGATAATATCAATGATGAAAATAATTTCATTGTTGTATTTGTTGTTTTTATAAATGATAGGTAGAAAGAATGTTGAATGCAAAAAGGATAAACTTGTAAATCATTCAATCTTTAAACCTGCTTTTTATTTTATCTTTTGGTTACATTTCTGCTAAAGATTCTTCCGTCTTTTAAAGTAAATCTCAGAATGTATACTCCCCAGTCATATCCAGTCATATTGATTTTTACCTGACGGTTTAAATCAGGGGCATTTTGCTGTTGAAATTTCCAGTGAGTAGTACTATGTTGATACAATGAAATAGATTCAATAAGTCCATCTACTTCTTCAGTCCAGTCTATAGTAAGAAAATCGTTGACAGGAACCGGATACAATCTGATGTTTTTCAGAAATGTTTTTTCATCCATTTGAGGTTCTTGTTTTGTAATAACAGTTTTTGCTGCCTCAACTTCTTGTTTTGCGAGTTCTTCAGGTGCTTTTTTAGCAGCAGCATTTGTTCCTCTGTAGCGTTGGTTTCCAGCTTCGTCATATTTAAAATAGACTTCTGTCTGAGAATACCCCAGAAAACCAATCAATAGAGAAAATGCAGAAAATAATTTTCTTTTCATAATCGTTATTTTTGACTTGATAAAAGATTTTGAACTTGCTGTTCCAGTTTTTCAATTTTATTGGATTGAGATTTCAGCTGTTTGTTTTGTTCAATAGAATAAAGTGTTAATTCTTCTATTTTTTCCAAAAGTTTTGCATTCATTTCTGCTACATTAATCCCATTTTTCAACACTTCATCAGCTGATGGAATATTAGGAAGGTGTCCATTTTGGGCAATGTGTTTCTCTACTTCATCCAAAGATTGTAATTGGTAATCTTTTTTGAAGACATAATCCGCCCAAACGTTAGCTTTTACTTCAACTTCTTTAGCATGAATCTTTCCATCGAATTTGGCAATCCCGTTATTAAGAAATTTGATCCATGTTCCACGGTAGGCATCCTGAAAGCCTACATAAGAGCTCCCATCATTAGCATTATTAGGCTGAGCTATGATAATATTATGGGTCTTTCCCAGGTTTCTTAAAACAGTATCACCAGTCTGTCCCCCCATAGCAGCCATCACATCCTGCTTTAGCAAGCTGGAAGACTCCAAATGAGTTAGACACCTCCATCATGACATTATCTTTATCATATAATCTTAATGTAGCCGCGGAGTTTGTATTAGGATCATCATTACCAATTTTCACTTTTCCATCACTGGTTTGTGTTATCAATTTGCTCCAGCTTCCCCATTGAGGATCTGTTGATAAAGCATTTCGATAAAAGATACCTCCGTTATTAAAATTAAGTTGATGGCGTTTGTCTCCAGAATTGTCATACCAAGGAGCAATTGTTAACATTCCGGAATAGTTTCCTGTTCCTGGAACACCTACGATGTCTCTGGTTTTAAATTCTGCCTTCACTTCATGATTGTAGGCAGAAGGTAAATCATTGATACTTCTAGTATCATGAACTACTAATCCTGCTGCATTTTGTGCATAGATAAGACTTGAAGTTACCATTCCGGCAGCCAATAATATTCGTTTCATATATTAGAAAATAAAGTTGTTTTTGAATTTGAATGGAAGTATTTCCGATAAACTTTGAATTGTTTCATCATTTTTGATCATGGTTGTTTTTTTTTGCAAATATAATGAGTGCTTATCTGAGATCAAATTTAATGTGCTGTTATTGTGTGTTTTATGTTTTTTTTTAGAATCGTTGATTATTTTGATTGATACCATTAATAAGTATGGCATTTTTTTTGAAAATAAATAACAAATTGGTGATAAATATGATTTTTGGAAAACCTATAAATATGAAAGAGGAATGATTTTTGTCATCTTTAAAACTTTAACGATTCACCCATTTTAGAAAAAAGCTTTACCTTTGTCACAATGAACCTGTTAAGATGGATACTGGCAATTTATTTCATGGCGTTATCACTGATGCCATGTGAAGATGTGTCTCACCCATTAAATTCAGGAAACAAAAGTATTTCTTTAAGTATTTCCGAGAGCCATTCTACAGACCAAGGAGATATCTGCTCGCCATTGTGTGCCTGCAGCTGTTGTCAGATGACGGTTTCAGCATTTAAAATAGATCCCTTATTGGAAGTTCCTGAACAGGTTCCTGCTTATTTTTCAAAGAAGATCTTATTTCATAAAAACGACTTTGCCTACCAGATATATGATCCTATCTGGCAGCCTCCCAAGATTTAATTTTATTGATTGTTAGAAAGTTATGCTTTCTAAGCCTACTTGAAACTTTGCAATACCATTGCAGAGGTTTTCAGGATATTTTTGCTGCAGTATTCTATACTGTAAGCCTTATTTTCAATAAAATTAAATAAATCGTGTTAGATAAAATCATAAAATTCAGTATCAAGAACAAGGCTGTCATTTGTATAATGACCTTGGTATTGGTTATTTGGGGAGCATGGAGTGCCAGCAAATTACCCATTGATGCCGTACCGGATATTACCAACAACCAGGTTCAGATCATTACGGCTTGTCCTACATTGGCAGGGCAGGAGGTAGAGCAATTGGTCACCTTTCCCATTGAACAAAGTATTGCCAATGTCCCGGATATTCAGGAAACAAGAAGTATTTCAAGATTCGGATTGTCTGTTATTACAGTAGTTTTCAAAGAAAATGTAGATGTTTACTTTGCCAGACAGTTAATTAACGAACAGTTAAAAAATGCAGTTGAAGAAATTCCTAAAGGAGTGGGAACTCCTGAATTAGCTCCTGTAAGTACAGGTCTTGGAGAAGTATATCAATACATCCTTCACCCTAAAAAAGGAAGTGAAAAGAAATATAATGCCAAGGAGCTTAGAACCATGCAGGACTGGATTGTTCGCAGACAGCTTAACGGAACTCCTGGAGTGGCCGAGATCAATAGTTTTGGAGGAGAATTAAAGCAATATGAAGTAGCTATTGATCCCAACCGATTGAAAGCAATGGGAACAAGCATTACCGAAATATTTACAGCCCTTGAAAAAAACAATCAGAATACAGGAGGAGCATATATTGATAAAAAGCCCAACGCCTACTTTATCCGTGGAATCGGGCTGGTAACTTCCCTGGAAGACATTAAAAATATTGCTGTTAAAAATGAAACAGGAAGTGTTCCTATTTTCATCAAAGATGTTGCTGATGTTCGTTTAGGAAGTGCCGTGCGTTATGGAGCCTTAACCTATGACGGAAAAGTAGACGCTGTAGGAGGAGTAGTGATGATGCTCAAAGGAGCCAACAGTAATGAAGTGGTAAATAACATCAAAGCAAAAATTCCAACCATTCAGAAATCACTTCCTGACGATGTGGTGATAGAACCGTTTCTGGACAGAACAGATTTAGTGGGAAGGGCAATCAATACGGTGGAGAAAAACCTGATAGAGGGAGCTCTGATTGTTATTTTCGTGCTTGTGGTTTTCCTTGGAAACCTGAGAGCCGGGCTTATTGTGGCATCAGCCATTCCGCTTTCCCTGTTATTTGCATTAGGAATGATGAATGTCTTTGGAGTAAGTGCGAATCTAATGAGCCTTGGAGCGATAGACTTTGGATTAATTGTTGACGGAGCGGTAATCATTGTAGAGGCAACACTCCATCATTTAGGCGTAAGAAAATCAATGCGGACTTTAACACAGTCTGAAATGGATGAAGAAGTTTTTCTTTCTGCCTCAAAGATCAGAAGCAGTGCCGCATTTGGGGAGATTATTATCCTGATTGTATATATTCCGATTCTTACTTTGGCGGGTGTAGAAGGAAAAATGTTTACCCCAATGGCCAAAACCGTAGGATTTGCGATCCTTGGAGCATTGATTCTTTCATTGACTTACATTCCAATGATGAGTGCTTTATTCTTGTCTAAAAAAGTATCGCACAAAGAAACTTTCTCTGATAAGATGATGAGTTATCTTCAGAAAATCTATCAGCCATTATTACAGAAAGCTATTAAAGTAAAATATATTATTGTTTCAGCAACAGTAGCTGTTTTTGTGATCGCAGCATTTGTCTTTAAAAATATGGGTGGTGAATTTATTCCCCAATTACAGGAAGGAGATTTTGCTTTCCACTGCATATTGCCACAGGGAAGTTCACTCAGCCAGAGTATAGAAACTTCAATGCAGGCTTCCAGATTGATCAAACAGTTTGATGAGGTGAAAATGGTCGTTGGTAAAACAGGGTCTGCCGAAGTTCCTACAGACCCGATGCCACCGGAAGCCACCGATATGATTGTCGTATTGAAGCCACAAAGTGAATGGAAAACCAAAAAATCCTATAATGAACTGGCAGATGAGATCAGTGAAAAACTGGAAACCATTCCTGGAGTCTTCTTTGAGAAAAACCAGCCTATTCAGATGCGTTTCAATGAATTGATGACAGGGATCAGACAGGATGTTGCCGTGAAGATCTTTGGAGAAAACTTAGATTCATTGGCGGTATATGCTGATAAGGTTGGAAAAATCATTCAGACTGTGGATGGAGCAACAGCTCCTCAGATTGAAAGGGTAAGCGGCCTTCCACAGATCAATGTGCAATATGACAGAACAAGAATTGCCAATTATGGATTAAATATAGAAGATGTCAACAATGCGGTAAGTACCGCTTTTGCAGGAAAAGCTGCCGGACAGGTTTTTGAAAATGAAAGACGTTTTGATCTGGTAGTCCGTTTAGACAGTCTTCACAGAACTGATATTTCTGACGTGAATAATCTGATGATCACCTCGGCTACAGGAGCTCAGATTCCATTGTCTCAGGTTGCGAATGTAAGTTATAAACTTGGCCCTGCACAGATCAGCCGTGAGCAGGGAAAACGTAGAATCGTAATAGGATTCAATGTTAAAGGGCGTGATGTGGAAAGTGTGGTGAAAGATATTCAGACTAAGCTGGATAAAGTAAAATTACCATCCGGATACTACTTTACGTATGGTGGGCAGTTTGAAAATCTTCAGGAAGCCAGTAAGCGTCTGTTGATCGCAGTTCCTGTCTCATTGCTGCTTATTTTTATGCTGCTGTATTTCACGTTTAAATCATTCAAGCAGGCTGCTTTGATCTTTACAGCAATTCCAATGAGTGCCATTGGAGGAGTCTTTGCGCTTGTGGTAAGAGACATGCCATTCAGTATCAGTGCCGGAATCGGATTTATTGCCCTCTTTGGGGTCGCGGTTCTTAATGGAATTGTATTGATCGGAACCTTTAACCAGCTCGAAAAAGAAGGCGAAACAGATATCTTAAAACGTGTTTTTGAAGGAACCAAAACCAGACTAAGACCTGTTCTGATGACCGCGACCGTAGCTTCCCTCGGATTTTTACCGATGGCTATTTCTACAGGAGCCGGAGCAGAAGTGCAAAAGCCTTTAGCTACCGTTGTTATTGGAGGTTTGGTAACGGCTACATTCCTCACATTATTTGTGCTGCCAATGCTGTACATTATTTTTAACACAAAGATTTTGAAGAGAAAAAATAATAATATGCAATCATTTACCATTGTTATTATACTGGGATTAATGATGCTGGGGCAGACGTTTAAAGCTCAGTCCAGACCAATTTCTGTAGAGGAAGCGGTGCAGATGGCGATTAATAATAATTTGACTTTACAATCAAAAGATTTAAGTATTAAATCAGCAGAAGCGCTGCGTCCAACAGCTAAAGAGCTTCCCAAATTAAGCTTTGATGCCCAGTTGGGACAATACAACAGTCCAAAATTTGACCAATCTTTTGCCATTTCACAGAATATCCCTTTTCCAACTTTGTTTAAAGCCAGAAAAGAACTTATCAATGAAAATATTAAGAGTAGACAGATCGATAAGGAGATCACAACCAATGAATTGATAAAAGACGTTCGTACTTACTATTATCAGATTGAATACCTTCAGTACAATAAAGAAAAACTGACCAGTCTTGCTGGTTTTTATGACGAATTTATCAGAATTGCAACAGTAAGATTTAAAGCGGGTGACATCAAAAAAATAGAGATTAATACCGCAGAAACTCAAAAAGGAGAAATTGATCTGCTATTGAAACAAAACGATGTCTATTTGAATAATGCCTATAAAAATCTGAAAACCCTTCTGAATACCTCGGAAAATCTGGAAGTACCATCCAATATAAACTATGAACCTTTAAAAGCCGAAAATATATTAGACAGTACAGTGGTTGCTAATAATCCTACCGTAAAAGCTTTTTATCAGGAAATGGAAATAGCAGAGAAGAATAAAAAGGTTGAAAAAGCTACAGGATTACCGGATTTTAGTTTGGGATATACCAATCAGTCCTTGATAGGTTTTCATACCATTAATGGGCAGGAGAATTTTTATGATTCAGGAAAACGTTTCCAGTCGGCAACAGTTGGTGTAGCCATTCCATTGACCTTTGGTGCTACAAAAGCCAGAATGCAGGCATTGGAATATGATAAACTGGTAGCAGAAACGAATGCAAAAATGCAAAAGAAACAGCTTACAGCTCAATTGGAAAATGCTTTCAATCAGTATCAGCAGGACATTCAGCAATATGATTATTATACCCATCAGGCATTACCCAATGCTGAGAAAATTGTAAAAGCAGCCCAGTTAGGATATAAGACAGGTGAGATTTCTTATGTAGAATATCTTTTTGCCCTACAAACGGCAACCAATATTCAATTAAAATATCTGGAATCTATTCAGCAGGTGAACCAGGCTGTAGTGACCATTAACTCAATCATTAATAAATAATATGAAGTCGATTGCATACGACCTTAGAATCAATAAAAATTCAAATATGAAACTCAAATATAACATCATAGCCCTTGTATTCATTTCTCTGTTGGCGGTAAGCTGTGGAAAAAAAGAAGCTGCGGAAGAAAAAGCTGCTGAAAAAACAGAGCAGAAAGAACAGGCGCATGAAGAAGAACCGCAAACCATTGCCTCTCTTACAGAAGAACAAATGAAATCTGTTGGCGTGGCTTTGGGATCGGTAGAAATGAAAGAACTTACCTCAACGATTAAAGCCAATGGTCTTTTGAGTGTTCCTAATAGCAATAAGGCAACCATCACTTCTTTGTACGGGGGAATTATTAAAACCATAAACATCCAGGTAGGAAGTATTGTAAAAAAAGGACAAGTAATTGCAACCATTGCCAATCCTGAATACATCCAGCTTCAGGAAGATTATTTAACCACCAACAGCAGAATTACCTATGCTGAGCAAGAGTTCAGAAGACAAAGAGAGCTTTTTGATAATGATGCCGGTGCGAAGAAGAATCTTCAAAATGCTGATGCCGAATTGAAGACGCTGCGAACTAAAAGAGCCTCTCTTTTAAAACAGCTTCAAATGATGGGAATTAATCCGGGAAATGTAAACAATGGTAACATGAGATCCGGTTTGGTAATTACTGCTCCAATCAGTGGTACCATTAGTGGAATTACAGCGCAGATAGGAAGTTATGTAGATATTTCTTCTCCTGTGGCTACTGTGATTGATAATGGTTCTATTCACCTGGATCTTCAGGTGTTTGAAAAAGATCTTCCGAAAATGAGAGTAGGGCAGATTGTACATTTCAAACTTACTAATAATCCTGAAACAGAATATGATGCTAAGATTTACAGCATTGGATCTTCTTTTGAAAATGAGAGTAAGACTATTTCGATGCACTGTGAAGTGATCGGGAATAAATCAGGATTAATTGATGGGATGAATATTACAGGGATGGTAAGTCTTGATAAAAGTGTTACTCCTGCTGTTCCTACAGAAGCCATCGTAGAAGCTGACGGAAAATTCTATGTTTTTATTCAAACCGATAAGAAAGTAGAAGAGGAACATGAGGAAAAAGGAAAACCTCATCCGAAAACTTTAAACTTCGAGAAAATAGAAGTAGTGAAAGGAACTTCAGATATGGGCTATACTGCCATTACGCCTGTCGGAAATATTCCGGACAATGCTAAAATTGTAGTAAAAGGAGCCTTTTTTGTGAATGCTAAACTAGTAAATTCAGGAGAACATGAACATTAATGAAAGGGATTAGAATCAGTAAAATGTCGATTTTTATACGTAAATTAGAACTGTTTACGGACTTATTACAAAAACCGGCTGAGGAAAGTAAAGATTATCTTACAAACTTTAATACATGACTTATTATGCTATTAAACAAAAAAATATCAGTCTGGTATTTCATCCGTGAAATAAAAACTCAGATTCTGTTCATCGGGATATTTGCGATAGCCATCGGACTTTTGGATATGCTTCCATGGTTTCGGAAAATTTCACTTCCACTGAATATTCCTGCACTTTTGGGAACAGCGGTATCATTACTGCTGGCATTCAGAACTTCTCAATCTTATGAAAGATGGTGGGAAGCAAGAACGGTTTGGGGAGCTATTGTGAATGATTCCAGAACCTTTGTAAGACAGGTGATTCAGTTTTTACCCACTGAAGATCATAAAACGGTCAAAGAATTTGCAGAACGGCAGATTATCTGGACTTATGCTTTGGGAGAATCATTGAGGAAATTACCTTTTTCAGATAAAGTGCAGGCTTACTTGGATGAAAATCAGATCAAAGCTGTTAATATTCCAAATGCTCTCCTGGATGCACATTCAAAGCAGCTTAAGGAAATTGGAACGTCAAAGTTGACAGACTTTCAGCAAATGCAGCTGAATGATATGCTAACAAGGCTCTGTGACAGCATGGGGAAATGTGAAAGATTAAAAAATACTGTTTTTCCAAGAGCTTACAGCATTCTGGTTCATACCTTGATCTATGTATTTGCTATTATACTGCCATTTGGATTAGACGATTCACAGCTGATTGTAGAGATTCTCATTACTTTCCTGGTTCCGATTGTATTCATTGCCATAGAAAAAACTTCCATTATGATGCAGGATCCATTTGAAAACAAACCGGTGGATACTCCGATGACTTCTCTGGCTCAAACCATAGAAATCAATATCAGACAAATGATGGGAGAGCAAAACGTTCCTTTGAAAAAAGAAAATACATCATATTATGAAATGTAAATAAGCCATTAATTATGGAAAACACCCAAACACAAATACAGACTCCCTCCGCAGCAAGCAGACATAAAAAAAACCTGTTGATCGTACTATGTCTTAGTGGAACTTATCTCATTGCTGAGGTTATAGGCGGAATTGTTACCAATAGTCTAGCATTACTAGCGGATGCTGCACATATGCTTACTGATGTAGTAGGCTTATTATTGGCATTTATAGCCATAAAAATTGGAGAAAAAAAAGCAGATCCTTCCAGAACGTATGGATATTATCGTACCGAAATATTAGCAGCAGTTATCAATGCTGTGGTTTTGCTGGGAATTTCGATCTATGTGTTGTTTGAAGCGTATCAGCGATTTCAGAATCCACCGGAAGTACAGAGCAAATCAATGTTGATTGTAGCAGGGATAGGATTAGTGGTCAATATTGTCGGGATGATGATCCTTAGAAAAGATTCAGAAGGAAGCCTGAATATGAAAGGAGCTTATTTTGAAGTGCTTTCCGATATGTTAACTTCCGTAGGAGTAATGATTGCCGGAATTATTATGCTGACAACAGGCTGGTATTACGCCGATCCGTTGATTTCGGCAGCCATCGGACTCTTAATATTTCCAAGAACATGGAGGCTTTTGAAAGAAGCCATCAATGTATTACTGGAAGGAACTCCGGCTGACGTGGATATTCATGCATTGAGAAAATCATTGGAGCAGATTCAGGGGGTAAAGAATGTTCATGACCTTCACGTATGGTCGTTGACCTCCAGTGTTAATGCAATGAGCGCTCATGTTGTGAAAGATAATGGAGTCTCTCAGAATCAATTGTTAAAAATACTGACGGATACTACTGTTGAAAATTTTAAGATAAACCATACAACCTTTCAGATCGAGGAAGGGGGATATGAAGAAAATGAAGTACATCTGTAATATTTTAAAAGATTAAAAATGAAAAAAGATATAGAAAATAAACTCATCGATAAAAATACCAAGCCTACCAGCATGAGGATTTTGGTCTATGATTTTTTAAGCTCACAAGACACTGCATTGTCTTTGTCTGAAATAGAAAATCATTTTGAGAATGCAGACCGGATTACCATTTACAGAACATTAAAAACCTTTGAAGAAAAAGGAATCGTTCACAGTATCCAGGAAAATACTACCACAAAATACAAGTTATGTGATGACGATTGTGATGAAAAAACGCATAAAGACTGGCATCTTCATTTCTATTGTAAAATATGCAAGCAGACCACCTGTAAAGAAGATATTTCCTTCCCGGAAAACATTCAAACCAATTTCCGGATCGATGAAATAAGACTCTTTGCGAAAGGAATCTGTGAAAATTGTCTTGAAAGTTTGCAATAGCATTGCATCAGTCTCACCATTAAATTTGTATAAAAATATCAGTTATGGAAAAATGCTGTAGTACAACCCCGGAAAAAGATCCAAAAGGACATACTCATCATCATTCAGAAGGAGATGGGCATAACCATGACCATGATGACCATGGCCATTCTCATGACACTGGCGATCAGACCATCCTTCAAATGTTTTTGCCGGCGATTATATCTTTTGTGATCTTATTAGTAGGAATTGCTTTTGACAATTATATAAAACAAGCATGGTTTACAGGATGGGTACGCTTAGTCTGGTACTTGGCAGCTTATATTCCTGTGGGATTTCCGGTATTGAAGGATGCGTTTAAAAGTATTATCAAAGGCGATGTTTTTTCAGAATTCTTTCTGATGAGTATTGCCACTATTGGAGCCTTTGCGATCGGAGAATATCCTGAAGGAGTTGCGGTAATGCTTTTTTATGCTGTAGGAGAGGTTTTCCAGTCTATGGCAGTAACAAGAGCCAAAGGGAATATTAAAGCGTTATTGGATCAACGGCCTGATGAGGTTACGATTATGGACAATAATCAGCCTAAAACTATTAAAGCTAAAGAAACCAAAATAGGAGATGTGATCCAGTTGAAACCTGGTGAAAAGCTGGCGCTGGATGGTGAGCTGATTTCTGATTCAGCTTCATTCAATACCGCAGCTTTAACCGGGGAAAGTAAACCGGATACTAAAAATAAGGGTGAAGTTGTTTTGGCTGGGATGATTAATATGAACAGTATTGCTTTAGTGAAAGTAACAACTGCTTATGAAGACAGTAAATTAAGCAAAATCTTAGAATTAGTTCAGAATGCTACTGCACAAAAAGCCCCTACAGAATTATTCATCAGAAAATTTGCAAAAGTATATACGCCGATCGTTGTATTTCTGGCTATAGGAATTACTTTTTTACCTTATTTCTTTGTGAGTGATTATCTGTTTAGAGACTGGTTGTACAGAGCATTGATCTTCCTTGTGATTTCATGTCCTTGTGCTTTGGTGATCTCTATTCCGTTAGGATACTTTGGAGGAATCGGAGCAGCCAGCAGAAACGGAATTCTATTTAAAGGAAGCAACTTCTTAGACAGCATTGCAGAGATTCAAAATGTAGTGATGGATAAAACCGGAACCATGACGGAAGGAGTTTTCAAAGTTCAGGAAGTAAGCATTAGCCCTGAGTTTAAAAAAGATGAAATCATGCAGCTGGTCAATTTACTGGAAAGTAAAAGTACACACCCGGTAGCTACAGCCATCCACAATTATGTAGGAGATATTAATTATTCCATTCCGATGGAAAGTGTAGAGGAAATTGCAGGGCACGGATTAAAAGCTACAGTCAATGGTAAAGAGTTGTTGGTAGGGAATTTTAAATTAATGGATAAATTCAATATCAGTTATGATATCAACCATGCTAATATTGTATATACTCTTATTGCTATAGCGTATGATAAAAAATTCGCAGGATATATTACCATTGCAGACAGTATTAAAGGAGATGCAAAAGAAACGGTTGACAACCTTCATAGAATGGGCGTAAAAGCTACGATGTTAAGCGGTGACAAAGGAACTGTTGTAAAGTATGTAGCCGATCAATTGGGTATTGATAATGCATTTGGAGATCTTCTTCCGGAAGATAAAGTGAATAAAGTAAAAGAGATCAAAGCCAAAAATCAAACGGTAGCCTTTGTAGGTGATGGAGTGAATGATGCTCCGGTAGTGGCTTTAAGTGATGTAGGAATTGCAATGGGAGGTTTAGGAAGTGATGCTACGATTGAAACTGCAGATGTCGTGATTCAGGATGATAAACCGAGTAAAATTCCAATGGCAATCAATATTGGTAAACAAACGAAAAAAATCGTTTGGCAGAATATTATTCTTGCTTTTGCCGTAAAAGCAGTGGTTCTTGTACTTGGAGCAGGAGGTCTGGCAACCATGTGGGAAGCCGTTTTTGCAGATGTGGGTGTTGCTTTGCTGGCGATTTTAAACGCGGTAAGAATTCAGCGAATGAAGTTTTAAAAATTAAAAACATACAACTATATTATATTAATGAAGGCTCTGCTGATTATAGCGGAGTCTTTTTTTATGAATATTAATAAAATGTTTGTTGGAATACGCAAGGGCACAAAGGTTTTATTCTTCTTGTTGATATTTTAAGATGCAAGAAAATCAAAGATTTCAGCAATAATTCATAATTCTTTTGATTGAACTATTGACCAGAAACCTATAAGGTTTTAAAAATTTTTTCCATAAAAATCATCTTAGCCATAAATATACAATAATCAATTTTATCGCAGATAAAATCTTGACATCTTAAAAAGGTGATCTTAAAAGCTCTCTATACATTCTCGTATTCCAGCAAAACAGAAAAAACTATCAATGACATTCATCATAAATAGAACAGAAACAATTTTGAAGTAGTATATTTGTAATACAGAACTGAAGAATTGAGGTTATTTATTTCCATATTTATCATTTTTACAGTTGCAGTACGTCCTGTTCTGCCATTGGTAAACTATGCGGTAAATTATGATTATATTGTGAAAAACCTCTGTGAAAAACGGGAAATCCCTCAGTCTACCTGTAAAGGAAAATGCTACGTTGAAAAAGAACTGGCAAAAACAGAAAAACAATCTAACAGTTCACAAACTGTAAAAATTGCCGGATTAGATGTTTTTCTTTCTCATGAAATCCTTTCTTTTTCAGATAAAAAAGATACTGAATTACAGGATGAGACTCCGGATTCATATTATTTTGATTCCCATTCTTCAGATTATTTTTCAAGGATATTCCATCCTCCTTTAGTTTAGTGTTCTATATTGAACTAGGATTTTAGTTTTGCCTAAAGTCTATTTAAACAATTCGTTACAGATTAACCTAAAAAACTTTGTTAGTAGGAATTTATATAATTCCCACTGAGCGTATGGTTATTGTGATGTACCGTTTAGCCTCATAATTGTATTCAATAATATTAATTTCAATTGATTATTAAATGAAATCTCCAGTTATTTTGATAGCTCTGCTGTCAATTACCCTGTTTTCCTGTGCCAAAGAACCTCAGGTAAAACATAAAAGTCATATGGATTCTTCCGGAGAAAATATAAAAAATGTTCAGGTAGTGAACAAAGAAGATCCTATCTGCCACATGAAAACGGCAGGTTCATTAAAAGATACTGCGGTATATAAGGCTAAGGTATATGGCTTCTGCAGTTCGTATTGTAAAGATGAATTCAAGAAAAATCCTGAAAGTTATGTCCAAAAATAATCAGAAGAATAACAAGAGTAAGATTATTATTCCGATTGCTGTTTTTGCCCTACTGTTTTTAGGAATAGGGATTGGAATGAGTTATTTTAAAAAGAATCTTTACACAGTGATGAAGGTTCCTGATTTTGAATTGACAGATCAGAACGGTAAAAAAATTACCAATAAAGATATGTTGGGGAAAGTTTATTTGGTAGAATTTTTCTTCAGTAAATGTCCTACCATTTGTCCGGTAATGAATACGAACATGAAAGCGATTCAAAACCAGGTAAATACCCCTGATTTCGGAATAATTTCCATTAGTATAGATCCTGAAAATGATACGCCGGAAGCTTTAAAGGAGCATGCACAAAGAATCGGAGCGAAATCTCCCAATTGGCATTTCCTGACAGGGGATAGATCTTACATTGGTAAACTTGCTGATCAGTTCAATATCTATGTTGGTGATAAGGAAGACGAGGCAGAAAGTCTTAATCATAGTGGTATGATTGCTCTTGTAGATGGAAAGGGAAATATCAGATGCCGGTATAATAAAGAAAATATGCCTATCCTTTATTATTCAGGATTAAACTATGAAGATCCGGAAGGAAAAACTCCGAAACTAACCGGAAAGTACCACCCGGACAGAGAAATTCTGATTGAAGACATTAAGAAGTTATTGAACTAGGAGAGAAGACAGGAAGAGGGGAGCTGGAAGTACTTATAGTTTACTGTAATAATATCAGTTTTCTAAAAAGTAATAAGTGTAGAAAAGGAAAGGCTTTAATATTGGGACTTATATAACTTCCATCTTCCATCCTCAAACTTCCATCCTTCAAAAAAATATTGTTAAACCATATAACAAAACATTATGAAGATTATGAAAATAGCTGCTTTAGGAGCAGTATTTGCAGCTCAGTTTACACTGGCACAATTTAAACAAACGCCTTTACCTTATGCTTATGATGCATTGGAAGGGTCTATAGATGCACAAACAATGGAGATCCATTATTCAAAGCATGGGGCAGCCTATGCAAGCAACCTGAATAAAGCGATCGCAGGAACTCCACAGGAAAAAGAAACTTTGATTAAAATTCTTTCTGAGACTTCAAAACTAAGTCCTGCAGTAAGAAATAATGCTGGTGGGCATTATAACCACGAGTTGTTCTGGACTATCCTTACTCCAGAGAAGAATACCCAGCCTTCTGCAAAATTAGCCAAAGCTATTACCGAAACTTTCGGAAGTATGGATGCTTTTAAAGAAAAGATGAGTAAAGCCGGTGCAGATCGTTTTGGCTCAGGATGGGCTTGGCTTTCTGTAGATAAAAACGGAAAACTTTTCGTTTCTTCAACCCCTAATCAGGATAACCCGTTGATGGATATTGTAGAAGAAAAAGGAACTCCTATTCTTGGAATAGATGTTTGGGAGCATGCTTATTACCTGAAATATCAGAATAAAAGAGCGGATTATCTTTCAGCAATCTGGAATGTGCTGAACTGGAAAGAAGTCAGCAAAAGATATGAGGCTGCTTTAAGCAAAAAATAATTTATGAAATTTATTTACAGCATACTTTTTATAGGCTATATGGTGTTCAGACCTCTGATACCACTGGCTGAGTATGCTGTAAATTATAATTATATCGTTAACACCCTTTGTGTCAATAAAAGTAAGCCCGATCTTCATTGTAACGGAAAATGCTACCTGAGCAAAGAGTTGGCAAAAGCCAATAACGAGACAGAATCTACACCTTTTAATAAAATAAAAAACTCAGGGCAGAAAATTCTTGATATGTATACTCTGCCTGAGATTACAGAGGTTACCATCATCGGAAAAATTACATCTTTCACTTTCCACTCTATCTATGAAACGGTCTATTCTTTTCTGTTTCTGAATCACATTTTCAAACCACCGGTTTTTTAGTATTCTCCTATAGAAAATTAACCACAAAAGCTTATTTAAGATACCTTGAATACGTTTAATGTGCCTATTTAATAACGGGTTATGACTTATCCACACTCTGTGGATAACTTTAAAACACATTAAATTTTCTAAAATCTTTGTGCCTTTTGTGGTAAAAAAAAATTGAATGTTTCAGCATTCAAAGTATTTCTATTGTATTCTTTCAACTAAAAAATCAACAATGAAAATATATCAGATTTTCATAATGAGTCTTTTGTTGATGGCTGTTTCCTGCACCCTCGACAAAACTGATTATGAAAGCGAAATCAACACAGCCGTTCCGGAACACTATGAATTTAAAGAAGCGGCGGCTATCAATAAAGATCAGTATAAAATAAGCATAGAGACTTTAAACGGAACATTTTATCAGGGATATAATGAAATCAGGGTAAGAATTATCAATACTCAGACCAACGAAAATATCAATGCTTCGAACATTACTTTTTTACCCATCATGACAAAAGCTGATGGAAGTAAAACTTCATGTCCTTATCAATACGCTTTAGACTATAAGTCGGATGGTAAATATTATTCAGGGTATTCTGTATTTACTGATAAAAACAATTCTACAGTAAGTTGGAAACTTTATCTGAATTTCAAAGTGAAAGAGGAAATGTATACGATCAATAAAGATATTATTGTGAATGAACAGAGTAATAAAAATCTTAATATGACTTCGTTTACAGGGAATGATGGTGAGCAATATTATATCGCACTTATTGCCCCTCAAAAACCCAAAGTGGCAGAAAATAAACTGATCGCTGGAATTTACAAATATAATAAGCCTGCTGCTTCATCCGGAAGTTTTCCTGATCCTTCACAGTTTTCATACTCGGAGGTAAAAGGATATACTTTGAAATTAGATCCAAGAATGCCGGAACCATCCATGGGAAATCATTCTTCTCCCAATAATCAGGACTTAATACAGGGAAATGACGGATTGTATCATGGTATTGTCAACTATACCATGACAGGAAACTGGACTTTGAATTTTATCATGCTGAATCAAAATGGTAAGATCATTAAAGGAACTAAGGTCTCAACAGACTTTACGCCAGGGGTTCCGGGAGCTAAAAGTGAACTTTTTATTGATACCCTATTCTAAAATAATGAAGCAGTTTGGAATTATATTGATCTTTTTGGGTGTTGCTATCAATGCACAACACCGAAAAGTAAAAAAAGACAGTATTGCTCATATCGCTGAGGTAAAAGTAAAAAGCAATAAAAGAAAATTGAAACGGAAATGAAAATGGCCGTTTCAGTGGATGAATTTTTGGCATCTTCTGATAAAATCAGTTTTATAAAACGTGGAGCCTATGCTTGGGAACCGTTGCTCAACAACATGAGTACAGAAAGATCTGTCATCACTCTTGATGGGATGCGCATCTTT
The DNA here is from genome assembly GCF_021278965.1 of Chryseobacterium capnotolerans. NCBI lineage: Bacteria > Pseudomonadati > Bacteroidota > Flavobacteriia > Flavobacteriales > Weeksellaceae > Chryseobacterium > Chryseobacterium capnotolerans. The sequence continues at coordinate 4,414,373 of NZ_CP065589.1, read as the reverse complement.
GGGGCATGCACTGATAAAATGGATCCGGTTACCTCGTATATGGAAAGCAATACTCTTTCAGGAATAGATATAAAATCAGGTCAGGAAGGGAGTTCGCATGGAGCAACAATAGCAGGAAGTATTGATCTGAAAAGAAAAAGCACTCCTTTTGGTCTTGAAAAAAATGGAATGGAGCCTATCAGACTGGTTTTGAATTTAATAATAAACAGTTTTTCAATCTTGGAAATATTTCTTATTCCGGGAGCAAACTTGTGGTAGATGGAAGCATTTCTTTCCGGAAGGCAGGTAATTATTATGACGGAAATGATGCTGAAGTGAATCACTCTCAATATAATAAATTCAATACCGGAATTGGAATCGCTTACAAAACAAGTTCCTTATCTTCAGTGAAAGTGGATGCAATCTTTGATATGGCGAAAAATGTTGGGTTTCCTGCCTTACCAATGGATTTATGGCTTTCCCGAGCTATGATTACCTCAGCATCTTATAAACAATTGTTTAAAGAAGGATTAATTAAATCGTGGGATACAAAAATCTATTTCAACACCATTGAGCATTATATGGATGATACAAAGCGTCCTGAAAATCTGGTACACATGGATATGCCGGGATGGAGTACTACTTATGGGCTGGTCTCTTCAATGAACCTCACAAAAGAGCGGTATACCTCAGACATAGAACTTAATGCCTACAATAATACATCGATTGCAGAAATGCGTATGTATCCTCAGGATAGAGAGAACAGAACCATGTTTGCATATAGCTGGCCTTGGGTAACGACACGTTTTGCCAGTCTTTCGATGAATAATAAATGGGACATATCGGATAAAAGCCGTTTGAGTTTCGGAGGATCATTAGGATTGAATTATAATGAGTCTAAATATCCTGAATTCAACTGGATCTTTCATCCGGGAGCATCACCGAAAAAGACTAGAATCCTTCCCAGTCTGCATGCAGGATATCAATTTACCAACCACCATTTTAATTTTTCTTTAGGAACGGGTTACGGACACAGAGCGCCTTCTGTTTCAGAAGGATATGGGTATTATATCTACAACAGCTTTGATCGCTATGATTATATTGGAAATCCTGATTTAAAAAATGAAATTTCCTATGAAACCAATGCCAGTGCAGGTTTTAAAAATGAAAAAATGAATATTGAAGCCAAAGTAAATTACTTCTATATTCAGAATTATATTATAGGAAGAATTTTAAGTCTTGGAAGTCCTATGAATTATCAATCGGTAGGAGTGAAAGCTTATACTTCACTGGAGCATGCCACACTTTTTAACATGTCTTTGAATGCCAATTACAGCATTATTCCGGATTTACATTGGAAAGGAACGCTGACGTATGCAAGAGGAAGAGATGATAAAGGAAAAAATCTGCCTTTCATCCGCCCTTTAAGTTATCTGACTTCTTTACATTATTCCTATGGCAATTTTGGAATTCAGACCTCTATAAATGGAGATTTTATCCAGCTCAATTACAGTCCGGAATATGGTGAAGATCAGACACCAGCATACACCATATGGAATCTTTCCATGGATTATGCTTTCAAAATCAAAAAACTTAAGACCGTTTTTCAGGTAGGAGCCGAAAACCTGTTAAACAAATATTACAGCACCTATGCAGACTGGGGAAATATCCCAAGAATGGGCCGTAATATTTATACGTCTTTAAAATTCAACTTTTAAAGATGACAGAAACTTTAATTAAAACAACAACTAAAATTTTTAAAATGCAAAACTTAAAACAATATCTACTATTATCAGCTTTTTCATTAGGTGTAATTTCTTGCCAGAACAGCGATGATAATCCTGTTGCCAATAATGTTACCCTTGAATTTAAGAATACGTTTAAAAATGAAACGATTGTTCTTGGAGGATCCACTTCTGGTACAGCTACAACCAATACCTCAGCAGAAGGACAGGTTCACCATTTTTCAGAATTGAAATATGTAATAAGTAATATTCGACTGGTAAAAGCAGATGGGAATGAAGTTCCTTATAAAGTTAATGACCTGGATCAAGGTGCTACAGTGATTGACCAATCAAAACCGGAAACGCTTCGTTATTTACTGAGCAATATCCCTGCCGGAGAGTATAAAAAAATCAAATTCGGACTAGGAGTAAAAAAGATCTGAATGTTTTGGATCAGGTGAAGTTTCCAAAGTTTTATGCTACCGCAGGTGCCAATGATACCCAAATGATGTGGGAGTGGGGAGCTGGTTATCGTTTTACAAAAATCGAAGGTTTCTATGGAACGGATAACAAACAGATGTCTATCCACACAGGGAGTACTATAAAAGGATCAGAAGGTAATTTTACCCAGGGAGTAGATGCGTATAGAGATGTTACTTTAGATCTTTCTCAACATGCGATTGTGGATAACAAAGCTCCTAAAATTATTATTAAAGCAGATTTTGATAAGCTGTTGACGGGCAAAATTAATACGATTGTATTGGTTACGGGAACAGGATCAGATGGCAATGCCACTCCGAATATTCATACTGCTAACCAAATGGTAAAATTTGTTGATAACCTCGGTGGTAACGGTTCAAGTGATATTTCCGGAATGTTTTCAGTGAGCAGTGTTGAAAATTAGACTCTACTCTGCTGCAATGAAAAAAGGATTAAATATTTTAGTGATTCTTATTCTGTTAATATCATGTAATAATGATCGTTATGAGCCTATTTCTGACGATAATCCACAAATTTCACTCAATATTCCGTCTGGATTTCCGGAACTAAATAATTCGGTGAACTCTAACAGTCCTACAAAATATGGGATAGAGTTGGGGAAAAAATTATTTAATGAGAAAAGGCTAAGTACAGATAATAGTATTTCCTGCTCTAGTTGTCATATACAGGAAAATGCCTTTGCCGATAATAATGCACAGGGAATAGGAATTCAGAATAGAGTAGGATTACGAAATGTGCCGGCTATTCAGAACATGCTGTTTATGAAGTTTTATAATTGGGATGGCAATATTCTTCAATTGGAAAATCAACCCCTGGTTCCTATTATCACTCATGAAGAAATGGGTTCTTCTATTCTGGAGGTGATAGGGAAAATAAGGGATGATATGATGTATAAAGATCTGTTCCGAAAAGCATTTGGAGACGAAACTATTACTGCTGAAAGGATTTATAAAAGTATTGCTCAATATGAGTACACTCTGATTTCTGCCAATAGTAAATATGATAAGGTAAAAAGAAAAGAAGGAGAAACTTTCACGGAAAACGAGGCCCTGGGATATCAGACTTTTCAACAGAAATGTGTGAGTTGCCATAGTACGGAATTGTTTACCGATCAAAGTTTTAGAAATATAGGATTTCCCTTAAATCCGGATACCAATGAAGCAGGGCGTGGAAGAGTTACTGGTATTCAGGAAGATTATATGAGTTTTCGGGTTCCTTCTTTACGAAATGTAGAATACACAGCTCCTTACGGAAGTTTTGGACAATTTCCGACTTTAAAGGCTGTTCTGGATTATTTCGATAAAGGTGTTTTGGATGCCGATAATCTTGATCCTGTCTTTAAAAATAATAAAAACAGAATTCCTCTCACAGAGCAAGAAAAGACTAATCTTATCCTGTTTATGAAAACACTGAGCGATCGTGAATTTGTGAAAAAATAATCATTGATAAAAACAGTGGAATTCAATAAAAAATTATTATTTACATCCCGTTACAATGTAGCGGGATTTTTCATGTTTATTGATTGATAATCATTTTATTCTGCATGACATCGTATCTGGTGGGAATTTTATATCTTTGCCGGAATTTGGTGAGCCATAATAAGCTCTTAAAAGGGAATCCGGTGAAAATCCGGAACAGACCCGCTGCTGTAAGCTCCGCACCAAAGTTTTTGAAAAATGCATCCACTGTTTTTAGGAATGGGAAGGATTTCAAAAATGGAGTAAGTCAGAAGACCTGCCAGAAATAATAAACGTTTGACGCTTTCGTGGAATAAAGCTTAGGACAACAATGATTCTGTGCAGTGACAGCTGTGCTTTGTCGTTGCTTTTCTTATATCCATTTGCGTCATCATGATCCATGAATGAGCTAATGGTAGCAAAACTAACTACATTTCAATTCCATACAATTGTTTTCACGGTATTCGTGTTAACCTCTCAAATTCTATCTTCCCAAACCAGGAAAAAAGACAGCATTAAAGGGGAAACCATAAAGACTGTCAATATTTACAAGAAGAACTTTAAAGAAATCATCCCTGCACAGGTCTTACAGGGTGAAGAACTCGAAAGGCTCAACAGTCATTCTGTTGCTGATGCTTTACGATATTTTTCCGGTGTTCAGATTAAAGATTATGGTGGCATGGGTGGTATGAAAACAGTCAATATACGAAGTATGGGAAGCCAGCATGTAGGCGTTTTCTATGATGGAATTCAATTGGGAAATGCCCAAAACGGACAGGTGGACCTGGGAAGATATTCTTTGGATGATCTGGAAGAAATTTCTTTGTACAATGGTCAGAAAAGTGAGATCTTCCAACCTGCCAAAGACTTCGGGTCATCAGGATCAATCTATTTACAGCCTAAAACACCAGTATTCACAGGAAACAGAAAAACCAATCTTACCATAAGAGCAAAAAGTGCTTCCATTGATTTATTTAATCCTTCATTCCGGTTAGAACAGAAGATATCAAAACGGATAGCAGCCAGTTTCAGTGCAGAGTTTCTCCAGAGTGATGGTCTTTATAAATTTCGTTATGGAAGAAAATATCCCAATGGAGCCACTGCTTCTGATACCATTTCCAAAAGATATGATTCCGACATTAAAGCAAAACGGTTTGAAACATCTGTGAATGGAACTCTGAACAACGGAAGCTGGAATATCCGTGGTTATGGGTATATTTCAAACCGTGGTATTCCGGCACCTATCGTGAAGAACCGTTTTAAAGCAAGAGGGGCAAGAATGCTTGATGAGAATTATTTTGTACAGGCCAATTTCAGAAAAAAGCTGTTTCCTAAGCTTGAAACTCAACTGAAGGCAAAGTTTGCTTATGATTACACTTATTTTAATGATACTGTATTGTCTCAGTCTGCAATGCCTGCCATCAATACTTATATTCAACGCGAGGTCTATGTTTCCTCTTCCAATCTATATTCAATTACTCCTAATTGGGATGTCAGTTTGAACGGAGATTTCCAATACAATACCCTTGATGCTGATTTGTATAATTTCTCTTATCCTACCCGTTATACAACCCTGGTTGCATTGGCTACTACCTATCAGTGGAACAGATTTAAATTCTTAGGAAGCCTGTTAGGGACATTTACTTCAGAAAAGGTAAAAATGAATTTCAAACCTGATGACAGAAGAGAATGGACACCTGCTTTCTTCATGAGCTATCAGCCCGCTTCAATACCTGAACTTACCCTAAGAGCTTTCTATAAAAATATCTTTAGACTACCCACCTTTAATGACCTGTATTATACCAGTGTTGGTAATACTTTTCTTAAACCGGAATTTACCCACCAGTATGATGTAGGTTTTACTTATCAGAAAAAATATGATAGATCTTTATTCAAAGGACTTTATATAAAAGTAGATGGGTATTATAACAAAGTGACAGATAAGATTGTGGCCATCCCAACAACCAATATGTTCCGCTGGATGATGCTCAATCTTGGAAAGGTTGAAATTATGGGAGCAGACGTAAATGTTCAAGCGGAATTAATGCTTGGAAAGGTGAAACTTAGACCATTATTGGCTTATACCTACCAGAGTGCTAAAGATAAAACCATTACTAAAGGATTTAAAGAAACCTATTATGGGGAGCAAATTCCTTATACACCAAGGCACAGCGGATCTTTTACCCTGATGGCAGATTATAAAGACTGGAGTTTTAATTACAGTACAATCTATGTGGGAGAAAGATATGACGGACAGCAGGATAATATCCGCTATAACTATATTCAGCCCTGGTATACCTAGACCTTTCTGTCCAGAGAAAACTAAACCTTGCGGGACATCCTTTTAAAATAAACCTTGAAATGAACAATGTTTTCAACCAATATTATGATGTGGTACTCAATTATCCTATGCCGGGAAGAAACTTTAGACTCACTTTAAATTTCACCTTATGAGAAAACTAAATATTTATTTTCTGTTTTTGACATTAATTGCCCTTGTTTCATGTCGTACCGATGATGTCATTATTCCCATGGAAGTAGTGGAAGGGCTTAATCCCGTTGAGAAAACAAAAATAAAAGGATTCTACGTATTGAACGAAGGAAATATGGGAAGCAATAAATGCACCCTTGATTTCTTTGATTATACCAAAGGAACCTATTTCAGAAATATTTATTCCGAGATCAACCCGAATGTTTTAAAAGAGTTGGGGGACGTTGGAAATGATATTAAAATCTATGGAAGCAAAATGTACATTGTGGTAAATGTTTCTAATACCATCGAAGTCTTGGAAGCGAAAACAGCCAAGCATATCAAGTCTATTTATCTACAGAATTGCAGATACATGACCTTTAAAGATGGGAAAGCTTATGCCAGCAGCTATGCCGGCCCTGTGGATATCAATCCGTTGGCTCCCAAAGGAAAAGTAGCAGAAATAGATACAATATCGCTGACTATTCAACGTACAGCAACAGTAGGATATCAGCCTGAAGAAATGGAAATTGTAGGGAATCAACTATTTGTTGCCAATTCCGGAGGATATATGGTTCCGAATTATGACAGAACCGTTTCAGTGATTGATCTGAACACGTTTACAGAAAAGAAAAAAATTGATGTCGCTATCAACCTTCACCGTCTTAAAAAAGACAATTATGGAGACCTGTATGTAACCTCAAGAGGGGATTATTATAACGTTCCTTCCAATTTATATCTGATAGATGCAGCAACAGGAAACATTAAAAAAGACTTTCATATTGCAGTGAGCGAAATGACTATTGTGAATGATAAACTGTATTACTACGGAAATGAGTTCAATTACAATACCCACTCCTATGTAAAAACCTATGGAATTATAGATGTAAAGACAGAGCAGGTGATTTCCAACAGGATTATTGATAAGGAATATGAAGACCTCATTAAAACACCCTACGGAATTGCTGTAAATCCTATTACAGAAGACATTTATATTACAGATGCCCGAAACTATGTATCCATGGGATTTGTGTACTGCTTTGATAAAAACGGACATTTTAAATGGAAGACCGAAGGCGGAAATATCCCTGCCCACTTCGCTTTTTTATACAATTAAACAAAACTGATAGACATGAATAAAAAAACAACTAAGTACATAACAGCCGGGCTTTTATCCCTTTTTTTAGCGGGTATGGTAGTTTCTTGCCAAAATGATGATGAGGTGGCAGTACCGGTTCCTGTTGATCCGGAAGTAATTCCCCCTTCATTTAAATTAGATACTGCTTATACTATTGAGCGTTTCAAAGTATTGAGCATTCCTACCAATATTTCCGGAAAAGTTACCTGGAGCATTAAAGATTCCATCATTTCCGAAAATGCTGAACTGGAATTTATCAGTACAAAGGCCGCTACTTATCCTTTAACATTAAAGGTAGGAACCAATAAAGTATTTCAATCCAAAATTGTAGTAACCAAAGAAGCAGGAACGCTGAGCAAATATATCTCTAAAGTATTTGATTTCCGTCCCGCAGTTGGCCAGTTTACGAATGATATTCCTGAATATGATCTTGGAAATACTGAGGCAGATATGATTAAGAAAGCCAGTAGTTATCTTGTAGGTTCCAATCCTTCAATGGTGAGCCTTGGCGGATACGGTGGTTATGTAGTATTTGGTTTTGATCATACCATTCCGAATATGGACGGAAGAGATTTTAAAGTGCTGGGAAATGCATTCTTCGGGAACTCTGCGAGTGATCCCCGTTCAGGAAACTGTGAGCCGGGAATTATCATGGTGGCTTATGACAAAAACAAAAACGGAAAACCGGATGATAATGAATGGTTTGAAATTGCAGGAAGTGAATACTTTAAAAAATGAAACCCTGAAAAATTACGGGATCACTTACTTCAAACCGGATGAAAATAAAATACCTGTACCTGGAAATGACAGCTGGCAAACCGATGTAGAGTATATCAAATGGCAGGATAATATTGGAAATACAGGATTTAAAACAAAAATGGTTTTTCATGCACAAAGCTATTACCCGCTATGGCTGTCAGATGCTTCCTTTGGATTTACAGGAACCCTACTTAAAAATAACTATTACGATCAGAGCGGAACAGGGAACTACTGGGTAGGGAAGTCTTATGATTTCGGATATGCAGATAATGCTCCCAATAATGATGAAGCTTCTAATATTGATATTTCCTGGGCGGTTGACAAGAACGGAAAATATGTAAAACTTCCGGGAATTGATTTTGTAAAAGTATACACAGGAGTAAATCAGGAAGCTGGCTGGCTGGGTGAAGTTTCTACAGAAGTAGCCGGAGCTTACGACTTACACTTAAAGAAATAACAAACGTAACATATATTAAAATTAGTAAGAATGAAAAAGTTTTATCTTTTTACTGTGCTTTTTTTGTTTGCATTTTTCACGAATGCCCAGATAAAAGTACAGGGAGTACCCCGGAATGATATTTCGGTAAATACTCCTTTAACCACTACCAATATTACAAATACGATCAGCTTTTCTGATATTCAGTACTGGGTAGGAACAGGTTCCAATCAGGCCGCATTTGTAGTGCAGTGGAATGACGGTAAAAATCCTGATGCTCTGGTATGGGGTTTCAGATGGGATGGCAATGCTACAGGAGAAGATATGCTTAAAGCGATTGCAAAAGCAGATCACAGATTCTTTACTCTAATGTATCCGGGAACTCCATACGGAACTGCAATAGGCGGACTTGGATTTGATTTGAATGGTCAGGATTCCAATGCTCTTATTAAAAGTGGGAATGCCACCTATCCGCTATATCCTGTGGATGGTATTGTAAAAACTACAGCCTATGATTTCGATGATTATACAGCAAAAGATGTAAATGACCACTGGAAGTCCGGCTGGAATAATGGTTTTTGGTCTTATCTGATTAAAAACCCTTCAGATTCCGATTTTTCCTCTTCGGGATCAGGATCTACAGGACGTATCCTTCAAAATGGATCATGGGATGTATGGAATTATAGTCCCGATTTCCAGACTCCCCCAATATCATCTACTTTAACACCGGTTTCCCCTTATGTAACCACAACAAATTTTACCAACGGCTTTTTTGTTGTAAATGAAGACTGGTTCGGACATGGTAACGGTTCTGTTAACTTTATTGATAACAACGGACAGATTAATTACAGAGCCTACAGCAGTGTAAATAATAACCATGCTTTCGGTGCTACCACATCACACGGAACTATTTATGGTGATAAATTCTATTTTGTTTCCAAGCAGGCTGCTGATGGTGGAGATACCCAATATACACCTGGAGGAAGATTAGTAGTTGCCAATGCAAAGACGTTGCAGAAAATTGCAACATTTAATACGATTGGAACAGCAGACGGAAGATCTTTCCTTGGAGTTGATGAACATAAAGGATACATTGGAACATCTAAAGGAATCTATTTATTTGATATTGATAATCTGCAAATAGGAAGTCTAATCAATGGAACAGGAACAGCACAGATCGGAAATATGATCCGTACTTCAAAATATGTTTTTGCAGTGAATCAAACGGCAGGAATCCAGATTATTGACCCTAATACCAATACGGTTATCAATACCATTGCTGGCTCTTTCCATTCTATTGTTCAGGCTAAAGATGGAAGTGTTTGGGCAATTCAGAGCCAGAAGCTAGCCAATATTGATCCTTCAACTTTTGCAGTACAGTACTATAATATTCCAACTTCAACCTATTCAGGATCATGGGGAGCATGGAATGCAGGAAGTTTCACTGCAAGTAATACTGAAAATACATTATATTGGATGAAATCAGGAAATCAGATTGCAAAATTTGATGTAACCAGCAAAGTATTCAATGAAACCTTTATTACACTACCAGGACAGACAGGAGCTTATAAACAAATCCCTTACGGGGCAGCACTTCGTGTAAATCCGGCTAATGGAAATCTTGTTGCCAATACTACAGAAAGCGGATTTGGAGCTCATTTCCAAAAAAACTGGATTCACACATTTAACTCAGGTGGAAGTCTAATTGATACCAAAGTATTGAATGACTATTACTGGTTCCCTTCTGTAACCGTATTCCCGGATAATACTGCTCCGGTAGTAAGCAATACTTTCCCGTCTCAGGTTACAGCCTCTGGTATTACAACTATTGATCTTAAAACGTTGATTTCTGATGAAGACAGCTTTGGCTCTTCTATTGTGAAATCTGTTAAGTCAAATAGTAATCCATCAGTAGTTTCTGCTGATATCAATTTTAATGAAGAATTGGTACTTACTCCAATAGGTTCAGGAACATCAGATATTGTAATCAGCTTTAACTCAAACGGAAAAGTAGTAGAAAGAACACTCAAGGTAAACAGCACTACTTCTACATTAGCAACTGCTGAGGTGAAAAAACTGGAGTTTGGCATCTATCCGAACCCGGTTACAGATATTTTGTATATCAAAACTCAGGAAAAAGTGGTAAACGTTTCTATTTATGATGCTTCAGGTAAGTTTATCAATACTCAGTTTAATAATGGACAAGTAAATGTAAGCATGTTACCGAAAGGAATATACATCCTAAAAGCTAAAACTGATAAAGCAGTATATCAGCAAAAACTGATTAAAAATTAATTTTAGCATAGCTAATTTTTGTTTCACTCTGACCCGGCCAATTCATAGCCGGGTTTTTTTTGACCCCAATAACATGTCTTTTATCTAGTATTGTTTATGAAAAAAATGAAAATATTGTGTTTTTATTCAAAAATTTAGAGAACGTTTGCGATAAAAATACTAGGCTTACACCCTTTTAGTTATTGAGGTTGTAGAACGCATGTAGAGAGTCTAAAGCATGAATGATAGGGCTTATGTAGTACGTGTGAGGTATGTTTATTTTTTGCTGTTGGAGTTCATAAACTATAATTTTGCTGAAAACCAAAAAAAATGAAAAAAAATTTATTACTCCTGATATTCTTTGCGAATATCTTATTTTCGCAAGTAGGTATAGGTACAGCCAATCCCAGAGGTGCGCTAGACGTCAATAAGGAAACAACCAATAATATGGGATTGGTTCTTCCTACCAATGCAGATCCCCGCAATATGATCAACCCAATGGGTGGAAATGTTGCAATAGGAACTATTATGTATGATTCTACATTAAGCTGTGTAAGAGTTTTCAAACCTACAGGATGGTCTAATTGTTTGTGTGACCAATGTGGTCCGACACCAGGCTTTGCTTTGGATTGTTCCAGTGGAGCTGTTAGTGGAGCTTTTATGGCAAATACACTTAGTACTGGTACAAAAGTCATTAATTACACAAATGCTACCGGACAATCTTATGGAGCGATATCAGCTGCTTCAACAGTTGTGTCTGGACTTACTGCATCTGCTCCAGCTGGAACATTAGTTAACGGTAGTGGAAATATAACCCTCAGTATTTCCGGAACTCCATCTTCTTCAGGTATGGCAACTTTTACCATAAATATTGCAGGTCAGTCCTGTAGTTTTTCTGTGAATGTAAGTACTGGGGTTATTCCGAAAAGAACAATTCTTTCTCTAGGTGGTGGAATGTACACTCCTAATCCAAGTAATACAACAGCTCCTACTTCCATATTACAATCATCAGCTAATTTTGGCCCTACAGGAACCGTTCCATCACAGGGATTTGATATTAAGGCAGTAGGAACGGCACAGGGTAATTTGGCAGCTAATATTGCAGCCCATAACCCCTATATGATTATTTTTACCTGGGATTATAGCTCCAATGCTGCTGATGCATTAGCGCTTAAAAACTATCTCGATAACGGAGGAAGAGCAATGATCTTTCTGCAGCAGGCACAACCTAACCAGCTGCTTAGCCAGATTTTTGGAAGCCCAACCACTAATAATGGAGCCACTGGTACTGGGTTTGTTAAACAAATAGCCAATATTAACCATCCTATCCTTAATGGCCCTTTTGGAGATGTAAGAGGAAGGCTGGTAGGAGATGATAATGATGATGCCAGTTCTTATACCAATATTAATATTAACAGTTCCAATGTTGAAATTCTGTCAACAAACAATGGTCAGATCGTTGGTTTTGTTCACAAAACTTATAAACTATTCTTCTGGGGAGATGGTGGATTTCCTTTGGGGGCAGTCAATAATACTTCTAAAGGATCCTTTCCAGCAGGAGTAGATGCATCTGGTAAACCGATCCCTAAAGATAATTTCGGTACTGGTACTTCAGCATCATCTGTAGTTTATAATAGTATTTTGTATGCTAATGCAACAGCTTGGATGATGCAGTAAATAAAAACATTCCTATTAATATTTGTTTTGGCACTGGAAATCTTAAAACAGTTTTGATTGCGTATCACAAGTCTATTTTAATTGTACACAAGTGCGGATAAGGCAGGTTTTAGTAACCTGTCTTATTTTTTGTTAAGAGGTTTTTTGCTGACGATCAAATATAATATAGGTTATATATTTTACTTCATAAAAGTACCATCACCAGTGATTCAATAGATTTTTGGGATTCAGAAAGCGGTATGTGGATAATGAACACGGATACAAAAACCGTAATTTCTGAAATGGCAATCAATAGAGGAACTTCAGTCAATTAAAGCTCTGTTTTTTAGAATTGGTGATTGTTCCAAATATGTCTGCCAGTGAATATATTCAAATTATATTAAATGCAGTGGGTACCTCTACTATATCCTGAAATGTAAATCTTACTTTGATGGGCAGCGGAACATCATGTACAATTCCGATAAAAACTAATTAATAATGTATTGAATCTAGCACTTCTAATGGAAAAGAGTCCGGTATATCTTGTATTTCTTCTAATCTTACGGTCTTTAAAGCTTCAATGTAAAATTTTTTATCGAATTTTTTGTTCATGGTAATTGTTTTATTTAATAAAGTTGATCGTTATAAATATCTGATTGTAAGTTCAAAAGTATATAGGTTGTCTGTAGCATGAAATTTTTTTCGATGAAATCTAATTTATATCAGGTGAAATTCTGTTTTCAGAAGATAAATCATATGAGAAATCAAATTATCCGCATATGATTGATATAATTATCAGATACTTAGCAAGCATTTGAAATCCCTTTATAATTGCTCCGCAATATTTTATAAATACCTCTCTGTTTAGATATATTTATAATATTTTTGCTTAATTCTAATAAGCAAGAGATTCAAGGTGTATGAAAAAATATGAGACCTATGATAAATATCTCGTAAGAAAACCACTGTTTTCCTACGAAATATTATTTAATAATGATGGAACCAGAAATATAGAAGATGTAGTGGAAGAACTTATACAGAATGATTCTTTTGTGACATCTATATATTGGAGTTCGCCGGATTTGTATGATACCATTATCAACTATAGAGAGAAAAAACTTAAAGAAGATAAAATTCCAAGGTTAATTCATACCCTAAAAAAATATGCAATCCGTACCAGTACAAGATGTACACCGTATGGAACAATGGCAGGCGTAGCTCTGCAGCATATAAAAAATAAACATGAGCCGGAGCCAATTTCCAGAAAAGCAAGAATCGATATGGATTTTCTTGCAGAAATTAAATTTCATATCGAGAATAATGAAAATATCAGGAAGAAGTTAAGGTATAAAGTAAATAATACACTAGATAAAATTCCCGGACAATATCGATATCAGGAGCTGGTAAGAACTGACAATGAAGAAAAGTATCAATTGTCATCACTGGAAATGAATGAATATCTTGGGAGGATATCAAAAATTTCTCATTTGATGAAGTATTATGAAATCATGGACTTACTCTCCACCGATTTTGATGAGAATGAGATCTTGGATTTTATTGATGAATTGATTGATATTAAATTCTTAGTAAGTGAACTTCAGCTCACTCTTACATCAGATAATACAGCGAATATTAAAACGGTATTGCAGTCGCTTTTAAATGAAGAAGTATATGAAGCAGAAGTATATCTGAATATTTTAAATAAAATTGATCAGTGTATTTCCATAATAGAAAAAACACCCATTTCCTATCTTCCCATATCCGAAATTTCCGAGATTAAAGATTTAATCAATGCCATCGGAATTGAAAAAACACATTTTTTTCATGTGGATATGAAACATTCTCCAGAAAGTAGTTTTGAACCGGATGAGAAAATGCTTCGAAATATCAATACTTCGATTTCCATATTACATACATTGAGATCAGGAAATTCAGTACAGAAGGATTTAGATATTTTTAAAAAGCATTTTAATACCAAATACGAATCAAGGGAAGTTTCCCTTACTGAAGTATTGGATTCGGAGTTTGGAATTGGGTTTCCAACAGGATCGCAGATTGGGAATTTTCAGGGAAATCCTCTTATAGAAGGTCTTTCTGCCAATAAAAATGCTGCAGGAAAACAGGCAAATACTCCTAATTTAGATTTTATTTTAGATCTTATTGAAGAAGATAAGAAAAGAGTTATTAATCTGGAAAATATCAATTTAAAACCGGATGAAACTTCTTTAAAACTTCAAAACTTTTGTATTGTAGGTTCTCCGGTTAAGGATCAATTTTTTTGCAGAATATAGGAACAACCGGTGCAAATTCCATAATGGGAAGATTTGCTTTGCTGGATGACAATATCAAAGATTTTTGTAGCGAAATTCATCAAAAAGAGCAGGACTGCTCTACTGAAATCATTTTTGCCGAGATTATTTATATTCCTGGAAAACGTACTGCAAATATTACCAGAAGACCCCAATTCACAGAATATGAAATCCCGATTTTTGCAGGGACCGGCAATCATGATAAAGAAATTTTATTGAACGATATTATGGTGTCAGTAAAAGGGGATGAGATCATTTTAAGGTCTAAAAAGCTTAATAAAAGAATTATTCCAAGACTTTCAAATGCACATAATTTTTATAATAGTGAAAATGCTGCGTATAAGTTTTTGTGTGCCATTCAGGTGCAAAATCAAGATAATATCAATCTGAATATCAATTATTCAAAGCTTAAAAAAGATTTATCCCCAGAATTGCTTATAGAAATATTATTTTACATCGCGCGTGTTGGGTGATGTATGAGAATGACATTCTTGCAATCAAAAAATCAAAAAAACCAATATCGGCCTTAAAAGACTTTTTCCAAAAATGGGATGTTACAAAATATGTTGTACTCGTTCAGGGAGATAATGAACTTTTCTTAGATATTACGAATGATACCTATCTTCTATTGCTTCTTGATGAACTAAAAAGTAATACAATGATACAGCTCTCAGAATGGTTGTTATCTGCTGATGGAGAAGAAAATTATAATCAACAAATTGTTCTTCCATTAGAAAATAAAGAAGCAGCCTCCCCAAATAGTTTATTACAAAATAAAATCCCATCCATACAACGGAGTTTTGCACCCGGAAGTGAATGGTTATATCTGAAAATATATTGTAATTCGAACATTTCAGACAGCCTGTTGTCTGAATTAAAACCAGTTTTGGATGAACTAATTGCCGAAAATCAAATTAAAAAAGCTTTTTTCATCAGATATACAGATCCTCATTATCATATCAGGCTGAGACTTCATATAAGAGAACCCCAATTATTTGCTGCAGTGCTTCAGAAGTTGTATGAACATCTTAATCCTTATTTTCAGGAAGAAACGATCTGGAATTTGCAGTTGGATTCTTATCACCGGGAAATCGAAAGATATCAACCGGAATGTATGGAAGCTGCTGAGGAGGCTTTTTATTATGACAGCCTATTAGTCCTGAACTTATTGGGGAAAGAAATCTTCTTAGATAATGAAAATGTAAGAT
Organism: Chryseobacterium capnotolerans; assembly: GCF_021278965.1. Taxonomy (NCBI): domain Bacteria; kingdom Pseudomonadati; phylum Bacteroidota; class Flavobacteriia; order Flavobacteriales; family Weeksellaceae; genus Chryseobacterium; species Chryseobacterium capnotolerans. The sequence continues at coordinate 4,398,462 of NZ_CP065589.1, read as the reverse complement.
TATTTGCAGCAGTAAAAAATGTAAACTCCTGGCTTTCGGTATTCGGATTATCTTTACAGGAAAAACTCGATTTTTGTAAAACAATGGAGAGTGTGTTTTTAAAAGAATTTTCTTCAGAATTAAAAGCCCATATTAATTCTAAATATAGAATGTTAAAAGAAGATTTGCATTTATTCTATACAGGAAATACATGGGAAGAGGAGTTGAATGAGCGAGATCAATATGTAAAGAAGCTGAAACTCGAAAAAGAAGCTCTTTCAAGTTATATACATATGAGTATTAATCGATGGTTTTCTTCTGAACAACGTGCTTTGGAACTCATGACCTATTCATTTGCAGCAAAATATTATAGTAGAATTTTAAGTCAATTAAATAATGCAGACATCAGTTAAAGGAATCACTCCTTTTTTAGAAAGAATCTCTCAACTAGATTTTGAGAAATTTTATACTCCGGCCAATAGAATTCTTTGCCACACATTGATGTGGATTTTCTTTAGTGCACTATTTTTCCTGAATTTTTGGGTAGAGCTAAAGATGTTATCCACATCCAGTTTATTAATGACTTTGCGTGGGACTATCAACAATATGACGGTTTTTTATTTGTTTTTTTATGTTGTAATTCCCAGAATATTTAAAAGTAAAACCTGGAGCATCCTTTTAATTCTTCTTTGTATCCCGCTTTCGATCTATGTTTGGTTATCTGTCAACTTTTTCCAGTATAACATTTTGAATTATTTCGGAATTGATATTCACGAAGGTCCATTGAAAGGACTGATAAGCAAAAATGCCAACCAAAGTTATCTGCAGGCCCTATCACTTAAGAATGTTTTTGGGAACGCAATGCTGGTTATTTATTCCTTTTCGCCGCCTTTCTTTGTGAAAATATTGTTTGATATTACAAGACTTTTTAACAGAACCATCTATTTCCAGAAGCAAACCTCAGAACTTGAACTGCAGAATCTTAATATTGAAAAAGATTTTCTTAAAGCACAGCTGAATCCCCATTTCCTTTTTAATACTCTGAATAACCTGTATGGGCTGGTGGTAAAAAAAGATCCTAGTGCTCCGGAAGCAATTATTAATATCTCAGACCTAATGGCATATACATTATATGAGTCTAATACTGAAAAAGTTCCGATTGAAAAGGAACTTGATTTTATAAGGAATTATTTTTACCTGGAAAGAATGAGATATTCTGCAGATAAAGACATTACATTGGATATTTCTCTTCCTGAAGATATTGGAAATACAATGATTGCTCCGCTCTTAAGCTTTACTTTCATTGAAAATGCATTTAAGTATGGACTGAAGTCGGGAAATGATAATTTTTTGAAAATAAATATCCATATTGTGAATAATATTTTTTATTTTGCCATCGAAAATGATAAAGATAAAAACTCTAAAAAAACAACAACTTTAGGGGGAATAGGAGTGAAAAATATAGAAAAAAGATTAAAACTTTTATACCCAAATAACCATGAAATACTGATAGAAGACAGAGAAACCAGTTTTTTTGTCTCTCTCTCTATAAATTTGACCTAGGATGACTGAGAAATTACGCTGTATAGTTATTGATGATGAGCCAATTGGCAGAGAATTGATAGTAGATTTTGTGAAAACCATTCCTTTTCTGGAATTGCAGACCTCTTATGAAGACCCGATTGATGCTCTTGCATATCTTCAATCTAATGAGGTAGATATTATTTTTAGTGATATAGAAATGCCCAAAATTAATGGGATTGATCTTATTCGTACACTTACCAAACCACCTGCCATTATATTCATTACCGCACATAGAGATTTTGCTTTAGAAGGATTTGAAAGCGGGGTAGTAGACTATCTTGTAAAGCCGGTAGCTTATAGTAGATTCTTAAAAGCGGTTAATAGAGCAAAAGAAAGAATACAGACTTCTGCTAAAACCAAAAGCACTTCTCCGGAAACAGATTCCTCACCTGAGCGAATTTTTATTAAAGTAAATGGAAAACTTGTAAAAGTGATTCTTGAAGATATTCTGTATGCAGAAGCTTTAGGAGATTACCTTAAAATCGTAACAGATACGGAAACTTTTACCACTTTGGCAACACTGAAGTCTATGGAAGATATTCTGGTTGCCCCTGCTTTCTTTAGAGTGCAAAGATCTTTTATAGTAAAAATTACCTCCATAAAATCTGTTTCAGGAAATATTATTGAACTTAATAATGGTAAGACTATTACAATAGCGCTTAACAAAAAGGATGAATTATTTAATCTGTTAAGAATTTAGATTATCAATTACTCTACTGATTTCTTCTACAAACTGATGGTAATACATATTTTTATTCAGAATACCTATTTTTAATCTTTGATCTTCCTCAAAAAAACGAGCTATAATATTTTTGGGGAAGATTGATGATATTACAATCACAATAGCCCCTTTGTCTATACATCCCTTTAGATAAGGAGCATCAATGTTAATGGAATCATTATCCCAAAAAATAATGTGCCCTTCCTCCTTAGAATTTTTCCCTTCAGATAAAGTAAGAAAATGAGTTTTGTTGATAAACTCTTTTAACTTATAATGAATAAGAGTGTTTTCTGATACTATTTTACAAATTACCCACATAGTTGTTTGTTTTTAAAAAAATGAAGAGCTGATAGAGAGTGAAGTTGGATTAGTGTCTTCAAACGATTTTGTAGTTGAATAATTTTTTACCGCTCTTTTCTTAATAATTAATTTTTGATTCGTTGTGTTTGTTTTCATGGTAGTTGTTTTAGTTTGTATTCCAAAATTGCAGTATAACAGGATTGAAAACAAAACGAATCGGTGAAAACATCGAATCTTCCGATAAAACATTTATATTTTTCGATAAAGTTTTTTGATACTATGAATGATTCTATTATAGAAAGAGAACTTACGATGGATAGTGCTGTAATGATTATTAAATACCGTGAAAAAAAATGTAGCAAAAAATCTGTTGATAAGGAAATTTTGAGTCTCTTTAGTTGTTTTGAGTAACAAGATAATCAGTGAGCTGTAGGAAAGGAAATATTTACTTCTGCTAAATGTTGAGTTGGGTGAAATGGTATAAGTCAATAATAGATGCAATAAAGATTTTGTTGAAATTAAATCTTTTGTTCATCATAAAAATATCAGTCTAGATATTTATTTTCTGATCTAAATAAGAGCGGGAATTGCTAAGAAGGCTAAGCCATGATTGAGAATAATGATATTAGACTATTTCAAGGCTTTTATTAATGAATTTAATTTATTCTATCTGTATTCCTTACGATCTGTTGTACTCACAAATAATATAGACCATCCTTTATGGAAAATTTGAGGACAATATAGTTTATAATTCTATGATAAAATGAGTAGGATATTATACAAATATTTGTTCTTTTAGTTTTATTTTGATTAATTGTTGTTTTTCTTTGTTTGTGATTGTTTTTTTTAAATGATTTGATGAAAAAAATGCTAAATCAATATGATTGTATGATGATTTATTGTCTTATCCATTTATTTATCTTTTTTGTCGGATAATTTTATGTTTTCACCGATTCGTTTTGTTTTCAATCCTGTTATACTGCAATTTTGGAGTATAAACTAAAACAACCACCATGAAAACAAACACAACGAATCAAAAACTAATTATTAAGAAAAGAGCTGTAAAAAACTATTCCACTACGAAATTGTCTGATGACACATTGCTATCAACTAACCCAACTTCACTTTCTATCAGCTCTTCATTCTTTTAATTGTTAAAATTAAAACTTACAAGCAGTTATACTAAATTCATTTCATAGGAGACACTTATTCAGCGGTTATTATCACTGAAGTGCTGAGTAAATAAAATCAGTATGATACTATACGAGGATCATACTGATTTATTAAATTATCTTGACAGAATTATTTTTCGGGAATGTATTTTCCCATCTTTTGTTTCTATACTAAGAACATAAATGCCATTAGGCAGGGTTGAAGGCAGATCAAATGTTTTTGATCCGATTTTAGGGTGATATACTTCTTTTCCTGATATATTTCTGATAGTGATATACGAATCTATTAGACTCATATTTCCATCTAATGTAATTGACCCTGTAGTGGGATTTGGAGAAATAATAAATATATTATTTTCGGGTAAGGATGTTTTTTTTACAATCGAAGAGTCGATTGTAATAGATTGTGAGTAAGCATCAAAAAGCCGGGAAGGTGAAATCTTTTTACCATAAATAAGAAATTCATCCATCTGCGCCTTATTAAGAGAAATCATAAAGGTAGTATCGGATTTTCCCGTGTAATAGGGAGCCCAATGTGTGCAATAATTGGTTGCTGGAAAACCAGACCCATTCACTCCTATAGGAAAAGGAGCAGAACTTGGGGAGCCATTGACGGATAAACAGAAATCAACAGGGTAGTAGGGAGGGTGAAAAAGGCTGACATTTTGATAGTAAGAATTTGCATACTGTGGAGTGGGATCGTTATTAAAATCTAATGTATAAAAGTTTAGGGAATTTCCAGTAGGTATCGGATTGGGCCTTGACATTCTGCCAAAGTACTTTTTGTCAAAATTATGATTCTCATCAACAGGCCTTATAATTATACTGTCTTCTGTAATTTTAATCCTTTCACCATAGAGAGTGAGATCAATATAACCTCCTTTATCTATTCGGGCCCAAAATGAAACCGTTCTTGGCGCTTTAGGCTGGGGGACGGGTAATGGATTTAATGTATTGCGAATGGTATAAGTAGGGTCTGCTGGCAGATAAGAAAGTCCTTCTTTGCAGATCATGCTGTCTTTAAAAACAGTATTTCCTATACTGGTTGTAAATAAATTAAATACTGTTGTGGCACCAGAGTAATCAGACGTGTTTCCATTAAAAGGATAATAATGGATAGGGTTAGCTGGAGGGCTGCATCTTGATATTTCTTTATAATAGGCATAATAAATCCGAAGCTTATTGTTAAGACCTAGAATTCCACGAAAAGTTATTTTTGCCCGATTGTACAAATTAGTCGGAGTAAATTCAATAGTTGCTTTATTAGGGTCCTGAGGATCTACTTTTACTAAGTTATTGGTTATGATTTGTGATTCTTTATATAATTGTAATCCTCCACCTTCGTAATATGTTTCTACGGAAATTGAACTCAATAGTTGGGCAGATAAAAGTAATGAAATGGGAATATTATTATCAGAACCGAAGCCAATCACCAGATTGTTAAGTTTAGAAGTTTCAGGGAAGTATAAGGTTTGTTCAATACCAGCTAAAATACCCAAATCAGTTTTTATAACAGAATAATCACTTTCGTTATTACCTACTGCACGTTCAGGATGATCTACTCCACATCCTACACATAAAAGTCCGGAAGTTGTAGATTCCTGTCCATTGGCATACACTTTTTTTGCGCCAAAGAAAATGAGCTTATATGGGACAGGACTAAAGAGAATAGCAAAGCCCTTATCAGGTAGTTTCCTGCTAATAAATTTGTTTTCATAGATTGAGATTTGTTTGGTTAGAGTATGAATATATAAAAAAACGGCAGGCTTGAAAAAGCCTGCCGCCTCTGGCATGTTTAATTATTTATTTAAGTAAAACCTTACTTGAATATGTTTTTCCTTCTTGGGTCTGAAGCTTGATGATGTACAGTCCTCCAGGTTGGTTGATTTCAAATGTGTTCGAGTTTAGCTTGGTGCGGAATACTTCTTTTCCTGAAGTATTGATAAGTGTGATCTCTGAACCTTTGGCCTGTAAGTTTTTATCCAAAGTCACCTGTCCGTTTTCACTGTGCGCCAAAAAGCTGATAAAAGGATCTCTGTACTGGTAACCATAGTATACCCTAAATTCTCCTCCAAGACTTAATAAGCCTCCATTTACACTGATCTTGATTCGATCATAAGGCTTGTTCATGGTAAGCTCAATTTCTCCTTTGCTTGAATTGGTATCTCCAAGTTTTAAAATATCATTATTAAGATTTTGATAATCATTATTAGAAACATCTCCATTGAATGTTTCAATAGATACTCCACCTAAAACTTGTGCAGTCAGAGGAGTCCCGTTGGAACCGATACCAATAACCAATTTGTTAGTGTAAGCACTGTTAGGGAAAATTAAGGTTTGTTCGGTACGGGCTAATAACCCGACGGATACCTGTAGTACAGAATAATCATTTTCATTAGGACCGATAGCATTCAATGGGTTGACAACCCCACAGCCTATACACACGCCGTATACCTGATTTTTTTGATCGTTAGCATAGTATTTTACAATCTGTGCAAATGACATATTGCTTGTCAGAAATAATAAACAAGCAAAAATAGCAGTCTTAACACTGCGTGAACTCAAGAATAAATTAGTTTTCATATATAAAAAATTTTGATTTTAGTTTGGTGTAAATTTATAAATAAAATAATTATGTTGAATATTTTATTTCAATTTTTTGTGATGTAATTGTAATTCTATTTTTATAATCAGTTTTTTTTAACTATAAATTAATTAAATTTAACTTTGTATATGTGTAAAAAAAACGGCAGCCTTTTTAAAGACTGCCGTTTTAGTTTTGTCATTTATTTAATAATGATTTTCTTAGAATAAGTTTTGCCTTCTTTAGTTTGAAGGGTCATAATGTAGACTCCTGAAGATTGCTTAGAGTCAAATGTATTGCTTGTAAGCTTTGAACGGTAAACTTCCTTGCCTGAAGTATTGGTTAAAGCAACCTCAGAACCATCTACGCTCACATTTCCGCTTAGGGTAACCTGTCCGTTCTGGCTATGAGCCATTAGTTGAATCAATGGATCCTGGTAAGCGTAATAAATTCTGAATCCGCCACCAAGACTTAGTACTCCTCCCGTTAAACCAATTCTTATTCCGTCATAAGGTTTTGCTGGTTTAAACTCTACCGTACCTCTATTGGGAGTCGCTCCTAATTTCAGAAGGCTTACGTCTATTGTTCTACGGTCTTCATTGGATGTTCCTCCATTCATAGTCTCAAGAGTTACCCCGCTTAGTAATTGTACGGATAAAGGAATATTATCTGTTCCGATACCTACAACAAGCCTTGTGTCTGCCCTAAGATCAGGGAAAATTAAGGTCTGCTGAATTCCTCCTAATAATGCAGTGCCCAATACCATCGTGGAATAATCATCTTCATCCCCTCCAACGGCATTCTGTGGGTTATCTACACGGCATCCTAAGCAGGCTACCCCAAATACACCAGAACTTTGTGCGTGAGCATAGATTCTGTTTTGGGCAAATGAAAATTGAGTAGAGAATAAGAAGAATGCCAGTAAGGCAGCTTTAAAAGAGAATTGATCTCTAGAAAGTAAATTAAATTTCATGTTATTAATTTTTGGATTTATTATTTTATTCAAATTTAAGGATTAATAAGAAAAAGAAAAAGAAATATTTCCTTTTTTGGTGATTTTTAAAATATGCTATAATTATTGCTTATGATTTAAGTTTGACTGCAATAAAAAGACAGGCGAAATAGCCTGTCTTGAGTAGAGTATTTTTTTAATAAATTTATCGTGTCAGAATAATTTTACGGGTATAGACCTTTTTATCTTTTGTTTGTAAGGTCAGCATATAGACGCCTCCCGGCAGGGTAGCAGGAAGCTCAAAGGTTTTGGATCTGAAAGGTGAGTGATATACTTCCGTTCCTGAAGTGTTTCTAATGGAAATATTAGAACCGACCAACAGTACGTTTCCATCTAGGGTGATCTCTCCGGTGGTAGGATTGGGAGATACGGTGAAAGTATCCATTGGCGCTGCAATTTTCGATGCAGGTGCTGAAGTTCCGGAGGTACAATTGGGAATTTTACCATAAGAACAGGCTAATGCTTTTACTTCATTGCCTGTTAAAGCTCTGTCATAAATGAGAAGCTCATCTATTTTGACATGTTCTACATGAATATCTAAGTGTTCGCCACTTGTCAAGGTTTTAATATTTGTCTTACAACTAGATATTATGCCATTTTTATAGACACACAGCTCCTGTTTTTGTTCATCGTAGGTTATTGTAAAGTGTACTAATTCATTCCAATTCATTGTGTTATAAATTGGATTAACGTCTGTTGGTATCTCGCCAAATGGGTCATCATATGAATCTAGCTCTGCAGTGAAGGTAAAAGTAGTGAACCCAAGAAAATCTTTGGGCTCAGAGACGACAATCATATTTGTCTTTATGGCAAATCTTGGTTTTATATTTGTGTCACCTGTTGGATCGTCGACTTTTGCCCAGAATGCAATAGTTTTCATTCTAGTATTGTCATAATGAACAACAGGATTCATATAGGAAAGGAAACTTCCATTTTGTGCACCACTATAGAAGGAACCTCCACATGCCATGTCACCCTGGACTAAATCATAGGGACCTTTAGAATGGCTAAGATTTAGATTAGAGATAATATCATTGAAGTTCTCATCAAATGAGTAATAAGCAAGTGGATCCAGCGGAGGATTACCGCAATCTGTGAACTTTGCAGGAGTATGGTAGGCGTAATAGATCTGTAATACATCGTTTAATCCTAATGCCCCACCATTTAGAGTGATTTTAATGCGGTCAAAGAATTTGGCAGGAGTAAATTCAATGGTTCCTTTTTTTTGATTCTGGCCAAGTTCCAGCATATTATTATTGATCAGTGTTTTGTCTCCATTCGAAGTGTTTCCGGAATAGGATTCTACATACGCTTCTCCGCCCAGTAGCTTTGCAGAGAGGACATGGCTGGGAGAACCAATTCCAATGACAACTTTCTTGAAATGCCTGGTAGTAATAGCTGGGAAAATTAAAGTCTGTTCCACTTTACCTCCTAATAACGATAATGGAATTGTGATGGTTGCAAAGTCATTTTCATTATCTCCTACCGCATTTTGTGGATTTTGTATGGAGCATCCTACACATAAACCATCAACCTTGTCGATTTGACTGCTGGCGTAGGTCTTGTCTTGTGAATAAAACATGACATAGTTGATAAAGAATAAGACAAATACAATTTTTTGTATCATGCCTTGAGGTAATAAATTTTTCATAAGATTTATATTTTGGGTTAAACAAAAAAAGAAGCATGAACCTTATGGTCCACACTTCTTATAGATAGTTATCGTGTCAGAATAATTTTACGGGTATAGACCTTTTTATCTTTTGTCTGTAAGGTCAGCATATAGACTCCTCCCGGCAGGGTATCAGGAAGCTCAAAGGTTTTGGATCTGAAAGGCGAGTGGTAGATTTCTATTCCTGAAGTGTTTCTGATGGATATATCAGAACCAATCAAAAGAATGTTCCCATCTAGGGTGATCTCTCCGGTAGTGGGGTTGGGAGAAACGGTGAAGATTTCTGTTGGTGTGGCAATTTTCAATGCAGGAGCTGAAGTTCCTGAGGTACAGTTGGGAAGTTTCCCGTAAGAGCAAGCTAGTGCTTTTACTTCCTCACTTGTTAAAGTCCTGTCATAGATGAGGAGTTCGTCTATGAAAGTCCTTTGTAGTAGAATGTTAGTAATATAAGTCATCCCTCTTGTAAAGCTTCCGCAGGAGCTGCTTGATGATAAATTTCCATTTTTGTAAAAACATATTTTATTTTCCTCTTCATCATAAACTATAGCAATATGAGTTAATTCATCAGGTGTAATATTGTCGCTTGTTCTTTGAAGTATAGCATAAAAAGGTGGACCTGTCATTTCAATTAAAGTAATATTTTCATAAGCACCTGCGATAGACATGCCTTCAGTTGATATACTTATGTTTCCACGTTCAGGAAATGATGATCCATAATCCATTTTTATCCAAAATGACATAGTCTTGTTGGTATAATCAAGATCAGATAAAATGGAATTTAAGGCGGATTGGTTATGGCTATAAACAGCTCCTCCTTTACATACAATATCATTTTGAAATATTATATTGGAATCAAGTGAAAAGTCCTTATCACTTATAATATCCTTGCCATTTCCATTAAATGGATAATAGTGTTTAGGATCCAACGGAGGATTACCACAGTCTGTAAACTTTCCAGGAGTGTGGTAGGCATAATATATTCTAAGCTCTTCTCCTAATCCAATAAAGCCGCTATGTATTGAAAGTTCGATTCTGTCAAAAGGTCGGAAAGTGGTGAACTCAATAGTTCCTTTCTGCGGGTTTGAGCTGGGTTTAAGCATGCTTGCATCTACTCTTATACGATCATTATTAGAAATATCTCCTTTATATGTCTCAATATAAATTTCTCGTTTTGCTTGTTCTTTTATAGATACATTAGGGGTTTCTATCCCCATCGTGACTTTTCTGTAAGCACGGGCAAGTTTTGGAAAATTTAAATTCTGTTCAATTCTGCCATTAAGTCCGACAGGAATCCTTAATGTTTCATAATTGGTTTCGTCATTTCCTACTATATTCTGAGGATTGTCTGCTCCACAGAGTAAACACAATCCATAGTTTTTATTAGTCTGACTGCTTACGTAAGTTTTTTCCAGTTGTGCATAGAATAGAGCACCGGTGATAAACAGTAAGGCAAATACAATTTTTTGTATCATGCCTTGAGGTAATAAATTTTTCATAAGATTAAGATTTAGGTGAGTTGTTTGAATACATATTTTTTAAATTATGTTGGTAAAGATTATTTATACCATAAATTCTCTTTTCTTCCAGTTGGGGAATGAGCTGTCAGTTCAAATAGATGTGACGGGAAGGGGTGCAGTAAGCATTTTATGGTTAAAGTACCCTTATAGAAATTTTAGGTCCTGTACAACAGACAGCACTTTGTTCAATTGATAATAGGTCTCCGTATGATAAGAAGTTCAGCTGTATATTTTTAAAAAGAAAGCTCTTCTTGTCAACAAATCTGTACAATACTACAATATCACCTTTAGAAAGTAAGCTTTTGTGCTTGGATTTCAAAAGAGATAAATTTCTTTCTTAGTCATTATTGGGGTACTCTGGTATATTCTACATTGATATTTGAATTTCATGTATTGTTCCTGCCATTCGGATCTCATTTCCAGGCTGTATATTTTTATGCAGCTTTTAGCTGATCATCTTTATAACTGGTTAGGAAATAAAATAATGAGAACTTTTGGACATCCATAAATGGTTCTGTAGAATACATCGTTCAGGCTGACATCATTGCCTGCTCATATTAGAGTATTATTCAATAAAAGACGGTCAAATAGCTGATGGAGATCATCCATTTCTGTGTACTACAGAGACAGCTTTACTACAACATATACTTTTTTATTTACCAAAATGGTAATGAGGAATCAGGAACAACCATAAAGGCGGCGAAAGAAAGCCCCTTGTCAGGAAACGGTTTGTTAATAAATTGATTTTCATGTTTTATATTTAGGTGTTTTGATTTTATAAAATTACGTATAAAATAATTATGTTGATATATTTTTTTCATATTTATATAATACTTAATATTATGTTCATCATATTATTGAAATTTCACTTATTATATAATTTTTTTTATATAGGATTTTAGGAGTATATAGCAGATTCCGGCAGGCTGAAAGCCTGCCGGAATTATGAATAAAGGAAACTAAATAAAGGAAAAATGAAAAAAGAAGCTGATGAAACTGATGACTAATCAGCTTAGAAAAATCAATAACCCTGCTTCTCTGTTGTGTAAAGGTTAACAGTAAGGTTGAATCATATAATCTCCAATGGATAATTATAGATGTCTAGATTGAAATCTATGTATATGTTAGGGGGTAATAGAGGAAAGTATAGAAACAAAAAAGGACTTTCCGAAAAAAGTCCTTTGGTAGCCCGTAGGGGAATCGAACCCCTCTTACCAGAATGAAAATCTGAGGTCCTAACCGATAGACGAACGGGCCCTCTATCTTCCACTATCGAAATAGCGTGTTAGCTTTTGTTTTTATAAGTGTCAACTCTTAATGTAGCCCGTAGGGGAATCGAACCCCTCTTACCAGAATGAAAATCTGAGGTCCTAACCGATAGACGAACGGGCCGGTTAGATGTGTTTAAGTAATAGCTTTCTACTTTGTTTTTAAAAACCACTGTAAAAAACTCAGTGGTTTTTAAAAATTAAGTAGCCCGTAGGGGAATCGAACCCCTCTTACCAGAATGAAAATCTGAGGTCCTAACCGATAGACGAACGGGCCGCTATACTTTTACGCTAATTTATTAACGTGTTTTGTTAATTTGCTTTTTAAGTTAGCTGCTTTGTTTTTGTGGATAATATTTTTCTTAGCTAATTTATCCAATAAAGCGATAACTTTTGGCAGTTGCTCTGTTGCAGCAACTTTGTTCTCCTCATTTCTTAAGGCTTTCAATGCTGTTCTAGCAGTCTTGTGATAATATCTATTACGAAGTCTTCTAGTTTCGTTCTGTCTGATTCTCTTTAATGCTGATTTATGATTTGCCATATCGTTCAAATGTGAGTGCAAAACTATAAACTTTTTTTTGAAACTACCAAATTTATTTTTAAAAAATTTAATTTTCTTCTGAAAGGTACTTTCTAAGCTTATCTATTGCTTGTTCTATTTTTAAATTTTCTTGTTCTTTTTCAATTTTTTTGATCGTATTTCCCAACATGATCAGTGCGTTGTTCCATTCTCCAGTGGTATTGGTGAAAGTAAGTCCATCAATTGTTACTTCAAAAGCAACCCTTTCTCCGGTCCTGTAAAGTCTGAAACTTATTTTATCATCTCTGCCTGTAATCCCGTCTTCATTGATTTGTAAATCATAACTTTTTGGGTTAGAGTGGATTTTCTTAAAAAGCAATTTCGCTTCTTGTATTTTTAAATCCGGCATGATATAAAATTTGATAATCTGCAGTTGCCTGCAGACGGTGGGTTATCAATACTATTTTTCATCAGTGTCACCATATTTGTTTGACCAATTATGGTTAAATTTATTAAAAAATTTTTGCAAATATAAGGCTTTTGTGAGATATAACGTAAATAGAGTGACTTTTTAGACAAAAAGTTGTGATATTTTTATTAGAGTTATAATAAGTGATTCAGTACCAATGTTCTGTGATTTCAGAATTTTCACTTCCGATTTTAGATTTATTAAAAATATCATACAAATGGATAGGATAAAGGAAGTATTCCTAATTTTCTATGAGATAGTTATCTGCATCTTTTATCATTGGCTATGCCGAAATACCATTCGCTGGCTGAAAGGAGATCATCTTTGATTTCTGACGATGGAAGAGTCTTTTATGTAGTGTATAAATCAGATTCTTTATTTCTGAATATTTGTAAGCCTTCGGTGTGTATTCGGAATAAGACAGGCTTATAAACAGTTCATAAATCAACGTAGAATTGCACGCAGGTACAAAAATAGTTTTTGTATTAAAGACTATTATCGGTGCTCTCAACTAATATCTTTCGAATCATGGATTTGCCATTAAAATAAAAAAGAGAAACGACATGATCGTTTCTCTTTTTGGTAGCCTATAGGGGAATCGAACCCCTGTTGCAAGAATGAAAATCTTGAGTCCTGACCACTAGACGAATAGGCCAAATTTTGAGGTTGCAAAAGTAGAAAAACCTTTTTAAACATCAAAATTATTTTTTAGTTATTTATAAACTTTTTGAATGACCGTATTCTTAATTCCTTTGGCTTCAACTTCTTTCTGTAATTTGACAGCATCCTCCAAAGTATAGACCTTTCCATAGGTATAATAGAAGACACCACTATCTTTCTCTCTTTCTACATCCTTAAGGTTCTGAAGGATGTATGAATTCCCATTTAGCTTTTCACCGGTATATACTTCTAGTGTGTAATATCCCATGCTTATTCTCTGATTAGGCATGAATCCTACTGCAAACGCATTTCTAAATCCGGCATCTTTGGCTGTTTTAAGGTTAATGTCTTTTACAGAAGCCATGTTAGTTACTGCATAGTAGTATTTGTACTGTCCGTTTTCTTTGAGAGTAAGGATGTAGCTAAGTCCTTTTAATGCTGGATCATTCTCATTGTATTTCGTAGGAGAACTCATCAGTAATATTCTGAAATCATTTTTCAATGGAACTTCTGCAGGTTTTTCAGGTTCCTGTTTTTTCGTAGTAAAAGATCCACCTGATTTTCTATCAATTGCTTTTTTGTAGTCAATAATGGCATTGTAGATACTTTCTGCAATCTCTTGCTGACCCTTTTCGGATGCAATATAATGGCTTTCCTCCGGATGATTGATAAACCCTGTTTCTATAAGAACGGAAGGCATGGCATTCATACGAAGAACGTGAAGGTTCTTTTGGAAAACACCTCTGGAAGATCTTTTATCTTTATTTACAAAGTTATCTTCAACCAAGCCGCCTAAAAGCAAACTGGATTCAAGATATTTACTCTGTTGCAGCTTTAAGGCAATTAAAGATTCCGGAGAATCGGGATTATAGGATCCGAAGATCTGCTTATCTTTTTCGTCTAGAAAGATTACGTCATTTTCTCTTTTGGCTACTTCCAGGTTTTCGTTGTTCTGGTTAGGCCCCTGTACATAGGTTTCCGTACCATAAGCGGTAGGCCTTGCAGAAGAATTACAGTGGATAGATACAAACAGGTCTGCTTTACTTCTGTTGGCAAGGTTCGTTCTGTCAGATAGAGAAGGGTACTCATCAATCTTTCGGGTGTAGATTACTTTGAAGTCCCTGTTTTTCTCAAGCATAGCTCCTACCTTTAAAGTTATAGCAAGCGTAATGTCTTTTTCAGCAATTCTTCCTATGTCCGAATAAGTCCTGTTGGCCCCGTGATCACTTCCTCCGTGTCCCGCATCAAGAACTAGTGTAAACTTCTTTTGAGAGAAGATAATGTTGCTGATTAGGAGAAGGAGAAATGATAAAATTATTTTAAAATTTTGTTTGTGCATCTTACAGTTATAAAAATTATATTAATTTTGGGCCTTAATTATATAGAATAAAATTGGCCAAAACCGTCCTCAAAAATATATTACAAATTTTAATTATCCTAATTTTTAACAATTTTTTAGCACAGAAAACCCCTGAAAAATTGCCTAAAAATACGGTTAAAGATACTATTTCCAAAAAGGATACCATTGTTGCGAAAAAAGAAGCTTTAGATGATGTACTTCAAACAAAAGCAGATGATCAGCGCAGAGATATCCCTAAGAAAATGACATTCCTTAACAAGAATGCCCAGGTAAAATATCAGGATATGCAGATTGATGCAGATTATATTTCCATTGATGATAATAAAAATCTGATCTATGCGAGAGGAAAACAGGATTCTTTAGGGAAAATCATAGAACCTGTAATTACTACTCAGGCTGGGAAGAAATACGAAACGAACGAATTCAGCTATAACACAAAAACCAAACAGGCTATTGCTTTCAATGCAAGGACAGAAGAAAGTGAAGGCGTAATTATAGCCCAGAAAACAAAAAAATATAATGATTCGGTGTTTGCCATGAGAAAAGCAGACTATACCACCGATGAATATTTTGTAAAGAAAAAAGATACGGCAGCTGATTACTTTATGAGGGCTTCCAATATCAAACTGATCAAATCCAAAAATAAATCTCAGATTGTTACAGGGCCTATTCAAATGTATATAGAACAGGTTCCTACACCGCTTATTATGCCTTTTGCCATACTTCCGTTTTCGGATAAAAGAGCAGCCGGTATTTTGATTCCGAGTTTTGGTGAAAGGGAAGATGTAGGTTTCTTCCTGAATGGTATTGGATATTATCAGCCTATTGGAGAACATTTTGACCTTAAAGTACTTGCGGATATTTATACGAAAGGAAGCTGGAATTTGCGCCCACAGATGAATTACCAGAAAAAATATCGCTATTCGGGAAGCTTCAAT
Source organism: Chryseobacterium capnotolerans (assembly GCF_021278965.1). Lineage (NCBI taxonomy): Bacteria > Pseudomonadati > Bacteroidota > Flavobacteriia > Flavobacteriales > Weeksellaceae > Chryseobacterium > Chryseobacterium capnotolerans. The sequence goes on along the minus strand of NZ_CP065589.1, from coordinate 4,382,706 downwards.
GCTGACATTGGAACGATCGTAAGAGGGATTAAAGGGTTGGATGATTATACTAAAAGCAGCACTTATAGAATCAGCTGGTCACATGCTCAGGATTCTAAAGCAAATCCTTTCCTTACATTCAGTGCACAAGTGGATATTGTAAGTACAAAGTTCTATAATAACCCGCTTAACAACAATTATATTTTCAATCAGAATGTATTGAATACCCAGCAGAATTCAACGGTAACCCTTACCAAAAGATTTCTGAAACTTCCAATGACGATTACCGGAACGGCATCTTACTCTCAGAACTTTGCAACAGGATTGGCAGATCTTCGTCTTCCGCAGATGAATGTAGCGATCAACCAGTTTTATCTGTTTAAGTCAAAAACTGGAGTGAGACAAGGTCTTATTGAAAATATTACAGTAAATACAGGTTTTAACCTAACGAATTTTGTCACCACTCAGGAAAATGAATTGTTCAAAAAAGAAATGTGGGATAAAATGCAGACGGGCCTTAAAAATAACATCGCTTTAGCCACCAATACGACCTTAGCTAAATATTTTACTTTCAGTTTAAGTGCGAATATTGATAACGCATTAACCACAAAAACGTTAAACAGATATTATGACCCTGTGAAAAATGTAACAGTGGATGAAATCAATAAAAAGTTTGCAGGATATTCTTCATTCTCTACCACAGCAAGTCTTCAGACTACATTGTATGGAATGATGAAGTTCAAGAAAGGGTCTGTTATAGAAGCGGTGAGACACATGGTAATTCCTAGTATTGGGTTTACTTATTCTCCGGATTTTTCAAGTCCTGGTTTCGGATATTACAAAAACTATTATAATGCAACTGGTGCGCTTACTCCTTATTCCATCTTTGAAAAAGGAATTATTGGAAGCCCTTCAAACAATTTGGTGGGAGCGTTAGGCTTCAATATAGGAAACAACATCGAAATGAAGGTGAAATCCAAGAGTGATTCTACCGGAGTGAAGAAAGTGAAGATTTTTGAATCTTTGAACCTTTCAGGAAGTTACAACTTTGCGGCTAAAGATCATCCTTGGTCTATTTTTACGATCAACGGACAGTCTTCATTCTTTAATAATAAGCTTACAGTGAATACCAGCCTTTCTCTTGATCCTTATAAGATTGAGTTCATCCCGGGACAAGATCAGGGAATCAGAACGGAGAAGTTTGGGGCGTTTGGTGTACAGGGATTCAATATTCAGGTATCTTATCCTTTAAGCAGTGAGATTTTTGGAGAAAAAACAGACTATGGTAAAAAATATGCATCAAAAGGAGAAGTTCGAAATGAAAACTATTATTTTGATGATGACAACTATGCTCGTTTCGATCAGGCATGGACATTGAACGTTAATGCTAACTATGCTTATTCAAAAGGAACTAGCAGGTTTGGAAGCAAAATTGCATCTTTAGGTCTTGACGGAAGTATTAAGCTTACTCCTTATTGGAACGTTACCGGAAGTACACATTATGACCTGGTTACTAAACAGCTGGCTTATACGAGAATTGGTTTTTCAAGAGATCAGCGAAGTTTTACCATTAATTTTAACTGGGTGCCATTCGGACAATATAAAGTATATGACTTCTTTATCGGGATCAAAGCTAATATCTTAAGCGACGCGTTGAAGTATAAAGACAGAAGCTTTACCCAGCAAAATGCACCTTTCTAATATCAGATTGGCATTTGCCAATATAAATTTTATATTTGCAACCAAAATAAATCTAACGAAATTATCATGAAATTGCTTAACTTATCGTTGGTAATGAAAGATGGTTTTACAAAAAAATAAATATCCGTATATGAAACAAATAATCAATACAGTTAATGCACCTGCAGCTATCGGGCCCTATTCACAAGCAAATATGGCAAACGGAGTTTTATACATTTCCGGACAGATTCCTGTAGATCCTGCGACTGGTAAACTGGTAGAAGGAATTGAAAAGGAAACACATCAGGTAATGAAAAATCTTGAAGCAATCCTTACTGAAGCTGGTATGACTTTTAAAAATGTTGTAAAAGCAACCATCTTTCTTAAGAGCATGGATGATTTTGCAGTAATGAATGATATTTATGCTTCTTATTTGGATGCAGAAAGCTACCCGGCACGAGAAACAGTACAGGTTTCTTGTCTGCCTAAAAATGTGGATATTGAAATTTCTATGATTGCACATCAGGATTAATGAATTTTATAAGAAATACATTTGCGGTATTGATGGGTCTTGGGATAACAGGACTTATAATAACTCTTGGTATAAGGGCTTTCCCGCAATGGGTTACTTTCGAAGCTTTTGCTCCGTTTGAGCATTGGCAGAGATTTCTTTTCAGTATGAAAGACGATAAGGCCTTTTTTGGCTTTCTTTTGTTTATTTCCGGACTGGGAACTACCATTGGTGGAGTAGCAACCGCAATCATCGTTAAATACGCGAAAGTGGCTTATGCTATTCTGATCGGTTTCATCATGCTGTTCATCGCAATGCTGGATGTTATTATATTTCCTTATCATCCTACATTTTATAAGATTTCGATCTTCCTTACTTTTTTTCCGTTTTCCTGGATTGGGGGTAAGATTGTAGAAGTCATTTATGAACGGAACAAGAAGAAAAGGATTGCTGAGAAAATGAATAAACCCAAGTAAATAATAAAAAAACGCTGCAAATCTTTGCAGCGTTTTTCTTTGATATGAAATAACTATTGTTTAGTTTATTGATTAAGGCATTTTAAATCCTTTTGTATACATTCTTCCGTAATCATCTACAAATTTCACCTGTACATTTCCTTGGTATTTATTCAGGATGTTTTCGATGTCTTTTTGTGAATTTACCGGCTTACCGTTTACTTCAATGATGATGTAATTGTCTACGATACCAATTTTAGCCATTTCACCGCCTTCAGATACGTTTTTAGTAACTACACCACTATTCAACCCATATTCAGTTTTGAATCTTTCGTTAAGAGGATCAAACTCAGCCCCGATTTTTTCTGTTACACTAAGGTCAGCTTTAGTTCTGGTAGAAGTACCCCCTTTCTGATCTCTCAATGTTACATTTGTTGTAGATTCTTTACCATTTCTTGAATAGGTTACCTGAACTTTATCACCCGGACGTTTGCTTCCGATTGACATAGAAAGGTCTGCAAAATCAGTGATGTCATAGTTATCTATTTTTGTAATGATATCTCCTTTTTTCAGTCCTGCATCTTCTGCGCCGCTATTGTCTCCAAATCCTGTTACGTACACTCCGCTGCCTGATTTAATATTGGTTTTGAATTGTTTATTATAGGCCTGAACTTGTTGGTCATTTGAAAGGTCTAGTGATGAAACCCCTAAAAATCCTCTTTGTACAATACCGAATTTCTTGATATCCTCAACGATCTTTCTTGCCAGGTTAGATGGTACTGCAAATCCGTATCCCTGATAATATCCTGTCGTTGATTGAATAGCAGAGTTGATTCCAATAAGTTCACCATTGGTGTTTACTAAAGCTCCTCCGGAGTTTCCAGGGTTAATGGCAGCATCTGTCTGAATAAAGCTTTCAATTGGATTGCTTGCTTTCCCTTGGCTTCCTAAAATGCCAATTCCTCTTCCTTTAGCAGAAACAATACCCGCCGTTACAGTGGAATTCAATCCCAGTGGATTTCCTACAGCCAATACCCATTGTCCTACATCGATATTGTCAGAGTTCGCAAAATTTAAGTAAGGAAGTCCTTTTTCTTCAATCTTTAATAGAGAAATGTCCGTGTTAGGGTCAGTTCCTACTAAAGTAGCGATATATGATTTTTTGTTGCTTAGTACAACCTCTAGTTTATTAGCACCTGCTACAACGTGATTGTTTGAGATAATATAACCGTCAGGAGAAATGATTACTCCAGAACCCATTCCTGAAGGCATGTTGTCCGGAACCTGCTGTTGCTTCTGTCTTTGCTGGCCTCTTCCTCCGAACGGATCTCCAAAGAAATAATCGAACAGATCCTGTTCTGTAGCTCTGCTTGCTGTTCTGCTTTGATAATTTTTAATAGTAACTACGGCCGGAACAGTTGTTTTGGCTGCTTTTACAAAGTCATCACCTACAGCTCCCGTATTCATTCCAGCGAATGAAGTATTGGGTGCGGATGTAGTAAAAAATGATTGATCTCCATTATTGGAGCCATGTCCGAAATATTGTATAGCTCCAACGGTAGTAGCTCCAGAAATAACTCCAACTACTGCAAATGGTAATAGTTTTTTTAAAGTACTCTTCATTGTATATCTTTCTTGTTTATTAATTAATTTTTATTTTATGTTTTTGAGTAAACAAATTTAATGTTAAATAAGTAAGCAATTAGTATGCTATGTTTCAATTTTAACTAAAATTTAACTGCTATTATATCATTTTATACATTATGTCATAATTGTTAAGGCCATAGTTAACAAAACTTAAAAAAAAATTAAATCAAATATGACAAAATGTTCTCATAAAAATACCATAAAAAAATAACTTTCATTACTCATACCGGCAGGTATCTGTCAATTATCATCTGCCTCATGAAAAGACTTTAATTTGAAAATGTCTATCTTTGCAAAAATATTTTTCTCACTTAAAACGTTTATAGCATGCAACTGTATAACACCTTAAGCGCAGAAGAAAGAGCCAAACTTATTGATGAAGCTGGTAAGGAACGTCTTACTCTATCTTTCTATGCGTACGCTAAAATTGAAGACCCTAAAAAATTTCGTGACGACTTATTCATAGCCTGGAATGCCCTGGATGCGCTTGGCCGTATTTATGTTGCCCATGAAGGAATTAATGCTCAGATGAGTGTTCCTGCAGATCAATTTGAAGCTTTTCGTGATACGTTAGAGGTATATGACTTTATGAAAGGAATCCGTTTGAATGTAGCGGTAGAGCAGGACAATCATTCCTTTTTAAAGTTGACGATTAAAGTAAGACATAAAATTGTTGCTGATGGTCTGAATGATGAGACTTTCGATGTAACCAACAAAGGGATTCACTTAAAGGCTCAGGAGTTTAATAATATGCTTGATGATCCTAATACGATTGTAGTTGATTTTAGAAATCATTATGAAAGTGAAGTAGGGCATTTTGAAGGGGCTATTACTCCGGATGTGGAAAACTTCAGAGAAAGTTTACCAATCATCAATGAACAACTACAGGATTTCAAAGAAGATAAAAACCTATTGATGTATTGTACCGGTGGTATCCGTTGTGAAAAGGCAAGTGCATACTTCAAACATCAGGGGTTTAAAAATGTGTTCCAGCTGGAAGGCGGGATTATTGAATATACCCGTCAGATCAAAGATGAAGGAATCGAAAGTAAATTCATCGGTAAAAACTTTGTTTTCGATCATCGTTTAGGAGAAAGAATTACGGATGATATTATTGCACAGTGCCACCAATGTGGAAAACCTTGTGACAATCATACCAATTGTGCCAATGATGCCTGTCATCTTTTATTCATTCAGTGTGATGAATGTAAGGCTGCAATGGAGAACTGCTGTTCTACAGAATGTCTGGATATTATTCATTTACCTTGGGATGAGCAGGTGAAGTTGAGAAAAGGATTGCAGGTTGGGAATAAAGTATTCAGAAAAGGAAAATCTGATGCCCTGAAGTTTAAAAATTCAGGAGAGCTGCCTAAAGCTCCTTTAGCAAAAGCTGAGACTAAGAATATCCGTCAGAAAATATCGGTTAAAAAGGTATTGGTTGGAAAGGCAGAACATTATTTCTCAAAATCAAAAATCGGACAGTTTTTAATTGAAAATAAAGAACTGTCAGTAGGAGATAAAGTATTGGTTTCTGGTCCTACAACAGGAGAACAGGAACTTACGATTACTCAGATCTATGCAAATGGAGGACCTTGTGAAACAGCAAAACAGGGAGATCAGATTACTTTTGAAATTCCGTTCAGAGTTCGTTTATCAGACAAACTGTATAAAATTCTTGAACCTGCTGAAAATGCGTAATGTATAAAGACAACGTTCAGTAAAAATAATATAACGCTTATGTTGAAAGCTGAGCTTAGAAAAAAATATATGCAAAAAGAAAAGCCTTGTCTCGTGATGAGGCTTTCTTGTTATCTGAAAATATTTTTCAGAATTTCGTTACTTACTTTAAGCCTCAGGCAGGGCAGAAGATCCATGTTTTTGTTCCCATTGAGAAGTTTAATGAGATTGATACCCGAATCCTCATTGATTATTTGTTAGCACAAAATAGTCATGTCTACGTGCCTAAAATTGTAGAAGATAAACTGATTGCTATTGAAATTTTCAAGGGTACTGTTTTTGAAACAAACAATTGGGGGATTTCCGAGCCTGTTTCCAATGAAGATTCCGGAGAAGAGTTTTTTCATTATGTCATCACTCCGCTTTTATATTGTGACCCGAAAGGGAATAGGGTAGGATACGGAAAAGGCTTTTATGATGGGCTTTTTCAAAATATATCTCCAGAGACAAAAAAAATCGGAGTCAATTATTTTGGCCCCGATGAGTATATTGCTGATGTCTGGGAAAATGATATTCCTCTTGACTACTTGGTTACGCCTACAGAAGTACTGTCTTTTTTCAGCGGTTTAGAATAGAAATCTAAAAAGTAAAACTTAAATTCTTTTTTCTGTTTGGATGTTGACAGTAATATATACTGAGCATTCTTTTCGAAGTTTCCCAATGACTTATTTTTATCATCAAAGTATTCTACATTGAACTTAGCGTAGTCTAAAGTGTCCTTTTTATAAAATTCCTTATAAACGTTCAAAGAATTTACCTTTGCAGCTTTCACTTTCATGCTGTCTAATTCTTTAAACATTCTTTTGAAGGTTAAAGAATCAGGTTTGTGGAAATAACTTTCCATTTGTGAATAGATAAAACTATCTACTTCAGTATTTCTATTACCACTAATATAAAGAGTAGAAAGATCAAGAAGTTCCTGAACTTTTTGTTTGGTGATAGAGTTAATAGCCTGCATACTGTCCATTTGTACAGCTGGATAACTTTTTGTGTTGTTGCTGTTTCTTAATTTATCTAGATCACTTGCTTCTGTTTTTTTAGTACAGGCAGTAAATAAAGTCAGAAGTATAGTGAGGATTAAAAAATTATTTATTCTTTTCATCTGTAGTCGCAATTTTGAATTTAATGGATACGATCTTACCGTTGTCTTTTTTCATTTCTATTACATTCAGGTTTTTTAGAGATGTAGTAGGAGTAGTAACGAGGGTGATATACTTTTGTTTGTCTAATCTTTCAATACCATAGGTGTTATTGTCATATACCTGATAGATTACAGCATTATTGCTGATCAGGTTTTCCAGTTGATTCCTTTTTTGTTTGATAAGGGCCACCTGTTCTTCAGAATTTCCTGTAATATCTTTTCTTGAGAAATAATAGGCTGCCATTTTATAATCATCAGGCTTAAGCTCAATTTTTTCTTCTTCAGGAGCATTTTCAAGGTTTCTGTTTACATCCAGCGGCTCATAAAACGCAGCGCTGATCTTCATCTTCAGATTTTTATCTTTGGTTGAATAAGAAAAACATTCCCCAGGTTTGATTTTATACATCAACGGAGATTCATTTTCCTTGATAACCATGATGTCTAATGTGTTAATCACAGAAACTCCTCTGTCTTTATCAATGAAGCAATACGTATAGGTTTTTGAAAAAAGTACATCCTTGAATCCCAGTAAACCTGTTATTGCAATTAAAACGGAAGTAATCAATGCCCAGGCATTCTTTGTCAGGAAATTTTTCTTGGCCGGTATTGCCGAAATTTCAACTTCGTTTTGTTTAGGCTGTATTTTATTAACCTGTTGATTTTCAGTATTTGATTTTTGTAAATCAGTGTTTTCTTGGGGGTGGAATTCGTTTTTTTTAGGCTGAATTTCAGTTTTTGGAAGATCTGGAGCTGCAGCAACTGTTTCTTCCAAATCATTCATATCTTCTTCATCAAGATTTTCAATTTCCTGAAGTAATTCCCCGGCAAAAAGATGCTGCTTTTTGAATTCGTACCAGGAGTCATAACCTGCATAAATACTCAATAAATTGAGCATGTCTATTCTGGGTAATTTAGTAACTGGTGAAGTTTTGAAATAGGTGTAAAATGATTTTTCACTGATGTTGCCCTTGGCTTTTTTGCGCAGGTCTTCCTGAAAATATATGATATCTATACCCTTCCACTTGGATATATCATCCTGTGATGGGGTGTGTTCTTTTAAATATTGACCTTGGACATCCTTTTTTAGCTGCTCAAAGTGTAATAGATCTAAATCTGTCAATTTTTTTTAAAATAATTAAATTGTTGATTATCAGTTATGTTTTTTTGTAAAACTATTTTACAAAGGTATTACAATTATTTTTCATAAACAAATTTTCTAACTGCTATACCTTTGTCTTGTTCAAATAACAGAACAGAAGAAAATTTTATAAAACAATATTAACAAAATTAAATTTAATTTATTATGAAAAAGTCATTATTCGTAGCTGCTATCGCTGCAATCTCTCTAGTTGCTTGTAAAAAAACTGACGCTACAGCTACTGAAGGTACAACTGATTCTGCTGCTGCTACTGTTGCTGATTCTGCTGCTACTGTAACTGATTCTGCTGCTAAAGTTGTTGATTCTGCTGCTACTACTGCTGTAGAAGCTACTAAAGATGCTGCTGCTGCTACTACTGCTGCTGGAGCTGAAGTTGCTAAAGATGCTGCTAAAGGTGCTGCTGACGCTGCTAAAGGAGCTGCTGACGCTGCTAAAGGAGCTGCTGATGCTGCTAAAGATGCTGCTAAGAAATAATTCTAGCTTAAGCTTAAAAATAAAAGAACCGTTTCACCCAGTGAAACGGTTTTTTTATGCTTATATATTGTCTTTTCCTTAAAACTGTGATTGTGAATTAAAAGAGAAGCAATATTATTATAGAAATAGTATAAGAGTATTGATCTGTCGGCCAACCCCAAACTTTCCTTTCACTGTAGCTTATCCTTTCTTTTGTCTTAAAGATTCATAACAAGTTATTGCTACAGCATTGCTCAGATTCAAAGAATCAATACTACCAGCCATCGGAATTAATGTATTTTTACCTTTTCCTATCCAGAAATTGCTTAATCCGGAATGTTCCGTCCCGAATAATACAGCAGAACGTTGTGTGAAATCCCTTTTATAAAGATCTTCAGCTGTCTCATCCATCAATGTTGTATACATATTGAAGCTATTTTTCTGAAGAAACTCAAGTGTCTCTTCATTTTCAGCCTGATAAACTTCCATTCCGAAAAGGCAGCCTACACTAGATCTGATAACATTCGGATTATAAAAATCGGTTTTTCCGTCTGCAACAATAAGAGCATCAATGCCAAATGCTTCACAGCTTCTCAAAATAGCTCCCAAATTACCAGGCTTTTCTACTCCTTCAACGATGATAATGGTAGCATTATCTTTTGGAACATAAGATGAAAGTGTACTTTCTTTTGTCTGGTATACCCCAATAATACCTTCGGAGCTTCCTCTGTAAGCTATCTTTTCATAGACTTTATCACTTACCAAATGGATTTTCCCCTCAGGAAGCTTTTCTTTAAAGATATTTTCACAGATAAAGAATTCTACGGGTTCAAAATCATATTGCAGGGCTCTGGCATTTTCCTGTTGTCCTTCAACAACAAAAACCTTTGATTTTTTACGGAACCTGTTGTCAGTAAGTAGCTTAGTGACATTTTTTATTTTTTCGTTTTGAAAACTTTCGATCAACATGCTGCAAAATTATGCAAAATTTATGATTGTATTTCTTTGCTTTTTATAAAAAGGCTTTTCCAGGTGACCTGAAGAGGAATCTTTTTCTTTTTTTGTGATAAATGGTGAGTAAAATAACCAGAAATATGGATGCAAACCTAAAAATGTTTCCTAGTGTATTGCCTGCTGCATTATTATCGACTGTGAAAATACTCCAATAGAGATTCATGAAGAAATGTAAAAATATTGCAGTCCAGATATTAAAATTCCATTCAGAATATACCCATGCGAAAAGGATAGACCCCAAAAATGTGATAGAGAATACCTGTATAAGCTCTATGGTTGTGCTTCCCTGATACAGGTGAGCCTGTGCAAAAATTGATGAAGCCAGTAAAATTGAAGTAATAAACCCTAGTTTGGTAAATTTAAATAAGAGGCCAATCAAAAAGGCTCTGAAAATAAGTTCTTCAAAGAAAGCTGATGAAATTGTATTGATAAACAGAGACTCTATATTCAATTCATTTGATAAACTGAAGAAAACAGAATAGCCAATAAGCATCGGGAGAGTAGCGAAAAAGAAAGGATAAATCCGGTACTTATTGGTTGATTTAATGAAAATAAGTCCGAGACGTGTTTTTTGGGAAACAAAATTTTCGCAGTACCAATGAGTGGAATTATCGTTATTGAATAGGCTAGTATATGAGCGATTGCTTTACTATGGAATATTTCTTTTGATTGTTCCTGAATAATTTTAAAACAATAAAAATCAAATAAATAATAAGCGATAAAGCCAAGGATAAAGATGAAAAAGAAGCGGATATTTTTACTCATGTTAATTATTTTGAGCAAAAATGTGGCTTTATAGAACGTGAATCAATGTATTGTGATGAACATCAAGAAATAGTGACCAATGGCAAGCTTTTATTTTTTAAGCTGTTGTAATCTGGGGATAATAGCCGATATAAAACTTCTTGATACTGGAATCATGAAATCAATTTCCGCGAGAATTAATTTGTAACCTTGGGCATTGCCTTTGATGTTCTTTACTTTTTCAAGGTTAACAATATAGGAACGGTGGCATTTTTTGATGACATCAGTTTCTGTTTGCTGCAAGATATTTGCCAGGCTTATTCTTAGTAATTTTTTTTTGACTTCATTATTTTCTAAAAAGTATAAAGTACAATAGTTTTCCATAGATTGGATACATAATAAACTCTCTGTAGAAATGAGAATTTCTATATTATTTGCTTGAATAGTAAGTGTTTTTGCTTGTGAGTTTTTAGAATTTTCAAGTAAGCCTGACGCAATATTTTGGGCTGTATTTTCGTGAGTATTCTTTAAATAAATATACCTTGATAAGACATAAATAGTAGAAATGGGAATACCTACTGCTAATGAATAAAGAAGCATATATCCATAATTTTCAAAACTAAGATTGACTTTACTGACAATTAATGAGTTATATAAGTAGGATAGGATGGAGGCTAAAAACAGTACGGTTAATATTTTTAATAATTCTGAACCAATATTCCAGTCAGTGAGACGTGAAACGTAAAGATTGGATATGAAAAATACCGTTCCGAAAATAATGGTGTAAGGGAAAAGAAGAAGATATTTGTAAGGATGATGGAAGCTTTCGGTTCCAAAAGGCTGAAAAATAATCAAAAAAAGATAGACTGTAATCCCTGCTCCGAAGGAAGAGAGTAGAATTTCTGCAAATGATTCAGACTTGGGGTAAGAATATGGTTTTAATGATGGCAGATGTTTCATCTAAGTATACCTGAATGATTTTATATCAGCTTTTGTAAAATTATATAAAATTAATGATTGGTTATCCTATGAATCAGTCTGTATTTTGTTTATCAATAACCAACTGGCTGGCAATATATTCGCTGGGTGTAATTCCTTCAAACTGTTTAAAGACTCTGTTGAAGGTTGCCTGGCTTGTGAAGCCGGCACCTGTGTAAATGTACATGAGAGTAACTTTCGTTAAGTCTGATTTTTCAATGAGATTTTTTACATAATTGATTCTTAATGAATTGAGATATTGGTTGAAATTTTTATACCCTTTATAGTCAATGGCTCTTGACAAGTAGTTGATATTGGTTTTTAGTTCAGAACATAGCCCCGAGATTTTAATGGAAGGATTAGTGAAGTAATTATTGTATCTCATGTACTTATCCAATTCCAAAAATAAGCTTTCCAGTTTACGGTGGTCTATTATTATTAAATCATTTTTGTTTTTATCAGATAATTCTATGATATAATGGGGTTCTTTTGAAAGAAAATTGGCTTTGTGTATATGTTTTTCCCTCATCTTGCTTTTAATATGGTATTCAAAAGCTTTAGATTCTAAATGATCTATTTTGAGCTTGTAGTATAAAAATAAACAGAGTAAGGAAATGTTTGCCAGTATAGTTGCTGCATTAGTCGGACGGAGATACTTTTTGTCGTATTGATAAAAATGATGGTCAAAGTATTTAGCGTATGTCATAATGAGCAGCATTAATATAATGGTATAAAACATATAGTAGACAACCATCTTTCTTTTTAAAAAACATAGGCACATATTGGCATAGGCATTAACCAGATAAATCCTACAAGAGAATCATCAATAAAGTTTAAGATGATGACTGAAATATACAAGGAACTGAAATGAAGATAGGCATTCACAATCCTGGATATATTAAAATTTCTCCGGATAAGTATATAGGAGTAAATATAAAATACCAGTGCGCCTGCAAAATAATAAAGCGGAGATGTGTTTTTTAGCCAGAACAGATAGATGTAGATAGAGACAATATGAAAGACTGCCAGAATAGCTAAATACATTTCAATAAGCTGCTTTTTTAAAGAATGTATTCTGTTATTGTAATATTCAGTAATTCTCATCGCAGCAGGCCTTCAGCTTTTATTCATTTTTTAGAAGGGACAAATATAGTCTCTAAATTTTTTTTATACAAAGCAAACATTCAATTTAAATTATTGTTGCGGACTGTTTTGATAATCTTCATGAAAATAATAATTAATCATATTCATAAAATGATTGGGTTAAAAAATTAATATTCAAGGGTATATCTGTGTTTCAATCATTTTTTCAATATGATTTTACTATAGTTTTGATGATTTTAGATAAGATTTAATTTTGCAAAAACATAATGATAGAGCAAGTTTTAGGACAATAACCCGTGTAACTTGACTTCTTCTGGGAAAGGGAATACTACCTGAATTCAATAAAAACTAAATGATGAAAAAAAGAATTAAAAACTAATAGCCTTTTATTATACAAACAACCTTTTAAAAAAGAATTTATGAAGAAACTTTTCTATGTTTTGATGATTAATCTGCTATGTGGGCTTTCATTATCTAAAGCACAAACCGTCACTGTGAGTAATGGCGGGGCGGGGCAATCATCTGTTTATACTTTTGAGTATACCACCTCTGTGGCTATTGGTACAGGGACTTCAACACCTAACGTGTTTTATCTTTCATTACCTACAGGATTTCCAGCAATTGCTCCTGTTATATCAGGGGGAAAAAATTTGCAGCCCTATGTTACTTTTAAAGTGAATGGAGTAGCTTACCCTTGTTCTACTTCATTTGGAACAGTAGGGGGAAGTTGGAGTAGCGGAATACAATTATCTGTAGGAGGTGCAACTAGTGGAGTGGCGATTCCGGCTGGAGCTCAAATTCAGATTATCATTTCGGATCTAATTAAAAACCCAGCAAATCCAGGAATATATACTATACAATGGAGGACGGCAGCAGGAAATGGGCAGAGTACACAGGATTTCAGCAGCAAGATTAATGTTTCAGGAACCTTAGCTACGCAGGAAGTGAAAATCAAACACAATGAACTTTCCGTATATCCGAATCCTGCCATTGAATTTATTCAGGTTTCAGGAGTAGGTAAGCATCAAAAATACACGGTGTATAATTCTATAGGAAATCACATAACAGAAGGAAATATTTCCGAAAAAGAAAAAATTGATACTCATCATTTTGTTTCAGGTGTCTATTTTCTGAAACTTGGAAACGGAAAATCCGTTCAGTTCATCAGAAAATAAATAGATGAGGCCGTCTGAAATAAAGACTGCCTCATTTTGTTTTTAAAACATTATTGATGATCCTGAATTTTCTCAGGTGTTTTTATAAGAATAATAGTTCCGATCAGTAATGAGAAGCAGCTTGCTACCCAAAGAAAATATCCCGGACCATATCCTGTTATCGGGAATTTGTGTCCTGCTTCATTGACTGTAATTTCGCCAACAGATAGATAGCAAAAGGTAAGACCAAAAGCAATGAGGCTGAGCACTGCGGATATTTTTATTTGTTTTAATAATAGGAAAAAAGCTCCAATAAAAAGCAAAGGATTAGCCAGCCATGCTATGCCACCGCCATCCATTTCTGCCCAACCCAGTAGAGCACAGGCCAGGCCACTCATTTCATGACCTTTTGCATATACAGCGGTGAAAGGTAGCGAAGCAATATAAAGAATAAGACATATTAATAGGATGAGATTTGATTTTTTCATAGTATTTTAATGTTTACTCTAGTACATCACTATTGTCAATAAGACTTTGAGGCAGATCTTTTTTATTTTTAATTCCTAATGATTTCAGCTTTTGAGTCTGGATTACAAGATTGTCATTTCCTGTATACAACTGTTTGTAAGCATCATTATAAACATTCTTGGCAAGATCGAGATTTCGGCCTACTTTTTCAAGATTATCTACAAAACCTACAAATTTATCATATAATCTGGCGCCTCTATCAGCAATTTCAAGGGCATTTTTATTCTGATATTCGCGTTTCCAAAGATCTGCAATCAGTTTTAAAGAGGTGATCAGATTGCTTGGATTCAATAACAGAATTCTTCTTTCGTAGGCATAATTCCAAAGGTTTTGGTCTGCCTGCATAGCTGCAATATAAGCCGGCTCACTTGGAATGAACATCATGACAAAATCCAGTGATTTTCCATAATCATCGTAAGCTTTCTGGCTAAGCTGCATAATATGATTTTTGATGGAACTTAAATGTTGATTAAGCTTCATCATATAAACATCCTGATCGGTTTCATCTACTAATTCCGTAAATGCAGTAAGAGAAACTTTAGAATCAATGATGACATTTCTTTCATCCGGGTATTTTATAACAGCATCCGGACGCATTTTTTTGCCGGAAAATTCTGAAAACAAAGCTTTGTTATCTTCATCACGGAGCTCATGTTCAAGAAAATATTCTCTTCCTTTTACCAATCCGGACTTTTCCAGAATGCTTTCAAGAATCATCTCACCCCAATTTCCCTGGGTTTTACTTTCACCTTTCAGGGCCCGAGTTAATTTTTTAGCATCTTCGGAGATTTGCTGGTTCAGTTCTGCCAGTTCTTTTACTTTTTCAGCAAGAGAGAAACGTTCTTTATTTTCCTTTTCATAGGCTTCATTCACTCTGTTCTTTAAATCTGTAATTTTTTCCTGAAAGGGTTCAAGGATGTTCTTAAGATTGTTCTGATTTAAAGTTGTGAACTTTTCTGTTTTTTCCTCTAAGATCTTATTGGCAAGATTTTCAAACTGCAGTTTGGATTCGTCCTGTATTTTGGTAATTTCTTCTTTTTGGGTATTCAGGGATTTTTGAAGACTTTCATTTTGCGCAGAAAGCTCAGAATTCTTAGCAAAGAAATCCTGTTTTTCAGCGATAAGGGTTTCTATCTGGAAATCCTGTTTCAATGTTAATTGTTTTTGTTCATGAAACTGGCTGTTGAGTGAAGAATGTTGAGCGGAAAGTTTGGCAAATTCATTTTTCAGGTCATTCAGAAGATCCTGTTGTTGTATATTGATTTCCTTTTCCTTATTAAGATTCTGAGCTAGTTCCTGAATTTTTGTATTTGAATTCTCCAGATCTGATTTGTTTTTGATATGTAAGAAATTGAGTTCATCATAAGAGCTTCTTGAAACCGTAGAAGATTTCAAGGCAAAATATAATATAATGGCTCCAATGGCTCCACCAACAACACATCCAATAATTAAATAGGTCATCTCCATTCCTCAAAATTAGGAAAAAAGGCTGGAAGTTAATGCTGAGCAACGAATTTCTACAAAGAGTTTTAAATCATTATTAATGACTCCTCCCACCCTTGGAAAAGTCTTTGCTTCCTTCTTCTGGCTTCCTTTCTTCAATCATAATCCCTATATTTATAGGAAATTTCAGAAATAGTATGAATATCTTATTGGTAGAAGACGATCAAAGAATTAGCAGTTTCTTATTGAAGGGGCTTTCTGAAGCCGGGCATACTATGACGCTTGCTGATTCTGGTGAAAAAGCAAGAGAAATTCTTCATGCCTATGATTTTGATATTATATTAATGGATATTATGCTTCCGGGTTTGGACGGAATGCAGCTTACCCAGATCATAAGATTTAAAGGAAATTATACTCCGATTTTGGTTTTGAGTGCTTTGAACAGTCCGGATGATAAAATTAAGATGCTGGATCTAGGAGCAGATGATTATTTATCCAAACCATTTCACTTTGAAGAATTGATCTCAAGGATCAAAGCATTAACCAGAAGAAATAAGCTAAGTTACCAGAAAGAAGATCACCAATTGTCTTGTGGCAATATTACAGTTGATACAGATCTTCATAAGGTAACTCAAAATGATAAAGAGATCGAATTTTCCCCTACAGAATACAAACTTTTTACTTTTTTGATGGAGAATAAAAATAAGGTATTGAGCAGAACTCAGATCTTGCACAATGTTTGGGGAATTGATTTTGATAGTGCTACCAATGTGGTGGATGTCTACATTTCCTATGTTCGTAACAAAATTGATGAATCGGAGCAGAAAATTATTCACACCGTAAAAGGAACAGGATATTTAATTAAAGATTAAAATGACGCTTAGGAACAGGTTTACCCTTATTTCCAGCCTTTCGTTCGGCATCGTTTCTATCATCACATCTGCGGTGATATTTTTTGCTTATTATGACAGTACCAAAATCTTTTATTTTGAGAAACTCAGGAATACAGCTCTGATTTCTGCCATCTATTATCTTGAAAAAGATGAATTACCCAAAGACAGACATGCCCAGATTAAACAGGAATATAAACACCTTATTCAAAATAATCAGGTAGCGGTTTATAATCAGAATAATGAAGTGACGTTTGGGCAGAATCTGAATGATGAGAATATTAAGGCTTCTCATTTACAGGCTGCGAGAAACAATAAAGGCACCCAGTTTATGTCTGGTAATCAATTCTACTATGGAATTTTTTATCCGGATAACCAGGGAGACTTTGTGGTTTTTGTAAAATCCCCGAATGACTCATTTCAATCACAGATCTGGAGGCTTTCTATCATCATGCTCTCTGTACTGATTATCGGGCTGCTGGCTATCTATTTCTTGAGCCGTTATCTTTCAAAGGTTGTTTATAAGCCTATTTCAAATGTGGTAGAAAGAATTAATAAGGTAGATTATAATAATATTTCTACAGCGATTACCTCCACCAATACCAATGATGAAATTGAAGATCTGATTAAATCCTATAATAAACTATTGGGCAGAATCTCTGAAAATGTTCTGTTGCAGCAAAACTTTATCAACTATGTTTCTCATGAATTTAAAACTCCGTTAGCAGCTATTTCCGGAAACCTTGAAGTTTTTGCCCAAAAAGACCGTACTCCCGAAGAATATAAAAAGGTAGCCAAAGAATCTCTGGATAATGTCTATGAGATTGAAAATATTCTCAACAATCTTTTGCTGATGTCCGGAATGACTAAACTTGAATCTTCCCATCAACAAGTAAGAATAGATGAACTCATCTGGAAGATTTATGAAAAACTGGAACCTAAAGCAAAAGAAAATCAATCCAATATTAAAATCCAACTTCAGGTTACGAAACCTTCTTTATTAGAATTTCCAGGAAATGAAACACTTCTTTATTTGGCATTATATAATATTGTAGAAAATGCCATCAAATACTCTCATGGGCATCCTGTAGAGATTATTTTATCAGAAAAGAACAATCAACTGAATATTGAAGTGAAAGACCTGGGAAAAGGAATTCCCGTAGATGATCTGGCTAAGATTACAGAAACTTTTTACAGAGGAAAGAATGTAGATGGCATTAAAGGAAGTGGTATTGGTCTGTCATTATCAAGAAGCATTTTTGATCATCATCATATTATCATGAGTATTGATTCTAAAGTAGATGTGGGGACTAATGTTCTGCTTGTTTTTCCTTCTGTTATTTAATTTCCCGCAGATTTCTCAGATTTTCACAGATGTTTATGGATAAGTTTTTTACGAAATATAATTGTGTCATTTGTGAAAAGTATTTGTGCAATTTGTGTTAAAAAAGATCTGCGTAATCTCCATGATCTACGAGAATCATAAGCAAATCCCAACCTATTCTAATCAAACTCTAATGTTGGCCTAATTGAATTTTAATTTCATTCGAAATTGGCTCTAATATTAGACGGATAGCTTTGTGGTCTTAAAATAAGAGACCTTGAAGAAGATTTTTTTTACCCTATTTTATATTCATTGTTTCAGTTTCTTTTCAGCCCAGGTTTCAGATACTCTGAAGATCGGCAGAAAGGAAGCTGAAACCATTTTTCTTGCCAATAACCTTGATCTTATTGCTCAAAAATTAGAAATTTCTCAGGCCGAGGCAAGAGCACTTCAGGCTAAATACTGGCCTAATCCTAAACTAAGCATCAGTGAAGTCAACCTCTGGAGGACTTATGATATTGAAGAGCAGCCTGCACTGATTGGAAACTGGGGGAAGAATACCCAGATTTCTGCTGAAATAGAACAGGTAATTCAAACCGCAGGAAAGAGAAGAAAAAATATCGAGCTGCAAAAAATAGAAGTAGAGGGCGAAAAATATGAATTACAGGAAGTATTGCGTGAGCTCAAAAAGACTTTAAGGAATTCGATTACTGAAATCCAATATAATCAGGAACAGCAGAAGATTTATCAAGGACAAATTGCTTCTATCGAAAAATTAACAAGATCCTATAATAATCAATTAACCTTGGGGAATATCAGTAAGGCTGAATATATTCGTTTGAAGGCTCAGGAAATTGAATTCAAGAAAAAGCTTGTGTCATTGAAGCAGGAAATTGAAGACCAGCAGGCAGAGTTAAAGGCCTTATTGATGATTCCGTCTCACTCTTATCTTGTTATTGCAGATCCCTTTACCATGCCGGAAAAACAGCTCTCAGAAATAGAACTGACGCAGTGGATGGAAAAAGCAAAAGAAAACCGTCCGGATATCCTGATCTCTAAAAATAAAGAGAAACATGCCGCCAAGAATCTGGAAATTCAAAATGCGATGAAAACTCCTGATGTAGCAGTCTCCATTGGCTATGATCGTGGCGGAAATATCATGAAAGATTTTATTGGATTGGGAGTTTCTGTTGACCTTCCCATCTTCGACAGGAATAAAGGAAATATTCAGGAAGCCAGGCTTGAAATTGAAAAGAGCAAAAATGAAACCCGGAAAAATCAGTTGAAATCTGAGAATGAAATTGTTTCCGTTTTCAGGAACTATATCCGTACCCAACAGGTCTCCGAGGAAATTGATGATACTTACGAATCCACGCTGGATGGTTTATTGGTGAGTCATGAAAAGAACTTTAGGTTAAGGAATATCAGTATGCTGGAGTATATGGATTTTCTGGATACCTATATCAGCAATAAAATGATTATTCTGGATACTAAAAAAGAGCTTAACCAATACTACGAGAACCTGCAATATGTTGTAGGGCAGGATTTATAGATACCCATTCAGCATAGTCTTAAAATATATGAACATCTATTTATGAAAATGAACACTACCAAATATATCGCAGCAATTTATGCATCCGCACTGGTAATACTTACAAGCTGTAAAGATGATAAGCCTGCTAATGAAGCTGAGAAAACTTATTGTATCAGCCAAGAACTCAAAAAAGATATTAAACTGGCTAAAGCAGA
This sequence comes from Chryseobacterium capnotolerans, assembly GCF_021278965.1. Classification (NCBI taxonomy): domain Bacteria; kingdom Pseudomonadati; phylum Bacteroidota; class Flavobacteriia; order Flavobacteriales; family Weeksellaceae; genus Chryseobacterium; species Chryseobacterium capnotolerans. The sequence goes on along the minus strand of NZ_CP065589.1, from coordinate 4,363,016 downwards.
AATGCTTCCCATTGAAGAAAGCATCACCCTTACCGGAGAAGTGGAAAGCAATTCTGATAAAACAGTTCCTTTTGTAAGCCTTGTGGATGGAGTGGTTACCGATACTTATTTTTCACTTGGAGATTATGTAAAAAAGGACAGGTTCTGGCTTCTGTAAAGAGTACAGCGGTTAACGAAATGCAGGATGATACCCAAACATTACAGGCTCAGCTTGCAGTTGCTAAACGAAAACTGTCCTCAGTGGAAGCCATGTATAAAGATGATATTGCCTCTCAGAAAGATCTTCAGGAAGCAAGAGCAGAAGTAACGATTTTACAATCCAATATTTCTAAGACCCAAAAGAATATGCAATTGTATTCTGCGGGCGGAAGTACTCTTCAAATTAAAGCGCCTGCCGACGGATATGTCATCAACAAGAATATTTCCAAAGGAATGCCGGTAACAGCTGGTGGCGACCAGCTTTTTACGATTTCCAATCTGGATAAAGTATGGGTGATGGCAAATGTATATGCTACCAACATGAGACATGTTTATGTAGATCAGCCTGTAGTTGTGAAAACTTTGGCTTATCCTGATGACAGTTTTCCCGGAAAGATCAATAATATTTCTCAGGTTTTTAACGAAAATGAAAGAGTACTGAAAGCTAAGATTATCATGGATAATAACGGAATGAAACTAAGACCGGGAATGTCCGCAGATGTTGTTTTACCTGTTAATTCACAAAATAAAACGGCGTTGGCAATTCCTGCGAAGGCTTTGATCTTTGATAATAACCAGAGTTATGTAGTAGTATATAAAAAGGATTGTGAACTGGAAATAAGACCTGTAACAGAGATTGCTTCAAACAGTCAGTATATCTATGTAGAAGGAAACTTAAAACAAGGTGAAAACGTAATTGCTTCCAATGGATTGTTAATTTATGAGAACCTGAAAAACCAATTAAATACTACTAAGAAGTAATGCGAAAATTTGTACAGAATATAGTTTCCTTCTCTTTAAAAAACTCACTGATTGTTCTTTTAGGAACTTTCATGTTATTGCTTGGAGGAATCTATTCTTATATACACACTCCCATTGAGGCATTTCCGGATGTTACCAATACTAGGGTAAGGGTAATTACCCAATGGCCGGGAAGAAGTGCAGAGGAAATAGAAAAGTTTGTCACATTGCCGATCTCAAAAGAGATGAATGCTATTCCGAATAAAACTTCGGTACGATCTATTTCTCTTTTCGGATTATCAGTGGTTACTGTGATTTTTGATGATCATGTCAATGATTTTTATGCACAGCAATATGCCTCCAATAAACTGGGAAATGTAAACCTTCCTGCCGGAGCAGAATATAGTATTGAACCTCCATCAGGAGCTACCGGTGAGATTTACCGTTATATCATCAAGAGTAAATTACCAATAAAAGAAGTGACGGCGATTCAGGATTGGGTGGTTGAAAGAGAATTGCTTGCTGTTCCCGGAGTTGCTGATGTGGTAAGCTTTGGAGGTGAAGAAAAAACATATGAAATAAAAATTAATCCTACGGAATTACACAATTACGACCTTTCCCCCCTGGACGTGTATGAAGCAGTTTCGAAGAGTAATATTAATGTAGGTGGAGATGTTGTAGCAAAAGGAGATCAGGCGTATGTAGTGCGGGGGATTGGTCTTTTGGAAAAGAAGGAGGATATTGAAAATATTCAGATTGAAGTAAAAGGTTCTACCCCTATTCTGGTAAAACATGTTGCTGAAGTTAAAGTTTCTGCAAAGCCAAGATTGGGACAGGTAGGATATAATAAAGAAAATGATGTTGTAGAAGGAATTGTCATCATGCTTCGTGGAGAAAACCCAAGTGAAGTAATAGCAAGGCTTAAAGACAGAATAGAACAGTTAAATGGTGGTGAATTACCGGGAGATGTTCAGATTGTTCCGATCATTGACCGTACAGAATTAGTCAATACAACAGTTCATACGGTTTCTAAAAACCTGATTGAAGGAGTTCTTTTGGTTTCCATCATTGTATTTATTTTCCTTTATAACTGGCGAACAACATTTATTGTGGCATCAGTGATTCCGCTGGCTTTCCTTTTTGCCATTATTATGCTGAAAATTCAGGGACTTCCGGCCAACCTGATCTCCATGGGAGCACTGGATTTCGGATTGCTTCTGGAAGGAACGCTCGTCATCGTTGAGCATGTATTTGTTGCCCTTGAGCTGAAGGCAAAAAGATTGGACTTCGAAGATTTAATAAAATTTCCAAACTTGGAATCATCAAAAAAAGCGCAGGAAGTGTGGCAAGCTATATTTTCTTTGCCCTATTAATACTGATTGTAGCTTTGATGCCTATTTTCTCTTTCCAGAAAGTGGAAGGAAAAATGTTCTCACCTTTAGCATTTACACTGGGATATGCGCTGCTAGGTTCACTGATCCTGAGTTTGACGTATGTTCCGGCCATGTGTAAGCTTTTATTAACTAAAAATATTGAGGAAAAAGAAAACTTTATTTCAAGATTCTTCAGGGTGAACATTTATAGAATTTATGAATTCAGTGTTCGTTATAAAAAAGGATTTATAGTTGGATTTGTTGCTTTGCTTGCACTTTGTGGATGGAGATTTTCAAACTACGGTTCAGAGTTCTTACCCAAGCTGAATGAAGGAGCTATTTATGTACGTGCCACTCTTCCGAATAGTGTGAATCTGGATGAATCTGTACGTTTGACCAAAGAAATGAAAGAGATTCTCATGAAGTATGATGAAGTGAAATTTGTAATGACCCAAACGGGCCGTCCGAATGACGGAACAGATCCTACCGGGTTCTTTAATATTGAATTTAATATCCAGCTGAAACCGGAAAATGAATGGAAGAAAAAAATATCCAAAGATGAGCTCCTTGAAGAAATGAGAGTTGCTCTTGAAAAATATCCGGGAATTAATTTTGGATTCAGTCAGCCGATTCAGGATAATGTGGAAGAATATGTGGCAGGAGTGAAAGCACCATTGGTGATTAAAATATTCGGGAATGATTTATTTCAACTTGAAAATTATGCCAATCAGGCCGCCAATTCCATCAGAACTGTTCCGGGAATTTCAGACGTGAATGTCTTCAAAAATATCGGGCTTCCGGAGCTCAGAATACAGCTTCATGATTCTAAAATGGCAAAATATGGAGTGTCTACAGCAGATGCCCAGACGGTAATTGAAATGACAATCGGAGGACAGGCTGCTACCAAGTTCTACGAAGAGGAAAGAATGTTTGATGTGATGCTCAGGTTCGAAAAAGAATATCGTGACACTCCGGAAAAAATGGGGAATATTCTGATCCCGACTCAGGATAATAAGAAAGTACCATTGAAGGAGATTGCCACCATTGATTATCATACCGGACCATCATTTATTTACCGTGAAGGAAATAGCAGATATATTGGGGTAGGATTTAATATAGAAGGTAGAGACCTGGGAAGTACCATTAAAGAAGCAAAAGAAAAAGTAGACAAAGAAGTAAAGCTTCCTAAGAATCATAAAATGACATGGGCTGGTGAATTTGAAAGTAAAGAAAGAGCAGCAAAGCAATTGGCGATGGTAGTTCCTATTTCGCTGGTGCTTATTCTGATGCTTTTATATTTCAACTTCGGAAATGTAAAAGATACGCTGATCTCTTCCATTACCTTAGCCTTTGCATTCATTGGTGGATTTTTATCTCTATGGTTTACGGGAACCATCTTTGGAATCTCAGCAGGGATCGGGTTTATTATCCTTTTTGGTGTAGCTACGATTGATGGTATTGTTCTGATTGGAGTGATGAAAGAAAATCTTCAGAACAGAATGTCCCTTAAAGAATCTATTTCAGAAGGAGTAAAAAGCAGAATTCGTCCGGTAGTGATGATTGCATTGATGGGGTCCATGGGTCTTCTTCCGGCAGCAATGTCCAACGGAATGGGTTCTGAAATTCAAAAACCTTTAGCAATTATGATTGTAGGCGGATTGATTATCTGCATGCTGTTATCATTTACCATATTACCAATTGTGTTCTATTATGCTTATCGTAAAAAGCATAAGGAAACAATGTAGTTTCTTTTTATTTGTTCATTATGAGGCCGGGATCCGTGAGGAAGATTCCGGCCTTTTTGTATTGACCTTAAATCGTTTTCGTTGATTCTAGTATTTCAATATTCTTCAAAATATCACTGCTTTCACATTTCTTCAGTTCTTTAAATAGAGTAGGAGTAAGGATCTTTGGATTCAAGATTTGGGTAGCAACTTTAGCAGCAGCATAATCTACAATATTGATCACTGACTCCTTTAGGAAATTAGGAGTGTTTGAAGCAATAACAGCAGTAGCCCAAGAAGTATCTCTGGCTTTGGATATAGCGAAATCCAATACAGCATTGTCTTTACCATTAGACAGTTGATCGATGAGGTTGACGGGATAACATATTTTGTTCAGAGAATCCTGAACTTTCTGATTAATGGAAGCAATAACAGAATTGATTTTTTCAAAGTCCTTTTTAAGGGATTTATTTTTCGGTACGGCATAATAGAGGCGGCAGAAATGCCCAGATCCAGATTGATATGAGCATTCATTCCCAGAAAAATATGCTGTAATATCAGAAGGTCTTTATTCTTGTTAGCTTCGAAAGCAATATACCAGGAGTTGGTACATTTTTTACCATTGCTGTAGTTTTCCCATGCTGTAAGATACCGCTCTGCAAAAGCTAAATCAAGCAGAACCATTCTGGGATTATCCTCAAACTTCTTTTGTTGAATTCCTTTTAAAACCTGTGCTGTCATAATGCGGTAAGTGCAGGCAAAATATCCGGCAGGGCTTTTATTCTCTTTGCACCAGATGATAATTTCATCGAGTTTTTTCAGAACTTCTTCAATGGTTTTCATGGCGGGTTTTGTTTGTTTAAAGATAATAAAAACCTGTGATGAGCGGTACTGTGTTTTGGGAACCAGTAGAATGATTTTTTAGTAATCAAAAAGTGAGCAGGAAGCTCACTTTATTTCTTATCGATCAGGTTATGGAGTGAAGGTAATCGGATCCGGAAAGGGTTCCAAAACTAATGGCTTACACCTTGCTGCCGGTTCGCATCTTCCACCCATGCATATAAAATTAGTCATAGTCGTTGAGCCGTCAGGGCATCTGATCATACCTTCACCAGGGCAGCCTCCGGGACATTCTGGTAGATGTAAATATCCTCCGAATACATCTTTCAGCTCATTTCTTGAAAGTTTTGATACGTTCATTTTTTTCATGGAATTAATTTTTTTTGTTAATGGTAACTTTCTTACAATTGGGTTGTAAGTTTTTTCCTTTTATTAGACTAAAATAATGAAAATATTTCTTTTATTTAATCATAGTTATTTGAAATGTAGTTGTTTAAGGAAATAAATTGTATATTTATTTCTAATTAGTGAGAAATAAAAAGAGTAATCCGAAAATCTTAAAGAGTAGGAAATTAAAACTAAACTAAATAACTATGAAAAATTTAAAAAATTTAGACAGACAAGAGTTGAAAACTGTTTTAGGAGGGGCAGCAGCAGCATGCCTGGTACCAGTAGATGGAGGAAGCTGCCCAGCAGGCTATACTTTCTGTAGCAACCCTTATTGCTGCTATCCGCCGAGAAAACCATTTATTTGTTTCGACTAACAATAAAAAATCCCTCAGTTGAGGGATTTTACTTTATTCTTTAAGGATTTTCTTTTGAAATTTCATCATGATGTTTCAGGTATAGCGGTAAGGCCGCAGAACCATACCAAGGGAAAATCTCATAACTGAAAATTCCAGCCTGAACTGCCGGATCAGTCTTTACCCATTGTTCAGCTTCTTCCTTAGATTTTGTATTGAAAATAAACATTCCACGGTAATTCTCTTTATTCTTTTCCAAAAAAGGACCTGCTACCACAATTTTTCCTTCATTGGCTAATTTGCCAATATTTTCCATATGTCCTTTCATTAAAGAACCCATTTGGGCTTTATCTTCAATTTTTGCAGTACCGGTTGTTAGCATCACAATAGTATAAGGTTTCATGCCATATTGATCTGCCCCTAATGAAGTGGCCAATTCCTGATTAAATTTCGGTTTTTCTGTTTTCTTTTCCTGAGCAGTAAAATATACTGAGAAGAGGAGGGAGGTGATAACTAATGTTCTTGATATCATATTGTTTTTGTTTCGATAAAGATAACAAAAGCTTATAAGTTTCTGTGATCAGATTACAGATGATGGATGAATACAAAAAACCTCGATGATGACGAGGTTTTATATTCTAATATTGTTGATGAGGTTATATTAATCTTTTATTCTTAAAAACTCTTTAGCTAGCTCAATCATCTTTGGATCACCAGTGTATTTCCCGTGTTCATCTGAAAGTTTTACCGTTGGAATCCATTCTTTATTAGGAGCCTGTACTCCGATAAGTTTCATCACAATGTTCATTGGTTTTAATCCTACATCATTAGTAAGGTTGGTACCTATTCCAAAAGAGATTCCTATTTTTCCTCTGCAGTAATTCGTAATTTCCTCTACTTTTTCAAGATTTAAGGCGTCAGAGAAAATAATATATTTAAACATCGGATTGATGCCGTTTTTCTGATAATGGGCAATGGTTTTGTCTGCAAATTCCAAAGCATCACCACTGTCATGGCGTACGCCGTCAAAAAGCTTTGCGAATTTCTTATCAAATTGCTGGAAGAAAACATCTGTCGTATAAGTATCAGAAAGGGCTACTCCAAGGTCTCCTCTGTATACATCCACCCAATGTTCCAACGCCAGTTCATTAGCCATTTTGAAACCGTATTCAGCTGCATGGAACATAAACCATTCATGAGCATGGGTTCCGATAGGTTTTACACCATATTTCATAGCAAAATGTACATTAGAACTTCCAATGAAGGTAGAATCTTTTTTCTGTGTTAAAGCTTCCATGACGAGATTTTGTACCTTATAAGAATGCCTTCTTCTGGTTCCAAATTCTGCAAACGTTACCCCCAATCTGCCTAAAGAATCTGCTTTCTCAAGGGTTTTACTCATTACCACTTCATTTGAGTCTCTTTCCATGTGGTTCATTTCATAATGCAGCTCACTGATTAACGCCAATAAAGGAACCTCCCAGAGAATCGTTCTGTACCAAAGTCCTTCAACAGTCACTGAAAGATCTCCACCTTCCTGACGAATTTTTACTTCAGATGGGTCATAATGATATCCTTCCAGAAAATCCAGATAAGGAAGATCAATATAAGGACATGTTCTTGCCATGAATTTCTTTTCATCCTTGGTAAGCTTCAGTTCAGCCATTTTATTAACAGCTTCTCTTAATGCTGCATCAAAACCTTCCGGGAAATGATGCTTCCCTCTGTTGATGAATTCATATTTTACAATAGAACTTGGAAAAAGTTTTACCACAGCATTTTGCATGGTTATTTTATAGAAGTCGTTATCCAGAATAGAGTTTAGTCTTACGTCGTTCATAATATGTGTAATTTTAACGCAAATATAAAAATTAAAAATAAAATCGCCTAAATGTAAGGCGATTTTTTTGAAATATTTTGATGATTGTATCTGTTATTTCCCTAAATAGGAATTGTACATCCAAACTTCTTTCTCCTGTTCAGTGATGTAGTCGCTCATCTGAGAGTTGGTACCTTCATCACCAGCCTTATCCGTAATGTCTAAAAGTTCTCTCTGAAGGTCAATCACTACTTTGAATGAGCTTAGAATTTGTTCAACACTTTTCGTTCCGTCAGTTACTTCTTTGCTTTCTTTGATAGTGGCTACTTTTAAATAGTCCGAGTAGTTGTGTGCAGGCGTTGCACCTAATGTAAGAATCCTCTCCGCAATTTCGTCAATTTTTAAAACTAAGCTATTGTAAAGCTCTTCAAACTTTGGATGAAGAGTAAAAAACTGATCTCCTTTAATGTTCCAGTGAGAACCTCTTGTATTCTGATAAAATACAGAATAGTTAGCTAAAAGTGTATTTAATTTTTCTGCGATTTTCTTGCAGTCGACTTCTTTTAGCCCTATAATACTAGCGTTTTTCATAAATTTATCTTTTTATATATCTCAAAGTTACGAAATATCGTGCCGAAAAGGCCGGGATATCAATAGATGATAACTATAAGGAAATTTTTTAAAATAGTTTGGAAATATCAATATGGGTTTATTATAAAATGGATAGGAGAAATGAAGGTGGAAATATAATTTTCGGGCTAGATTATTTCGTATACTCTATACTTTTTTCAGATCATCGTTTTATGGTAGAGGATGCTTATCTTTGGCACTTTATATTTATTTAAGATGGAAGTGGTCCGAAATATAAGTTTGCGTAGTTTTTTGCTGTCTTCAGCTTTTTTCTTTTCGGTTTGTGTATTCTATTATATCAATTCTGTTCTGAAAACTGATGGACACTACGTTTATCTCCTGGATGATGCTTATATACATCTTGCAATGGCCAAGAATTTTGCTCTATATGATGTCTGGGGAATGACAAGATATCAATTTTCTTCTACTTCCTCTTCTCCATTGTTCACTTATATATTGAGTATATTGATTAGGATTTTTGGAAATAATGATCAGATTCCGTTGTATTTTAATAGTATTTTTGCCATCGGAATTCTTTATATTTTCTCCAGCTATTATGCTGAAATTTTTAAAGAGGTTAAAAAAACAGTTATAGCAGTACTCTTTACTGTATTCTTTATTGTACTTCCTATAAATATTCTTTCAGGAATGGAACATGTTTTCCAGATCTTCCTGTTTGCTGTTAATATTTTTTGCTTTTCCCGTTTTAATCAGAATAAACTTGCTGTCTTTGGTTTTTACTTCAGTCTGCTGTTAATGGGGGTCGTCCGTTTTGAAAGTATGTTTTATTTTGTAATTCTGGCTTTTATGTTTGCCCTTGTCAGAAAATGGAAAGAAGCATTGTTTGTCGTATTGCTGGGTTTCATTCCTATTATAGCATTTTGTGCTTTCAATTATCAGCAGGACGGGTATTTTTTTCCTAACTCAGTAGTGGTAAAAGGAACAAAATTGAGTCTTGATTCCCATATTTTAGAACAACTAAAAGTTATTTTACTGGATAATCTTCTGTTGAATATTAGTTTTTATAAAATAGGAATTTTCCCTCTTTTACTATGCATAGTGTTTATTTACAGGGATCTGAGAACGAAAACGTTAAAAGAAGTATTACATAGTAATTTCCTGTTAATTGTATTTTCCTTGGTCATGCTGTGTCATGCGATGTTTGCTGATTTAAAAGGGCATTTACGTTATGAAGCCTATATTCTTACAGGCCTTAGTATGGTATTAATACCAAGATGTAAAGAGTTGTTCTTTAATTTTACGGATTATATTAAAAAAGAAAAGTTAGTGAGTCTGTTAATTGCTGCTAATGTTTTTCTGATGATCTATAAATGTTGGGCTGCTCATCCTATTATGAACAATGGAGGTAAGAACATTTATGAACAGCAGGTACAGTCTGCGAAATTTTTGCACCAGTTTTATAATACTTCAAAAGTGGTAGCCAATGATATTGGAGCGGTTTGTTATTATACAGATATTCATTTATTGGATATCGCTGGTCTTGGATCTGTAGAAACCATCCAATTTAACGAAAACAAAAGATCATTTGACCAAAAGTTTGGAGACTTTTTGAGTAAATATTGTGTTGATCACCAATATGATATTGCTGTTGTATATGAAGGATGGCTGCAAGGCTATGTTCCTTCTTATTGGAAAAAAGCAGGGACTTTAAAGATAGAAGACAAAATAACCGTCGCAAGACTGGAAGTTTCCGTATATTCTATCAATGGGAAAAACCTGGATGAATTGAAACAGAATATTAAAAAGTTTAATTGGAATAAAAATGTTACCGTTACAGTAATAGAATAATTGTTGTTATGGTATTTCTTCAATAGTTTTTTATTTCCCGTTTTGTTGATTTCTGTCTCGAATTATTAAGAAATAGATAACAATTTGTTAATGAATCCGGAGATTGCGTTTTCTAGCTTTGCACTCGAAATATAATCTAAGTAAAAAGCAATGAAGAAGTTTTTCCTGTATTCTATGCTGTCATTATGTATGTTTTCATGCAATAATAATGATGTGGATGCACAAACACAGACACCAACCCTGCCTACAAAACCAGAGGCAAAATACCAAACAAAAAATGTTATACTTCTGGTAGTTGATGGTCCCCGTATTTCCGAAACCTGGGAAGCAGCAAATAAAGAAAATATTCCTAACAGAGTAAGTTTACTGAATCAAGGTGTTTTTATCAGCAACTTTAAAAACAATGGAACTACCAATACAAACCCGGGACATAGCGCGATGTGCTCAGGAGTATATGAGAATATTAAAAACAATGGAACCGAATTGCCGGGGTTTCCATCCGTAATGCAGCAGTGGCTGAAATTCACAGGAGCAGATAAGACAAAAGCATGGGTCATTGCTTCTAAAGATAAACTTGAAGTTTTAAATGATTGTAAACTGGCAGACTGGAAAGGAAAATTTCAGCCAAGTGTTGATTGTGGAGTAAGCGGAAACGGATCCGGATATCGTGATGATCTTGTTACGATGACGAAAACCAAAGAAGTAATGGCAAAATACAGTCCGAATGTTATGGTGATCAATCTTAAAGATGTAGATTCTTATGGTCATGCTAATAACTGGAATGAATACATCAAAGCCATTAAAACTACTGATGCATCCATTAAAGAAATCTGGGATTATATCCAGTCACTTCCCGCTTATAAAGATAAAACAACACTTATCGTTTCTAATGACCACGGAAGACATATAGATGTCAACGGAGGTTTTGCAGAACATGGAGACGACTGTGCAGGATGCAGACATATTGAGTTCTTTGCAATGGGGCCGGATTTTAAAAAGAATGCGATCATCAGCACGGGAAATTATGAGCAAATTGATATTGCAAGTATGATGGCTGAACTTTTAGGTGTTTCTACACAGTATATGAAAGGAAAAATAATAAAGGATGCCTTTAAATAAGACTTTGATTTTTTGATACTAACCTCCATTACTTAAAATGTTTCAATAACATAAAAGTAATGGACGTTTTCAGTGGTTTTGAATATAAATGAAGAAAAATTCTTGTAAAATAAAATATCATAACTGCTTGTCAATTAAAAAAATATTATTATTTTTGCACCCTAAAATAAAAAGCAATTAAATGCCTACTATTCAACAATTAGTAAGAAAAGGAAGAGCCACGCTTGCCAAGAAGAGCAAATCGGCTGCCCTTGATTCTTGTCCACAAAGACGTGGAGTATGTACGAGAGTATATACTACTACACCTAAGAAACCTAACTCTGCACTTAGAAAAGTGGCAAGGGTAAGACTTTCAAACGGTAAAGAAGTTAACGCCTATATCCCGGGCGAAGGACATAATCTTCAAGAGCACTCGATAGTATTGGTTAGAGGCGGAAGGGTGAAAGACCTACCGGGAGTACGTTACCACATCGTAAGAGGTGCATTAGACACAGCTGGTGTAAATGGAAGAACTCAGAGAAGATCTAAGTACGGAGCTAAGAGACCTAAACCAGGACAAGCTGCTGCAGCTCCTGCAAAAGGAAAGAAAAAATAATCATTAAATAAGGTACAGAAGCAATGAGAAAGACAAAAGCGAAAAAAAGACCGTTGTTACCAGATCCGAAATTTAATGATCAATTGGTAACGAGATTCGTAAACAATTTAATGCTAGACGGTAAGAAGTCTATCGCATTCAAAATTTTCTATGATGCATTAGATATCGTAGAAACTAAAAAAGGAGAAACTGAGAAAACAGCCCTTGAAATCTGGAAAGATGCATTAACAAACGTTATGCCTCACGTAGAAGTACGTTCTAGAAGAGTAGGTGGAGCTAACTTCCAGATTCCTATGCCAATCAGAGCTGATAGAAAAATTTCTATGGCAATGAAATGGTTAATTAGCTACTCTAAAAAGAGAAATGATAAGTCTATGGCTTTGAAATTAGCTAATGAAGTTGTAGCTGCTTCAAGAGAAGAAGGTGCAGCTTTCAAAAAGAAATCTGATACTCACAAAATGGCGGAAGCTAACAAAGCTTTCTCACACTTTAAATTCTAATCTGAAATGGGTAGAGATCTTAAATTTACAAGAAACATTGGTATTGCTGCTCACATTGATGCAGGTAAAACTACCACTACTGAAAGGATTTTATTCTATACAGGAGTAAACCACAAAATTGGAGAGGTTCACGATGGTGCTTCTACAATGGACTGGATGGAGCAGGAAGCAGAAAGAGGTATTACTATTACTTCTGCTGCAACTACTTGTTCTTGGAACTTTCCAACAGACCAAGGAAAGCCTCTTGCAGATACTAAGCCTTACCACTTCAACATCATTGATACACCGGGACACGTTGACTTCACTGTAGAAGTAAACAGATCTTTAAGAGTATTAGATGGATTGGTATTCTTATTCTCAGCAGTAGATGGAGTAGAGCCTCAGTCTGAAACAAACTGGAGACTTGCTGACAACTATAAAGTTGCTAGAATGGGATTCGTAAACAAAATGGACAGACAAGGTGCTGACTTCCTTAACGTGGTAAACCAGGTTAAAGATATGTTAGGATCTAACGCAGTTCCAATCGTTTTACCAATCGGTGCTGAAGAAGATTTCAAAGGAGTTGTAGACTTAATTAAAAACAGAGCGATCATCTGGGATGAAGCTGGACAAGGTGCTACTTTCGAGGTAGTTCCAATTCCTGAAGACATGAAAGATGAAGTTCTTGAATATAGAGAGAAATTAGTAGAAGCTGTTTCTGAATATGACGAAACTTTGATGGAGAAATTCTTCGAAGATCCGGATTCAATTACAGAAGAAGAAATCAATGCTGCATTGAGAGCTGCTACTATCGATTTATCTATTATCCCAATGACTTGTGGTTCTTCGTTCAAGAACAAAGGAGTACAGTTTATGTTGGATGCAGTATGTAAATACTTGCCTTCTCCATTGGATAAAGATGATATCAAAGGTACTGACCCAAGAACAGACGCTGAAATTACAAGAAAGCCATCTGTAGATGAGCCTTTCTCTGCTTTGGCATTTAAGATTGCTACTGACCCGTTCGTGGGAAGATTAGCATTCTTCAGAGCATACTCTGGAAGACTGGATGCTGGTTCTTATATCTTGAACACTCGTTCAGGAGATAAAGAAAGAATCTCTAGAATCTATCAGATGCACGCTAACAAGCAAAACCCAGTAGAATATATTGAAGCTGGTGATATTGGTGCAGCGGTAGGATTCAAGTCTATCAAAACTGGTGATACAATGTGTGACGAGAAAAACCCAATCGTTCTTGAATCGATGGTTTTCCCTGATCCGGTAATTGGTATCGCTGTTGAGCCTAAAACTAAAGCTGACCAAGATAAAATGGGTAACGCTCTAGCTAAATTGGCTGAAGAAGATCCAACGTTTACGGTAAGAACTGACGAGGCTTCTGGACAAACGATCATCTCTGGTATGGGTGAGCTTCACTTAGATATCATTGTAGACCGTATGAAGAGAGAATTCAAGGTTGAAGTAAACCAAGGACAACCTCAGGTAGAGTACAAAGAAAACTTAACAAAAGTTGCTCAACACAGAGAAGTTTACAAAAAACAATCTGGTGGTAAAGGTAAATTTGCTGACATTGTATTTGAACTAGGACCTGCAGACGAAGGTAAAGTTGGTTTAGAATTCATCAATGAGATCAAAGGTGGTAACGTTCCTAGAGAATTTGTTCCTGCGATTGAAAAAGGATTTAAAGCTGCAATGAAGAACGGTCCATTGGCTGGTTTCGAAGTTGAAGGTATTAAAGTTACTCTTAAAGATGGATCTTTCCACGCGGTGGATTCTGATGCCCTTTCTTTCGAAATGGCTGCTAAATTAGGATTTAAAGAAGCGGGACGTGCTGCTAAACCAGTAATTATGGAGCCTATTATGAAACTGGAAGTTGTAACTCCAGAAGAATACATGGGTAACATCATTGGTGACCTTAACAAGAGAAGAGGTACAATCAGTGGTCAGGAAGAGAAAAATGGAGCTGTTGTAATCAAAGGTTCTGTTCCACTTTCTGAAATGTTTGGATATGTTACTACTCTAAGAACACTTTCATCAGGAAGAGCTACTTCTTCTATGGAATTAGAGAAGTATCAAGCTACTCCACAAAACGTTGCTGAAGATATCATCGCTAAAGCAAAAGGTTAATTTTTTAAAGTACAAGAAATGTCACAAAGAATCAGAATAAAATTAAAATCTTACGATTACAACTTGGTAGACAAGTCTGCTGAGAAAATCGTAAAAACGGTAAAGGCTACTGGTGCTGTTGTAAACGGACCAATTCCATTGCCAACGAATAAGAGAATCTTCACAGTGTTGAGATCTCCGCACGTAAACAAGAAAGCAAGAGAGCAGTTCCAATTATCAGCTCACAAGAGACTAATGGATATCTACTCTTCTTCTTCTAAAACTGTTGATGCTCTAATGAAATTAGAACTTCCTTCAGGTGTAGACGTTGAAATTAAAGTGTGATAAATGCATACTTTGCAATGATTATACAATCCGTTCCTTTTTAGGAACGGATTTTTTTATTTCTATTCATCAATCCTTTCCAATATACATTTGATGTTTTTGCTTTTTATTATTGATAATGATAGGATAACCGTAAGAACCTATCCTCAATAATCGTATAGCTGTGTTGGCATATTTTTATCAGAATTATTATGATATTGTTGATCTCACATTCAAGGGGGATTTATAAGGTGACATATCTCACCTTGGTTTATTTATTTAGAATTATTAAAAATAATAATTTTGCAAAAAAATTCTTGATGTTTAGAACAGTATCTTTTTCCTTGCTTGTTTTAGGATCAGCTTTCATGAGCGGTCAGAAAACTAAGGACACGTTAAAAAGTAACCATATTAATGAAGTAGTAATAACGGGTTCCGGGTATGCTCAGAAAATCAAAGACACACCAGCTACGATTTCTGTAATTTCTCAGGCAGATCTTAAAAAAAGAGCGTATAGAGACATTACCGATGCATTGCAGGATGTTCCGGGTGTTTTCGTTACAGGGGGAGGAAGTACAAGTGATTTCTCAATAAGAGGTGCCGAATCTGGCCAGACATTGGTCTTAATTGACGGTAAAAGAATCAACACAAGAGAAACAAGACCCAATTCGGACGGCCCAGGTATTGAACAAGGATGGATGCCGCCATTGGAAACTATTGAAAGAATTGAAGTCGTAAAAGGACCCATGTCTTCATTATATGGTTCTGATGCGATGGGTGGAGTAATCAATATTATCACTAAAAAACTGAGTAACGGCTGGAGAGGATCTGTTGGAACAAGTTTAGTACAGCAGGTACATAAAGAATCTGGAAATACCTACCAGATTGATGGATATGCTGCCGGCTCTTTAGTGAAAAACCTTCTTCAGATGAAAGTGACCGGGAGTTATTCCGACAGAAATGAAGATAAATTTGTAGGTGGATTTACAGAAAGAGTTATTAAAGCTTTTGGTACAGAATTCAGCCTTACTCCCAATACAAAAAATACCTTTAAGCTAAGCTACGATTATAACCGTCAGGAAAGAAATCAGAATCCTGGTTATTCATTAGGTCCTACGGCAAAAAGTTCACGCAATAATTACGAGAGAAATGTATTGGCATTAAGCCACAAAGGAGATTATTCAAACTTCCATACAAACTCTTATATCCAGTATGATAATACCAATAATCCAAACAGGGATATGAGGTATGAGACTTTAGCTGCGTACAGTCTTAATAATTTCAATATTAAAGAACATGTGATCAGCTTTGGAGCAGAATACAGATATGAGAGACTGAATGATTTGGGGAACAAAATGAAGTCTGAAAATGGGGAAGTGGTAACCCAGCTTACCCGTTGGAACTGGTCTGCTTTTGCAGAAGGAAACTGGAAGTTAGTCAATAAACTACATTTGGTTACAGGAGCACGTTTGGATAATGATGAAAACTATGGTGCTAACTTTACTCCAAGAGGATATTTAGTATGGAGCGCTACCAACAACTTTACTTTTAAAGGAGGTGCATCATGGGGATATAAAGCTCCAGGCCTAAGAGCTGTAAATCCAGGATGGGGACAGGTAACCGGTGGTGGAACTCAGGATGGAGTAATCATTGGAAATAAAGATCTTAAACCGGAGAAAAGCTTTAACCAGGAATTAACCGTAATGTTTGAAGATAATAAGAAAGTGATTAACCTAAGTGTAACAGGTTTTAACACAGACTTTAAAAACAAACTGGTTGAAGTTAGAAAATGTAACAATACCGAAGAATGCAAACAGTTTGAAGCTTTATATAATCATATTTATGATTTTATCTCTACAAGAGAAAATCTTGGTAAGGCAAACAGCATGGGGCTTGAAGCTAATCTTGGGGTAAACGTATCGAAGGATATTGTATTAAAAGCAAACTATACTTATACAGATACAAAGATTAAATCTGATGAAATTCCTGCACTTTACAATAAACCCTACGCTAGAATCCCTAAGCATATGGCCAATGTAAACCTATCATGGAAAGCCAATGACAGCTTTGAATTCTGGTCAAGAGGAAACTACAGAAGTGAGAGCCAGCCGGGAGTAAGCAGAGGGAAAGCACAGGAATACCCAATCCCATCTTATTTCCTATTAGATTTAGGAACTGTATACAGACTGAATAAACATGTTCGTTTCACATTTGGTGTGTACAATCTATTAGATAAAGATATCCGTAATGATACCAGTGATCCTGCTGCCAATTTTGGTTTCAGAATCGATGGAATCAGATATCAGTTCGGAGCAAACTATTTCTTTTAAACCCAATGGAAAAGTTGAAAAAAATGTTGATGAAATACAATAAAAAATGTTCTTACTAAAGAATATGAGAAGTGATTTTAGATTTGCAGAGAAAAGCAGCTGCTCAAGGAGAGTATTCATTCGGATTCAAAGTAAGAAATAACGATATTAATACTGGTTTAGAAAGGAGGAATTACTACAGATTCCTTTCTCAAATTTGTATTAACTTTTAATTTATTCATATCAAATTAATTTTGTAAACATTAAGATGAATCAATCATCTTAATGTTTTTTGTTATATACTCTTCTATCTTTATTTCAATATTTCTTTCACACGTTCAGGTTAATTTTATACATTTAATATAAAATAATCTGACCTATGGATCACAAGAATAATAATCTTTTTGAAAAATTTTCGAACTGGGCTGTTAAATTTACAGGTAGCCAGTATGCTTTTATTGGAGCAACATTTGTGGTTTTGGCCTGGGCGGTTACGGGACCTTTTTTTAATTATTCAGAAACCTGGCAGTTGGTTATCAATACGGGAACTACCATTATTACCTTTCTCATGGTTTTTCTCATTCAGAAAGCTCAGAATAAAGATTCAAAAGCTATACAGATTAAACTTAACGAACTCATTGCAGCCCATGAAAAGGCAAGCAACAGGATTGTAGATATTGAAGACCTTACTGAAGCAGAATTAGATCAGCTTCATCATTATTATGAAAATCTGGCCCAATTTGCTAAAAAAGATATAGATATTCATACTTCCCATTCCATAGATGTTGCACAGATCAACCAAAATTATAAGCATGAATTCTTTAAAAGGAAACATGAAGAATGGCTTCAAAAACAGGAACAACAAAAAAAGGAATCACAATGATTCCTTTTTTTATTTGAAGTTGATAATTTTATTTATTTTATCTCATGAAATAGCTGAAATAACTACAGCTTCCCATCAGGCTTTTTGTAGTTTCAGCATCTGAATACTGTGCCTTTAGCTGAGCAAAATAGGTTCTGTATTTTTGATTCTTCAGGTTGTCCATTTCCTTTTGACGGGCATCTTCTTTTTCAGACCATTTCGGATCAGAATAATCAAAATCTTTTGGAGCTTTAGCTTCATACTGGTAATATTTACCTTGCTCGGCACTTGCCATCTGGAACAGAATTCGAGCCTTTTCTTCTTTATTATTGGAAAGCGTAAGGGCTTTTTGATAATAGTTGATCACTAAATCGAAATTATCAGGTTCAATATAAGACGTATCTAGGAAGTTTTTATAATAATACTTGTAAGGATTTCCTTTGTCATTATTCCAGAAGTAATATTTTCCGCCATTGCTGTTATCAATATCCATAACGAAAAGGTGTCTGTAATATCCTAAAATGGAAGTATTGTATAGCAGGTTTCCGATAAGTTGGTTAGCTCTTGCCGCCTTTTCATCCTTACCATTTCCGATTTTCTTAAGCTGGATCAGAGCATCAGTTAAATCCAGTTTATTCATATTGTCTTTAATGAAAGGGAACTCAGTGTAGCCTTCAGACTTCATAGATTCAGTATCAGGACTTTGGTAGCTTTCCCACACATTATGCCCAAAAACAAGACTTGAAATATTATTAAAGCCATTGTATTCAGAAGATGCATATTGCTTTGAAGTAATAGTTTGGCCGCTTTTTTCACTCCAGTCATAATTTTCTCTTGGAATTCCACCGAACTTCTTTACTTTTTCATAATATGATTTAGCCTTTTCAAAATCAGCAAGTCTCATTGCTCTGTCACCATAAATGGTATTGAAGAAAGCCTCAATATTTCCAACACTATCCATATTCTTTGCAATAATTTGTTGTTCAAATTGAGTTTTGTTAGGTTTTCTGTAGAACTCCTCAACACTTTTTACAAGACTTGAGTTTGGATTATACTGAAGGTCAGAAAGGGTATTGTTCATCAGGAATGATTTTCCGTCTTCTCCCTGAAGGAAATAACGGTTGGCCATTACATCTTTTAAGAAATCTGCAGTGGAAGGTGCACTGCCATAATAATCGTAATCATTATTGACATTGGCAGTATCTTTTTTTACTTCTTTCTCTACAAAATATTCAGCATAATCCTTCATGAGATGATCTTCAAAAGCGGCATCCACTTTTGGTTGGGAAACAATGTCATTAAGAACTTTCATCCTTTTAATTTCCTCCAGATATTCCGGATTGGTTGTCTTGATGTCATTCAGAATTTCAGTACTTTCCTTATAATCTTTCTTTAAAAACTTAAGATACGCATCTGCAATCTGCCAGTATTCGTCTTTGGATTTCTCTTTTGCCTTCGAAGTAAATTTTTCAAGGTCATCAAGATAATTTTTGGTATTATCATCGTACCCGCTATATCCGGTGGTGTAAAAAGGAATTCTGTTCGGATTGTTCAGCAATTCATCATCACTCTGATCAGCTTTATTTCCATTACCGGATGCTTCAGATTTTGAACCTCCGAAAAGATTTTTGAAGAACCTTACAATTTTCTGCCAGAAAGATACTTTTTCTTCTTTCACTTCTTTTACTTCCGTTGTTTTCTTATCAGAGGCAGCATCTTTTGAATTATGGGTTTCAGTATTTCCCCTGTAGACAGATACTCTCCCGTAAGCATCAGAAGTATAATAATAGATCGGAAGGTAGCTTCTTTCCAGTTCATTGATACTTCTTACTGCCATTACTTTTAAGATTTCAGAATCCGGATTGATGTCAAACATCTTTTCCATAATGGGAATAGGGTTGTTGAAATCTTCATATCCTAAAAGGAAATAGGCCATGTTCTTTTCTTCATTCGTGTTGGCTCTTTTCATAATATTACTGAAAGAAGCTGTATCCGAAAGTTTCATAGAAACAAAAGAAGATTCTTTACGATCTTTACTGTTCATGAATACCTGGAAAAAATTCCAGTTGGCATCACTATTCATTTCCAATCCTCGTTGAGCACCTGCCAATTGGTCTAAAGCCATATAATATACAGTACCCTTTAATTTGATAGGTTCAATATAGCTTTTGAAAGCCTGAAGTGCAGAGTCATAGTTTCTGGTATAGTGGTTCAAACGAACCAATTGGTATCCATAACGTTGTTTGATCTCAGGATTTCTGGAGGCATGATACAAAGATGTTAAGGCTGCAATTGTTTTATTATAATCAAGAGAGGTGGCATTTTTTCTGTTCTCATCTCTGTTATAATAGAAAGAATTTTCACTTTCAACGTAATTGATGCTCATATAAGGTTCCAGATATTTAGCTTCAATTAAATAATCAATTCCCTCTTTATATTTCTGGTAAAATCCTGTTCCTAGCTTTTGTAAAAGAGGGTGGGTAGGAGTTCCGTTTTTAAGAGCATTCAAATCATTCATACTTAATTTATATACTAGACTCTGGGTCTCGGCATAATTAAGCTGATTGTTAAAATATTTCTTCCATGTTTCAATATTATCATCAGGAATCAATGAGGGATTGTATTCACCGTAGAATCTTGAAGAATAAGTGTGGAGGAAAGGAAGGTAAGACTTGTCCTTAATGATGCTCTGTGTAAAAAGATTGAAGTATTCATAATCCGGATCCGACCACGCACAAGCGTTGGAATTCGTATAGAAAAGAGATACAACCGCAAGTGAAAGAATATACTTTTTCATAGGGTTTGTAGTGTTTTTTTAGTTTTTATAGAGTTGTTTTTTGTAATTAATGGTGCGGGCAGAAAATAGCATAAGATGTAGAATTACTATTCTCTGTCTTAATCTATGATAGATTTAAAATTTTCGATCTAACACAAATTTACTATCTAATTGATAATAAATGATATTAAAATGCGGTATTTTTTTCTGAAGGAAAATAACCACATCAGTTAATTGTTCTTCCGAGATTTCTTCCACTTTTATTTTGAAGCCTTTATTGAGATAGCTGCCAAAGTAGAACCCGTCTTTCAGGACTTCAGCTTCATGATCGGAGATCTTTTTAAAGTTGGGATTTTCTAGGTCTTTTTTAGATAAAGCATTGATGAGTTTATGCTTGCCGAGATGATTCGTTATAATTCCCCATGAATAGATAGGCAGGGCAACTTCTATTTTCTGAATAGGATAGTCTTCCAGCTTCGAAAGATAACTTTTCAGAATATTCACATCCAGGATAGAATTTTTGTCTGACTTTTCCAATGGAGAAGAGGTGGAGTAGCACATCAGATATACCTTATTTACAGGTGGAGTACCTGTTTGCTTTTTATCTTTGACCTGATGAAGCCGTAAAGTACAGGTAACATCCTTTCCGGAAATTCTTTTGAGTTCTTTTAAAAATTTAAAATAATCATCCCGTGTGCCAGAAGTCCAGTCACAGTCAATTTGAATTTCATTGTTGATTTTTAAATGATATTCCTCTGCTTTTTTCTGAACCAAATGATGGATACTCTGCGCAAGGAACTTGATTTCTTCCTGAGTAATGCCAAGTAAAGTTGAATTCGTGATAAAAACCGTAGGGACAATTTGCTTATCGGTCTGAAAACTCTGGTCTTTTGTAATAGCAGCAACAGGCTGAAATTTTCCTCCGGCTTTATCAACATCAAAAAATCTTGTATATAAGTAAGGAACAGTTGCCTGATCTAAAGTTTTCTTCTCTTCCTGATCCAGTTTTAGATGCGTTTTCCAATAATAAAAGGTGTAAGGGTGGTTTTCTTTCTTACTGCATGAGACCATGAAAAGGAAAACCCATAATATATTCAGTATTTTCATACTTTGGTGTTGTATAATTGATTCATCAAAAGTAAAGATATTTACACAAACCCTTCATCGCGAAATCCCGGGATTTTTTATTCCTGACAAATTCCATAATCTCAAATGTCTCTTTCATCCAATTCTTATAATTAGTATAACCATTCTCCTTCAGTGGAGGAGGTGACAAAAATTCTTTAAATTTTTTGACGGAGTGGTTTTCTACCCACAAACAAAAGCCACTCCCAAAGGAATGGCTGTGTTTATATCTTGTTATTCATAGAACTCACTTTCACAAGAACAGGTCTCTTTATCTATACTCTCTCTGGCAGAACAGCAGCCTTCAAGATTTTGAATATTTCCCTTTTCATCTGTAAGGTAGATTTTATTTTTATCAAATTTCACAAAGAAAGTTTCATCATATTTTTTGAATTGTACCTTCATTACCTTACTGGGGGCATATTTCCCAGCATTAATTTCTTCTGTAGTTTCTTTTCCGTTAGCTTGGTTTACCTGAACATACCCAAAGAGGACATCACCATTCTTTTTAACATCCAAATAATATTGAGGAGTACCCGTACCGCTGTATCCCTCCAGAATATCAAAACTTCTGTGCCCGGTAAAAGGAACCTTTACCTGTGCAAGAGTGAAAATGCTGATGCATAAGACCACTAGACTGAAAATCTTTTTCATATTTTTTTCTTCAAATTTAAAAATATATTCTCAATCCTTAAACCGTAAAATCCCGGTAATCGTCTAAGCACTCATCATTAGAATTATCCAGCCTTCTTTACTTTCTACTCCTCATTCGTATAGCCATTTTCCTCCACAGAAGGGGTGGCAAAAATTAAAAAATTTTTGACGGGGTGGTTTTTTCTTATCCAATAAACAAAAAACCACCCCAAAAGGAGTGGCTTATATATAATTTAGTTAATTATTAACATTAAAAAACAGTCGCAGCCAACTGAATTCTTGCATACTTATTAGAAGGATTCCACATAGCCATCATAGAAACAGGTAAGCTATAATGTTCTGTAATCTTAAGAACTTTTCCTGCTTTTACACCTATATTGACAATATCGAAGTTGTTTTTTCCATTCCCATACAAAAAGGTGTTGCCATTCAATGAGAATCCTGCTCCAACAAAAGCATCCAGATTAACTTTCTGTCCGCTGATAACAGGATAACTAGCCTGAACATAGGTAGAGTATCTGTTCTTTTTATAACTTCCATCAGGTTCCAGAATCACTTCTCCGGCATTAGCTCCTCCATATAACATGATGTCTGCTTCAATATTGATTGGGAATGCAGGTCCAAAAGTATAATTGGTTCTTAAATCAATAATATGAGCTGTTCTTCTTTGTGAATAACTGAAAATGTCATCCGCAGCAACAGCAGTATTGATGTTTCTTGAATTATAAAGATCCCATAATCCAATATAAAAACGTCCGTTAGAATACTGAACATAATAATTGATCTCTTTATAATGGGTGTTGTCTTTATCATCTGCAAGAGCAGAGGCTCCCCAGATACCCACTTTCCATTTCTTTTCCGCATCCAAAGCATAAGAAAGATTTCCCATTACAACAGGTTTATCTGTAATAATCAAACCTCTCCACAAGTGGTTGTTTTGAATGTTTGCGGTAAAATCCAGCCTTCCTTCTTTGGTTTCCTTAGCTTCACTGCTTTCCTGAGAAAATAACCTTCCTGTACCTAATGTAAGCAGAAGGATTCCTTTTACTATTTTCATCATCTGTATTTTTATTTTAATGTTATGAATAATAACGCAGCAATAACAGCACCTACAACAGGACCTATCACTGGAATCCACGCATAGCTCCAATCACTGCTTCCTTTTACCGGAAGAATGGCATGCATGATTCTTGGAGCAAGATCTCTGGCAGGGTTAATGGCATAGCCAGTAGTTCCTCCCAAGGAAAGCCCGATCACCCATACAAGAAATGTTACAGGAATGGCTCCCACTGAACCTAATCCAACTTTTGCATGAGGATCCGCCTGTAAATTAATGCTTGGATCTGAAAAGTGGAAAATAACAAATACCAGTACAAATGTTCCGATAATTTCACTGATAAGGTTCGATGAAACTTTTCGGATAGCAGGACCTGTACTGAAACAAGCCAGTTTTGCTCCTTCGTCTTCCGTAATAGCAAAATGATCCTTATGAAAAAGCCAAACTAAGAATGCTCCCAACATACCTCCAATCATCTGAGCCGCAATATAAGACGGAACCAGATCCCAGGAAAATTTTCCTGCAACAGCTAACCCAATGGTAACAGCCGGATTCAAATGAGCGCCACTTACAGGCCCCGCAACAGTTACCCCTACAAAAACGGCTAATGCCCAGGCAGTGGTAATAACAATCCAACCGGAATTATTTCCTTTGGTATCCTTCAAGACAACATTGGCTACAACACCGTTGCCTAACAAAATTAGAAGCATCGTTCCGATCACTTCTGCGATAAATGGAGTCATATGTGTATTTTTAAGGTCAGTGAATTAATCTTCTATCCAGCTTTGAGCACGGGATACCGCTTTGTTCCATGAATGAACCATGGCATCTACTTTTTCTTTTTCCAATTGAGGATGGAAATCTTTGTCTACAATCCATTGTTCCTGGATTTCGTCAATATTTTTCCAATATCCTACTGCAAGGCCTGCTAAATAAGCTGCTCCTAATGCTGTTGTTTCTAATGTTTTTGGTCTTGTGATTTTAAACCCGAAAAGGTCAGACTGTATCTGCATCAACAAGTTGCTTGCTGAAGCACCACCATCTACTCTCAGTTCAAGACTCGCTCTTCCGGAATCTGCTTCCATAGATTTTACAATATCATATACCTGAAATGCAATGCCTTCCAAAGTAGCTCTTGCAATATGGGCATCAGTCGTACCACGGGTAATTCCTACGATAGTACCTCGGGCATATTGGTCCCAGTGTGGAGCACCTAAGCCTGTAAGGGCAGGCACGAAGTAAACACCGCCGTTATCTTCAACAGATGCAGCCAGATTATTCACTTCATCAGAAGAATGAATAAGTTTAAGGCCGTCTCTCAGCCATTGAATAGCAGCACCACCTACAAATACACTTCCTTCTAAGGCATAGTTAACCTCTCCATTGATTTTCCAGGCAACTGTTGTTAAAAGATTGTTCTTTGAAGAAACAGCTTCTTTTCCTGTATTCATTAATAGGAAGCATCCTGTTCCGTAAGTATTCTTTACCATTCCTGGATTGATGCACATTTGTCCGAATAAGGCTGCCTGCTGATCTCCTGCAATTCCCGCAATCGGAATTTTGGTAGAGAATAGAGTAGTAGCTGTTTCACCGTATACTTCACTGCTTTGTTTTACCTCAGGAAGAATCGCTTTAGGAATATTGAATAGTTCCAATAGATCATTATCCCATTCCAATGTATGGATATTCAAAAGCATGGTTCTGCTGGCATTCGAAACATCCGTAATGAACATTTTCCCGCGGGTTAACTTCCATACAAGCCAAGTATCAACAGTTCCAAAACATAATTTTCCGGCTTCCGCTTTTTCTCTTGCTCCATCAACATTGTCCAGGATCCATTTTAATTTGGTTGCCGAGAAATAAGCATCTAATACAAGACCTGTTTTTTCTTTGATGATTTCTGCGTGGCCTTGTTCTTTCAGTTCATCACAATATTTGGAGGTCCTTCTGTCTTGCCATACAATAGCATTATAAATAGGTTCTCCGGTTTCTTTATCCCAAACTATTGTTGTTTCACGCTGGTTGGTAATTCCAATAGCCGCTACTTCCAGTCCGGAAATGCCTGCTTTGGCAATAATTTCTGCAGCAACAGAGATCTGTGATGACCAGATTTCGTTCGGATCATGTTCTACCCAGCCTGGAGTAGGGAAGATTTGTCTGAAATCTTTTTGAGATACATATTTGATCTCTCCGCTATGGTTGAATAGAATCGCTCTGGAGGAAGTAGTTCCCTGATCCAAAGCGAGGATTAACTTTTCATTCATATGGTGATTAATTAAGGTTGATAACTTTAGGTGAATAAGGAGTTAGTAAATATCCTTTTGCCAATTCGATGAATTCATTTTCCTGTTCCTGAGCCCATTCTTCAGAATATCCTTTCTCTTCAGCAATAATTCTTGCTACATTATGGGCACTGTCTATAGCTGCTCTTGCATCCAGGAATAACAGGCGTGCTCTTCTTGCCAGTACATCTTCAATGGTTTCCGCCATTTCATTTCTCGCTGCCCAAACTACTTCCGCTACGGTGAATGGATGGTCTGGATGTATTTTTTGTGAAAAACGTGGATTACTTTCCTGTAAAGCTTTTATAGCAGGAATGTCAGATCCGTATACATATAAATGATTGGTTCTGTCTACTTGCTCTGGTTTTACATTTCCGTGAATAGACATATTTTCTGTCTTAGAAGTGGTATTACCTAGTTTGTGTACCTGCATGGCTTTGTCAATAGTATCTTCAGCCATTTTACGGTAAGTGGTCCACTTTCCGCCGATGATGGAAACCAATCCTGTATCGGAAGCAATCACTTTATGGCTTCGGGAAACTTCCTTGGTGTTCTTACTTCCATCTTTCGGAGCAGCAAGAGGACGGAGCCCGGCAAAAACAGATTTTACATCTTCGCGGGTTGGTTTTTTAGACAAGTATTGTCTTGCTGTGTTTAAAACAAAATTGATTTCCTCTTCTAAAGCACGAGGTTCAAAGCTCTCACTTTCCAAAAGAGTATCTGTAGTTCCTACCAATGCTCTGTCATGCCAAGGCACAACAAATAGAACCCTTCCATCAGAAGTTTTTGGGATCATAATGGCATCATCACTTTTCAAAAATGATTTATCCAATACAAGGTGTATCCCCTGGCTTGGTACTACCATTTTGCCATGTTTAGGATTGTTCATGTTTAGGATGTCATTCGTGAAAACACCGGTTGCATTGATGACTACTTTTCCATGAATTTGGTATTGCTGCTTAGAGAACTGATCTTCAGCGACTACACCAATGATTTTATTCTTGCCATCCTTCAGAAGATTGACAACCTTTACATAGTTGACTGCACTTCCTCCTTTTTCAATAATGGTCTGGGTTAAGTTGATCGCAAGTCTTGCATCATCAAACTGTCCGTCCTGGTAAACAACGCCACTTGCTAAGTGATTTTGTTCAATAGTAGGTAGTTTTTCAATGGTTTTTGATTTGCTGATGTATTTCGTTTTACCCAAACTTAATTTTCCGGCAAGGAAATCATATACAGATAAACCTATTTTATAATAGATTCCGCCCCACCAGGTATAATTAGGAATAATGAAAGATTGATTCTTTACAATATGTGCTGCATTTTTGGCCAACAGCCCTCTTTCCTTCAATGCTTCTTTCACTAAACCTACATCTCCTTGTGCTAAATATCTTACTCCGCCATGTACCAGTTTGGTACTTCTGCTGGAAGTTGCTTTCGCAAAGTCATGAGATTCAAGCAATAAAGTTTTGAATCCTCTGCTTACTGCGTCTAATGCTGAACCTAAACCACTGGCTCCCCCTCCTATGACTATAAAGTCCCATTCTTTTACATTGGTTAATTTACTGAGTTCTTCGTTTCGTTTCATAAATGTTTCGTTTATGTTTCGTTTTCAAATATATAAATTAAAAATGAAAGCAAAAAGAAAATAAATGAAATTTTATAATCTCCTATTATTATGATTTATAAGTACCTTTGTTCTTGAAGATGAAATAATTGTATATGGCCTTATAAAAAGAATAAAGACCCATATGTGAAAAAAAATCGGTAATTTTGATGAAACCTCTGTAGGAAAAGTATAAACTTATATGTCACGTTAGTGGAGGTTGCTGAAGGCAATAAAGAAAAAATAAGAAAACAACTGAAGGAACGAATAAAATGGAGAAGCTAATTCCAAGGCAGGATGAAATATTGAAAGAACTGGACGAAAAAGGACATGTTCTTGTTCAGGATCTATGTGAAAAACTGAATGTCTCTTCAGTTACGATACGAAAGGATTTGAACTATCTCGAAAGTTTAGGTCTTCTTTTTAGAAATCACGGAGGAGCGAGCAAGCAGGTAAGATATGCTTACGAAAAAAATGTGGTAGAGAAAGAAAATATTAATGTAGAAGCCAAGCAGGCTATTGCCAAAGCAGCGCTTTCATTGATTCAGGAAAACGATTGTATTATTTTGGCATCCGGAACTACCATGCACTACCTGGCAAGAATGTTGCTGAACTTCGGTCCGCTTACGGTCTTAACTTCCTCTTTGAGGGTAGCTATTGAACTTTGTAATAATCCTAATATTAATGTAATCCAGTTAGGAGGTGAGGTGAGAAAAAGCTCAACTTCAATTGTAGGATCTATTTCAGAAGGGATCCTTAAGCAATTTTCCTGTAATAAACTTTTTCTTGGAGTGGATGGCATAGACCCTGAATTTGGGATTAGTACTTCCAATGCTGCAGAAGCCCATCTTAATCAGGTGATGATTGAATGCGCTGATCAGACTGTTATCCTTGCGGATTCATCAAAGCTTAACAAGAAGGGGTTTGGTAAAATAGCTTCATTGGATAAGATAGATTACCTGATAACTGATAATGCTATAACGGATGAAGATAAAACTATATTAGAAGAATCGGGAGTTAGAGTGCTAAATGGTTGATTATTGTTTCTCAGGTTCATTCATTTCAAGTTCTTTGGCTCTTTTCATATCGGCATTGGCGAGATCTTCTTTTTTTAATAACTTATACAAATCTGCTCTGCTGTAATAAGCGCCTTTATATTCCGGGAAAATTTCTATGGCCTTATTGAAATCAGCTAATGCCTCTTTATACATTTTTAATTTCATATAAGAACTTCCCCGCAAGAAATAGCTTCCCATGTTTTGGTTATTATCGGCAAGATCCTTATTGAAATCCTGAATTGCCTTTTTGTATTCTCCATTGTGATAATAAAGACCTCCTCTGTTGTTATAAATTCCCGGATCTTTTGGATTCATCTCTATAACTTTGGAAAGATCACTAATAGCATTGCTCAAATCCTTTTTAAGGAAATAAAGATTGCCTCTTACTTTATAGGCTTCTACATTATCGCTATTTGGATTTAACTCTATGGATTTGTCTACATCTTTGAAAGCTTCATCAAAACGGTTCAGTGCTGCATAAATAGTTCCGCGTCCATAATAGGCTGAGCTATTTTTACTGTTGAGTTCAATCGCTTTATTAATGTCTGCTAGAGCATTCTCTGGTTGGTTTATGGTTATATAGTAAGTGCTCCTGTCAATATAGGCTTCTGTATATTGTGGGTCTGCTTCTATGGCCTTCGAAAAATTTTTAAATACTTCTTCCTGATTTTGTTTTTTTGTATAAACCAGGCCTTTTCCACGGTATGCACTGGCGTATTTGGGATTCATTTCAATGGCTTTGTCATAAGCAATTATACTCTTGTCATATTCTTCATTGTAAGCATAGGCAGTTCCTAAAAGATTATAAATACTATCCGTTGGCTTTAATTGTGTCGCTTCTATCAAACTTTTTATGGAAGCTTTGTAATCCTGTTTCTGGAATGTTTGCCATGCAGATAAGAAAAGCTGTCTTACTTTTTCATCTTTTGTATCTCCCTGTCCATACATGAATGGAGTAAGGAGAATGTATCCGATGATGATTAATAATTTTTTATTCATGTTTTTGTTTTTTAGGTTGAATATTAAAAAGATTTATATATCCTTTTCATTTTAAAAGTATAAAAAAATAACAGATTGAGAATAAAAAATGGTAAGTGTTTTCTCTATTTTGAAAATATGAAAATGTCTAAATGATTAAAAATCAAAATATTTTACTTAAAATATTTGTCGGTTACAAAATTATTCATAAATTTGCACACTCATTTTAGGAGCGTAGTGTGCCTATATCAAAAGTAGAAATCACTTCAGACTTCCGAAAAATGGGAAAAAATAAAGGATAAATTTTATTATAATATAAACAATGTCAGGTATTATTGGTAAAAAAATCGGTATGACATCTTTGTTTAACGAAGAAGGGAAAAACATTCCTTGTACAGTTATTCAAGCTGGTCCATGCTCGATTTTACAGGTCAGAACCTTAGAAAACGACGGTTATACAGCTGTGCAGTTAGGTTTCGATGACAAGAGTGAGAAGAACGTTGGTAAAGCGTTAGCTGGCCATTTTAAAAAGGCTGGTTCTGCTCCTAAAGCTAAATTGGTAGAATTCCACGATGGATTCACAGATGCTAAAGTAGGAGAGGAAGTAAATGTTCAACTATTCATCGAAGGTGAATATGTAGACGTAACAGGAACTTCAAAAGGTAAAGGTTTCCAAGGTGTTGTTAAAAGACACGGATTTGGAGGTGTAATGCAGGCAACTCATGGTCAGCACAACAGACTTAGAGCTCCAGGTTCTATCGGTGCTGGATCTGACCCTTCAAGAGTATTCAAAGGGATGAGAATGGCTGGAAGAATGGGAGGTAAGCAGGTAACTGTTCAAAACCTTCAAGTGTTAAAAGTTGATCAAGAACAAAATCTTTTAGTAGTAAAAGGTGCTGTTCCGGGAGCTAAAAATTCTTATGTAATTATCAGAAAATGGAACTAGTAGTATTAAATACATCAGGAAAAGAGACCGGAAGAAAAGTAACTCTAGACGAAACAGTATTCGGAATTGAGCCAAATCAGCACGCGGTTTACTTAGAAGTTAAACAGTACCTTGCTGCACAAAGACAAGGAACTCATAAAGCAAAAGAAAGAAGCGAAATTACTGCTTCTACTAAAAAGCTTAAGAAGCAAAAAGGATCTGGATCTGCTAGATATGGTGATATTAAATCTCCAACTTTCAGAGGTGGAGGTAGAGTATTCGGACCAAAACCAAGAGACTACAGATTCAAATTGAATAAAGCTCTTAAGAGATTAGCTAAAAAATCTGTTTTATCTCAGAAAATGAGAGACAACAGCATTAAAGTTTTAGAAGATGTGAGCTTTGCTGCTCCTAAGACTAAAGATTTTATCAATGTATTAAACGCATTGGAACTTAACGGTAAAAAATCTTTATTCGTTCTTCCTGAAGCTAACAAGAATGTGTATTTATCTTCAAGAAACTTACCTAAAACTAAAGTAATGAACTTCAACGAGATCAGTTCTTACGACTTAGTTAACGCTGGTGAGATCATTTTCTTCGAAGGTGCAGTTGAAAAATTCCAGGAAAATTTAAAGAAATAAGTCATGTCAGTTATTATTAAACCAGTTATTTCAGAAAAGGCTAACTACCTTACAGATTTAAGAGGTACTTATTCTTTCTTAGTTAACCCTAAGGCGAATAAGATCGAGATCAAAAAGGCTGTTGAAGCAGCTTACGGTGTAAAAGTAGCAGACGTTAATACAATGATTTATGCTCCGAAGGTTTCTTCAAAATACACTAAAAAAGGTCTTCAAGTAGGAAAGACAAACAAATTGAAAAAAGCGGTAATCAAACTTGCTGAAGGTGAGGTTATCGATATTTTTGCTGTAAATTAATTATTAATTATAAATAATAGTAATGTCTGTTAGAAAATTAAAACCTATCACCCCGGGACAGAGATTCAGAATTGTAAACAATTTTGAGGAAATTACTACCAACAAACCAGAGAAATCTCTAACAGTTGGTATTAAAAAGTCAGGTGGACGTAACCAAACAGGTAAAATGACCATGCGTTACACCGGAGGTGGACACAAAAAGAAATACAGAATTATTGACTTCAAAAGAAACAAAGCAAACGTTGAAGCAACTGTAAAATCTGTAGAATACGATCCAAACAGAACTGCATTTATCGCATTACTTGAGTATGCTGACGGAGAGAAGAGATATATCATCGCTCCAAACGGTATCAAAGTTGATCAGAAAGTAATTTCTGGTGAAAGCGTAGAACCAAATGTAGGGAACGCAATGAAGTTGAAAAACATTCCTTTAGGTACTGTAATTTCTTGTGTTGAAATGAAGCCTGGTCAAGGTGCAATTTTAGCAAGAAGTGCTGGTTCTTCAGCTCAATTAACATCTAGAGATGGAAAATATGCAATCATCAAATTGCCTTCAGGAGAATCAAGAATGATCCTTACTGAATGTTATGCAATGATTGGATCAGTTTCTAACTCAGACCACCAATTAACTGTATCAGGTAAGGCTGGTAGAAGCAGATGGTTAGGTAGAAGACCAAGAACAAGAGCGGTTGTAATGAACCCAGTAGATCACCCAATGGGTGGTGGTGAAGGACGTTCTTCAGGAGGTCACCCAAGATCTAGAAACGGTAAACCAGCTAAAGGTTACAAAACTAGAAAGAAAAACAAAGTGTCTAACCGTTACATCGTATCTAAAAGAAAATAATTATGGCAAGATCACTTAAAAAAGGACCGTTCATTCATCATACTTTAGATAAGAAGGTTCAGGCAAATATAGAGTCTGGTAAGAAGACAGTTATCAAAACTTGGTCTAGAGCATCGATGATCTCTCCGGACTTCGTAGGACAAACTATTGCAGTACACAACGGGAAATCTTTTATCCCGGTTTATGTTACAGAAAACATGGTTGGTCACAAGTTAGGCGAATTTTCTCCAACAAGATCTTTCAGAGGTCATGGTGGTAACAAAAACAAAGGAAGCAGATAATCATGGGATCAAGAAAACAAGATAGTTCAATCGCAAGAAAAGAAGCTAACAAAGACGTTGTAAAAGCTTCATTAAATAATTGCCCGTCTTCTCCAAGAAAAATGAGATTAGTTGCTGATATCATTAGAGGAGAGCAGGTAGATAAAGCTCTTTATATCCTAAAATATTCTAAGAAGGATGCATCTAACAAGTTAGAGAAATTACTTCTTTCTGCTATGGCAAACTGGCAGACTAAAAACGAAGGTGCGGATATTGAAGAAGCTAACCTTATCGTTAAAGAAATCTTCGTGGATAGTGCAAGACAATTGAAGAGACTAAGACCAGCTCCACAAGGTAGAGGGTATAGAATCAGAAAAAGATCTAACCACGTTACATTAATCTTAGGTAATAAAGAAAATTAATCAAGGTATGGGACAGAAGACAAATCCAATTGGTAATAGATTAGGTATCATCAGAGGATGGGATTCTAACTGGTTTGGTGGAAACGATTATGGAGACAGAATCGCTGAAGACTACAAAATCAGAAGATACCTTGAGGCTAGATTATCTAAAGGTGGTATTTCAAAAATCTATATTGAAAGAACACTTAAATTAGTAACAGTTACAATCACTACTGCTAGACCGGGACTGATCATCGGTAAAGGAGGCCAGGAAGTTGATAAATTGAAAGAAGAATTGAAGAAACTTACAGGTAAGGATATTCAAATCAACATCTTCGAAATCAAAAGACCTGAATTAGATGCTGTACTAGTTGCTGATAGTATTTCTAAGCAAATTGAAAACAGAATTTCTTACAGAAGAGCTGTTAAAATGGCAATGGCAAGTACTATGAGAATGGGTGCTGAAGGTATCAAAGTTCAAATCTCTGGTAGATTGAACGGAGCTGAAATGGCAAGATCAGAATCTTTCAAAGAAGGAAGAATTCCATTGTCAACTTTCAGAGCTGATATCGATTACCACTGGGCAGAAGCTCACACTACTTACGGTAGATTAGGAGTGAAAGTTTGGATCATGAAAGGTGAAGTTTACGGTAAAAGAGAACTTTCTCCACTAGTGGGACAACAGAAAAAAGGAGGTCAGTCAGACAGAGGAAACAGAGGAGGAGACAGAGACAACAGAAGACCTAGAAAAAACAACAACAATAACAATAATAATTAAAATTTTAGATTAGAAATTTTGAATTTTAAATTACCGTTACTTTTTTAAAATTAAAAAAAATCTAAAATCTAAAATCTAAAATCTAAAATTTAGAGATTATGTTACAACCAAAAAGAACCAAATTCCGTAGAGTTCACAAGATGAAGATGAAGGGGAATGCCCAAAGAGGTAGTCAACTTGCTTACGGAACTTTTGGGATCAAAGCAACTGAGGGTGCTTGGATCACTGCAAGACAAATTGAAGCTGCTCGTATTGCTGCGACAAGATATATGAAGAGAGAAGGTCAACTATGGATCAAAATCTTCCCAGATAAGCCAATTACTAAGAAACCAGCGGAAGTACGTATGGGTAAAGGTAAAGGTGCTGTTGAATACTGGGTAGCTGTAGTAAAACCAGGTAAAATTATGTTTGAAGTAGGTGGAGTTCCTTACGAAGTTGCGAAAGAAGCTCTTAGACTTGCTGCACAAAAATTACCAGTAGTTACTAAATTCATCGTTGCTAACGATTTTGTTAAACCTTTATAATCTTTGAGTACAATGAAAAATGCTGATATTAAAAATTTAAGCGCGGGTGATATTCAAGCTCAATTAACTGAAGCAAAAGCTCAATATTCTAAATTGAAATTGGCTCATGCAATCAGCCCAATTGAAAACCCGATTCAAATCAAAGATTTGAGAAGAACAATCGCTAGACTAAATACTGAGTTAACTAACAAACAATAATTTCATTTTACAATGGATAGAAATTTAAGAAAAGAAAGAATCGGAGTGGTTTCCAGCAATAAAATGGAAAAAACTATTGTTGTTAGCGAAACTACAAGAGTAAAGCACCCGATGTACGGTAAATTCGTTTTGAAAACGAAAAAATATACTGCACACGACGAGAACAACGAATGCACAGAAGGTGATACAGTTTTGATCCAAGAAACTAGACCTTTGAGCAAGAGCAAGAGATGGAGATTAGTAAGAATCATTGAAAAAGCTAAGTAATAATGTTACAAACAGAATCAAGATTAAAAGTTGCTGATAACACAGGTGCTAAAGAAGTACTAGTTATTAGAGTTCTGGGAGGAACCAGAAGAAGATATGCTTCAGTTGGTGATAAAATCGTTGTTACGATCAAAGATTCTACACCATCAGGAAACGCAAAAAAAGGTCAGGTATCTAAAGCTGTAGTAGTAAGAACTAAAAAAGCAGTAAGAAGAAAAGATGGTTCATACATCAAATTCGACGACAATGCTTGTGTATTACTAAACGCAGCAGGAGAAATGAGAGGAACACGTGTTTTCGGACCGGTTGCTCGTGAGTTGAGAGACAAAGAATATATGAAAATCATTTCATTAGCTCCTGAAGTACTTTAATTTTTAAAATTTTTTAAAGAAATGTCAAAGTTAAAAATAAAAAGAGGAGATAACGTAATCATTACTACTGGTAAGAAAGATATCAAAGGTAAGACTGGTGAAGTTATTGAAGTGATCAAAAAAGAAGGAAGAGACCCAAGAGTAATTGTTGCAGGACTTAACATCATCAAAAAGCACGTTAAGCCTTCAGCTTCAAACCCTCAAGGAGGAATCGTTGAAAGAGAAGCTTCTATCCACATCTCAAACGTAGCTTTAGTTGGTAAAGACGGAAAAGCTATCAAAATCGGTTACAAAATCGAAGGAGATAAGAAAGTAAGAATCAACAAAAAAACGGGTGAAACTTTATAATTTTAAATAACACATGGAATATATAGCAAGACCCAAAAAAGCATATAAAGAGACAATTGTTCCTGCAATGATGGAAGAATTCGGGTACAAGTCAGTAATGCAAGTACCTAAATTAGAGAAAATCGTTGTATCACAAGGTTTAGGTGATGCTACTGCAGACAAAAAAATCATTGATTATGCTGTAGAAGAGCTTACGAATATCACAGGTCAAAAAGCTGTTGGTACAATCTCTAAGAAAGACGAAGCTGCTTTCAAATTGAGAAAAGGTATGCCTGTAGGTGCGAAAGTTACCCTAAGAGGAAACCAAATGTATGAATTCTTAGACAGACTTACTGCTTCTGCTTTGCCTCGTATCAGAGATTTCTCTGGAATCAAAGCTGATGGTTTCGATGGTAGAGGTAACTACAACTTAGGTATTACTGAGCAAATTATCTTCCCTGAAATCGTAATTGACAAAGTGAAAAAAATCCAAGGGATGGACATCACTTTCGTTACAACAGCGAAAACAGATAAAGAAGCTAAAGCATTATTAACTCACTTCGGTTTACCATTTAAAAAGAACTAAGAAATGGCTAAAGAATCAATGAAAGCGCGTGAGCGCAAAAGAGAAGCACTAGTTGCTAAATACGCTGCTAAAAGACAAGCTCTTAAAGAAGCTGGTGATTACGAAGGACTTCAAAAATTGCCTAAAAATGCTTCTCCTGTAAGATTACACAACAGATGTAAATTAACAGGTAGACCAAGAGGATACATGAGAACGTTTGGTATTTCCAGAGTAACTTTCAGAGAAATGGCTAACAACGGTCTTATCCCAGGTGTAAGAAAAGCTAGCTGGTAATAATTACTAGATAAAAAATCGGGACAATTAAGTTGTCAAGATACTAAAGAATAAATATCAGACCGAAGTTTTCTGACGTCTGATATTTTTCTCTTCAAGTCTTTTCAAAACTGATTGTTCTTTAACCAATAATTTATAAAAGAAAAATGGTAACAGATCCAATTTCAGATTTCCTAACAAGAGTAAGGAACGCACAAAGCGCAGGCCACAAAGTGGTGGAAATTCCTGCATCGAAAATCAAAAAGGAGATTACTAAGATCCTATTTGATCAAGGGTATATCTTAAACTACAAGTTTGAAGATAACGCTGTTCAAGGAGTGATCAAAATCGCTTTAAAGTACGATAAGCAAACTAACAAACCTGCTATTAAGTCTATTCAAAGAGCTTCAAGACCAGGTTTAAGACAGTACAAAGGTTCTACTGAACTTCCAAGAGTACTAAACGGTTTGGGTATTTCTATCATCTCTACTTCTAAAGGAGTAATGACTGACAAGAAAGCTAGAGAAGAGAAAGTAGGCGGTGAAGTAATCTGCTATGTTTATTAATTTTTAATCAGAGGAAAATGTCAAGAATTGGTAAAGCAATTATAACAATTCCAGCTGGAGTTACCATCACTGAAAACAACGGTGTAGTAACTGTAAAAGGAGCAAAAGGAGAACTTTCTCAGGAGCTTACAGCAGGAATTACTATAGAACAAAAAGATGGGGAACTGAACGTAAACAGACCATCTGATACTAAACAACACAAAGCGCTTCACGGTTTATACAGAGCGTTAATCAACAACATGATTGTTGGTGTTTCAAATGGTTTCGAAAAGAAACTAGAACTAGTAGGGGTAGGATATAGAGCTTCACACGCAGGTCAAAAACTTGAGTTAGCTTTAGGATTCTCTCACGGTATTGTACTAGAACTTCCAAGCGAAGTAAAAGTTGATACATTGACTGAAAAAGGTAAAAACCCAATTATTACTTTAACGTCTCACGATAACCAACTTCTAGGAATGGTTGCTGCAAAGATCAGATCTTTCAGAAAGCCTGAGCCATACAAAGGAAAAGGTGTAAGATTCGTAGGAGAAATTGTTAGACGTAAAGCTGGTAAATCTGCTTAATAAATTATAAGTATTATGGCATTAAGTAAATTAGAAAAAAGAATAAGAATCAAAAGAAGAGTAAGAGGGAAAATCTCTGGATCTTCTGAATTGCCAAGATTATCTGTATACAAAAGTAATAAGGAAATTTACGCTCAGTTAATCGACGATAAAAATGGTAAAACTTTAGCATCAGCTTCTTCAAGAGAGAAAGGTGTAGACGCTAAAGGTACTAAGACTGAAGTTTCTGCTGCTGTTGGTAAAGCTATCGCTGCTAAAGCTATCGCTGCAGGAATCGAAAGTATTGTATTTGACAGAAACGGTTTCGTATACCACGGTAGAGTAAAAGCTCTAGCTGATGGTGCGAGAGAAGGTGGACTTAAATTCTAATCATTAAATTTCGGAAAATATGTTAGGACTAGATAATATAGAAAGAGTAAAACCGGGAGGATTAGAATTAAAAGATCGTCTCGTAGCTGTTAACAGAGTAACAAAAGTAACTAAAGGAGGTAGAGCTTTCGGATTTTCTGCTATTGTTGTAGTAGGTAATGAAGAAGGTGTTATCGGTTTTGGTTTAGGAAAATCTAAAGAGGTTGCTTCTGCAATTGCTAAAGCAGTTGAAGACGCTAAGAAAAACCTTGTTAAAGTTCCAGTAATGAACCACACTATTCCTCACCAAACTACTGCTAGATACGGTGGTGCAGATATCTTCTTAAGACCTGCTTCTCACGGTACAGGACTTATTGCAGGTGGTGCGGTAAGAGCGGTATTGGAATCAGCTGGTATTCACGATATCCTTTCAAAATCTAAAGGATCTTCTAACCCTCACAACGTGGTGAAAGCTACTTTCAAAGCGTTATTAGACATCAGAAGACCTGAAGAGATTGCTAGAATGAGAGGAGTTTCTCTAAGTAAAGTGTTTAACGGTTAATAAATAAAACAATGGCAACAATTAAAGTAAAGCAAGTAAGAAGCGCTATTGGTAGAACAAAAACCCAAAAGAGAACGCTTGAAGCATTAGGATTAAAAAAACTTCACCAAGTTGTAGAGCACGAAGCTACTCCTTCTATCTTAGGAATGATCGCTGCTGTAGGCCACTTACTAGAAGTTCAAAAATAATTTTATAAAAGAGAAATTAAAATGAATTTAAATAATATACAACCTGCTGCAGGATCTACTTTCAACTCAAAAAGAATTGGTAGAGGTCAAGGTAGTGGAAAAGGAGGTACTTCAACAAAAGGACACAAAGGTCAGAAAGCTAGAGC
Organism: Chryseobacterium capnotolerans; assembly: GCF_021278965.1. NCBI lineage: Bacteria > Pseudomonadati > Bacteroidota > Flavobacteriia > Flavobacteriales > Weeksellaceae > Chryseobacterium > Chryseobacterium capnotolerans. The sequence continues at coordinate 4,324,750 of NZ_CP065589.1, read as the reverse complement.
TGGTTATTCTCAGAAAATCGGTTTCGAAGGTGGACAGATGCCTTTACAAAGAAGATTACCTAAATTCGGATTCAAAAACGTAAACAGAAAAGAGTTTAGAGGTGTGAACCTTGATACTATCCAGACTTTAATCGAGAACAAATCCATCACTGGAGAGATCACGAAAGAAGTTTTAGTAGCAAATGGTATCGTTTCTAAAAACGAATTAGTGAAAATTATGGGTAGAGGAGAATTGAAATCTGCGGTTTCAATCTCTGCTGATAAATTCACGAAATCTGCTGAAGAGCTTATTGCTAAGGCAGGTGGAAAAGCAATTACCTTATAATACTTACTAATGAAAGAATTTATACAAACACTTAAAAATATTTGGAGTCTTAAAGAATTAAGAGATAAAATTCTCTTCACTTTAGGGATTATCCTTGTGTATAGATTCGCATCTTATATCTCACTTCCGGCAATTAACCTTGCAGAGGTGGGAGATCTCTTAGAGCATTATAAAAATCAAGGCGGTAACAAGCAAGGAGCAGGTCTCCTTGGCTTGCTTTCGTCGTTTACGGGGGGAGCTTTCAGCCACGCTTCCGTAATGGCGTTGGGAATCATGCCTTATATTTCTGCTTCTATTATTGTTCAGTTGATGGGGATGGCTATTCCTTATCTTCAGAAGCTTCAGAAAGATGGAGAGTCAGGTAGAAATACATTGAACCAAATTACAAGATGGTTAACGATCGGGGTTTGTCTGGTACAGGCACCTTCTTACTTAACTTCTATTACTCAATTATTCTTACCATATGCTCAATTCCAATCTGCATATTTTGTAGAACCAAATTCAATCATGTTCTGGTTGCCAAGTATTGTAATCTTGGTAGGTGGTTCAGTGTTTGCAATGTGGTTAGGTGAAAAGATTACCGATAAGGGAATCGGAAATGGTATCTCTATCCTTATTATGGTGGGGATCCTTTCAAGATTGCCTGAGGCATTCGTACAGGAGATGGCCGTGCAGAACGGAAAAGGAGGAATGGGATCTATCATGATCCTTATCGAAGTATTATTCTGGATGTTGGTAGTTCTTTTAGCAGTGATTTTATCAGTTGCTGTTAGAAAAATTCCTATTCAGTATGTAAGCAGAGCTCAAGCAAGAGGAGGTGTAAACAAGAATCTTATGCAGGGCGCAAGACAATGGATTCCATTGAAAGTAAATGCTGCTGGTGTAATGCCAATTATCTTTGCTCAGGCATTGATGTTCGTACCAGGATTATTAACAAAATTCGATGAGTCCAACACTTTTCTTGCAGGTTTCAAGAATGTTTTTAGCTGGCAGTACAATGTATTGTTTGCGCTATTAATTATTATCTTCTCGTTTTTCTATACTGCAATTACAATTCCGGTAAACCAAATGGCTGATGATCTAAAGAGAAATGGAGGTTTAGTACCGAAAGTAAGACCCGGAAAAGAGACAGCAGATTACTTAGATGATATTTTATCAAAAATTACCTTGCCAGGTGCGATTTTTTTATCTATCTTTGCAGTTCTTCCAGCAATTGTGCATGGAAGCTTTGTTCAGACAGATGCGTTTGCCCTATTTTTCGGGGGAACGTCACTATTAATTATGGTAGGTGTAATTTTAGATACAGTTCAACAGATTAATACATATCTGCTGAATCATCATTATGATGGCTTAATGCAGTCTAAACTGTCTAGAACGACTGGATATTAATTTATGGCAAAACAAAAACATATTGAACAAGACGGCGTTATAACGGAAGCACTTTCGAACGCTCAGTTCCGCGTAGAACTTGAAAATGGGCATATTCTTATTGCTCATATTTCTGGTAAAATGCGAATGCACTATATTAAACTTTTACCTGGTGATAAGGTGAAACTAGAAATGTCTCCCTATGATTTAACGAAAGGGAGAATCACATTTAGATATTAAAAACATTTAGCCAAATGGAATTCTCATTCCATTTGGCATTTGTAAAAAATAAATACTATCAAAATGAAAGTAAGAGCATCAATTAAAAAAGAAGCGCTGATTGCAAAATCGTACGCAGAAAAGGTGTACTGTTCGTAATCAACAAGAAGAACCCAAAATTTAAACAAAGACAAGGTTAATTAAATTATGGCGAGAATTGCAGGTATTGATTTACCAAAAAACAAAAGAGGAGTTATCGGTTTAACTTACATCTACGGAGTTGGAAGAAGTACTTCTTCTGAAATCCTTAAAGCTGCCGGTATCAGCGAAGACAAAAAAGTCAACGAATGGAATGACGATGAATTGGCTGCCATCAGAACTTATATCTTAGACAACGTAAAAGTTGAAGGAGAATTAAGATCTGAAGTGCAATTGAACATCAAGAGATTGATGGACATAGGATGCCAACGAGGAATACGTCACAGACTTGGATTACCTTTAAGAGGCCAGAGAACGAAAAACAACTCTAGAACCCGAAAAGGAAAGAGAAAAACTGTTGCTAACAAGAAAAAAGCTAGTAAATAATCGTTAGGAATTATGGCAAAACAAACTAAAGTAGTTAAGAAAAGAAAAGTAAAAGTTGAAGCTATTGGTGAAGCACATATTCAAGCTTCTTTCAATAACATCATCATTTCTTTAACAAATAAAAACGGAGAGGTTATCTCTTGGGCTTCTGCCGGTAAAATGGGTTTCAGAGGTTCTAAAAAGAATACTCCATTTGCTGCTCAGATGGCAGCTGAAAATTGCTCTGCTGTAGCTCACGAAGCTGGTTTAAGAAGAGTAAAGGTGTTTGTGAAAGGTCCAGGTGCAGGTAGAGAATCTGCTATCAGATCTATCCACAATTCAGGAATTGAAGTTTCAGAAATCGTTGACGTGACGCCTATGCCACACAACGGATGTAGACCACCAAAAAGAAGAAGAGTTTAATTTTTAGAATTTACCCATTATGGCAAGATATATTGGACCTAAAACTAAGATTGCTAGAAAGTTTGGTGCTGCAATCTACGGAGATGATAAGAACTTCGAAAAAAGAAAAAACCAACCGCCAGGACAACACGGTCCTAACAAAAGAAGAGGTGCTAAGAAATCAGAATACGCAGTTCAGTTAGCTGAAAAACAAAAAGCTAAATATACTTACGGTATCTTAGAAAGACAGTTTGCTAACTTATTTGAAAAAGCACACAGAAGCAAAGGAGTAACAGGTGAAGTTCTATTACAACTTTGTGAATCAAGATTGGATAACGTTGTTTTCAGATTAGGTTTTGCTAAAACTAGATCTGGAGCAAGACAATTAGTTTCTCACAGACACATCACTGTGAACGGAGAAATTCTTAATATTCCTTCTTACTTGGTAAAAGCTGGTGATGTAATCGCTGTAAGAGAAAAGTCTAAGTCTCTTGAAGTTGTTACCAATGCATTGGCTTCTAAGTCAAACTATGAGTGGTTACAATTCAACGATGAGAAGAAAGAAGGTACCTTCATTTCTGCTCCTGAAAGAATCCAAATTCCGGAGGACATTAAGGAGAACCTTATCGTCGAACTTTACTCTAAATAATTTTTTAATCAAATTTTTGCTCAACCCAATAATATGGCAATTTTACAATTCATAAAACCCGATAAAGTAATTTTACTTAACTCTGATGAATTTAAAGGTCAATTTGAATTCAGACCTTTAGAACCAGGTTTCGGGCTTACAATCGGTAATGCTTTGAGAAGAGTGTTGCTTTCTTCTCTGGAAGGATATGCTATTTCATCTATCAAAATAGAAGGTGTAGAGCACGAATTTTCAACTATTCCAGGAGTAATCGAAGACGTTACCGAAATTATTCTTAACCTAAAGCAGGTTAGATTAAAAGCTGCAGCAGAAGGCCAGGCTAACGAGCAGGTTGTTGCTAAAGTTTCAGGTCAAACGATTATTACTGCTGGTGATTTAGGAAAATCGATCAACGGATTCGAGGTTTTAAACCCGGATTTAGTGATTTGTAACCTAAATACTGATGTAACTTTCGAAATTACTTTCAATATTGAAAAAGGAAGAGGATATGTTCCTTCTGAACAAAATAAGTCAAACAATGCACCTGTAGGTACTATTGCAATTGACTCTATTTTCACGCCGATCAAGAAAGTACAGTATAGCATTGAAAATTATCGTGTAGAGCAAAAAACAGACTACGAAAAACTTGTATTAGATATAGAAACTGATGGGTCTATCAGCCCTCAGAATGCTTTAACAGAAGCTTCTAAGATATTAATTTATCATTTCATGCTATTCTCTGATGAGAGAATCACGCTTGAAACTGAAGCTGTAAAAGCATCTATCCAATATGACGAAGAGACGCTTCATACAAGACAACTACTTAAGTCTAAATTAGCAGATATGGATCTTTCTGTAAGAGCCCTTAACTGTCTGAAAGCAGCTGAAGTAGAAACTCTTGGAGAACTTGTTTCTTACAGTAAGTCTGATTTGATGAAATTCAGAAATTTTGGTAAAAAATCTTTGACAGAACTAGAAGAATTAGTGCATTCAAAAGGTCTTAACTTCGGTTTCGACGTTGCAAAATATAAGTTAGACGCTGATAAATAATTAATAATGAGACACGGTAAAAAATTCAATCACTTAGGAAGAACAGCTTCTCACAGAAGCGCTTTACTTTCTAATATGGCTTGTTCTCTAATTGAGCATAAAAGAATCAACACTACTGTAGCTAAAGCTAAAGCTTTAAGAGTATATGTTGAGCCTCTATTAACAAAAGCAAAAGAAGATACTACACATAACAGAAGAGTAGTATTCTCTTACCTTCAAAATAAATTTGCGGTTGCTGAATTATTCAGAACTGTAGCTCCTAAAATCGCTGAAAGAAACGGTGGTTATACAAGAATCATTAAGACAGGTTTCAGACCAGGTGATGCTGCTGATATGGCTCTTATCGAATTGGTAGATTTCAACGAGCTTTACAACCCGAATGCTGAGGAGAAAAAAGCTACAAGAAGAAGCAGAAGATCAACTGCTGCACCTAAAAAAGCTGAAGCTGTAGTAGCTGATGCTCCTGCAGTAGAAGAGAAAGTAGAAGAAGCTAAAGCTGACACTACTGAAGAAAAAACTGAAGAATAATATTCATTCAGATATAAATGAAAGCCATCCGGATACGGGTGGCTTTTTTTATTACTTAAAAGTGGAGATTAGGTGAAATGAAAAACCCTCATTCAAGATGAGGGTTTTATGTTTTAGATTTTAGTTCTTTTGAGCGGAATGATATTATTTCCTTGTTCCAGGTGAAGGCTGTCACCTTTTACTTTTGCAGTCATATCATCTTTTTTATAGACAGTTTCATCTCCTTTGGTCTCTGCCTTAGTAAGAACAAATGTTTTTTTATTGCTGGTAATGGTTAGAGTATTTTCTTTCGGATCGTTTTTGAATACTACTTTTACCAATGTTCCATCCATTGCTTTATAGACGAAATCTGTTTTTTCAGTTTTCTGCCCATTAACGTCAACCGTTGATGAACTCTGGCTTACAGAATCAATCTTTCCGTTGTGATCAGTAACTACTGTTTCTGTGCTGTCTGTTTTAATGACACTTTTGTTTCCGCTTTCACTTTTTTTGCAGCTGATTACCGTTAATGTAAGGACAGCACCAAGTGCTAAAAGACTTTTTTTCATGATTATATTATTTGATATTCAATATGATTTTTTACTTTTTAATTTTACAAAAATCATGCCTTGCAATATGATGAATTTTTGTTGCTTTTTACAAAATTAAAGCCCATTTCTCATTTAATAATACAGAAATTATTTCCGGTTATTAGTAAAGGAATCATTACCAATGTACTGCCTGCTTAGATTTGTTAAAATTTATTAAAAAAATAAGGTTTTGAAGTAGAAAAATAATTAATTTTAATAGGACTAAAAAACTAACTTCTAAATTCAAACTTTTAATATTACACAAAGGTGTAATTGATTCTCATTTGTTTTCTGTTGAAATTTGTTTCAAATAAAAAAGACATGAGCATTTCCATCGCCATAGTAGAAGACGAAAAGAACTACAACAATGCGTTGAAGAAGGTGATCAATTATCAGCAGGATATGAAAGTTGTTGCCCAGTTCTTTGATGGTAATGATGCCTTAAAAAACCTTCCAGATATTTCTCCCAATGTTGTCATGATGGATATTCAGCTCCAGAATATGCTTGGCATTGAAATCATTGAAAAACTCAAAAAGATATGCCCGAAACCCAGTTCATCATGTGTACCAGTTTTGAAGATGATGAGAAGATCTTTAATTCTTTAAAAGCCGGTGCAATGGGATATCTTGTGAAAGGAGAAAGCATGGATAAAATACTTTCTTCTATCAGGGATGTGTATAACGGTGGTGCTCCTATGAGTTTTTCTATTGCCCGAAAAGTCTTGCAGCATTTTGAAAAAAAACTTCCTGAGATTAAAGGTTTCGATGAACTTACAGACCGGGAAAAGGAAATTCTTGAGCTTCTTTCACAGGGACTTCTATACAAAGAAATTGCTGATAAAAGCTGCATCAGTATGGATACTGTGAAAAAACATGTCGGAAATATTTATCGAAAACTCCACGTCAATAATAAAGTGGAGGCTATTAATAAATTTAACCATTTTAAAAACTAAGAAATCATGGGAAAACAAGCATCCGCAACAACTTTGGCTTGCGAAGAAACTAAAAAGAGGCTAATTGCAAAAATTGAAAGTATGGATTGTAATGATCTGTTAATTTTTGAAAAAGAAAAAAAATTTTTATCAATGAAGTTTTCATCTTAGATCCTTTAGGTGATCATCCAATATCACCTGAGAGTAAAAATGGACAGGTTACTGCCGCCGGAGAAATATTCAGTCTTTTTCCTGAAAAGTTTATCATTAAAAAAATCGGGAGTATCATTGACCAATATCGTAAGAGTATAAAATATTTATATGTTTATTTTCTCTTTGAAAATGGGGATGTTAATATCGCTTTTCTTTTTAAGAATGATTTTTATACAGGAAACTTATTTAGTATTTCCGAGGGAGAAGCTTTATATGTTCTCAGAAATAATGAATTGACCTTACAATCAGAAGCTGAATATCCTAAAATTAGAAATGCCGTTATAGATTTTGAATCCTTCTTTCAACAAGAATATGGGACGAGTAAACTCACCAAATACATCATTTATACTATGGACTTAATCAATAGAAACTTTAATAGCTTTGAAGATATAACGGAAATTTTGGTTGGTGCTCTACCATATGGTAAAAATATTAATAGACCCAATTTGATACTCAAAATTCAGGAAAAATGTGTTGATATAGTTGTGTTTGATCCTTCAGAAAATGGATATTACTTTTTTAATATGGGACATCTTTATCCATAAGCATGGAAACCTTAGCAATTATTTACCAGATAGAAATAATAGTACTATTTTTATACAGCTTATTTTTGGGTGGCATCTCTAAGAATGCCATCCAAAAATCTATTTTTATATACCTGTTGGTGACCAATACCATTGAATTAGTATCTTTAATGGGAAGTTCATATCTGGACTTATCAACTAATGGGGTCATTTATAATTGTTATTCCCTGTTTTGTCTTTGTTTTTTCTACTTTTTTTATCGCGGGTCTTTTGTCCAAAAAAGTAAATATATCTTTCTGGGAGCCTTTTGTCTGGCACTGGGATATATCATCATATTTACAAATCTTTTGGAACTTAAATATGACTATAAAATAGGAATTGTACTTTCTTTATTTTATATATGTACAGCTTTGTTCTGGATGGGTAATAGAATTGTAAATGTTGACAACAGAAAAATAACAGAACATCCTAAGTTTTGGATATCAGTAGGGCTGATAGTATGGAGCTCTTTTTTATCCTGAGATCAATTCCTATGTATCTTTTTGAAACCATTGATGAAGAATTTCAAAAAATGCTTCGTGCCCTGTTTTATATCGTAAATATTGTATTTTACATTTTATTTTTTGTAGCGCTTTTGAAATCAAAAAAAACATTTGATGAAAATGAAAAATCTACCCTATGAAGTTAAACTAACTTATACCATCTTTTTTGTATTCTGATCTTAATCATTCTGTTCGTTATTTTTGTAGTAATAGTGTATAATCGTAAACAGCTTCTATATTTAAAAGAGCAACAACTCAAAGAAGCGGAATACCAGAACCAGCTTCTCCAGAAAGAACTAGAACAACAAAAGTCTATTGAGAAGGAAAGAGAGCGGATCTCCCATGATATGCACGATGATCTTGGTGCAGGGATTTCTGCATTAAAACTTCAGGCTGAGTTTTTAAAATATAAAATTGAAGACAGTGGACTTCAGAATGACATAGATGAATTGCTGAAAACCTCTGAAGAAATGAATATCTCTATGCGGGAAATGCTTTGGAGCTTAAATTCAGGAAATGATACACTAGGAAGCTTTGTTGATTATGCGATATTATATACTGGAAATTTTTTAAAGAAAACAAAAGTAAAACTTCATTCAGAATGTGAAGATATTATTTCTGATACTCCTATTTCTACAGAGCTGAGACGTAATCTGTTTTTATGCTTAAAAGAAGCAGTTAATAACGTGTATAAACATAGCCAGGCAGATAATTTAAAACTTTCATTTTCTCAAAATCAGAATGATTTTTTTATGAAAATTCAGGATAATGGAATCGGTATTCCGGATGGACAATCCGAAGGAAACGGACTCCGGAATATGAAACGAAGGATGAATGAAGCAGAAGGAGCGTGTAAGATCCTATACAAAAGCTCAGGAACTTGCCTGACTTTTGAAGTAAGACTTTAATGATTATCTAAATTTTATGAGCAGCACCATTAGAAATGGTGCTGCCTTTTATAATCACCCTTTTGTGTAATTGACAAGTGTTTCTTTTAGTGGGACCTTTGAAGTATAAACTTTAAAAATTACAGCCATGAATAGAATTAAAAATATTTCAGCAAAGTTAGGAACCAAAAACTTTGTGAATATACGCTTAAACACATTTAAAGCAAGTGATATCCCAGGAAATGTTTTGGATACAAAATATGTCTGTGCGGATAATAATAATGATGTAACGGTTTCTGTTACCGTTATGGGTAATGTTATATCTGGTGATACATTTGCTGAGATCAATGGTACTACAATAAATTTAGATCAAACCAATGTTATTGGTAATAACCCAAGTATTAAAGGGAGAAAACTTATAATTACAAAATCGGTTAGCGGAAGTGCAGATGAACCTTGCGTAGTAACAGTCTATATAAAGGGAGGATATAAAAATATTCCTTTTCATTTAACTACTAAAATTGGTAGTTCGGGAACGTTAGATTTTTTAGGAACAATAGAATTTATATAACCATGTACTCAAATAGAACATCTTTTTTGATATTGTGTTGTGTTCATTTTTTTATTTTTTCATACTCACAAAATTCATTAGAAAATAAAAAAGAAGATCCAGCACTTAGTGTTGATACTGATATTTTAAAAGCACCAGCATCACCAGCATCGAACCTTATAAGTATTGCTAATAGTGATATTAATAAGCCAACAGACTTGTCTAGTTTAATGATTAATGTTATGAACCTGCCGTTAAATTTTGCTAATGAGGGTGGATATGCTATAGACATTGCCCCCTATTGGCTATTTCCAAGCAAAAAAAGAGATAAATCAGTTAATCAAATGTTGAATGATAATATAAAATATACACTTCCACAAACACTGGTATTTTCATTCGCTGTAAGAAATACTGATTCAAAAGAAGAAAAGATACCAGCAAATTCCTTTTTTACCGCAGTAGGATTTAAATTCTCGATAAACAGGGGAAAACCAGATAGTACTACAATAGCTAAATTTGATGCCATTAAAAAGCTATTAAATGACCGTAAGAAACCATTAGATGAGATCAGACGTGAAGTTGAGAATAGTGAAGAATACAAAAAGTTATCTAATCAACGAAATCAGGTATTTTCAGAAATAGCTAAGGATAAATATCCTAATAAAAAAGAGCCTGAACTTACAGCTGAAGAAAAGTATAGCATCTTAAATGCTCCAATGTATCTGTTGGCAGAAAACCAATTAACCATTTGGAAGACTCAAAAGATAAACATTTTGGTTTATGAAAATAATGAAACTCTTAAAGCTAATGCAGAAAAAATAAAAAATGTAGCTTTTAAGATCAATAGGATTGGTTTCCTATGGGATTTTGCAGGAGGTACAAGCATTCAGTTTAAAGACAAACAATTTAATAACTCAAGAATATACAATGCAGGTTTGTGGACTGTTCTAGGATATGCATCCCAAAAATTGGGAACTCCGCTTCTTCTTTTGCGCTATATGTATAACCCTAAAAGTGATTGGATGACGGTTGAAGATTTCAAACCCCAAGGCAATTTCTCAACATTTGATGCAGGGATAAAATATGAATTCTCTCCAAAAGACTCAAAGTTCACAGCAAGCTTGGAAGGGCTATATAGAAGTTTTATCTCAGGATCAGATTTAAAGCCTACCTGGAAATGTGTTTTGAATTTAGATTATGCTCTATTTCCTAACCAACACCTCACATTGTCATTAGGGAAAGACTTTGATAACAGCTTTATGAAAAGTGGCAATGTTATAGCGGGATTATCCTTTTTGAGTGGAATTGGATCAAGGAGGACTGTTCGAAAGTAAATATAAAAACTAATAACCATGTATTTAATAGATATTTTAAAGATCATGTTCGTTACGGGCATTTTAGGAGGGATTGTTAATTATTATTCCGATACCAATAAAGTAACCGAAACCCAAGTGAAAAAAAGGCCTGTTCTGGAATGTTTATTATTGGGTATTGCTGCAACCCTTATTGTTCCTTTATTTTTAAAAATTGCAGATAGTAAACTCATTGAAAACATTCAGATTCCTGCTGAAAATTTAATTAAAAAAAATAAAGCGGAAATTCACTTGTATAATGTATATAATAAAATAGATAGCACCGGAAAGACAATAAAAGTAGATACTATAAAAAATAGCAGTCCAATTGCTAACCAAAAGGGATCTGTAAAGCAGAATGAGAAACTGTATACAGAAACTGCAGCAAGAGATTATCTTTTATGGATTGCCTATTGTATGCTGGCAGCAGCAGCAGGAATGAGATTTATAGACCTGCTAATTAATAAATTTTTGACACAGGAATATATCAACAAAGTAGAAGAAGCCAAAAATGTTGCAGTGCATGAGAAAGAAAATCTGGAAGGTGAAATCGCAAAAAAAGATGAAAAGAAAATTCAACACATTATAGCGAATGAGAGATTAGAGTTTGAAACCGTATCAGAAGGGTCTAAAACCGATGGAAAGATAATGTCAGACATCATTCTACCAAAGCTTCCTCCTATAACTAATCCCGATGATCCTCAAAAAGGGAGATTTGGTGGGAGAAATCATATGAATGGGCGTACTCTTTCTGTTAGCTATCGGGACTCCAATATCCCAGGGTTTCTTGACTTGATTATTCGGGTTACTGCGGACCATCAGGAAAATAAACTGAAAGGATATCTATATCTTTTTCTGCATGATTCATTTCCTAAATCTTTAATTAAAATTGAAGCTGAAGGGAAAACAGAAGTTTCTTATGATGTAGTTTCGTATGGAGCCTTTACAATAGGGGCAATTGTAGATAACGGAACTACCTATCTGGAATGTGATATCACAGAATTAAAACATTTTCCGGACGATTTTAGAAACAGATAGTTTATTTAAAAGGTAAAACACAAATAGCTCTCCAGTATGATAAGATCTGGGGAGTTTTTTAGTGTAAATCGTACTCATTCATTTTCTGATGTAAGGCAAAGAATTTTCCCCGGTTATCATAATATAAATTAACTAAAATTTAACTCCGAATTATTTCAAAAAGATTCCCCGAAGTACCCCCAAAAGTTAAATTTTGATTAAATTTGTCTAAACTAAAAAAAATAAAAAATGAGTGCAATTTCTTACATAGAAGCAAGACAAATTTTAGATTCCAGAGGTAATCCTACCATTGAAGTGGATGTATTTACAGAAAACGGTGCTATGGGTCGTGCAGCTGTTCCTTCAGGAGCATCTACAGGAGAACATGAGGCTGTAGAATTACGTGACGGAGGTTCAGAATACCAGGGAAAGGGAGTTTTGAAAGCTGTTGAAAATGTAAAAGAAGTAATTGCAGAGAATTTAGTTGGTCAGCCGGTTTTTGAACAAAACTATATCGATCAGATTATGCGTGACCTTGACGGAACGCCTAACAAAGGAAATCTTGGTGCTAATGCAATTCTAGGAGTTTCTTTAGCTGTAGCAAGAGCTGCTGCTGCTGAGCTTGGAATGCCTTTATACAAATATGTAGGTGGGGTAAACGCAAATACACTTCCTGTTCCAATGATGAATGTAATTAACGGTGGATCTCACTCTGATGCACCTATCGCATTCCAGGAATTTATGATTATGCCAGTAAAAGCTGATTCTTTCTCTCACGCATTGAGAAAAGGAACAGAAATTTTCCACAACCTGAAATCTATCCTTAAAGGAAGAGGTCTTTCTACAGCAGTAGGAGACGAAGGAGGTTTTGCTCCAACGTTCAACGGAACTGAAGATGCTTTGGATACTTTACTTCAGGCAATCGAAAAAGCAGGTTATAAGCCTGGTGACGACATTATGTTGGCATTAGACTGTGCTGCTTCAGAATTCTATAAAGACGGAACTTACGATTACAGAAAATTCGAAGGAGATAAAGGAGCTCATAGATCAAGAGAAGAACAGGTTTCTTACCTTGCAGAATTAGCAGCTAAATATCCAATCATCTCTATCGAAGACGGTATGCAGGAAGATGACTGGGAAGGATGGAAAATGTTAACTGATAAAATCGGTGACAGAGTACAGTTAGTAGGAGATGATTTATTTGTAACCAACGTTGACAGATTATCAAGAGGAGTAAAAGAAGGAATTGCAAACTCAATCCTTGTAAAAGTAAACCAGATTGGTTCTCTTTCTGAAACAATGGCAGCAGTACAGATGGCTCAGAACAACAAATTCACATCAGTAATGTCTCACAGATCAGGAGAAACTGAAGATTCTACCATTGCTGATTTAGCAGTTGCCATGAACTGTGGTCAAATCAAAACAGGTTCAGCTTCAAGATCAGACAGAATGGCAAAATACAACCAATTGTTGAGAATTGAAGAAGCTCTTGGTGAAACTGCAATTTTCCCAGGATTAGAAGCATTCAAAATAAAAAGATAATTGAATTTATAAATAACGGCAAGCGATAATTTTTGTTTGCCGTATTTTATGGAAAGTGGTATATTTAAAAAAAATAAATAAATAATGTCAGACAACAAAGTAATATTGAATTACGACGGTAATTCATATGAATATCCAATCGTGGATAGTACTATCGGAGACAGAGGGATTGATATTTCGAAATTAAGAGACCAGACAGGTTTGATCACTCTGGATTTAGGTTACAAAAATACTGGAGCTACTATTAGCGACATCACTTACTTAGACGGAGATAAAGGAGAATTATTCTACAGAGGTTATCCAATCGAGCAAATTGCTGAGAAATCTAACTTCACAGAAGTAATGTATCTTTTATTACATGGAGAATTACCTACTCAGGATCAATTTACTTCTTTCGACAACAACATTAAAAAATATAACTTCATCGCAGATGAGATGAAAAAGATCATCGATGTTTTTCCTCGTTCTGCTCACCCTATGGGAGTTCTTTCTTCTATGACTTCTGCTTTAACAGCGTTCAACCCGAAGGCAGTTAACGTAAACTCTAAAGAAGAAATGGATCACGCTGCTGAGCTTATGATCGCTAAGTTCTCTCACCTTTGTGCTTGGACGTACAGAAAAACTCAAGGTTTACCATTAAATCACGGTGATAACAACCTAAACTATGTAGAGAACTTCTACAAAATGGCATTCAGATTACCAAACGCAGATTTCGAAATCGATCCGGTAGTAGTAAATGCATTAGATAAATTATTAATCCTTCACGCTGACCACGAGCAAAACTGTTCTACTTCTACAGTAAGAATGGTAGGTTCTGCTCACACAGGTCTTTTCGCTTCTATCTCTGCTGGAGTATCAGCTCTTTGGGGACCACTTCACGGTGGTGCTAACCAGGCTGTAATCGAAATGCTTGAGCTTATCGAAAAAGATGGTGGTGACGTATCTAAATATGTTGCTAAAGCTAAAGATAAAGGAGATAGCTTCCGTCTAATGGGATTCGGACACAGAGTTTACAAAAACTTCGACCCAAGAGCAAAAATCATCAAGAAAGCTGCTGACGATATCCTTAAAGCATTAGGTATCCAGGATAAAGCTCTTGATATTGCAATGCAGTTAGAAAGAGTAGCACTTGAGGATGAGTACTTCGTAGAAAGAAAACTATATCCAAACGTAGATTTCTATTCAGGAATCATCTACAGAGCGTTAGGAATTCCTACAGAAATGTTTACAGTAATGTTTGCATTAGGAAGACTACCAGGATGGATCTCTCAATGGAAAGAAATGAGATTGAAAGGAGACCCAATCGGAAGACCAAGACAGGTTTACCAAGGTGCTCAGGAAAGAAACTATATCGATATCGCAAGCAGATAATATTTGCTTATACCATATCAAAATCCCAAGGCTTGCTTTGGGATTTTTTGTTTTTTGTGATGAGGAGCTATTTCCCGCTATCCACTTTTACTCCTCGCGCCTATGCTTCTCCAGCCACTCTGCGGGGTAACCGTTTCTATCGGGGCTAGGGATATCGGGTATTATAATTACCCGAACAACGTTATCCACAATATTTCCACAACGCTTATTATTCAATAGAAACGGGCATTAGCCTAGTGGTGGTCGGAAGAATATCCGACCATTTTATTTTAAGTTTTAAAAACTTTATCAGGATTTCCCCCTGCCCCTATTATTAATATAGATATGGCAAGGTTCCTTATCTCCATAGCAAATCTTCTTTTGGCTGTTTTATATCCTATATTATTTGCTTTTTTATAGATGAGAATGAGCATAGCTGTAATAAGAGTCATGTAAATCATTACTTCTATACCATTTTTATTGAGTGAAAGAAGATGACTAGCATGAAGTTCCTGTTTTAGAAATCTAAAAAACACTTCAATGTCCCATCTTTTCCGATAATAATCCGCAATATCTTTTGCAGAGATTTGAAAGTCATTGGTTAGAAACCAAAATTCTTTTTCAGGTTGCTGTTTGCTGCTTACTACAACCAATCTGAAATGTGTTTCAATTTGCTCCTCCTTATTATAAGTTTTCCCTTTTGAGTTGGGACAGGTTTTGACGAATATAACTTTACTAAACTATCTTTTATGAGTACAATTTCTCCTAAGTCGATATTCTGATCTTTTTCAATAAAAGACTTTATTTCTTCATGTTTTCTATTTTCTTTAGATCTTATAACAAAAAACACCCCTTTATCATCAAATTCTTTCATTCTTTGGGCAGAACCCAATCCTTTATCTATAATATAAATATTGGCATGTTCTTTTTCTCTTTTCACATGTTGCAATACAGCTTCAGAAAGAGCATTATCTTCTGCACAGTATTTAGGAGTATTGTAAATTTCAACTCCGCAAGGAAGCAGCCCATCAAATAAGACACTATACTTAATAAATTTCTTACCTCCGTTTTGAGCAATGCCTTCCTTTAATTTTCCAGCTGCTTCACCAATAACAGTGCTATCTGTTCTGATTAGATCATATTTTTCTCTTTCTGCCGGGTTATAGGAATCACAGAACATATTATAGATACAATCGTAGATTTCTTTAAAGTATCTTGAATCGATTTTTGAAAGCCTCTCAGAAATAGAACTGCGTCTTACAGTTTCAGTTTCATCAAGATTGAATAAAGCCTTAAATACAGGATCTTTAAATGTGTCTTCCAGTGTTCGCTGGCTTAATTTTTCA
Source organism: Chryseobacterium capnotolerans (assembly GCF_021278965.1). Lineage (NCBI taxonomy): Bacteria > Pseudomonadati > Bacteroidota > Flavobacteriia > Flavobacteriales > Weeksellaceae > Chryseobacterium > Chryseobacterium capnotolerans. Next base: position 4,308,842 of record NZ_CP065589.1, on the reverse strand, counting down.
TTGCTGGTAATGGCAAATAACAGAAGATAAAACATCTTTCTGCCTTGAAGTACTTTAGAATAATGATCTACTTTGGTATTGGCTGAAAGATGAGATAAGAGGGCTTCAGGAATAAAGCTTAACAACTGGGAAACTGAAATTTTGTGCTCGCTAAAAATGGACATATTAATAAGTATACTTATCAAAGATAAAACTTAAGTAACCCAAAATGAAAATCGGAAGAAAAAATCTTCCGACCATCACTAGGCTTTAGCCCGTTTAGAAATAAAAGAAATCCATTGGCTTTAGCCAAAACCTAAAAAAACATTCCAGCTGTCTGAAATTCAATTCAATAATTTATTAAATTTACTCTTGTAAAAAGATAAGTTTCGGCTAAAGCCAAATGAATGATATTTATCGATTAAACGGACTTTAGTCCGTTTCTATTGATAGAACAATTGATATTAGAAAAAATAAATAAGCCATGACCTTCGGAGAACAGATGCTATTTTTCTTCAGTACAGTAGGAGCCTTTAATGGGTTGTTGCTAGGTATTTATTTGCTGTTTTTTAAAAAACTGAAATATCTGCCCAACTTTTTCCTCGGACTTCTTCTACTTATGCTAAGTACAAGAGTAGGGATCTCGGTATGTATTTACTTTTATCCGGAATTGCCAAGGATCATTCCACATTTGGGATTGTCTGCATTGTTTTTTGCAGGTCCCGCTTTATATTATTACATTAAATCTTCATTTCAGCAGGAAAATTTTGATTTTAAAAATTGCCGTAAATTATTTGGAATCCTTACATTGATATTAGGGGGTGTTGGCCTATTGTACCTATTCTTTCCGTTGACCTGGGATCATTATTTTGGAACCTTTATTTATGCTATCTGGTCTATATTTGTATTTCTTACCATATACCAGTTTTATTTATATACAAAACATCGTATCAGGAGTCCTAACAAATTTGTTCTTCCGGTTCTCATCAGTAATGTAATTATCTTTTTAACCTATCAATTGGTTTCTACAGGTTGGTTACCGATCTATTGTGCAGGAGGAAGTTTGGTTTTTTCATTCGTTCTGTATGCTAACTTTTTAATTGTATTCAATAAAAAAGATCAGCAGGTCCCGGTAAAAGGTCCGAACAACAGATATTCCAATAAAAAGATTTCCGAAGAGCGAGCAGATAATTTTGTTTCCAGATTAGAAAAACTGATGAATGCGGAAGAGCTTTATAAAAATCCGAATCTTAAATTAAGTGATCTAGCTTCCAGCATGAATATTTCAACCCATCAGCTTTCTCAGCTGCTGAATGATAACTTAGGTAAAAGTTTTTCCACATATATCAATGAATACAGAATTGGTGAAGCCTGTGGAAAAATAGAAAATGGCACTTATTTAAAAATTGAAGAGATCGGTTATGAGGTAGGATTTAACTCAAAATCAACTTTCTTTTCAACATTCAAGAAAATAAAGAATACAACACCCCTTTTATATAAGCAGTCGCAAACCGTTACTGATACTGGGTTTCAAAGTTCAAATTTATAATTTCGTACTGCGGAATTTTAATTTCAAAACCTCATTTTTGCAACAAGACAATACTTTTGATCTCATAAAATTAAAAAATTATGATGATCAAATTATGGGTATTTCTGTTACTGCTATGTATGTCAGTTTTTGGAAAAGCACAGGAAGCCACAAGAAAGAATGGATCTGATTCTTTAACTCAACAAAAATCTCCAACGACAAATATTTCGGAAGTTGTTATCCAATCTGCTCCACGAAATGTTAAATTGAATGACGGAAATTTGACGATGGCTGTTTCCGGAAATAAGGATTTTAAAACTTCTACCCATTTGCTTGATGTTTTAAGAAAAACACCTGGAGTGACTATCGATCAGGAAGACGGAATCTTTATTGGAGGAAGAGTGACTCCTGCCATATTTATTGATGGCAAACCCATTGTAATGAGTAATCAGGAATTACAGGCTTATTTACGGTCTTTATCACCGGAAATGGTAGAATCTCTCGAAGTAAATACCAATCCGTCTTCAAAATATGATGCAGAGTTTAAAGGAATTATCGACATTAAGCTGAAAAAGAATACCAATCTGGGCTGGAAAGGAAGTTATAACGGAAATCTGTATGTATATAAATTCAATTCCCGGGAGAATACTGTGAACCTTACGTATAACACAGAAAAAGTAGCATACAGTTTACAGGCAGGATATAACGATGGAATTTCAGTTTACCGATACAATGCCTTACAACGGCTGGCGAATACCAATGTAATGAGGACCAGAACCTATCAGGAAGATCAGATCAATGTATACAACATTCAGACAGGATTCGATTTCAGATTGAATGATAAAAACAGACTAAGATTGAACCTAAGGGGGAGTTCCAGGGAGATTGACCGGATGCGCTCAGGCTCATTATATACTACTAATGAAAATGAAACACAAGTTGTTTTTAATACGGAAAATGAAAATCCAATGCACTATTCCCAGGACAATTACGGGATTACCACTGACTATTCTTTTCAAAATAAAGGATTTAAAATTAATTTTTTAGGCAACTTTCTTTCTGTGAAAAACAAACAGCAAGACAATTTTATTAATAGAGATAAGCCTTCCTCCGAATTATTGTCCTATTGGAAATCTGATCTTGTTAATAAGATTGATATTTATACAGGACAGATTGATGCCTCTCAAAAAATAGGAGATGCAGAAGTAGAGGCAGGGCTTAAATATAGCCAGTCCAATACCAATAATAATATCAGGTATGATACGCTATCTGTGAATAACCAGTTTGTATTCGATCCCGATAGAAGTAATCTGTTTTCCTACAAAGAGAAAATATTGGCAGGTTATCTGTCGTATAAACAAAAATTTGGAAAACTTCAGATCAATGCAGGGCTAAGACTTGAAAATACAAATAGTGTTTCTGATGCGGTTACTTTAGATTCTATTGTTTCAAGAAATTATCTGGAGTGGTTACCATCTTTCAGTGCAAGCTATGCATTCAATAAATCTAATGAGTTTTCGCTTTCTTATAGCAGAAAAATAACAAGGCCTGTTTTTTCACAGCTTAATCCATTTCGCTATTACTTCAGTCCTTTGAATTACTCGATAGGAAACCCTTATCTGCAGCCTTCTTTTACAAGCCAGATCAAAGCAACCTATCGATACAAAAATTGGATCACAAGTTTTACGATAGGAAAAGAAAAAGATGTTATGGCCCGCTATCCTATATATAATCCGAAAACCAATGTATTGGAATATCTGGGAAGCAATCTTCCGTACCGTAAATTTGCAGTTCTGGAAACAAGTTTTCCTGTGAAAATTACAAAATGGTGGAATATGACAAGCCAGATTGCAGGATATTACAATTATGAGTTCAGACCTTATCTTGATCAGGTTTTTGCACTGGATATTTATAACTATGAAATCAGGCTAAACCAGGTATTTACTTTACCCAAAGGATATACGGCTAATCTGTTTGCTAATTATGAATCCAGAACCGGAAACAGTCTTTATATTATTAAACCACGTTACAGTGTAGACCTATCTCTTCAAAAATCGTGGCTGGATAATAAACTTAGCACAAAGATTGGGTATAATAATATTTTTGATTCTTATGACTTGAGTTTAGAGTTCAGACATAAACAAATTATGGACAATCGCTTTAGACATTGGTGGGATAACAGCCGGTTCTATTTTTCACTGAGCTATAGTTTTGGTAGCTCAAAATATCAGGCAAAAGAATCTCAGAGAACAGAGGAAGAAAACAGGACAAGATAAAAGAAAACCTGCTTAGGAAAGCAGGTTTATTATTTTTATTAAGGGCAAACGCAGTTACCACATGTCCAGATTCTGCAGCTTCCGTCGTCATTCCACTCACAGCAGTATTTTGGTCTTGTAATAATTCCTCCGATTACTGATTTTTGCTGCTCTCTTCCTAGTTTTTGTGCGTTTTTAAGCACCGGGTTTTTCTTGTTCATGATTTTGTTGTTTTTGATGTTAATAGATAGTTAAGTTCTGATTTTTTTATGGACATTGACATCTATCACAAGTATAGAGCGTGCATTTTCCTGACGGATCCCATTCACAGCATCTTTTGCCTGTTGAGATTCCTATTCCACCTACTACTAATTTTTGTTGCTCTCTTCCTAATTTTTGTGCATTTTTTAGCACAGGATTTTTCTTGTTCATGATTTTGATTTTTTGATGTTGATAGTTAAGTTTTAAACAATATAATTTCATGGAAATTATATCACTAATATAGGAATTTATTTTATTCTAAAAAGAATTTTTTATCATTATGTGTATGAAATATAATAAGTTGTGCTAAAATCCATAAAGACATATGAATGTTTTTAAGTGAAATATGAAGATTCCATCATGGTTCTGTAGTATAAAATGAAAATTTTTAAACTGAATGTAATTCGTGACCGTATAATAAAAAAGCCATTTCAAAATTTATGAAACGGCTTTCTTACTACTTTATGGGCAGCCACATTTATTACATACCCAAAGGAAGCATGACCCGCTTACATCGTCCCACTCACAGCATTTTCTAGGTCCTGTAAATTCACCTCCAATAATAGTTTTTTGTTGGTCTCTTTCTAATTTTCGTGCATTTTTCAGCACAGGATTTTTCTTGTTCATGACTTTGATTTTTGATGTTAATAATAAAGTTTTCAGCCTATATAATTCCGCGAAAATTATATCACTAATGTAGGATGTTAAATTGTAAAAAAAATCTATTTTTCCGTTCTTATGTAGATGAAATGTAGTAGGTTGTAGACGTTTTTGTATGCTTTATACTACGGTTTGTTGGATAGGGGGAGAATTTCGCTAAAAGGAGGTGTTTAAGAAGGTCAAATTTCAGACATAAAATAATCCAAAAATTTTCTAGATAGAGACCTTTACTTATATTTGTAGTATTGCATAAATCTTTATGAGACTAAACATTAAAAACGAAACGGGTAGGCTGAGATCAGTAGTTCTGGGCCAGCCTAATTCATTGGGAGCCGTTCCCACGCTAGAGGAAAGTTATGACGCTAAGTCATATTACTCAATCGAACACAACATTTATCCTAAAGAAGAGGATATTATTAATGAAATGAACGCTTTTGAAGCGGTATTAAAAAAGTATGACGTTGAAGTCCTGCGCCCAAGCATCATTGAAGATTACAATCAAGTCTTTTCAAGAGACGTTGCTTTTGTGATTGATGATAAAATGATTATTTCCAACGTAATTGCAGACAGAGCAGATGAGCAGGAAGCATACAAAAGCGTATTTGAAAAAGTAGCCTGGAGAAAAATTATTAATCTTCCGGAAACAGCACATATTGAAGGAGGGGATGTAATCGTATGGAATGACTTCATATTCATTGGGACCTGCTTCAGCGAAGATTACAGAAACTATAAAACGGCAAGAACCAACGAGTATGCCATTGAAATTTTAAAAGAATACTTTCCTAAGAAAAGAATCATTGATCTTGAACTGAAGAAAAATGATAAAGTACCTTTTGAAGGAATTTTACACCTGGACTGTACTTTCAATCCTGTAGGTGAAGACAAATGTATCATCTACAAAAACGGATTTGTAGACGAGAGCGACTATCGTCTTATCATCGATATTTTTGGAGAGGAAAACTGTTTCCACATCAATGATGAAGAAATGTTTGAAATGTTCCCGAATATTTTCTCTATTTCTCCTGATGTTGTAGTTTCAGACAAAGCATTTACCAGAATGAACAACCACCTAAGAGATGTGTGGGGAATGACAGTAGAAGAAATTCCTTACAGAGAAATCTCTAAAATGGGAGGTCTGCTGAGATGCTCTACCATGCCACTTGTAAGAGACTAGTTGAGTATTAGAGTTATAGGGTAGGAGAGTTTTAGAGTGAGAAAGTCTTAGTGCAATTTTTTAATCTTAAATAAGTAATTATGCCAACGATTAAATTCCATCAGGATCTAAAAGTATATCAAAAGTCTTTTGAGACGGCTCAACAGATCTACGAATTATCGAAAGCTTTTCCAAAAGAAAAACTCTATTCTCTTACTGATCAAATACGAAGATCATCAAGATCTGTAACAGCTAATGTAAGTGAAGCTTGGGGAAAAAGAAGATATGAAAAATCTTTTATCGCTAAACTTACAGACTCTGAAGGCGAGGCTAGGGAAACCCAAACATGGAGCCAGTTTGCCTATGCCTGCAACTATATCAATGAAGAGCAATTTAACAATTTGCAGCATCAGTATAATCAAATAATAGGGATGTTAATTAATATGATTAACCAGTCAGAAAAATGGTGCTCATTTTCTTCTTTTGATACAGAACAGAAGGATTGATCAACCAGGCTGACAACTCTCCAACTCTCATACACTAACACCCTCAAACTTAAAAAACATGCAAACAACAGATACGGTATTAATGATAGAGCCGATTGCATTCGGCTACAACGCAGAAACTGCGAAAAACAATTACTTTCAGGTAGAACAAACAGGTTCCGATATTCAGTCAAAAGCTTTGGCGGAGTTCAATACCTTTGTTGGGAAGCTGAGAGAAAAAGGAATCAATGTCATTACTATAAAAGATACATTAGATCCTCATACCCCGGATTCCATTTTTCCTAATAACTGGGTAAGTTTCCATAAAGACGGAAAAGTGGTTTTATATCCGATGTTCGCTTCCAACAGAAGAGTAGAAAGAAGAGATGATATTCTTGAAAGCATCAAAGATCAAGGTTTCGAAATTACTGAAATCGACGATTGGTCTTTTCCGGAAACACAAGGTCATTTTCTGGAAGGAACAGGAAGTATGATCTTCGATCACGATAATAAGATTGCATATGGTTCTGTTTCTTTGAGGTTAGATGAAAACTTATTCAGAGAATTCTGTGAAAAATATGGTTTTACACCAGTGGTTTTCCATTCTTATCAGACTGTAGGTACGGAAAGACTCCCAATTTATCACACCAATGTTATGATGTGTGTAGCAGATAAATTTGTAGTAATCTGCCTTGATTGTATTGATGATGGGCTGGAAAGAGAAAAGGTAATTGAAGCCATCAAGAATTCAGGAAAAGAAATTGTTGAAATTTCAGAAGAGCAAATGCAGCAGTTTGCAGGAAATATGCTTCAGGTTCAGAATAAACAAGGTGAAAAATTCCTTGTAATGAGCCAAACGGCTTACCAGTCTTTAAATCAGGAGCAGGTAGCAGCTATTGAAAAATACTGTGAAATTATTTATTCCGATTTAAATACCATTGAAGTAAATGGAGGCGGAAGTGCAAGATGTATGCTTGCAGAAGTTTTTCTTCCAAAAAAATAATATATTTACGAAAAAATTAATTGAACCCATTATCAAATAAAGGTTTACATATTCTTCTGACTTTGGAAACAGAGTCAGAAGATTTGTTATTAGACAGCAAGGGTTTTCTTGCTTTTACAGAACGTATTCTGGAAACCAAAGACGTAGAGATTGTAGGAATTACCAATCATATTTTTGAAAATCAAAGCTTTACTTCGGCAGTATGTCTTAAAGAGTCACATCTCTGTATTCATACGTGGCCGGAATTTAAGCAGCTTACCTTTGATGTTTTCCTTTGTAATTATACTCAGGACAATACAGAAAAAGTAGAACAGATTGCAGATGAGGTTGTTCAATATTTTAAAGCTAATACCATTCAAAAACACAAAATTTACAGATAAAAATGGATCACATTTGTCCCATTTGCCAAACCCATAATAACGAGCTGGCAATAGATTTTGCCATTGAAGAATTTATCTGCAGCCACTGCGATAGCCTTGTTAAAGTAGGAGAGTCTACAAAAAGAGGATTGTTAAAAAACCTGTGGAAAACGTTGTTGTAGCAGTAGGTCAGAAAGGTTTACTCTATGGTACAGAGTACTGGGTGATTAATATTGTTATTAAAAAATATGGCTCGGATACCTTTTGGCGAGAATATACTCTGAAAGACCGTACCGGAAACAATGTATATCTGAGTGAAAGTGACGGACATTGGGTATTTCTTCGTCAGGTTGATTTTGCCTTTAAAGAATTCCAATATTATGTTGAAGCAGATGGTAAGAAATACAGATGGTATGAAACCACACCTTGTAACGTTCATGCTGCCGCCGGGTTTTTTGAAGAGAAATTACAATCTGGGTTAGCTCACTATAAAGAATATGTAAATGGTACTGAAATGATTTCTCGTGAAGAATATGGAAAATCAGTACAGTTTTTCAAAGGTAATCATATTTCAAGAGGTGAAATCAAAAAAGCATTCGGTATAACAGATATGCCTTACCGCTCTGGAACAGGGATTGTTCAGCCGTTTTTCTTTAATGTTAAACAATGTACCAATATTATGGCCATTACAGCCTTATTGATATGTATTCTGCAGTTATATGTGGTGACTTCAAGGAGTAATCAGACGGTCTTTGAACAGAGCATCAATTTTGCAGATGTTGCGGATAAGGAAGTGGTGAGTAAAAGCTTTACCCTTTCAGGTGGATCTGCACCGTTAAAAGTACGTGCATTTTCTGCTGTGAATAACTCCTGGGCAAATGTAGGGCTTAGTCTTGTGAATGAAAAAACCAACGAAGTAGTGTATGCTTCTAAAGATATTGAGCAATATTCCGGATATGAAGGGGGAGAAAGCTGGAGTGAAGGAAGCCAGACGGAAGATTTTAATTTGTGTGGTATTCCCGGAGGAACTTACCATTTCCTGATTTCAGCTGAGAAAGAAGGCGGTGCAAAAGATCCGTTTAAATCTGGCTATAGACCACAGAATGCAGACTTTTCAATTCTTAAAAATAATGAAGGAGGTTTTTCTCTCAAAAATGATAAAGACCAAACAGTAAGTACCTATAATGATATAGAAATTTTGAAGAATGAGATCATCCTGAGAACTGGTCTTCAGAATACGATACAAGAAACAGGAAAATTAGATTCTATACTTCTCAATATGCCTCAGGAGTATAGCTATCCCAGAGGTTATGAGAATAACCCAGCCGTAAATATTACAGCAACCTGGCTGCCGGTTTCCTTCTGGAACTTCGGAATTGTTCTGGTTTGTCTCATCATATTTGCTGTAGTAACCCATTGGATGAAACGCGTTTTCGAATCAGGAAAATGGAACAATAGCTCCAATTCACCTTACGCTAATAACTAAATTATGGAAAGTATAATCAATTATATCAAAAGCAACTGGCTGTTATTAGCTATCGGGGTATTTTTTATGGGGTGGTTCGCTTATCTTACGTTTACAGGAAACCAATTCTGTGACTGTGTGAAAACAGAAAAATATCGCGACGGAACTACAAAGAGCCACTCCAGAACTGGATTTTACAGATACTATCATAAATAAAAATTAAAAACTATGGACAATATCAATTTATTACCAATATTAAATTCGGTTCTTTACTCATTCTTAGGAATCGCTATTCTGCTTATTTGCTATTTTATTATTGAAAAGCTTACCCCGGAAAAAACATGGCATGAGATTGCTCAAAATAAAAATATAGCGCTGGCTATTGTTTTCGGGGCTTTTATCATCGGAATTTCAATGATTATAAGCGCAGCAATTCATGGATAAGAAGAGGATTCCTCTTGAGCTGCTTTTATTGTTTTCTGTATTTGTCATTGCGACATGTGGATTGATTTATGAATTGGTGGCGGGAGCATTGGCGAGTTATCTTTTAGGAGACTCTGTAAAGCAGTTTTCTTTTATCATTGGAGTTTACCTCTTCTCTATGGGAGTAGGTTCCTATCTGGCTAAATTCATTAAGGGAAATCTTATCGACAAGTTTGTAGAAATTGAAATTCTGGTAGGAATTGTTGGTGGGGTAAGTTCTGTGGTGCTATTTGTTTTATTCAATACACTGGCACATTTTGAAAGTGTACTTTACCTTTTTGTTTTCTTTACAGGATGTTTGGTAGGAGTGGAAATTCCGATTCTGATGAATATTCTGAAAGATAAAGTTCAGTTTAAAGATTTGGTTTCAAATGTTTTTGCCTTTGATTATATTGGAGCTTTATTAGCATCTATTCTTTTCCCTTTGGTTTTAATTCCGCAGTTGGGAATTGTAAAAACACCTTTATTCTTTGGGCTGATCAATATCTCAATTGCCATATTCTTATGTTTTTATCTTAAAAAGGAACTATCAAAACCTTTCTCATTAAAAATAAAATCAATAGCAGCATTTATTTTATTGGTTGGGCTTTTCATCTTTTCAGATAAAATTTTGTCTTATTCTGAGGAGAAGCTTTATGGAGAAAACGTTGTGTATACAAAGAGTTCTCCCTATCAGAGAATTGTTTTAACTAGAAATAACCGGGAATTCAGACTGTATTTGAATAATAACCTGCAGTTTTCCTCAACAGATGAGTACCGCTATCACGAAGCATTGGTTCATCCGGCAATGTCGATGGCTAAAAATATTGATCATGTACTGATTTTAGGTGGGGGTGATGGTTTTGCTGTACGTGAAGTCCTGAAATATAATGAAGTAAAAAATATTGAGCTAGTTGATTTGGATGGAGAAATGACAGATTTCTTCAAAACCAATGAAACCATGAAAAGGTTGAATCAAAGTTCATTGTCCAATCCAAAGGTAGAGGTCATTAACAAAGACGCTTATATCTGGGTAAAGGAAAACAAAAAGAAATTTGATGTCATCATCATAGACTTTCCGGATCCGTCCAATTACAGCTTAGGAAAGCTATATTCTCTACAGTTTTATAAAGAACTTGAAAGATTGACTACTCCTGATACCAAAATTGTAGTACAGACAACCTCTCCTTATTTTGCCCCAAAATCTTTTTGGTGCATAGAGAAAACCATTAATCAGATTTTTCCTTTTACTTCTGCATATCATACCTACGTTCCATCATTTGGAGAATGGGGATTTTCAATGGCTTCATTTGAGCCCATTAACAATAAAGTGTACAGAAGAATTCCAGGTCTGAAATATTATGATTATGAATTTTCGAAAATATCATATTTCAGTAAAGATATGAAGGTGAATGAGGTAGAAGTTAACCGTCTGGATAACCAGATATTAGTTCGTTATTTCGATGAAGAGTGGGGAAAAGTTCAGTAGGAAAGAGTTTCTGAAAACAGTAATGCTTGGTGGGCTGATGCTTCCTTTTCTGCAATACTGTGGAAGGAAAGTAAAATCATTGTTGTTGAAGATTACAGGAACCAATCATGTTTTGGGGCATAAATTATGGGCAAAGGATTTTCCACAATTTTCCGAAGTTATCCACACTCAATATCTTGTGGTGGGCGGAGGAATCTCTGGGCTCTCGGCCTGTAGGCTTTTCAGCCAGCATAACGAAGATGATTACCTTTTGTTGGAAATGGAAGATCATTTGGGTGGAAATTCTTCCAATGGTCAGAACAAGTTTTCAAAATTCCCGCTGGGAGCACACTATCTGCCTTTACCCAATAAAGAAAATACAGAGATCATAGAATTTCTTACAGAATGTGGTATCTGCCAAGGGCTAGATGAAAATGGAGATCCCATTTTAGATGAGTATCAGATGACCTTTCCACAGCAGGAAAGACTGTTTTATAAAAATGCATGGCAGAATGATATTGTTCCTCAAAAAGGAATATCAGCAGAAGTTCAGAAAGAGTTTGACCGTTTTTTCAAAATGATGGATGACTTTCGTCAAAAGAAAGATATTCAGGGAAACTATTGGTTTGCTATTCCGGTTCATGATTCAAGCAGAGAAGATGAGGTTCTTAATCTTGAGAAAATTGTATTCAATGATTGGCTTCACCAGAACAACTTCAAGTCTGAAGAACTTCTTTGGGTATTAGATTATTCCTGCAGAGACGATTATGGTTTAGGAATTGACTACGTTTCCGCATGGGCCGGGATTCATTATTTTGCAGGAAGAAAAAACAACTGGAGTAAAAAATATAAAGATCAGGTATTCACATGGCCTGAAGGGAATGCAAGGTTAACTCATTATTTTTCAAAGTATACAAAAGGAAAATCATTAACTAAGAATTTAGTTTTTGATGTTAAGGTTACTGACAAGGTTCAAGTTTTAAGTTTTGACAATGCTCATAAGAAGACCAGAAAAATCATTGCTGATAAAGTTTTGTTTGCTACCCCACAGTTTGTCAATGAAAGAATTTTTAACAACAGAAAAGCATCATCATTTCATTATGTTCCCTGGCTTTTAACCACAATTACTTTGAAGAATGAATTTGGAGGAGATGAAGAATTGGCATGGGATAATGTGATTTATGGATCCTCCGGATTAGGTTATATTTTTGACCAGCATCAGAATATTAATCAGATCATGGGTGAGAAAGTGATTACTTACTATAAAAGTTTTTCTACCAACGATTGTAAAAAGGCAAGGAAGAAGTTGTATTCCATGAAAGAAGCTGAACTTAAAAATTTAGTTTTAGAAGATCTGAAGAAAGCTCATCCTCTGATTGAAGATTTTATCCTTGAAATGCAATTCCATAAATTAGGACATGCAATGATTGCTCCTGTTCCGGAACAGATTTTTGGAGATGCTGCAAAAATGGCCAAACAGCCTATTGAGGGAAAAGTATTCTTTGCGCATTCTGATCTCTCAGGAATTTCTATTTTTGAAGAAGCTTTCTATCAGGGAATAAGGACGGCCCAACAAATGATATAAAATTGTTTTATGAAACAACCCTGGATACATAATGCAAAAACAGACTGGTGGTTTATTTTATCCCCACCTTTCCTGGTATTGTTAATAATTTTTCTTTTTCAGAAACAGATTCAGGGACTTGAAAATTATTATTCCTTTTATACATGGCTTTTCCTGATTGTTTTTGTAGATGTAGCCCATGTATATTCCACATTGTTCAAGACCTATTTTGTAAAGGCTGAGGTGCAGAGAAGAAAGCTGCTGTATTTTGGCGTACCCATCATAAGCTGGTGCTTAGGAGTAGCTTTATTTCAGTTGGGGAGCCTTACCTTTTGGTCTGTGCTGGCACTCATTGCTGTTTTTCATTTTATCCGTCAGCAGTATGGGTTTATGAGAATCTATGCCCGTTTTGAACCGAATAACTGGAGTAAAAAAATAGATGAGGTTGCCGTGTATGCTGCTACCATTTTTCCAATGCTGTACTGGTTTCAGACCCCACGCGCTTTTGCTTGGTTTGTGGATCATGAATTTGACTGGCTTAAAAACTTACCTAACTATATTGGAGGGTTTACAGTTCTCTATACTCTGATTGTAACAGTTTGGATCATCAAAACAATCGTTGAAACTATAAAAACTAGAACCATCAATATTCCTAAAGTAGCACTTATCGCTGGAACTTTCCTTTCCTGGTATTTTGGAATCATATATTTTAACAATGATCTTCTTTTTACTTTTCTGAATGTGGTATCTCATGGTATTCCTTATATCGCTCTGATCTATATCCGTGAAATCAAACAGAAAGATCAACGGCAACTCAACTGGATGCAGGTTTTTAAACCGCTTTCAGGAATCTTTTTATTTGTAGCTATCATTGTAGGGTTAGCTCTATTAGAAGAATTTTTATGGGAAACCTTGGTATGGAATGAACACTTTTCAATGAATCTGGCTGTTTCAGAAAGCCTGCTTCAGTTTTTGATTCCTTTATTGGTTGTTCCACAGCTTACTCATTACCTCTTAGATGGATTTATCTGGAGAAGACCGAAAAAAGTTAGCTAACTTTGTCCGGAATGTTTAAAATCTAAAAATGAGACAATACTTTTTATCTTTAGCAATTCTCCTCGGAATATGGGTGGGCGGGCAGCAGAAAACGTTTTGCAATCCAATCAATATAGATTACGGATATACCCCTTTTGAAGTTTTTTCAAAACAAGGAAAACATCGTGCTACAGCAGATCCTGTAATTGTCAATTTTAAGAATAAGCTTTTTCTTTTTCTACCAATCAGGAAGGATATTGGTACAGTGATGATATGTTGGACTGGAAGTTTGTAAAAAGAAAATTTCTAAGAGACAATAAATACATTCACGACCTTAACGCTCCGGCTGTCTGGGCTATGAAAGATACACTCTATGTTTATGGTTCAACCTGGGAACAGGATTTTCCAATTTGGAAAAGCACAAATCCAACCAAAGACGACTGGAAAATTGCTGTGGATACTTTAAAGGTAGGAGCTTGGGACCCTGCATTTCATTATGATGAAGATAAGAATAAACTCTATTTATATTGGGGATCCAGTAATGAATGGCCCTTGCTGGGAACAGAAGTGAAAGTAAAAAATCTTCAGTCCGAAGGTTTTGTAAAACCCATTATTAAACTCAAGCCTGAAGACCACGGTTGGGAACGTTTCGGGGAATACAATGATAATGTTTTTCTGCAGCCTTTTGTAGAAGGAGCCTGGATGACCAAACATAATGGTAAATATTATATGCAGTATGGTGCTCCGGCAACAGAATTCAGTGGATATTCCGACGGAGTTTATGTAAGTAAGAGCCCTTTGGAAGGTTTCGAATACCAGCAGCATAATCCGTTCTCTTATAAACCGGGAGGTTTTGCAAGAGGAGCGGGACATGGGGCTACTTTTGAAGACAATTATAAAAACTGGTGGCACGTTTCCACGATCTTTATTTCTACTAAAAATAATTTTGAAAGAAGACTTGGTATCTGGCCTGCTGGTTTTGATAAAGATGATGTGATGTATTGTAATACAGCGTATGGTGATTATCCTACTTATCTTCCACAGTATGCACAGGGGAAAGACTTTTCAAAAGGTCTTTTTGCCGGATGGATGTTATTGAATTATAATAAACCGGTTCAGGTTTCATCAACTTTAGGAAGTTATCAGCCCAATTATGCTGTAGATGAAGATATCAAGACCTATTGGAGTGCTAAAACAGGAAAGTCCGGGGAATGGTTCCAGACTGATCTTGGTGAAGTTTCCACCATCAATGCCATTCAGATTAATTATGCCGATCAGGATGCTGAGTTCATGGGAAAAACCTTAGGGAAAATGCACCAATATAAAATCTATGGTTCCAACGATGGAAAGAAATGGAATGTGATTGTGGATAAAAGTAAGAATACAAAAGATGTTCCTCACGATTATATTGAACTTGAGCAGCCTGCAAAAGCCCGTTTCCTGAAAATGGAAAATCTGAAAATGCCTACGGGAAAATTTGCATTAAGTGGTTTCAGAGTGTTTGGAAAAGGAGCCGGAAAACAGCCTGCCAAAGTAGAAGGTTTTGTCCCTTTAAGAGCAGATCCTAAAAAATATGGGGAAAGAAGAAGTATCTGGATGAAATGGCAGCAGAATCCTGAAGCAGATGGCTATGTAATCTACTGGGGGAAATCTCCTGATAAAATGTACGGTAGCATCATGGTTTACGGGAAGAATGAATATTTCTTTACAGGTGCAGACAGAACAGACGCATACTACTTTCAGATTGAAGCGTTCAACTCCAATGGCGTTTCAGAAAGAACAACTGTCACAAAATCTGAGTAAATCAAATAAAAAAATAAAAGTATAGCACGTTTTGAGCCATCAGAACGTGTTATTTTTTGTCTGCCTTTTTAAGAAAAGCTTCAATTTTATCAATAAGAAAAGTATTGTTGGGCTGCTTATCCCAATCCAAATGACCGCTATTAAACTCATAAGACTCATGAACAACATTATTTTTATTCAGAACAGAATCCAGGATTTTGTTTTGACTTAAAGGAACCACACGGTCTGTTTTTCCATAGTAAGAAAGAGTAGGGGAAGAGGTTGTATTTATCCAGTGAATAGGACTGGCAAAATTAACTGCTGAGGTTGTTACTGGCAGTATTTTAGGATCAACCAGGTACTTTTCTACAAAAGAATATTCTTCATAGCTCCTGAAGCCTTTATCTGAAAGGTCAGCAGGGCCTACCATATTGATCACTGCTTTTACATTTTTATCAGTATCAAAATGATAAGCATAAAGCATAGATAAATGTCCGCCTGCACTGTTTCCCAGCAGAATAAACTTAGATTTATGGTTGAATTTCTTTTTTAGAATCGTAAGAACACTTTTAATATCGTCTATTTGATTGGGAATAGCATATTGATGTGAAGAAGCAAGCCTGTAATTCATATTGGCAAAGACATGATCCGGAAACTTTTTCATCAAAGAAAGAGTGAAAAGAGAGAGCTGGGATTTGTCTCCACCACGCCAGCCTCCACCATGAATAATAATAAAAACTTCTTTTTCATCAGATGCTCCTTGGTTTGGCATATAAAGATCCATAACCTGTTCCGGATGATTCCCATAATGAACGTTTTTCTCCTTTTTGAAGCTGATATTGTCACCAAGGATAATTTTGTTCTCTTTACAGGCTGTCCATAAAAAGGAAATCAAACAAATGATAAATATGAAGTATTTTTTCATAGAATTAAAGATAAAAAACCTGCTGAATAACCAACAGGTTTCTGTACAAAATAATTTGATTGAATATGATGAAAGATAGTTTTATCTGGTTCTGCTTTTGATAGAATCGGATGCCCCTTCAATATCTCTTACCTTTTTCAGTTTTTTGTTTCCGAAATTGTATGTAAGGCTCACTGTTAAATTTCTTTTATACTGATTCTGGTGGATATAGTTGTAGTTTCCGTTGCTTTGGTAATCATCAATTACTACAATATTGGTTCTTAAAACATCATTTACATTCAGTGCAAATGTCCAGTCGTTCCAGTTTTTCTTGATGCTGAGATCTAAACTTGATAACCCTCGTAACATCCCTAATTCTATCTGCTGTTTATCTATGTAGAAGAAATTTACCCCAAGAAACCACGTTTTCGCTTTATCAAGACGAATGGTATTGTTGGTCTGAATCAAAAGACTGGTAGAATTGATATCATTGACATAAGTTACATAGTTTCCAAACTCATCTTTGAATCGGTCTCCTGTAGTAGGGTCCATATCCAAGCTTCCGTTGTTTCTGTTATGTTGAACACCAATGCTGAAGTTGGTTGTCCAGTACTGTTTAAAGAATGATTTTTGAATTCCCACCATTGCAGACATTTCCTGCTTATCTCCAAAATTGGTTCTTATATATCTTAAAGCTAGATTTTTACCAGTATCCCCATTAGGTTTTTCTGGATAGCCCTGTAGAGGAACCTGAGTGATAGCATCTTTAATATAAGAATGATTTAAAACGACAAAATATGAATTCTTATACATATACATCAGCTCTTGATTATAAGTCGAAGAAGCCTTTACAAATGGGTTGTTTTGTGTATAATTATCATCAGTCAGTTTATTCACAACCGGATTGATTTCCCAGAAACTTGGTCTTCTCATTCTGCTTGAAAATGAATAGGAAATATTGTTCTTCTCATTAATGGCATAGTTTAGGCTCAGGTAAGGTAGAAAATTATTGTAATTTCTTTCAATTCTTTTAAGAGCTTCTGCTCCTTCAGGGGGATTATCCGAAGTTCCTAAGCTGTTGGTGATTTCATATCTTGTTCCAATTTTTCCAGAGAATTTATCCGAAAATTTCTTTTCAGCAGTTAAATAGAAACCATAGATGTTTTCATCATAAATAAAATGGTTGGGTGCTAATTTTGCTGGTTTCTCAGGATCAATAAAATAAGTGTCGCTTTTCGTATCGTTGTCCGTTTTTGTTTTATTATAGTTTCCTCCAATGGAAATGGTGAGATCATTTTTAAATTTTTGAATGTAATCCACCATTCCGGAGAAATTGTTGATAACCTGTGGCAGATCCTGAAGCATTTGTATAGATTTATCTCCTATGTTTCTGCTAATGTCAGACTTATAAGTGATATTATCTGTAAACTGGAATCTTTTATAATTCAGGTAAGCTGCATTTAAATTTAATTTACTCCCTAAAGAATCTGTTTTTAATTCATAATTTAAGTTAAGTGAATTATTATAAGTTCTTGCGTCCTCTTTATTTTTAGACCATGTATAGCTGGGGCCATTTTTGTTAATAATAGTATTAAACAGGCTTACTGTTGAATTATAGCTCTTATTGGCCCACGTATTCCAGGATAATGCTAAGTTGCTTTTATCATTTAATTGATAATCGATGTTCAGATAGCCACCAATGTTCTTATTTGGATCATCGATATCACCGGTTGATTCATTAGATGCACTATCACTGCTGTTTCTCAGAGTGTAGGTTTGAGCTTCTATATTTTCTCCGCCACTGAGGCTGGCACTTATTCCCAGTTTATCTTTTCTGTAATTAGCAGAGAAGCTTGCCTGGCTGGCATTGTATTTCCCTTGGGTATTAGAGAATCTCATATTTCCGTTAAGACCATCACTCATTTTTTTCTTTAAAACAATGTTGATAATCCCATCGGAAGATTCCACCTGATATTCACTTCCGGGAACTGTAATTACCTCAATTTTCTGAATGTTTTCTGCTGGAGTATTTTTCAGGAACTGAGCCAGCGATTCGGCATCCATATTGGATTTTCTTCCATTGATATAGATAAGGACATTGTTTTTTCCTGCAATCTTTAATGTTTTATCATCGGTAGAAGACAACAGTGGAGTCTGTTTCAGAATATCGAAAGTTGTATTTCCTTTCGCTATAGGAGAAGATGCAACATCATATACCAGGCGGTCACTTTGTTTTTTGAAAACCTGTTTGGTGATGGTAACACCTTCTATATTTTTAGTCTTTGTCGAGTCAGATTTCTTTTCCTGAGCAAAAGCACAAGCCCCGAATATGACAGCTATTGACAAAAGTATACGTTTCATGTTTGTTTTTTTAAAGAGTGGTTAGAGAGATAAGTTTTTATAGATTAGGTTCTTGATTTCACCGCATCATTCGCTGATTTCATTTCCCTTGCTTTTTTCAGTTTCTGATTTCCGAAATTGTAGGTTACGCCAATGCTTATTAACCGTGGATAATTGAAGTTGGTGATATTATTATACTTTCCATTAGGCTGTACACCATTTACTCTATAGAAACTCTGGTTAAATAAATCGTTACCTTCCGCAACAATAGTCCAGTCACCAATAATTTTTTTCACACTGACATCAAAACTTTGTCTTACCCCAATTGTTCCACCTTCCATAGCTACTTTGCTTCCAAAAAAGTAATTAACACCCAGAAACCAATCCTTTTTAGAAGAAAGACGAATAATATTGTTGATGGTTGCAGACATATTATAGTTTTTAACATCTACAATGTAAGGCTCCAGTTCTTCACTTTCATAGGGTCCAAGTTGGGAAGTTGGATCCTGCCATACTCCGCCGGTATAAGTAATATATCCTAGATTCACGGAATAGTTGGTGGTCCAGATATCTTTAAACCAGGACTTGTTCATTCCAAGCGTCAAACTGATTTCTCTGTTCTTACCATAATTGGTTCTGATGTATCTCAGGAATCTTATTTTATCCATAAGCATATTACCTGCTTCATCATATACGTAATTACCATTTTCATCCTTTTGCGGAGTGGTTAAAATTCCCTGTAAAGGAAGCAGATCAGAAGCTGCCGCATCATCTACCATTGTATAACTCAGATTAGCATAGAATGCATTTTTATACATATAGTTCAGCTCCTGATTATAAAATTTAGCAGCCAATACAAACGGATTATTTTGAGTGTAGTTGGTTGGAGTAAAATAGGTTCTGGAGGGATTCAGTTCCCAGAATCTCGGTCTTCTGATTCTACTGGAGAAAGTATAACTTAGATTATGATCAGAATTGATGGCGTAGTTTAAATTCAGATAAGGAAGCAGATTATTATAATTTCTCTCAAACCCTGTTTTTCCAAGAATATCTCCGGTACTTTTGGTCATTTCGTAGCGGGCTCCTATTTTCCCGGATAATTTTTCGGTAAGTTTTCTTTCGTAGTTTAAATAAATACCTAAAATATTTTCTTTATAGATGAAATGATTCGTCTGTTTTGGATCCATTACAAACTCGTCATCCATTAATTTATCTTGTCTGGTATCATTATCCGTATTGGTATAATTATAACTCACGCCCATTAACCAGGTTGCCCCTTTAGCTGTTTTTTTCAAATAATCTATATTGGCAGCATAATTATTGATGATTTGAGGCACTGACTGTTGTAGAGCAGAGTATCTCTTTTTATAGGCTTCACTGGAAGGGTCAAGATTAAATGGAATACTTTCATTGAAACTTACTTTGTCCCTGTTAAACCACAAGTAAGAAACATTAGTAGTAAGTTTACTGCCTATAGAATCTGTCTTAATCTCATAATTTAAATTGAAAGAATGGTTTCTGGTTTGGGCATCTTCATGATTAACCGTTCTGTCCATTAATACTCCGTTTTGCCAGTTCGTCATATCCAGTATAGAATTGAAACTCTTATTATATCTCATATTGTAAGAAAGCCCCAGATTTTGTTTCTTACTGATTTCATAATCAATATTAAACCCGCCGCCAAAGTTTTTATTAGGATCATCATTAGAACCATAAGATTCATTTCTGAAGGTAGGGTCTCCATTGGAAAGGGTATAATTTTGTCTTTCCGTCCAGCTTCCCATTCTGAAATTAGAATTTCCTGACCATTTTCCCTGTCTGAAGTTAAAAGAAGCTCCTGCATTAGGGTTGTTGTAGTAAGCCTGCTCATTTTGCATTTTCAACGTCCCATTGTAGCCATTGCTTTTGTTCTTTTTCATTACAATATTGATCACCCCTTCCTTAGATTCAACCTGAAACTCACTTCCGGGAACCGTAATCACTTCAATTTTCTGGATATCTTCAGAGGGAGTAGACTTTAGCATTTCAATCAATGCCTCAGCATCCATATTGCTTTTTTTATTGTTGATGTAAATAACAGCATCAGATTTACCAAGAATTTTAAGCGTTTTGCCGTCAATACTCGAAATCATAGGAGTTTGTTTTAAAAGGTTAAAAGTATTAGTACCTTTTGCAATAGGAGAAGCTGCCACATCATAAACAAGACGGTCTCCCTGTTTTTTGAAAACCTGTTTCTTGATATTGACGGACTCAATAGCATTTACTTTCAAACTATCTTTTTTCTGTTGGGCGGCAACCAGTCCGCTGAAGAATAGAGCTGCAATGAGAATTTGAGTTTTCATGATTATTATATTTTTAGTTTAATAGCTTGTATGGTTTGTTATTTTACATTACAAAGATATATAATAAATTTAGTATCATGCAATACAAAGTACTTAAAAATATTTATAATTAAATATAAAACATTGATTTACAGTTGGTAAAAATTTAAATTAAAATATTGATTGCTTGACCTTTCTGTATAATAAGACAACTGTAACAATAATTTTGTTACAACAAAACATGAAATTTTATGAAAAAATAATTTATTCTCTGTCGAATTTCGCCAGTTTTTTATCTACCCATATTGTAGCAAAAGGAAAAAAAGCAGATAATAGGGCGAATACAAAATCTTCATCATCCCAGTTGTAAATTTTTCTGGCAGGAAGACAGAGTAAAAGATAAAGGGTAAAAAATAATCCGTGTAAACTGCCAATTACACTAATGAAAATAATAGAATATAGATTTTCATCATATCGAATCCAGATCATAGCTACACCATATAATAGAACACATGAAATAGCCTCTGCAAGACAAATCTGTTTAAACCATTTAATAAGTTTTTCCTGAGAATATTTTGAGAAAAATTTTTCGATGAAGTCCATTTTTATAAGCATATTTTGAAAGCTAAAAAGTAAGAGACTTTCTCGAACTTCTCATTTTTGCCCTCTAATTTTCTGGTTTTGCAAAATTACTTATAAAAGTTACTTCCATCCAAATATTCAAAAACTTCAGGTGGCAGCATTGGCCTTACATTCTTATCATCTTTGATCATATTACGAATTTCTGTAGCAGAAAGTTCGATCACTGGAGCTTTGATCAGAGAGATGTTTTCATGCTGAAGATATTCAGAATCTTTCTTTTCCCCTTCAAATACCCTTGGGTAAACAATAATATGATGATTTTTAATCAAAGCATCAGAATTTTTCCACTTGTGAAGGCTGTCCAGATTATCTTCTCCCATAATCAGGCTGAAAGAATAGTCCGGATGTTTTTCATGCAGGTAAGTAAGCGTATCAATGGTATAACTCGGTTTCGGAAGCGAAAACTCCACATTGGAAGCACGCATATTCGGATAATTTTTCACTGCCAGCTGTACCATATCCAATCGGTTGTGATCCTTCAACAAAGACTTTTTGTCTTTGAACGGGTTCTGTGGGCTTACTACAAACCACAGCTCATCCATATCCGAATTTTCCAGAATATAATTAGCCAAAATAAGATGTCCGATATGAATCGGATTAAAAGATCCGAAGAAGAGACCGATTTTTTTCATATTTGTTAGACAGGCAGGATAGTATTACAAAAGAATCTATCTAATCCCTGAACTTTACGTCTTTAATATTAAGATAATGAGTAACATTGCCTTTCCAGTGATTTTCTTCCAAAGTAAAAGCAAGATCAAAATTTTTATTTTTAAAATCTTCTACAAACTGTCCGAGCTTAAAGCCTACACATTCAATATTTCTTCCTGTAGATTCCTGCTTGATATAGAATTTCAGGTGATTATTATCTTTACCCATTGTTTTTACATAACCAGAAAGCTTTTGGTTAGATAAAGTAAAGATGGGTTTCATATTATGAGGTCCAAAAGGAGCTAGTTTTCTATGGAAATTGATAAATTCCCTGTTAATTTCGTCAACGGTAATTTCAGTGTCAATTGAGATAGAAGGCTCTTTTTGATGATCCTGAATTTTTTCAGAAACAATTTGTTCAAATTTTACTTTAAATGCTTCAAACTTATCCTTCTCCATTGAAAGTCCGGCAGCAGCATGATGCCCTCCGAATTTAAGGAAATATTCAGAGCATAAATCAAGAGCTTCGTGAACATCAAAATCTGAAACAGATCGTGCAGAAGCTACCATTTCCCCATTATTTCCATCTGTAAACACCAGCGTCGGTTTATAATAGGTTTCAATAAGTCTGGATGCCACAATTCCAATGACTCCTTTGTTCCATTCAGGATGGTAAACAATGGTGGTATGTTTTGTTTCCTGCTGAGACTCTATAATCTGATTCAGAGCAGAAAGGGTAGAGTTCATGTCCAGTTCACGCCTTTCATCGTTGAGGTTCATGATATCGCTCACAATCTGGTTGGCATGTTTCAGATTTTCAGAAACCATAAGTTCTACCGCTGCTTTTCCATGGGAAATTCTTCCGGCAGCATTTATTTTAGGAGCAATTTCAAAAACAATATTTGAAATTTCAAAATGAGACAGTTTATCTTCCGGGATTAATAATCTTAACCCAAGGTTTCTTGTTTTTCTAAGGGTTTTCAATCCCATTTTAGCAAGAACTCTGTTTTCTCCGGTCATTGAAACAATATCAGCGGCAATGGAAATAGCCAGGAGATCTGTGAGTTCAAATAGCTCGGCATCCGGAAGTTTATAAATTGTATTAAGTCCCTGGCAAAGCTTAAAACCAACACCACAGCCGGAAAGTTCCTTGAACGGGTAACGGCAGTCACTTCTTTTAGGATCAAGAACTGCAGCAGCATTAGGAATTTCTTCACCAGGAAGGTGGTGGTCACAAATGATAAAATCTATTTCCAGACTGGAAGCATAATTAATCATATCGAGAGCCTTAATTCCGCAGTCTAAAGCAATGATTAATGAAAAACCATTCTCTTTGGCAAAATCAATTCCTTCTGTAGAAATTCCGTATCCTTCAGAATTCCTGTCCGGAATATAATAATCCAGATATTTTTTCTCAACAATTTTGCTGAGGTAAAGGTACATTAAGGCAACTGCGGTAGTTCCATCCACATCATAGTCACCATATACTAATATCTTTTCACCATTTTCAATTGCAGTGGCAATACGCTCTACAGCTTTTTGCATATCTGCCATTAAAAACGGATTGTGTATATCGTTAAGGTTTGGTTTGAAAAATTCTCTCGCCTTCTGATAATTGTCAATTCCTCTTAGAACGAGAAGTTTAGATTCAAAAGTACCAAAACCAAGTGACGAACTTAGTCCGTCCACAATTTCCTCATCGGGTTCGGGCTTGTAAATCCATTTTTGACTCATGCTCACAAAAATAAGGAAAAAAAATAGCATTTTGATGGGATAGGGATCTAAGTTTTGACTTAATAATTGTTAAAAATTGATTACCTTCGTGCTCCAAATTTAAATGACTATGAAAAAAATTATCGTATGCCTTACTTTTTTAGGCGCAATCAATTCAATGAATGCACAATTTAATCTCGGAAAAGCTGCCGGGGTTGTTTCAAAAGGGGCAAAAGCTTTAACGTTCACGAACGAAGATGCTATTAAATTGTCCAAGGAATCTGTAGATTGGATGGACAAAAACAATCCAGTAGCAGGACCAAAAGATCCTTATACAGTACGATTGAATAAACTGTTTGGAAAACACAAATCACAAGACGGTCTGAACCTTAATTATAAAGTATATAAAGTAAAAGATATCAATGCATTTGCTTGTGCAGATGGAAGTGTACGTGTATTTTCCTCTTTGATGGATCTTATGACAGATAACGAATTATTGGCTGTAATTGGCCACGAAATCGGTCACGTTAAAAATGAAGATACAAAAGATGCCATGAAATCTGCCTACTTAAAAGCGGCAGCATTAGATGCAGCATCATCAGCATCCGGTGCAGTAGCTACTCTTAATGATAGCCAGATCGGAAAAATGGCAAACGAATTTTTGGATGCGACTCACAGTAAAAAGCAGGAATCTGAAGCAGATACCTATTCTTATGACTTTATGAAAGCTAATAAATATGATGTAGTAGGGGCTTATACCGCTTTCAAGAAATTAGCTTTATTATCGGGAGGAAGTACACAATCCGGTTTTGAAAAAATGTTTAACTCTCACCCGGACAGTGAAAAAAGAGCTCAGGCTATTAAAAAGAAAGCAGAAAAAGACGGATTATGGAAAGATCCGGGAACGGTTGCTCTTCCAACAACGAAACTTACAAAATAATTATTTTATTTATTGTTTAAACGAAAATACCTCAAAGCCTTGCTTTGAGGTATTTTTATATTCATTTGATGATCAGATTAAGAATACATTTTTTCTCTTAATTCTTTTACTTTTTTATCAGCAAGATATTCATCATAAGTCATTTCTCTGTCAATAATTCCGTTAGGAGTCAGTTCAATGATTCTGTTACAGACAGTTGACAACATTTCGTGGTCATGAGATGCCAATAAAAGATTTCCTTTGAAGTTAGACAATGAGTTGTTCAATGTTGTGATACTTTCAAGGTCTAAGTGGTTGGTAGGTTCATCTAATAAAAGAACATTAGCTTTCTGAAGCATCATTCTACTGAACATACATCTCATTTTTTCACCTCCTGAAAGTACTTTACAAGATTTCAAAGCTTCATCACCAGAGAAAAGCATTCTTCCTAGGAATCCTCTTACGAATTCTTCGTGACGCTCTTCATCATTCTTAGTGAATTGTCTCAACCAATCAACCAAGCTTAAATCCTCCTGGAAGAAATTAGTATTATCTAAAGGCATGTGAGACTGGTTTGTCGTAACTCCCCAAGCTACAGTTCCTTTGTCCGCTTCAACATTTCCTGCTAAAATTTCGAAGAATTCTGTAATTGCTAAAGAGTTTTTAGAAAGTACCGCTACTTTATCTCCCTTTTTAAGATTTAAATCAATATTAGAGAATAATAATTCGCCGTCTTTTGTTTTTTCAAGACCTTTTACATCAAGAATCTGATCTCCCGCTTCTCTTTCCATTTCAAAAATGATTGCTGGATATCTTCTTGAAGAAGGCTTAATATCATCAATATTTAATTTGTCGATCATTTTCTTTCTTGCAGTAGCTTGTTTAGCTTTAGCAACGTTAGAACTGAATCGAGCAATGAAGTCCTGAAGTTCTTTTTTCTTTTCTTCAGCTTTCTTGTTAGCCTGAGCTCTTTGTCTTGTTGCTAGCTGAGATGCTTGGTACCAGAAAGAGTAGTTACCTGTGTAAAGGTTAAGTTTAGAGTAATCTAAGTCACCAATGTGAGTACATACTGTATCCAAGAAGTGACGGTCGTGAGATACTACAATTACTGTATTTTCGTAGTCAGCAAGGAAATCCTCTAACCAAGAAATTGTATCAATGTCAAGGTCGTTGGTAGGCTCATCCAGAATAAGTACATCAGGGTTTCCGAAAAGTGCCTGAGCCAAAAGAACTTTTACTTTGTCTTTGTTCTCAAGTTCACTCATCATCTGCCAGTGCATATCATCACTGATTCCTACGTTAGATAACATGGTTTGTGCATCAGATTCTGCAGTCCATCCACCCATTTCATCATAGATTACACCTAATTCACCTGCTTTAATTCCATCTTCATCGGAGAAATCTTCTTTTGCGTATAACGCATCCATTTCCTCCTTTATCTCAAATAATTTTTTATTACCTCTTAATACAGCTTCAAGAACAGTAAACTGATCATAAGCAAAGTGATCCTGCTCTAAAACTGACATTCTTTTCCCTGGTTCCAGAGATACGTGACCTGTTGTAGGATCTTGCTTTCCTGTTAATATTTTAAGGAATGTAGACTTTCCCGCCCCGTTTGCTCCGATAATCCCGTAGCAGTTTCCTTTGGTAAACATAATATTTACCTCGTCAAAAAGAACTCTTTTCCCGAATTGTAAAGATAAGTTAGATACTGTTAACATATAGTTTTGTAAATTTGGCGCAAAAATACGAAAAGAATTTGGGTATTTTGTAATAATATAATAGTCAAGTTTTTAAATGTATGGTATTTTTTATATATTTCATTAACGAAATTTTAAAATAATGAAGATTGAGAAAACAGTTAATATATTAAATAAAAGGGCCCGATTTGAATATGAAATTCTTGAAGAATACGAAGCCGGGATGGTTTTAACGGGTACAGAAATAAAATCTTTACGCTCTTCCAAAGCATCTATCACAGAATCGTTCTGTCAGTTTATTGATGGGGAATTATACATCATCAACATGATGATTGATGAGTATAAATTGGGAACTTTTTACAATCATAAAACAAAAAGGGAACGGAAATTGCTCTTGCACAAAAAAGAATTGCAAAAACTTGAGAAAAAGTTAAAAGATGCAGGGAACACGATTATAGCTTTGAAATTATATATCACTGATCGAGGTAAAGCAAAAGTGCTGATAGCGCTGGGTAGAGGGAAAAAGCTTTTCGATAAAAGAGAGGCCATTAAAGATAGAGAAAATAAGCGGAACCTGGACAGAATATTAAAGAAAAGTTAAAAATCATTTGAAAAACTTTGTATATAAAGAAAAATTATATTTATTTTGCATTATCAATTATTTAATCATTTAATTCTATGAAAAATCTAAAATTAGGAATTTCAGCATTGGCGCTTACTGTTGCCTCTACTGTCTTTGCCCAGACTACCAACAATCCGTGGTTGATCGGAGTTGGTGCTCATGCGGAAAACCACAAGGCAGCACAGACAAGTTTCAGTAATACGTTCTCTGCTAATAATCTAACGAAGAGAATGTTCAATTTGAACAACTTCTCTATTACACCTCCATTATCTAAGTTAACAGTTGCTAGAAACGTTGGTAAAGGTTTAGTTATTGACTGGCAGACTTCTGTTGGGAATGTTGAAAACAAAAGATTCAACATGGGGAAAGAATTTTTCCTAATGACAGGTCTTGGTTTCCAGGCTCACGGTGCTGGTCTTTTATGGAACGAAGAGTCTTGGTTTGACCCTTACTTAAGAGTAGGTGCTAACTATTTAAGACATGATTACACTTCTCTTTCTTTCCCAAGAAATGACTACAAAGGTGAATCTGTTCCAAATGGTAAGGATGGTAACGAAAACGGTAAAGCTAACCACTTTACAGTAGCTACAGGTGCTGGTGCTAACTTCTGGGTAACTAAAAACTTCGGTCTTGGTATCCAAGGAGATTATGTATCAACTCCAGGTGATAAATCTACTGTTGCTAACTTCTGGCAAGCTTCTGCTTCTATCTTATTCAGATTCGGAAACAGAGACAGAGATAAGGATGGTATCCTAGACAAAGATGATCTTTGTCCAGATACTCCAGGTTTACCAGAATTCCAAGGATGTCCTGATACTGACGGTGACGGAGTTCCAGATAAAGACGATCAATGTCCAGATGTAGCTGGTCCAGTTGAAAACAACGGTTGTCCTTGGCCAGATACAGACGGTGACGGTGTTATCGACAAAGATGATGCTTGTCCTACTGTTGCAGGTCCTGCTGAAAACAAAGGTTGTCCTTGGCCAGATACAGACGGTGACGGTATCTTAGATAAAGATGATGCTTGTCCTACTGTTCCAGGTCTTCCAGAATACAACGGATGTCCTAAGCCTAAGACTGTAACTGCTAAAGATGTTGAAACTAAATTAGGAAGCGTATTCTTCGATTTCAATAAAGCTACAATTAAAGCTGAATCTAAACCAGCTCTAGATCAGGCTGCTGAAATTATTAAGAAGGATGGTGGTCACTATCTATTAGAAGGTAGAACTGATGCTAAAGGTGCTGCTGCTTACAACTTGAAATTATCTAGACAAAGAGCTGCTTCTGTAGTTGCTGCTTTAGATACAAGAGGTGTAGATGCTAACGCTCTTAAATCAATAGGTGTAGGTTCTGCTAAAGCTACAATTCCAGCTAAAGCTACTGACGCTGAAAGACAAGTAGACAGAAAAGTTGTTGTAACTGCTATTGAAGATGATGCTCAATGGAATGCTCTTAAGAAAAGAGATTACGATGATCCAACTCCAGTAAAAGTGAAAAAAGCTACTAAAAAAGGAGGCAAAAAAGCTCCTGCGAAAAAAGTAGTTAAAAAGAAAAAATAATTAATTTTTCTAAATAATGAATACCTCCAATTTTTTGGAGGTATTTTTTTTTTGTAGACTTTTAAGTATTTTTGTTGAAAATTTAAAATTTAAAAATGGGAAGAGCATTTGAATATAGAAAAGCTTCTAAAATGGCCAGATGGGATAAGATGGCCAAAACTTTCTCTAAAATAGGTAAAGATATTGCATTGGCAGTAAAAGCAGGAGGAACAGATCCTGAAGCTAATCCGGCATTGAGAAGATGTATCCAAAATGCTAAAGGGGCAAACATGCCAAAGGATAACGTAGAAAGAGCTATTAAAAAAGCAAGCGGTGCAGATGCTGAAAACTATGAAGAAGTTACTTATGAGGGGTACGGACAGGGAGGTGTTGCTTTCTTTGTAGAATGTACTACAAACAATACAACCAGAACAGTAGCAAACGTAAGGGCTATTTTCAACAAGTTTGACGGCAACCTGGGTAAAAATGGTGAGCTTGCATTTATCTTCGATAGAAAAGGTATTTTTACAATCGATTTAGCTCAGGTTAAAATGGAGTGGGATGATTTCGAAATGGAAATGATTGATGGTGGAGCAGAAGATGTAGAAAAGGATGAAGAAGAAGTAATGATTACTACGGCTTTTGAAGACTTCGGATCTTTATCTCACAAATTAGACGAACTTGGAATTGAGGCGAAGAGTGCAGAACTACAAAGAATTCCAAACAATACCAAGGAGGTGAATCTAGAGCAGTTCAAAGCGAATATGAAAATGCTTGAGCGTTTCGAAGATGACGATGATGTACAGAACGTTTATCACAATATGGAAATTACTGAAGAGTTGATGGACTCTTTATAAAAAATAATATAGCATTCATATACAGTTAACTTTCAATTAGTTTCTTTGTAAAAAACTATGAAACGTCTTAATATGTTTTGATATCAAAAATAATAGGCGTTCCGTGCGGCAAATATAAAAGCTGAAAAATATACGGATGAAAAGAAATGTTGAGTTAGTTGTCATATCGGATGTTCATTTGGGAACTTATGGATGTAAGGCTAAGGAATTGCTGAGATACCTCAATTCTATTCAGCCTAAAACTTTGGTTTTGAATGGTGATATCATTGATATCTGGCAATTCAAAAAGTCTTACTTCCCTAAACCTCATTTAAAGGTAATCCGAAAAATCCTTTCATTTGCTACCAAGAATACGGACGTTTATTATATTACAGGCAATCATGATGAGATGTTCCGTAAGTTTACCGATTTTGAATTGGGAAAACTTAAAGTCTGTAATAAAATCTGCCTGACTATTGATCAGAAGAAAACCTGGATTTTTCATGGTGATGTTTTCGATGCATCCGTCCAGCATTCCAAATGGATCGCCAAACTTGGCGGAAAAGGATACGACCTTTTAATTATTATCAATAATGTAGTAAATTGGTTTTTAGAGAAAATGGGTAAAGAAAAATATTCATTTTCAAAAAAAATTAAAAATAATGTGAAGAAAGCGGTAAAGTACATTGGCGACTTTGAACTCACTGCTTCCGAACTGGCCATTGATAATCAATATGACTATGTGGTTTGCGGGCATATTCATCAGCCGCAGATTCGGGAGGTTGTTAACAAAAAAGGATCCTGCACTTATCTGAACTCAGGAGATTGGATTGAAAATCTATCCGCTTTAGAATATCATGATAAGGAATGGAAGATCTTTTATTATGATGACCATAAACATTTACTAAAAGATGATGAAGCGGAGGAAATACAGGAGATGGATAATTCTGAGCTTTTAAAAATTGTAACTAATTTTACTTAATGAAAATTTTGTATGCATTTCAGGGTACCGGAAACGGTCATGTGGCTAGGGCACAGGAGATTATTCCGATACTCAAAAAGTATGCTTCGGTGGATACCCTCATTAGTGGACATCAATCGCAATTAAAGGCTGATTTCCCCATCGATTTTCAATATAGGGGTATTTCTCTTCTGTATAACAAAACAGGCGGTTTATCCTACCGAAAAACGTTTACTGATAATAAATTCATTGATGCTGCAAAAACAATAAGAAACTTGGAACTTTCGCAATATGATCTTATCATCAATGATTATGAACCTTTGACAGGCTGGGCGTCGAAATTGAAGAAACTGCCAATGATTGAACTCAGCCATCAGGCATCCATGAGCTTTCCTGAAACACCTAAGCCCAAAAAGAAAGATTTTTTAGGGGAGATGATTTTAAAATATTATGTTCCCAGTGAAAGAAAGATCGGGTTCCATTTTGAAAATTATCATCCACAGATCAAAAAACCGGTCATTCGAAAAAGATCAGAAATCTTAATCCTTACAAAAAAGGATATTATTTGGTTTATCTTCCAAGCTTTGCAGATGAAAATATTATTAAGGTTCTAAGAAAAATTCCGGTAGAGTGGAAAGTATTTTCTAAATATAGTAAAGTACAGGTAAAAGTGAAAAATGTTGAAGTATTCCCTATTGATGAAATTCAATATCTGAAATATTTTGAAGGGTGTGAAGGAATTCTATGCAATGCCGGTTTCGAAACGCCTGCTGAAGCTCTTTTCATGGATAAAAAGCTCTTTGTGATCCCCATTCATAACCAGTATGAGCAGGAGTGCAATGCCTGTGCTCTGGATACAATGGGAATTCCTAACTCTAAGGTTTTAAATCTGCAGGAAATTATGGAGTGGGTGGCTTCAGACCATCATTTGGTTGTAGATTATCCGGATAATATTGAAGAAATTCTGGTGAAGGATGTCTTAGCTCTTTAAGAAAATATCATCCACATCATTCATTCTCATCATAACGGCTCTGGCATAAGAACAGTGAGGGTAAACATTCCAGTTGTTTTCTCTTGCGAATTTGATGGCTTCTTCTACTAAATATTTCCCCATTCCCCTTCCTTCAAATTCAGGATGAACCAAAACAAAAGAAATAATCAGTTTTTGATCTTCCGGGAAAATGGTATACGTTAATCTTCCAACTTCTTTTATTTCATTATTCAGAGTAAGAACTCCGCCGTTGCCGGATCTGTTGTTTTCAAATTTCATGATAAAAGGCTTAATAGCTAATAAAGATACGAAAAATTTTGAGGACGGCTAAAATGAATTCATTTCAATGGTTTTATTATTCACTATTCACTTGCGAAGCAAAATTGACTATTGACAGCGTATTAATTATCCTTCCCAGTATAATAATTATAGTCTTTGATAATAACATTAATAAACTGCTTTTCCGTCATTTTTGTAGGATCTATTTCCAGTTTCAGGATGCTTTTGATCTTGTCGGAAAGTTTACTGATAATCTGACGGTCACCAGCTTTCACAGCTTTAGTATAATTATCTTTGATGATTCTCATATCATTGTCACTTAATGCAATTACCTGAGGAAATGAAGGTACATAATCCTCATTGATATTTTCAAGGATAGTATGAGAAATATTGATATTGTTTTTTAGAGAAATCACTGCCGTTCCGGAAGCAATATCTCCCAAACGCTGATTGTTTTTGGAAACAATCATTGAAATTAAACCTACCACTCCGGCAAAGGAAACATCAATCATTCTGAATACCCAACGGATCATATAATCTCCAAAACTAGCCTGATATCCATCAATCTTTACTACCCTGATTTTCATGAGCTTTTTCCCTGGAGTCTGTCCTTCCATTAAACTTTCCAAAACAAGGGGGTAAATATAGGTAGGGAACGTAAGAATGATGTAAACGGCCATTACAGACCAATTATCCAGACCATTCAGTAAATATCCCAAATCCAGTATATTGAAAAACAAATAAAGAACAATGACAATGTAAGCAACCCTTATCAGAAGATCAATGATAAATGCAAGCATTCTTTCTCCAACACTTGCCGTATTGAAGTTAATATTTACATTTTGTGAGGTATTTATCGCGATCTGAGACATATTTTTTATTATTTTAGCCTTACAATTATGAGAGAAGTTTATTTTATTAAACAAAATAAAGAAAAATGGTTGGGAATAGAACAGGTTATTGATGGGAAAATAAAAAAAATCCTGATGACCTGTCTTCGTTGTATATTAATCTGATCAATGATCTTTCTTTTGCACAGACTTACTATCCTAAAAGCAATACTACTGTTTATCTGAATCACTTATCTTCCCAGATCTTTCAAAAGATTTATAAAACGAAAAGAGTAGAGGAGAACAGGCTCTTGTATTTCTTTAAAACAGAAGTGCCGCTGCTGGTGTATCAGTATCGGAGATATCTGTTGTATGCTTTCCTGTTTTTTGTTCTTTTTACTTCGATAGGAGTGCTTTCTGCCATGTATGATAAAGATTTTGTGAATATTATTCTTGGAGAAAGCTATGTAAACGAAACCATCGAAAATATCAAAAAGAATAATGCAGTAGGTGTTTACCAGAGCGGAACAACGTGGGGGACCACCATTGGGATTATTTTCAACAATATCCAGGTTGGGGCTAAATTATACATCTACGGAATCGCCGGCGGAGTGGGAACTTTATTTGCTTTGCTCTCCAATAGTGTCATGTTAGGCTCTTTTCAATATTTCTTCTATGATTATGGAGCGTTGAAAGATAGTGCCAGAGGAATCTGGCTTCATGGAGTATTTGAAATTTTCGCTATGGTGGTGGAAGCAATGTGCGGATTGATTTTAGGAGCATCTATTCTGTTCCCGAGAACCTTTTCTAGATTTAATTCTTTTAAAAAAGGATTTAAAGATTCTTTTAAAATATTTTTAAGTACAGTTCCTTTCACAATCTGTGCAGGAATTATTGAAGGGTATGTTACAAGACATGCTTTAAAAATGCCTATATTCCTGAATCTGATTATTATTCTGGGATCACTGGCCATTATAGGATTCTATTATTTTGTATATCCTTCAATAGTCAATAAAAAAACTAATAAACACATCCATGATACAATTTTATAAAAAAAGAGATTTTGGAACTTTCATTAGTGATAGTTTCAACTTTTTCAAATTATACGGGAAAAATTATTTTAAAAACTATATCCTGATTAACGGTTTGCTGTTGATTTTAATGGTAACTGTTTTTATTTTCGGATATAAAGAGCTTTTTTCTCAGATTTTTGGCTCCAACCTAAATGGAGATTCCTATTACTTTGAACGTTATTTTTCAGAGAATGCCGGGATGCTGATTGGAGTAGGAATTCTTACCTTTCTGCTTTTTATGATTTTGGCGGTTATCAATTATTTGTATCCTGTCTTTTATCTGAAAAGAATTGCGGGTGGAGCAAACAATATAAAGACCGATGAAATTTTAGGTGATTTCAAAAAAAATGCAGGTAGGATTGCTAAACTTTGCCTGGGAATAACATTTATTGTAGCACCTTTGTCTTTATTTGTAATAGGATTTTCTTACCTTCTGATATTTGTGCTTATTGGGATCTTTCTTGTTATGATAGTATATCCTACATTGTTTAATGTGATTACATTTCTGATGTATGATTATTTTAATTCCGGCAGAGGCTTCATGGAAAGCTTAAGTTATTCTATCCGTTCCCAGTTTTCCTACCCTAATGGAAGCGAAAAGTCTCCTTATTGGAAATATTGGGGTGGAGCATTTGTAATGTTTATCATTACAACCATTGTCAGCTCTGTCTTCACCTATATTCCGATGATTTTTTTCTATGGCTCCGTACTTACAACTTCTCCGGATGGAAATTTTGAGCAAAACCCTTTTACAGGAGCTTTTGGAATTGCTTTTTTGTATTCTATGGAATTTCAATGCTGCTTTCATTCTTCCTTTCCAACCTTTTGTATGTGAATGCCGGATTGATGTATTATGACAGCAGGACAGATCTTCATCAGAAAATAGAACTTGAAGAAATAGATACGATTGGGATCAATGAATAAGGCTCTTTTTTTCATATTATTTGTATTCTCCTTAAGCTTTATGAAAGCTCAGGATGAAGATTATATGGAAGATTCGCTGTATACAACAGGCCATTATCACAATATGCTGCCGGCGGATTCTGTATTGAAGAAGAATCCGGTTTCAGAAAAATGAACTCTATTCCAAAGAATTTAAGAAAGATATTCCGTCGAGATATAAAGGAAATGAGTATGATTATTCGGTATCAAAGCCCAGAGAATCCTTTTGGCAAAAGTTGTTGAGAAAAGTAGACCGTATTTTACGAAGTATTTTTGGAGAAACGGTTTTTGCAAAATCTTCAGAACTAACAGGAACGCTTATTCGTCTTTTTGCGATTATTCTGGTTGGTTTTCTTCTTTATTTTATCATCAAATATATTCTTGGGAAAGATGGGAACTTTATATTCGGTAAAAAGAATAAAAAGCTCGCTCTGAATGTAGAGGAACTGCATGAAAATATCCATGAAATCAATTTTCCTGAAAGTATTGCGAAATTTGAACTTACAGGAGATTACCGCTCAGCTGTCCGTTATCAGTTCTTGTTCATTCTTAAAAAATTAAGTGATAAAAAACTAATTAACTGGAATCCTGAAAAAACCAATAAAGATTATGTAGCAGAAGTAAAAGCTACCCACCTTAAAAGTGAATTCTCTGATCTTTCCTACATTTTCGATTATGTATGGTATGGAGAGTTCAAAATTGATGAACAGAGTTATCAGAAATTTAAAAATCAATACCAGGCATTTAAACCATAACCCGATTAACCATGAATAAGACTTTCAGAATATATGCTGTGATCTTCATCGTTGTGATGGTTATTTTGGCGTTGCTTGAAGTGAATAAAAAAGAGACTACAGATTGGCGCAAAAACTTTGATATTAATGAGAAGTCTCCATTTGGTCTTTTTGTTTTTAATAATGAAGCTAAAGATCTTTTT
The DNA here is from genome assembly GCF_021278965.1 of Chryseobacterium capnotolerans. NCBI lineage: Bacteria > Pseudomonadati > Bacteroidota > Flavobacteriia > Flavobacteriales > Weeksellaceae > Chryseobacterium > Chryseobacterium capnotolerans. The sequence goes on along the minus strand of NZ_CP065589.1, from coordinate 4,273,184 downwards.
AAAACACATCTAAAGAAAATCGATCGTGCTCCTTACGAATATTATAGCCAGCAACAAAAAGAAGCTCATAATATTGTCATCATTGAAACGGATATGGATTCCGAGTCCTGGAAGAAAATCATGGATCAGGTATCTAAAGGTTCTGATGCTATGCTGATCATGCATCGTATACCTAAGGAAATTGCGGATAGTATTGGGTTTCATAGTTCAGAAATTTCTTTTGAAGAGGAAAATGTGCTGAAGCTTACCGATAAGAAATATCAGAATGATTTTATTCAACTGGATAAATTTCCTTCCGGAAGAGGTTTTTCATTTATCAAACCGGGAGTAGAAGTTCTAGGGAAAACAGTAGAAAAGAAAAACACAGATCAGGCTAACTTTATTAAAGTGAAATTTGGAAAAGGAAAATTTTTCATACATAATGAGCCGCTTTTTCTTACCAATTATTATCTATTGAAGCCCGGAAATGTAAAATATGTACAGGATGTATTTTCTTATCTTCAGGATAGAGAAACCATTTGGTTTGTGGAAAATAATACCAAAACTTCACGTTTCTTCATGAGGTTTGTATTAGGAAACCCGGCATTGAAATATGCATGGTGGGTATTCCTGGGTGGACTCATTCTTTTTATTTTATTTAATGCCAGAAGAAAACAGAGAATTGTACCCGTTATAGAACCATTGAGAAATACATCATTGGATTTTGTAAAAAGTATTGGAAATCTTTATCTTCAGGAAGGTGATTTTCATGATATGATGGCTAAAAAAGCTCAATATTTTCTGAATAAAGTAAGGATAGATCTTCTGATTGATACTCAAAACTTAGATGAAGAATTTGCCAAGAAGCTACAATTGAAAACAGGAAAGCCTACAGAAATGATTAATGAAGCCATTAACCTTATCAAAAGAGCACAGGATCCATATGCCAGTGTGATGAAAGAAGACCTGACGAGAATCAATAAATTATTAGACGAGATATTAAAATAAGAGTCCCGAAGGGATGATTTAGCCAAAGATAGAACGAAGTCCTATCAAACCCAAAATAAAAAATTATGGAAAATCCAGATAACCCAAACATAGAAAATCAATCTTCTATAAACCTTAATAAAAACGAAGATCAGTTCCAGTCGAGAATTGATATGATTGAGCTTCGTGCAAGTCTTGATAAAGTAAAAGCCGAAATAGGAAAAGTTATTGTAGGACAGGAGAACATGATAGAACATCTTCTTGCAGCATTACTTTCAAACGGTCATGTTCTGATTGAAGGTGTTCCCGGAGTTGCAAAAACAATTACTGCAAAGCTATTAGCAAAAACCATTGATGTAGGTTTCAGCAGAATTCAGTTTACACCGGATTTGATGCCTTCAGATATCCTGGGTACTTCAGTTTTTAGTGTAAAAAACTCTGAATTTGAGTTTAAAAAAGGACCTATTTTCTCCAACTTTATATTAATTGATGAGATCAACAGATCGCCTGCGAAAACCCAGGCCGCATTATTTGAAGTGATGGAGGAAAGACAGATCACAATGGATGGGACTCGCTATATTATGGAGGAACCTTTCCTGGTGGTCGCAACCCAAAACCCGATAGAGCATGAAGGAACATATAGGCTTCCTGAAGCACAGCTAGATCGTTTTTTATTCAAAATCAATGTAGGGTATCCTAATCTTGAAGAGGAGATTACGATCATTAAAAATCAGCATGAAAGCAAAAAAGAAGATAAAACAGAAGGTGTAAATCGTGTGATCACAGCAGAACAGCTGAAAGGATATCAGCATTTGGTAAAGGAAATCATCGTAGAATCCCAGTTGATGGAATATATCGCGAAAATTATTATCAATACCAGAGAAAACCAATTTCTGTATCTGGGAGCATCACCAAGAGCTTCATTGGCACTTCTTACCGCTTCCAAAGCGTTTGCTGCATTGAGAGGAAGAGATTTTGTAACTCCGGAAGATATCAAAGAGGCAAGTTATGCCGTATTAAGACACAGAGTGATCGTTTCTCCGGAAAGAGAAATGGAGGGGCTTACCGCAGATGAAATTATCCGTCAAATTTTAGAAGGAATAGAAATTCCTAGATAGGTGATAGGTAAAGATTTCTTCTAAAACCTATAATCTACAACTTGCCATCTAAACAATGAAAAACTTATACATCAATACCCGTTTCTTCTTTACACTCATTGGAGTGGGGATTCTGTATGTGCTGGCATTTTTCTTTCCGGTGCTGATGTGGGTAGGCCACATTGCACTATTACTCTGCTTTCTTGCAGTGATGGTTGACTATTTGTTGATTTTTAATCAAAAAAATGCAGTACAGGCACAAAGAATATTACCGGAAAAATTGTCCAATGGCGATGAAAATTTTGTAAAGATTGATATTAAAAATAATTATAGCTTTAAAATCACCACCAAGATCATTGACGAAATCCCGTTTCAGTTTCAAAAGAGAGACTTTTTGATTAAAAAGACGATTAACTCTGGTGCCAATACATTCTTCCAATATAGTTTAGAACCTAAGGAAAGAGGAGAATATCATTTTGGAAGCCTGAATATTTATGCTTCCTCACCATTAGGCTTTGTTTCGAAAAGATTTAATTTCCAGAAAGATGCAATGCTACCGTCTTATCCGTCTTTTATCCATCTCAGAAAATATGAGTTGATGGCTTTGCAGAGTGAGTTTCTGCTGGGCGGAATCAAAAAGGTAAGAAAGCTGGGACATACTATGGAATTTGAGCAAATCAAAGAGTATGTTCCGGGAGATGATATCAGAACGATTAACTGGAAAGCGACTTCTAAAGCCAATCGCCTGATGGTAAATCAATTTCAGGATGAAAAATCACAGCGTATTTTTATGCTGATTGATAAAGGAAGAACGATGAAGATGCCTTTTAAAGGATTAAGTCTTTTAGATTATTCCATCAATGCAACCATGGCTCTGTCTCATATTATTCTAAGAAAAGGAGATAGAGCAGGAATGATGACTTTCTCGAAAAAAGCTGAAAATAAAATAGCCGCCGAAAATAAATCCGGGCAGCTTAAGAAAATATCAGAAGCCCTTTATAATATTAAAACAGATTTCTTTGAAAGTGATTTCAATAGATTATACCAGGATGTAAAATACTCTATCAATCAGAGAAGCCTGATTCTTTTATTTACCAATTTCGAAACGTTGGACGGATTAAACCGTCAGCTAAAATATCTTCGTGGAATTGCCAAGAACCACTTGCTGGTCGTAGTCTTCTTCAAAAACTCCGAATTGCAAACTCTCATTAACAAGAACCCTGAAAGTATGCAGGAAATCTATGATGAGATCGTTGCTGAAAAATTTGAATTTGAAAAGAAACTGATTATTCAGGAACTCCGAAAGTATGGTATTTACACGGTATATACTCTTCCTGAGAATTTGAATATTGACGTTATCAATAAATATTTGGAGATAAAAGCCAGAGGAATTTTATAATTTTGTAATAAGCAATAAGCAATAAGCAATAAGCAATAAGCAATAAGCAATAAGCAATAAGCAATAAGCAATAAGCAATAATGAAAATAATACTTAATAGAATCAACGACGATTTTTTATTTGAATGTACCAACGGTCAGGGAAACTCGATCCTTTTAGATAATACCTCTCAACCGGGAGCTAAAGGAGTTTCTCCAATGGAAAGTGTACTGATGGCAGTAGCAGGATGCAGCGGAATAGATGTAGTTTCTATTTTAAAGAAACAACGTCAGGAAATCAAAAGTTTCCAGGCAGAAGTAGAGGGCGAGAGAGTTCAGGTGGATGATGCTAAACCTTTCAAATCTATTATGGTGAAGTTTCTTTTAGAAGGAGAAATTGATCCAAAGAAAGCTTTAAAGGCTGCAGAATTATCTTTTGAAAAATACTGTTCCGTATCAAAAACATTAGAACCTAATGTAGAAATAGGGTACGAAGTATTTGTAAACGGAGAAAAGATTTAAAACTATAGTGAGGCTTTCAAGCCTCATTTTTTATTTGGCCACGAATGAATGCATCAATAAAATAGTTTATAAACATTATACATTCTAAGAACTATGTATGTGGTTTAAAAATTCTTACCACAAAGGGAACATAGACTTTAGGCAAAAAATATATATACAAAAAGAAAACCGGATGAAAAATCCGGTTTTTTTTATTACTCATTACCTATTACTCATTAGAAGGTAAGCCTTGGTTTTATCAGTTTTGCTACAGTAGCCGTCCATCCAGTCTGATGAGAAGCACCTACACCACGTCCATTATCTCCATGGAAATATTCAAAGAAGGTGATATAGTCTCTGAAATGCTCATCATAATTGAACTTTGGATTTCCACCATTAAAGGCTCGCTGCCCATGCTCATCTTTTAAGAAGATAGAACAAAGCCTTTTACTGATATTCTGTGCCACTTCATCCAGGTTTTTCTTTTCACCGCTTCCTGTTGGGAATTCTACTTTCAGGCTATTCCCGTAATAATAATGAAAGCGTTGTAAACTTTCTACAATCAGGAAATTAATCGGGAACCAGATAGGGCCACGCCAGTTACTGTTACCGCCAAACATTCTGCTGTCACTTTCTGCAGGAGTATAGTACACTACATTTTCATGGCCGTGAACAGAGAATACAAATGGATTTTCCTCATATACTTTAGACATGGCCCGGATTCCGTAAGAGCTTAAGAACTCCTTTTCATCAAGCATTCTCGATAATACTTTTGTCAGCCTGTTCTTGCGAAGGATACTCATCAGGTGTTTTCTTCCCTGGCCTTCTTCATCCCAGTGAGAAACAAGTTTGGTGAGCTCAGGTTTATTTTTTAAAATCCATTCCATTCTGGTTTTGAAGTTCGGCATCTTTTCCAGCAGGCGGTGATCTACAATTTCTACAGCAAATAGAGGGATTAATCCAACAATACTTCTTAAGCGTAAAGAAACACTGTTTCCATTTCCAAGCTGAAGAACATCATAGAAAAATCCATCTTCTTCATTCCATAAACCTTTCGTTCCTTCACCCAGATTTTCCATGGCTTCTGCGATATAAAGATAATGTTCAAAGAATTTAATGGCCATATCTTCATACACCTGGTAGTATTGGGCCAATTCCATGGCAATGCGCATCATATTCAGAGCATACATTGCCATCCAGCTTGTTCCGTCAGCCTGTTCCAGGTGTTGTCCATCCTCTAACACCATATTTCGGTCAAAGGCTCCAATGTTATCCAACCCAAGGAAACCGCCCCCGAAAATATTTTTTCCGTTTTTATCCTTTCGGTTCACCCACCAGGTAAAATTCAGAAGAAGTTTCTGGAAGACTTTTTCAAGGAATAATAAATCGGGTTTTCCATTATTTTTTTCATCAATCTTAAATACCCTGAAGCAGGACCAAGCGTGTACTGGCGGATTTACATCACTCATATTCCATTCATAGGCTGGCAGCTGTCCGTTAGGGTGCATATACCATTCTTTGGTAAGAAGTAAAAGCTGTCCCTTGGCAAATTCAGCATCAATGATAGACAGAGGAACACAGTGAAAAGCCAGATCCCAGGTTGCGTACCAAGGATACTCCCATTTATCAGGCATGGAAATAATATCCTTATTGTGAAGATGATTCCACTCGGTATTTCTTACATAGTTGTTAAAATTTCTCGGAGCCTCGAAATTCGGGTCCCCCTTCAGCCATTTGCCAATATTGTAATGATAAAACTGCTTATTCCACAGAAGTCCTGCAAAAGCCTGTCTTTGAACATTCCTTTCGTCCTCATTGGTCGTATCATTTTGAACTTCATTATAAAACTCTTCTGCTTCAGCCTGTCTTGTGGTAAAAATCTCATCAAAATTTTCAAAAGGTTCAGCAGTGGCTTCAGGACAAAGTCTGAATTCAAAGGTTTCACATTGTCCGGCACCAATGACTTCATCAATTAAAAAAGAAGCTTTTGTTCCTCTTTTTCAGGATTTACCGTATTGCTGCGATGAATAATAAAATCATTGATCCCGTCTTTAAAATAAGTGTTTTCTGCCTGTGGAGCTCCATACAGCTTTGGGGTATTGGTTTCATTTTCACAGAATACCCTTTGTGTATTGTCTTTTCTTGAATAAAATTTCTTAATGGAAATACTGTCGTGCTCAATATTAATACTTCCGTCATAAGAAGCATGCATGTCAGCTTTATAGGTATTGTATCCCCATTTCCAGTTATTTCTGAACCAGACAGTAGGAGCTACTACTATGGGTGCATCTTGTTGACTTCGGTTACAAACTGTTATTCTGACCAGAATATCATTGTGATCAGCTTTACAGTATTCAATGAAAATATCAAAATAAGCATCGTTATCAAAAATTCCGGTATCAAAAATCTCATATTCCGGTTCCTGTTTGCTGCGTTTTCCGTTTACTGCAACAAGCTCGTCATAAGGAAATTCATTGATTGGATATTTATAAACCATCTTCATATAACTATGAGTGGGTGTATTATCCAGGTAATAGAAAATTTCCTTGATATCTTCACCGTGGTTTCCTTGAGGATTACTTAAACCAAAGAAACGCTCCTTAACGATCTTATCTCTTTTATTCCAGAATGAAAGAGCAAAACAGAACAGCTGTTTTACATCAGAAATTCCTGCAATACCTTCTTCCCCCCAACGGTAGGCATAACTTTCTGCGTTATTATGATTGGTGTGGTTCCATGCATTTCCGTCCGGGCTATAATCTTCTCTTACATTTCCCCATTGCCGGTTGCTTACATAAGGTCCCCAGTTTTTCCATTTGGTATCTTGTAATCTTTCTTTTTCGGCGATCATATATCATCATTTTTCCATACGAAGGTAGTTTTTTTGAAAAATAATTCCAATTGTTTTTGTCTGAAGAATAATTAATATACTCTTGAGATACTAGTATTTAAGGGCTTTTTTAAATATTAAATTAATTTTTTTTTGATTTTAAAAGAAAAGAACTACCTTTGCACCATTCGTTCATTCAAATATTGAAAATGTTATCAAGAAAGGTTGAGGGATTAGACCCTATGAAACCTTAGCAACCCTTTGCGCAAGCAAAGAAGGTGCTACGTTCTACCAAAATCATTTTGGACAGATAACTTACTGAAGTTCTTTTCAGCCATTTCCTGTGGCATTTTCAATTGTATTAAAATATATAATAGAATTGAAAACAGAACTAAACTATATTAATCTTTCGTATCAAACCCATTCCCAAAAGGAATACAATATCTCGTTAAGCTATGAGCTTTTCGGGAAAGATCTGTTTACAGCCCCTATCATTTTAATCAACCATGCTCTTACCGGAAATTCAAATGTATCCGGTGAAAAAGGCTGGTGGAAGCAGCTGGTAGGAGAAAATCAGATCGTTGATACCCATAAATATACAGTTCTGTGTTTTAATATTCCTGGAAATGGATACGATCATTTTTTAATTGAAGATTATGAAGACTTTACCCCTTCAGATATAGCCAATGTCTTTCTGAAAGGGCTGGAAGCTTTACATATTACAAATCTATATGCCATTATTGGTGGCTCTCTGGGGGGAGGGATTGCATGGGAAATGTTAGCAAAACAACCTAAGCTGGCAGAAATTTTTATTCCCATCGCCTGTGATTACAGAACTCATGATTGGCTTCATGCACAATGCCTGGTTCAGAAATTTTTATTAAATGATAAAGAAGAGCCATTACAAAAAGCAAGAATCCATGCGATGTTGTGCTATAGAACTCCGGAATCACTTAATGACAGATTTCAAAATCAATACAATAAGGAGAAACAACGCTTAGAATCAGAAGACTGGCTGGTTTATCATGGTAACGCATTAAACGAAAGGTTTAGTTTACAAGCGTATAAGCTGATGAATCATTTGCTGATGAATATCAACACTGATAAAACAGCTCTGGAGACCATAGAAGCACGAATGCACATGATCTCCGTAGATACAGATTTATTTTTCCCGGCTTCTGAAATCCGAATGTGTTTTGAGAATCTGAAAAAGAAAAAGGAGAATATCTCTTATCACGAGATCCAATCTATACACGGGCATGATGCCTTCCTAATGGAATATCAACAATTAAATAATATCATAAAAAACATTTTATAGAGTCATGAAAAATGCTAACGAAATAAAATTTTTAAAGAACAGATCAATTGTCAAATTTGAAGGAGAAGATTTCTTAGGGGAAATCGGAATTGACGGACGAATTTTTAAAGCGCTTACTTTAGCGCGTATCAGTGTGGGAGTAATCTCTCAGCAAGCCATTGAAAACGGAATTTCTATTCTGGTTCACGAAAATGATGCTGAAAAAGCAGTAGCTTGTCTTATTGATGAATTTGAAGCAGAAAGAAAATCAGGAAAAGTATCTCAAATATATAGTATCAACAATGTTTCTGTGATTGGTTTTGTAGCAGAAGACTCCAATAAGGTTTTTGCAGAACTAGCGAGAAACAATGTTTTCCCATTGCTTTTAAATCAAGTTGCTGGTGAAAATAGAGTAAACATCGTAGTCACTTCTTCACAGGATGAAAAAACAAGAAACATTATAGAATCTGAGATCTTCAAAAAGCCGAAGACCGTTCATCTGGCAATTATTGGTCATGGAAATGTAGGAAAAACATTAATTGAACAGGTCCTTGAATCTTCAGAAGAGATCAAAAGACGTAAAAAAGTAGATCTGAAAGTTGTTGCAGTAGCGAATTCAAAGAAAATAGCATTCAATAAAAAAGGATTCGATCGTAATTGGTCTGATGAGGTTTTAACAGCAGAACATCCTTCAGACGTTGAGGAACTGATTAATTTTTCCAACGAAAATCAATTAGAGAATCTGATTGTAGTAGATAACACCGCAAGTAAGGATTTTGTTAAGAATTATCATGCATTAGCGGAAAATGGATTTGACCTTGTTTCTTCCAACAAAATTTTCAACACTCTTCCTATCGAAGAATATAGAAAACTAAGATATACGTTGAACAAAAATAATAGACGCTATTTGTATGAAACCAATGTTGGAGCTGGTCTCCCACTAATTGATACCATCAAATTATTACATCTTTCAGGGGAAAATATAACAAGAATTAAAGGTGTTTTCTCCGGAACATTAAGTTATGTTTTCAATAATTTCTCTTTGAGAGATGATAAATTCTCCACAATAGTGAATGAAGCCTTAGAGAAAGGATATACAGAACCGGATCCAAGAGAAGACTTGTCTGGAAATGATGTGGCGAGAAAATTACTGATTCTGGCAAGAGAACTGGACTTAATCAATGAATTCGAAGATATCAACATTCAAAATCTCGTTCCGGAAAGCTTACTTGATGTTTCAAAATCAGAATTCCTTTCAAGATTAGAGGAGCTGGATGAAGAATACCAGAAGATTAAAGAAAGCCAGGAGCCTGGTCACGTATTACGTTATGTAGGAGATCTTCATGGAAATCTACAGGAAGAAAAAGGGCAGCTTGATGTAAAACTGGTTTCTGTACCGGGAAGTTCAGCCTTAGGACAGCTAAAAGGTTCAGATTCCATCTTTGAAATCTATACAGAAAGTTACGGTGAAAACCCAATTGTGATTATGGGAGCCGGAGCTGGAGCACAGGTAACGGCAAGAGGAGTATTCGGTGATATTTTAAGACTAAGTGAAACAAAATAATCGTACAAAATAAATCAACAATGTATCAAATGATATCAATCCCGAAGGGATGATTTAGCCAAGGATAGAATAAAATTCTATCAAACATAATCACATCGCATTTATAAAAATGTACCCATTTTAAAACAAATACACCGTGATTAAACATTGGAACAAGCATCATAAAGATACATTGTAATATCAATTAAAACTATATGGAAAATTTCGAAACATCAGCAATAAGAACCCAGACGGAGAGATCTCAGTTTGATGAGCATTCCACACCATTATATCTTACTTCCAGCTTTATTTTTCAGGATGCTGAAGATATGAGAGCAAGCTTTGCTGAAGAAAAACCCAAAAACCTGTACAGTCGTTTCTCTAATCCGAACGTATCTGAGTTTACCGAAAAGATCGCAAAAATGGAAGGTGCAGAAGCAGGATATGCCTTTGCAACAGGAATGGCAGCTATTTATTCAACATTTGCGGCTTTGTTAAGTGCCGGAGATCATATTGTAAGCTGTCAGTCGGTTTTTGGATCTACTCACACTTTATTCACAAAGTATTTCCCGAAATGGAATATTGAAACTACCTATTTCAAAGCAGAAGATGCAGAAAATGTAGAACAATATATAAAACCCAATACTAAGATCCTATATCTTGAAACGCCAACCAATCCGGCTATTGAAATCCTGGATCTGGAGTTTTTCGGACAAATTGCTAAGAAGCATAACCTAATCTTTATTGTAGATAATTGTTTTGCAACACCTTATCTTCAACAACCTATCAAATATGGTGCAGATGTTGTTGTACATTCTGCAACGAAGTTGATTGACGGGCAAGGAAGAGTATTAGGAGGAATTGCAGTAGGAAAAGAAGACCTGATCAGAGAAATTTATCTTTTCGCAAGAAATACAGGACCAGCATTGTCTCCTTTTAACGCATGGGTATTATCAAAAAGCCTTGAAACATTAGCAATCAGAGTTGAAAAACACTGCGAAAATGCATTGAAAGTAGCCGAGTTTTTAGAAAGCCACCCTAATGTGGAATTGGTAAAATATCCATTCCTGAAATCCCATCCAAACTATGAAGTAGCTAAAAAACAGATGAAGTTGGGTGGAAATATTGTTGCTTTTGAAATAAAAGGCGGAATAGGAGGCGGAAGAAACTTCCTGGATAAGATACAAATGTGTTCACTTTCTGCTAACTTAGGTGATACAAGAACGATCGTTACTCACCCGGCATCTACAACGCACTCCAAACTGTCAGACGAAGAAAGAAACGAAGTAGGAATTACAGCAGGATTAGTTCGTTGTTCAGTAGGTCTGGAAAACGTAGACGATATTATCGCAGACTTAAAGCAGGCTTTAGACTAATGACAAGAGCCCCAACGGGGCGATTTAACCCCAAGATAGAACGAAGTCCTATCAAATTAGCAATACACACTATGACAAATATAGAATCACTAAACAAAGCCCTCAAAGAACGCATTCTCGTCCTGGACGGAGCGATGGGAACCATGCTTCAGCGCTACAAGTTTGAAGAAGAAGACTATCGTGGCGAGCGTTTCAAAGACTGGGAGCATCCGGTAAAAGGAAATAATGACCTGCTTTCTTTGACACAGCCTCAAGCCATTGAAGAAGTTCACAAGAAATACCTGGAAGCAGGAGCGGATATTATTGAAACCAATACGTTCTCAGGAACTACCATTGCGATGGCAGATTATCATATGGAAGAGCTGGTATACGACCTGAACTATGAGTCTGCAAAAATTGCCAGAAAAGCCTGTGATGAATACACTGCTAAGACTCCGGATAAACCAAGATTCGTTGCAGGATCAATTGGTCCAACCAACAGAACGGCAAGCTTAAGCCCTGATGTGAATGACCCAGGCTACAGAGCTATTACTTTTGAGGAATTAAGAGTAGCTTATAAACAACAATGCGAGGCTTTATTAGACGGAGGTTCAGATATCCTTTTGGTAGAAACCATCTTTGATACTCTTAATGCTAAAGCAGCTTTGTTTGCGATTGATGAACTTCAGGAAGAAAGAGGAATTAAAATCCCAATCATGGTTTCAGGAACCATTACGGATGCTTCAGGAAGAACTTTGAGCGGACAGACTGCTGAAGCCTTTTTGATTTCTGTTTCTCATCTGAATTTGTTAAGTGTTGGCTTTAACTGCGCTTTAGGAGCAGATCAGTTGACACCTTACCTGGAAACATTGGCTCATAATTCAGAATTCTATGTTTCAGCTTACCCGAATGCAGGATTACCGAATGCCTTCGGAAAATATGATGAAACGCCGGAAGATATGGCCAGACAGATCAAAGAATATGCAGAAAAAGGATTGATTAATATTATTGGCGGATGCTGTGGTACTACACCCGAGCATATCAAAGCGATTGCGGAGCTGGTAGAAAAATATGAGCCAAGAAAATTGAAGGAATTTGTGTGATTAGATAGATTTTTTTAATTAAAATCAAGAATGAAGGCTGGGTTATAAATATTATCTTTAAATAAACCACAAAATTTAATATAATGGAAAAGCCGAGTTACTTAAAAGATTCAGATGATGCCAAGCTATTTAATGAACTGAGAAAGAAAGTGAACCAACGGGTAGAAGCGATTCCTGAAAACAGGGATATCTATATTCAGATCAAAGCAATTCTTCTGCCACTGGTTTATGTAGGTTTATATTTCACAGCGCTTCTTAATGTCGAAAAGCATTGGATGTATATACTCAGTTTTGTTTTAATGGGAATTTCTTTGGTTTTAATTTATTTAAATCTGATCCATGAAGCAGCACACAATAATATCTTTAAAAGTAAAAAGCTGAATGGAGTGGTGTTGCACATTTTTGATTTCATAGGAGCGAATTCCTATATCTGGAAGAAAAGGCATATCGCAAGTCATCATGCCTATCCGAATGTGGAGGGCTGGGATACCGATATTGAACAGAGTGGTTTATTGTTAATAGTGCCTTGGATTAAGGCAAAAGGAGTACAGAAGTATCAGCATAGGTTTTTCTTTTTAGTATATCCGTTGTATTTGTTCAATTGGATGTTCATAAGAGATTTTAGAGACTTCTTCGACAAGGAAAGAGTGATTTTGAAAACCCAGGGAAGAATACCGGTTGTAGAAAAAGTGAAAATGGTGAGCTATAAGCTGTTTTACTTTTTTTATCAGATTGTAGTTCCTATCGTGTTCTTTAAAGTATCAATTGGTTTAGCTTTAGGAGCTTGGTTTTTACAGGTGATTGCAGCAAGCATTTTTGCACTGTTTGTTTTATTGCCTTTGCATCCGCTTCCAGACAATGCCTTTCCAAGATTAAATAAAGATAATGGTCTTCCATTCAGTTGGCTTCATCACCAGTTTGAGGTGACCAATGATTTAAAAGAAAATAACTGGTTGGTAAGAAATGTATTAGGGAACTTTAATTTCCATGTGGCTCATCACCTTTTCCCCAATTACAGTTATATGTATTACAATGAGATCACAGAAGAGATAGAAGAATTTGCTAAAGAACATGGCTTGGCATACAAAAGGTTTCCTTTGTTTACCGCTTTAAGCAAGCACAGGGATTTATTGAGGCAGAATGCAAATAATGCCTACTATATTTTAGAAGAATAAAATGAAATATTTAAGATTATCAGGCCTTGAGCCTCTTATCATAACACCGGAAAGTAATTTCATCAATGTGGGTGAAAGAACCAATGTTGCCGGTTCCAAAAAGTTTTTGAGACTCATCAAAGAGGAAAAATTCTCTGAAGCATTAGACATTGCCCGCCATCAGGTAGAAGGAGGAGCACAAATTCTTGATGTCAACTTTGATGACGGTTTGATCGATGGAAAAGCATCGATGATTAAATTTCTGAACTTAATTGCCTCAGAACCGGATATTGCAAGAATTCCAATCATGGTAGACTCTTCCAAATGGGAAATTCTGGAAGCCGGTCTTCAAGTAGCTCAGGGAAAATGCGTGGTAAACTCTATCAGCTTAAAAGAAGGCGAAGAAGAATTTATCAAACACGCCAAAGCTATCAAAAGATATGGAGCTGCGGTTATTGTAATGGCATTTGATGAGGTAGGGCAGGCAGACAATCTTGAAAGAAGAATAGAAATTTCAAAACGATCTTATGATATCCTGGTGAACCAGATCGGATTCCCGGCAGAAGATATCATTTTTGACTTAAATATCTTCCCGGTAGCTACCGGAATGGATGAGCACAGAAAAAATGCCATCGATTTTATCGAAGCTACACGCTGGGTAAGACAAAATCTTCCTTATGCATCTGTGAGTGGGGGAGTGAGTAATGTATCCTTCTCATTCCGTGGAAATGATACGGTAAGAGAAGCTATGCATTCCGTATTTCTTTATCACGCCATTCAGGCTGGAATGAATATCGGTATTGTAAATCCTGCCATGCTGGAAGTTTATGATGAGATTAATAAAGAATTGCTGGAACTTGTAGAAGACGTAATCCTTGACCGAAGAGAAGACGCTACAGAAAGGCTTCTTGATTATTCCGAAAAACATAAATCAGTTAAAAAAGAAAAAACTGAAGACCTTGAGTGGAGAAACAATCCATTACAGGAAAGAATTACCTATGCTCTTGTAAAAGGAATTGACCGTTTTATTGAAGAAGATGTAGAAGAAGCCAGACAACTGGCAGAAAGACCGCTCCACGTCATAGAAATTAACCTAATGACAGGAATGGGAGTAGTAGGAGACTTATTTGGAAGCGGAAAAATGTTCCTGCCACAGGTAGTCAAGTCGGCAAGGGTAATGAAAAAAGCAGTAGCCTATTTACAGCCTTTTATTGAAGCCGAAAAAGACGGGTCAAGACCAGCTAATGGAAAAATTCTAATGGCAACTGTAAAAGGAGATGTTCATGATATCGGAAAGAACATTGTAAGTGTAGTTTTAGGGTGTAACAACTATGAAATTGTTGACCTGGGGGTGATGGTTCCAGCTGAGAAGATTATTCAGACTGCTATTGCTGAAAAAGTAGATGTCATCGGATTAAGCGGGTTAATTACACCCAGCTTGGATGAAATGGTATACATCGCATCGGAATTAGAAAGACAAAATCTAGATTTTCCATTATTAATTGGTGGGGCAACGACTTCAAAGGCACACACCGCCGTGAAAATCGATTTAAAATATAAAAATGCGGTCGTTCACGTTAATGACGCTTCAAGAGCCGTAAATGTGGTAAGCTCATTATTGGGAGACCGAAATAAAGAATATGTTTCTGACCTGAAGAACGACTATTCTGATTTCAGAGAAAAGTTCCTGAACAGACAAGTGGATAAAGACTATGTTTCCATTGAAGAAGCAAGAGAAAATCGCTTTAAAGTAGATTGGGAAAACGAAAATATTTTCACCCCAAATAGCTTAGGAATCACTGTAATCGAAAATCAGGATCTGAGAGAACTATTACCATTCATCGACTGGTCTCCATTCTTCAGAAGTTGGGATCTTCATGGAAAATATCCGAATATTTTAGAAGATGAGGTGGTAGGAGTACAGGCTAAAGAACTTTTCAAAGATGCACAGGTTATTTTAAAGAGAATTCTGGATGAAAAATTATTAACAGCTAAAGCAATCTTTGGAATTTTTAAAGCGAACTCCAATGAATCAGACGATATTCTGATTTTTGATGAAAATAATAATGAACAGGCTAAGTTTTTAACCTTAAGACAGCAGGCTCAAAGGTCAAAAGGAAAAGATTATCTAGCATTAAGCGACTTCATTGCTCCACAAAGTTCAGGAAAAACTGATTATATGGGAGCTTTCTGTGTAACTACAGGTTTCGGTACGGATGAGCTAGCAGAAGAATATGAAAAAGCCAATGATGATTACAATGCGATCATGGTAAAAGCATTGGCAGACCGTTTTGCAGAAGCTTATGCAGAATTTTTACATAAAAAAGTAAGAACGGAATATTGGGGCTATGCTGTTCAGGAAGAATTAAGCAATGAAGAACTGATTGCAGAAAAATACAAAGGAATCCGTCCAGCTCCAGGATATCCAGCTTGTCCTGACCACTTGGAAAAGAAAACCATCTGGGATCTTTTAAAAGTAGAAGAAAATACAGGGGTTTTCCTTACAGAAAGCTTGGCCATGTTCCCGACAGCATCCGTTTCAGGATATTATTTCGGAAGCCCGCATGCCAAGTATTTTGGATTAGGAAAAATTACAGAAGACCAGCTTAAGGATTATGCTGACAGAAGAAGCTGTAGCATCCAGGAAGCGAAAAAATGGTTGTCACCAAATTTAGCAGATTAAAATTGATATGAAGATAACAGAACACATTAAAAACGCAAATGGGAAAACCTTATTCTCCTTAGAAGTGGTTCCACCACAAAAGGGAATTGGTATTGAAGATCTCTATACGAATATTGATCCGTTGATGGAATTCAAACCTCCATTCATTGATGTTACCACTTCAAGAGAAGAATATATTTATTTAGATAAAGGAAATGGATTGATGGAGCGCCGTATCACAAGAATGCGTCCCGGAACCCTAGGAATTTGTGCAGCGATTCAGCATAAATATAACGTAGATACCGTTCCACACTTATTATGTGGTGGCTTTACCAAGGAAGAAACAGAATATCTTTTAGTAGACTGTATGTATCTTGGGATTGATAATGTGATGGCATTAAGAGGAGATGCCATGAAAGGACATCAGTATTTCGAACCTACTCAAGGCGGTCATGCCAGTGCCATGGATCTTGTGAACCAAATTAATAATCTGGGAAGAGGAAAATACCTTCACAACGAAGAACAGGTTTGTGATGAACTGAATAAATTCTGCATCGGAGTAGCAGGCTATCCTGAGAAACATATGGAAGCACCTTCTATGAATTATGACCTGAAATGGCTGAAACAAAAAGTAGATGCAGGAGCAGATTATATCGTTACTCAAATGTTCTTTGACAATAAGAAATACATTGAGTTTGTACAAAAGGCAAGAGAAATGGGAATTACAGTACCTATCATTCCAGGAATAAAACCGATTGCTACCAAAAAACATCTGAAAATTTTGCCACAGGTCTTCAAAATAGACCTTCCGGAAGAATTGATCAATGAAGTGGAGAACGCAAAAAATAATGATGCAGTTAAGCAGATCGGAATAGAATGGGCGATTACTCAATGCAAAGAATTACTTGATTTTGGAGTTCCTGTTTTACATTTCTATTCCATGGGTAAGAGTGATAATATTAAAAAAATAGCAGGAGAACTATTTTAAAAAAATTCTGAAAATTATACTAATGTTTGAATATTTAAAGGAATAGGAATCAAAATAATTAATGAATATTGTTGTTTTTTTATTTAACTGGCTGATGTTTAAGTAAATAGATAAGATGTAAGATGATTTAAAATATTATTTTTTATCGTATTTTCGTCACAAACATAAAAAAACAACAATATTATGAAAAAAATTTTCCTTTTATTTTGTATCCCATCATTGGCTTGTACCGCATTTGGACAGGTTGGGATAGGAATAACTACCCCTCAGGCCACATTAGACATTATCGCCAGAAACAGTACAGGGACTTCGTCTGGTGTAGATGGTCTTTTAATTCCAAGACTAGACCGTGCAAGAGCACAAAACATGACCGGAATTTCAACTTCTACTTTGGTTTATATCAACAATATAGCCACCGGTATGCAAGTCGGAAAAACAGTAAATGTGGATGAAGAAGGCTATTATTACTATAATGGAACAATATGGGTAAAGCTGCATAATCCAGCAAATAATTCATTTGTTTCAACTAATATTTATAGTGCAAACGGAAACCTTTCAGGAAATAGAATTGTCACACAAAATGCAAATACTTTGTCATTTACAGGAACAGCTGTAAATGCCTTTTCAGTGGATGGAACTACCTTTTCAGTAGACGCATCCAATAAAAGAGTGGGTATAGGAACCATTAGCCCACAGAGAACATTTCATGTCAATACAAACTCGGCACCGGTAAGATTAGAAAGTCTGGCAACTTTACCTGTGGGTACAGCTTCAACCGGCTTGGTGATTGATAATAATGGTGATGTTTTCAGGAACAATACAATCTCCGCAGAAGGGCAGATTTTAAGAATGGGACTCAATGCAAATACATATAATATAAATACAGAAGCTCCATTAAGATTCAACTCACATGATACCTCGGCTGAGATGGGCAATGCGCCTAATTCAGCTCCCAATTTCATTAATACAATTGTGGGGCTTAATATAAATGCAGGTGTTACTGTTGGAGCAGGGCAGGGAGCACCATCCAGGACCACAGATCAGATTTTGCTTCAACCTGGAATTTATAAGGTGCAGGTTAGGCTTATAGGGACTTTTGGCTCTGTAAGCTCTTCAAATAGTGTCTTTCTAAAAAGTATTGTTAATAATAGTGAATATTCATTTACAAATTTTACAGTGAATCCCAACCAAATAACAACTTTCTTTTTTGATGATTACATTAATATAACAGGAACAGCACAGCCTCTTGACTTTACGATCTCTCCGTCAGTAAATAATTTTACAACAGTAGCGAGTGCCAGTCCTGGGACAGGAAATTCTTACCGTAGCCTGATCCTGATACAAAGATTAAGATAATAATGAAATAATAAGCCCCCGGTTAATAAACATAACCGGGGCTTTAATTTTTAGTACTTTCTTTAGAAGGCAGACCTTTTTAAGCTTCTCTTTATTGTATGTTTGAGAACATTAAATTTTTTATAATATTTGATGCCTTTCAAACTCCCTATTCCGATCAAATAAATATCTATAGGTCGCCAGCTTCCTTGTCACAGTAGTATCAAGTGTTTCCGCAATCTTAATCATTTTCGGGTTAAAATCACCAATCCACTGAAGTTCAGTAATTGTAAAATCCGTATGCTTTCTCAAATGCTGGGTGCCTTCCCAGATCATATAGCCGTCAATTCCTTTTCTTTGCCATTCAGGAACTACACCAAAAACAAGCCCAACCATTTTTTCATTCTTCTTAAATCGTTTTAAAAACAAAAATTTAAGTTTTTCCCAAACTCTAAATTTTCCGTTGAGGTATTTAAACCATTGGTTGAGGTCCGGAAGATTGATCCACATGGCAATAGGTTGATCATTCTCATATACAAACCATGAGATATGTTCATTCATAATAGGCTTCATGGTATTGAACATTTTCAGAACCTTGCCTTCTTCTAATTGTTTTCCCTCTCCATGAGCTGCCCATGCTTTATTATAGACCTCCGTGAAGTCTTTAGCAAATTTAGGCAGGTTATTCTTTTTCATAGGTTGTGCAGAGATGGCCGGATTTCTCCTGTTTTTCTCATGAGCAATAGTGAAAACACGTGAAACTTCTGCAAATATGGGTCTGGTAAAGCAAAGCTGTTCAAAGTAAATCTGAAATCCATAATTTTCAAAAAGATCTTTATAGTAAGGGAAATTATAGTTCATTCCATACAAAGGTTCTATAAAACCTTCAATCAAAAGTCCCCAGAACTTATCCCGCTCTCCGAAATTGATTGGACCATCCATTGCTTCCATCCCTCTTTCCTGAAGCCAGTTTTTACAATGGTCAAAAATGAAATTAGCCGTTTCCTGATCGTTAATACAGTCAAAAAAACCAATTCCTCCAGTTGGCTGTTTTTGTTCATAACAGTTATTGACAAAAACAGCTACCTTTCCAACCGTCTTATTATCTTTTTTAAATAAAAATCTTTTACATTCTCCATTCCTGAAGAACTTATTCTTTTCAGGATCAAAAATCTCCTCAATATGTTGATCTAATGGACGGATATAATTCTTGTCGTGTTGGTAAAGCTGTGCGGGAAATTTCAGAAATTCCCTTTTGTGATGTTGGTTTTGTACTTCTTCGACAATAATCATATAGTTTTTAATCAGAGCAGGTTATAAAAGATAATGATTTTCACTCCATTTGAAATAGATGAAACAATATTATCCGTATTTTTGCTGCAAAATAATAAAAATGGTTGATTTTACTGATAACGACGATGATATTTTCACTGGAAAAGAACATACGCCTATAAGGGAAGATGCTTTTGATAAATCGCCACAGGAAAAAATAGAAAAAATTACTGAGCTTTTTGGAGAGATTATGGAAACTTTAGGTCTTGATATGACTGATGACTCCCTGAAAGATTCTCCAAAACGTGTTGCTAAAATGTATGTGAACGAAATTTTCGGTGGACTTCTTCCGGAAAACAAACCAGGCATCTCTACATTCTCCAATAAATATAAATACCGCCAAATGTTGGTGGAAAAAGATATCACAGTATATTCTTTTTGTGAACACCACTTTTTACCCATTATAGGAAGAGCACACGTTGCTTATATTTCCAATGGAGAAGTCATTGGTCTTTCAAAGATTAACAGAATTGTGGATTACTATGCAAAAAGACCACAGGTTCAGGAAAGACTGACCATGCAGATCGTAGAAGCTCTGAAAGAAGCTCTGGGAACTAAAAATGTAGCATGTATCATTGATGCTAAACACCTTTGTGTAAACTGTAGAGGAATTAAAGATACTGCAAGTTCTACCATCACGGCAGAGCTAAGCGGAATCTTCAGAACCAATCCTATTACAAGACAGGAATTCTTACATTATGTAGGAAGCCATGCAAAACTAGATTAATCAATGAACTACCAGATCCTTAAAAATATTATAGATACAGAGCTTCAGAGGTTCCAGGCAATTTCTGAAGAAGAGTGGAATTACAAAGCAACACCGGAAAAATGGTCAAAAAAGAAATTATTGGCCACCTTTGTGACAGTGCTTTTACAAATATCCGTAGATTTGTAGTCACTCAATATAAAGAGAACGAGAATATCGTATACGATCAGAACGCTTGGGTAAAGGCTCAGAACTATCAGAATGTTTCAACAACAGAGTTAATCAACCTTTGGAAAGCTTTAAACTATCAGGTAGTTCACATCGTAGAAAATATTCCTGATGAAGCATTACAGAGAACTTGTGATACCACCAAAACAGAACCTCAGATTTTCAGTCTGGAGTTTATCATTAAGGATTATGTAGACCATTTGCAGCATCATTTAGAATCGATTTAATTATGATAAAATTTAAAAAAGTTTCACATAAAATTTTTATCACGACAATTATTTGTTGTGACAGATTTTTATTTTAACTAATTTTTGAATCTTAAAACTATTGAATCTTTTAATAAAAAATAAATGCAACTAAAAATATACAACTCGCTTACAGCGGAAAAAGAAATATTCAAACCCATCTTAGAAGGAAATGTAGGAATGTATGTATGCGGACCTACAGTGTACAGCAATGTGCATTTAGGGAACGTAAGAACTTTCCTTTCTTTTGATTTTATTTACCGTACCCTAATGCATTTAGGCTACAAAGTAAGATATGTAAGAAACATTACTGATGCCGGACACCTTACTGATGACGGAGATGTAAATAACGATAGATTTGTTAAGCAAACCAGACTAGAAAAGCTGGAACCAATGGAAATTGTACAAAAGTACACTGTTGATTTCCATAAAGTGTTAGAAATGTTCAATCTGCTTCCTCCGAATATCGAACCTACAGCAACAGGTCACATTGTAGAACAGATTGAGCTTACTCAAAAATTAATTGACACAGGCTTTGCTTACGAAAGCAATGGTTCAGTATACTTCGATGTATTGGAATACAATAAAAGAGGGCTGAACTACGGTGAACTATCAAAACGTAATATAGAAGAGCTTTTTGCAAATACCCGTGATCTTGACGGACAAGGGGAGAAAAAGAATCCACAGGATTTTGCCCTTTGGAAAAAAGCATCTCCAGCGCATATCATGAGGTGGAACTCTCCTTGGGGAGAAGGTTTCCCAGGATGGCACCTTGAATGTACTGCTATGAGTACTAAATATTTAGGTGAAACTTTTGACATCCATGGCGGAGGAATGGACTTGAAATTCCCGCACCATGAATGTGAAATCGCTCAAGGAAAAGCTTGCAATGGTATCGCACCGGTACATTACTGGATGCATGCCAATATGTTGACGATGAATTCTCAGCGTATGAGTAAATCTACAGGAAATTATATCCTGCCGATGCAATTGGTAACAGGAGACAATGATTTCTTTGAAAAATCTTTCCACCCATCAATTGTTCGTTTCTGCTTCCTGCAGGCACATTACAGAAGTGTTTTAGATATTTCTAACGATGCAATGATCGCCAGCGAAAAAGGATTTATCAGATTGATGGAAGCTGTGAAAGTATTGAATTCTATTACTCCTGACGACACAAAACAATCTGCTTTCAGCCTTACAGAATGGAAAAACAAATGTTATGAAGCATTAACAGATGATTTCAACTCTCCAATTCTGATCGCTCATTTGTTTGAAGCCGTAAAATACATTTTCGCTTTAAATGACGGCAAAGAAACAATCTCAACAGCAGATCTTGAAGATTTAAAGTCAACATTGAATGCCTTTATCTTTGACGTGCTAGGATTGCAGACTATAGAGGAAAACAATAATGAAAAATTGGATCAGACTTTAAAAGTTTTAATCGAATTGAGAAACCAGGCAAGGAAATCCAGAAACTTCGAACTTTCAGACCAGATCAGAGACAAACTGCTTGCTGAAGGCATAGAATTAAAAGACGGAAGAGACGGAACATCCTACGTTCTGAACTAAAAATATAAACTTCGGTTTTATAATTATTCCGTAAGAGCCCTATTATAAAGGATTCTTACGGAATTTTTTTTTCAACTTTGAATGCTTCCTTACCTAAATAAAGATTTTATAGTTTTTCCTTTATAAATTTTCTATTCTTCACCTTTCACTCTTTCATATTACTTATTCTCTCGAACTCTAGCACGCTCATACCTTCAAACTTCTTTAGGAGCTTGATCCCGCTATCCACTCATACTCCTCACACTGAGCTGGCCACCCTCAAACCCTCTCACTCTCCAACTCTTGTTGCGGGGTAACCGTTCCTATCGGGGCTAGGGTAGGGGACGGATTTATAAATGATAGGTAATAGGTAATAAGTAATAGGTTGGCATCAATTAATAGGATTACCTATTATCTATATCGGGCATCTTTCATCATTGCCATCCTTTGTGGATGAGGTGTCAAAAATTCAAAGAATTTTTGACGGGGTGGTAATCCGTTGATTTCTTCTCTATGAAAATCTGTGTCATTTGTGGGGAAAAATAATAAACACAAACTTTTAACCTTTATTTCTTTCCTGTAAAATCATATTTAATACCATAGATACTCTCCGTTTTTCTTATCGGCGTAAGGTAGTGGGTAATAATTCTGAGCTTATGCGAAAGAAGCCCGCTCAAATAATATAAAAACGCTTCCCCTGGCTGTTGCCAAACTTGCAATCCCCAATTTTGTATTTCGTAATATATAATAGTAGTATATAATATGTAAAAATACCTGTCATATCACCTCTATAATGGGATTTCATATCTTTCAAAAAACAACTCAACGATTGTGGATAAGTATAAATAATTATTAAAATTCAGAATACCAATACATTATATGTAATACTTATCCACAATTGCAATATTGGTGTAAACTTTATGTTAAATAAAGTTGCGGGGTATGGATGAAGTTTCTATCTTTGCCCCACTGAAAACGAGAGTATCAGTAAGCGCAGAAGAGCCTTTAGATAGGCAGGAACATTAAGATCTACTAAGATATCAAACGAAAAAAACTTTTAATTTTTATCAAATAAAAGTTGTGAGTTAAAAAAGAGTTTGTATCTTTGCAGTCCCAATTAAGGGAGCGCAGGAGTAGAGGGATTGAGGGTTATGATAGAGGTTAAGGTTACTTAAAAAACTTTAAAATTTTCTTTCAAAACATTTGGTCATTACAAAATAAAGTTTTACTTTTGCACTCGCAAATACGGAGCGACACTGACAGAGAGATTGCTTCGTTACAAAGCGGAAGATATAAAGATCATTGACATACAATATAACAACCAAGTAAGGAAAAACTAAAGCGTTAAAAACTTTGAGTGAGTCAGACAAACATACAATGGAGAGTTTGATCCTGGCTCAGGATGAACGCTAGCGGGAGGCCTAACACATGCAAGCCGAGCGGTAGGGTTTCTTCGGAGACCTGAGAGCGGCGCACGGGTGCGGAACACGTGTGCAACCTGCCTTTATCTGGGGGATAGCCTTTCGAAAGGGAGATTAATACCCCATAATATATTTATCGGCATCGATGAATATTGAAAACTCCGGTGGATAGAGATGGGCACGCGCAAGATTAGATAGTTGGTGAGGTAACGGCTCACCAAGTCTGCGATCTTTAGGGGGCCTGAGAGGGTGATCCCCCACACTGGTACTGAGACACGGACCAGACTCCTACGGGAGGCAGCAGTGAGGAATATTGGACAATGGGTGAGAGCCTGATCCAGCCATCCCGCGTGAAGGACGACGGCCCTATGGGTTGTAAACTTCTTTTGTATAGGGATAAACCTACTCTCGTGAGAGTAGCTGAAGGTACTATACGAATAAGCACCGGCTAACTCCGTGCCAGCAGCCGCGGTAATACGGAGGGTGCAAGCGTTATCCGGATTTATTGGGTTTAAAGGGTCCGTAGGCGGATCTGTAAGTCAGTGGTGAAATCTCACAGCTTAACTGTGAAACTGCCATTGATACTGCAGGTCTTGAGTGTTGTTGAAGTAGCTGGAATAAGTAGTGTAGCGGTGAAATGCATAGATATTACTTAGAACACCAATTGCGAAGGCAGGTTACTAAGCAACAACTGACGCTGATGGACGAAAGCGTGGGGAGCGAACAGGATTAGATACCCTGGTAGTCCACGCCGTAAACGATGCTAACTCGTTTTTGGATTTTCGGATTCAGAGACTAAGCGAAAGTGATAAGTTAGCCACCTGGGGAGTACGAACGCAAGTTTGAAACTCAAAGGAATTGACGGGGGCCCGCACAAGCGGTGGATTATGTGGTTTAATTCGATGATACGCGAGGAACCTTACCAAGGCTTAAATGGGAAATGACAGGTTTAGAAATAGACTTTTCTTCGGACATTTTTCAAGGTGCTGCATGGTTGTCGTCAGCTCGTGCCGTGAGGTGTTAGGTTAAGTCCTGCAACGAGCGCAACCCCTGTCACTAGTTGCCATCATTAAGTTGGGGACTCTAGTGAGACTGCCTACGCAAGTAGAGAGGAAGGTGGGGATGACGTCAAATCATCACGGCCCTTACGCCTTGGGCCACACACGTAATACAATGGCCGGTACAGAGGGCAGCTACACAGCGATGTGATGCAAATCTCGAAAGCCGGTCTCAGTTCGGATTGGAGTCTGCAACTCGACTCTATGAAGCTGGAATCGCTAGTAATCGCGCATCAGCCATGGCGCGGTGAATACGTTCCCGGGCCTTGTACACACCGCCCGTCAAGCCATGGAAGTCTGGGGTACCTGAAGTCGGTGACCGTAACAGGAGCTGCCTAGGGTAAAACAGGTAACTAGGGCTAAGTCGTAACAAGGTAGCCGTACCGGAAGGTGCGGCTGGAACATCTCATTTTAGAGCGTCGTAAGACGATAAAAAAAATAGTATCGCAAGATACAGAACTTACTTAAAGTTCCAGCTTTAGTTTTTTGTTTGGTTGATTTATATTAAAAATACAAAACCCACTAGAAATTAGTAAAGGGATTGAGAGAGACGAGGATGTAAGATAAGAGGGTCAGTTAAATCTGATATCTATTATCTGAAATCTGATAGTCTAAGAGACAGTCTCGTAGCTCAGCTGGTTAGAGCGCTACACTGATAATGTAGAGGTCGGCAGTTCGAGCCTGCCCGAGACTACTAATTAAAAGACGGGAAGATATGAGATAATAGACATCAGACATTTAGGTCTGAGATCTAGAATCTGACATCTGAAGTCTACTAGAGGGGGAATTAGCTCAGCTGGCTAGAGCGCCTGCCTTGCACGCAGGAGGTCAAGGGTTCGACTCCCTTATTCTCCACAGTTTTGGAAGACTGATTTAAAAGTTACGAATGGAGCCAAAAACAACATTTGTTCATCAGTTGGAAAAGAAGACATTAAGATCATTGACATTAACGGTAAAGACATCACAAAGAGAAAACCGAGCGCATAAAGCGCTTGAGTAACCTAAAAAATAGGAAAGAAATCGTTAAGGGCGTATGGCGGATGCCTAGGCTTTCAGAGGCGACGAAGGACGTGGTAAGCTGCGAAAAGCTGCGGGGATTGGCACACACGAATTGATCCGCAGATGTCCGAATGGGGCAACCCGGCTGGTTGAAGACCAGTCACCTCGTAAGAGGAGCAAACCCGGAGAACTGAAACATCTAAGTACCCGGAGGAAAAGAAATCGAAGAGATTCCGTAAGTAGTGGCGAGCGAAAGCGGATTAGCCCAAAAGCTAATATATGTTTAATAGAATGTTCTGGAAAGAACAGCCATAGAGGGTGATAGCCCCGTATATGAAAGGCATATTTGAGTGATAAATGAGTAGGGCGGGACACGTGAAATCCTGTCTGAATATGGGGGGACCATCCTCCAAGGCTAAATACTCCTGAAAGACCGATAGTGAACAAGTACTGTGAAGGAAAGGTGAAAAGCACTTCGAATAGAAGGGTGAAATAGAACCTGAAACCGTACGCCTACAAGCGGTCGGAGCAGCATTAAGCTGTGACGGCGTGCCTTTTGCATAATGAGCCTACGAGTTAATTTTACTAGCGAGGTTAAGGTATTAAGTACCGGAGCCGGAGCGAAAGCGAGTCTGAATAGGGCGTATAGTTAGTAGGATTAGACGCGAAACCTTGTGATCTACCCATGGGCAGGTTGAAGCTCTGGTAACACAGAGTGGAGGACCGAACCGGTTGACGTTGAAAAGTCTTCGGATGACCTGTGGGTAGGGGTGAAAGGCCAATCAAACTGGGAGATAGCTCGTACTCTCCGAAATGCATTTAGGTGCAGCGTCGTATATAAGTTTATTAGAGGTAGAGCTACTGATTGGATGCGGGGGTTTCATCGCCTACCAATTCCTGACAAACTCCGAATGCTAATAAATGTTCTACGGCAGTGAGGGCATGGGTGCTAAGGTCCATGTCCGAGAGGGAAAGAACCCAGACCAACAGCTAAGGTCCCAAAATATATGTTAAGTTGAAGCAACGCGGTTGGACTGCATTGACAGCTAGGATGTTGGCTTGGAAGCAGCCATTCATTTAAAGAGTGCGTAACAGCTCACTAGTCGAGCGGTCCGGCATGGATAATAATCGGGCATAAACATATTACCGAAGCTATGGATTTGTATTTAAGATACATCTGGTAGGAGAGCATTCTATTTGCGCCGAAGCAGTACTGTGAGGTATTGTGGAGCGGATAGAAAAGAAAATGTAGGCATAAGTAACGATAAAGCAGGCGAGAAACCTGCTCACCGAAAGACCAAGGCTTCCTCAGCCATGCTAATCAGCTGAGGGTTAGTCGGGACCTAACGCGAACCCGAAAGGGGTAGTGGATGGACAATGGGTTAATATTCCCATACTTGCTCACGAATAAAGGGGACGGTTGGATGTAGCTGCTGGAGAC
Organism: Chryseobacterium capnotolerans; assembly: GCF_021278965.1. Classification (NCBI taxonomy): domain Bacteria; kingdom Pseudomonadati; phylum Bacteroidota; class Flavobacteriia; order Flavobacteriales; family Weeksellaceae; genus Chryseobacterium; species Chryseobacterium capnotolerans. The sequence goes on along the minus strand of NZ_CP065589.1, from coordinate 4,245,995 downwards.
TGACGGAATAGTCAAGGCCTAGCCTTCGGGCGAAGCTGCTGCAGTGTAATCTGATCCAAGAAAAGCCGAAGTGAAGCAACCCGTACCAAAACCGACACAGGTGGTCGAGGAGAGAATCCTAAGGTGCTCGAGTGAGTCGTGGCTAAGGAACTAGGCAAAATAGTCTCGTAACTTCGGAAGAAGAGACGCCATCAGCAATGGTGGCCGCAGTGAAGAGGCCCAGGCGACTGTTTATCAAAAACACAGGACTCTGCTAAATCGAAAGATGCTGTATAGGGTCTGACACCTGCCCGGTGCTGGAAGGTTAAGGAAGGTGCTTAGGTTTAAACCGAAGGCATTAACTGAAGCCCCAGTAAACGGCGGCCGTAACTATAACGGTCCTAAGGTAGCGAAATTCCTTGTCGGGTAAGTTCCGACCTGCACGAATGGTGTAACGATCTGGGCACTGTCTCAGCCACGAGCTCGGTGAAATTGTAGTATCGGTGAAGATGCCGATTACCCGCAATGGGACGAAAAGACCCTGTGAACCTTTACTATAACTTCGTATTGACTTTGAGTAAGTAATGTGTAGGATAGGTGGGAGGCTTTGAAGCAGGCACGCTAGTGTTTGTGGAGCCGACGTTGAAATACCACCCTTTACTTACTTGGAGCCTAACTTCTTTTAGAAGGACATTGCGTGGTGGGTAGTTTGACTGGGGTGGTCGCCTCCAAAAGAGTAACGGAGGCTTTCAAAGGTACCCTCAGCACGCTTGGTAACCGTGCGTAGAGTGTAATGGCATAAGGGTGCTTGACTGTGAGACCAACAAGTCGATCAGGTGCGAAAGCAGGACATAGTGATCCGGTGGTTCCGTATGGAAGGGCCATCGCTCATAGGATAAAAGGTACTCCGGGGATAACAGGCTAGTCTCCCCAAGAGCTCACATCGACGGGGAGGTTCGGCACCTCGATGTCGGCTCGTCACATCCTGGGGCTGGAGAAGGTCCCAAGGGTTGGGCTGTTCGCCCATTAAAGTGGCACGCGAGCTGGGTTCAGAACGTCGTGAGACAGTTCGGTCTCTATCTATTGCGGGCGTTAGATGTTTGAGAGGGCTTGATTCTAGTACGAGAGGACCGAATTGAACAAACCTCTGGTGTATCAGTTGTACCGCCAGGTGCACCGCTGAGTAGCTACGTTTGGAAGAGATAAGCACTGAAAGCATATAAGTGCGAAACTCGCCTCAAGATGAGACATCTTTTAAGGGTCGTTGTAGATGACGACGTTGATAGGCTATAGGTGTAAAGACAGTAATGTCATAGCCAAGTAGTACTAATTACCCGTAGATTTATAGCCTATTGGTTGCTGTAATCTAGAATAATATCATATTAAATAGACAAGTACTTTATGCGCAGTAAAGGTTTTGTCTTTGTGAAAGTTTTTATCGCTTAAAAACGCAATTGGCAAAAAGCAATTAGCGATTGGCATACAAGCCAATAGCAATAAGCAATAAGCCAGCTGCTATATACAACCTTTAGGGTGGTTTTAGCGGTGGGGCTCACCTGTTCCCATTCCGAACACAGAAGTTAAGCCCACCAGCGCCGATGGTACTGCTAACGCGGGAGAGTAGGCCGCCGCCAGTTTTTATTTTATTTTTAAAAGTCTCATACAGCAATGTGTGAGACTTTTTTTGCTTTATACTTTTTATCCCCAAGGGAAGCAAAGAGAAAATATCAGTAATCAGAAATGAGTAATCGGTAATGATACTTGTATTCCCGTGTTGCTGCTATTCCTACCACCGGTTTCTTATCCGGTTCTTTGTTCTTTGTTCTTTGTTCTTTATTCTTTATTCTTTATTCTTTATTCTTTATTCTATAACAGATACACTCCTGGTATCACTTATGATTCATCTCTCATAAAATGAAAAGCAATTGCCAAACACTTAACTCCAAATAGAACACAGCCCTCTGTGAAAATCTGTGAAATCTGCGGGAAAAATAAAAAACTCAGTTCACTTTACATGAGTATTTATACTGTGTCGGGTTTAGGCTTAAGCCATTGCATCAAGTCTTCATGATAAAGAGGGTTAAAGCCTAGTTGTTAGTCAGATATTCCTCCGACCACTACTAGGCTAAAGCCCACTCAAATAAAATAGGTCGCTTCCATTGGCTTTAGCCAAAAACCTATTTATCTCAATTATGTCTATAATAATATCTTCTATCACCTATTCTTATCTATCTATCTATCTATCTATATTTATACATTATTATCTTCAACCCATATAATCTCCAAAATATTATTTAAAAATCCCAGGTTTCTGGTTCCAGTTATCATTTGTATTGATAACCTGTCATTCGAATTTTTTAGAAAAAATAGCAGCTCTATATATTAGTTCAACCTTTGTTACTGTATTCCAGGTTGTCTATGCTAATTGTGGATAAGTGTAAAATGGTACGTAAAGATAAGTAAATCAATACATTATATGTAATACTTATCCACAATTGCAATATTGGTGTAAACTTTATGTTAAATAAAGTTGCGGGGTATGGATGAAGTTTCTATCTTTGCCCCACTGAAAACGAGAGTATCAGTAAGCGCAGAAGAGCCTTTAGATAGGCAGGAACATTAAGATCTACTAAGATAGCAAACGAAAAAAAAACTTTTAATTTTTATCAAATAAAAGTTGTGAGTTAAAAAAGAGTTTGTATCTTTGCAGTCCCAATTAAGGGAGCGCAGGAGTAGAGAGATTGAGGGTTATGATAGAGGTTAAGGTTACTTAAAAAACTTTAAAATTTTCTTTCAAAACATTTGGTCATTACAAAATAAAGTTTTACTTTTGCACTCGCAAATACGGAGCGACACTGACAGAGAGATTGCTTCGTTACAAAGCGGAAGATATAAAGATCATTGACATACAATATAACAACCAAGTAAGGAAAAACTAAAGCGTTAAAAACTTTGAGTGAGTCAGACAAACATACAATGGAGAGTTTGATCCTGGCTCAGGATGAACGCTAGCGGGAGGCCTAACACATGCAAGCCGAGCGGTAGGGTTTCTTCGGAGACCTGAGAGCGGCGCACGGGTGCGGAACACGTGTGCAACCTGCCTTTATCTGGGGGATAGCCTTTCGAAAGGGAGATTAATACCCCATAATATATTTATCGGCATCGATGAATATTGAAAACTCCGGTGGATAGAGATGGGCACGCGCAAGATTAGATAGTTGGTGAGGTAACGGCTCACCAAGTCTGCGATCTTTAGGGGGCCTGAGAGGGTGATCCCCCACACTGGTACTGAGACACGGACCAGACTCCTACGGGAGGCAGCAGTGAGGAATATTGGACAATGGGTGAGAGCCTGATCCAGCCATCCCGCGTGAAGGACGACGGCCCTATGGGTTGTAAACTTCTTTTGTATAGGGATAAACCTACTCTCGTGAGAGTAGCTGAAGGTACTATACGAATAAGCACCGGCTAACTCCGTGCCAGCAGCCGCGGTAATACGGAGGGTGCAAGCGTTATCCGGATTTATTGGGTTTAAAGGGTCCGTAGGCGGATCTGTAAGTCAGTGGTGAAATCTCACAGCTTAACTGTGAAACTGCCATTGATACTGCAGGTCTTGAGTGTTGTTGAAGTAGCTGGAATAAGTAGTGTAGCGGTGAAATGCATAGATATTACTTAGAACACCAATTGCGAAGGCAGGTTACTAAGCAACAACTGACGCTGATGGACGAAAGCGTGGGGAGCGAACAGGATTAGATACCCTGGTAGTCCACGCCGTAAACGATGCTAACTCGTTTTTGGATTTTCGGATTCAGAGACTAAGCGAAAGTGATAAGTTAGCCACCTGGGGAGTACGAACGCAAGTTTGAAACTCAAAGGAATTGACGGGGGCCCGCACAAGCGGTGGATTATGTGGTTTAATTCGATGATACGCGAGGAACCTTACCAAGGCTTAAATGGGAAATGACAGGTTTAGAAATAGACTTTTCTTCGGACATTTTTCAAGGTGCTGCATGGTTGTCGTCAGCTCGTGCCGTGAGGTGTTAGGTTAAGTCCTGCAACGAGCGCAACCCCTGTCACTAGTTGCCATCATTAAGTTGGGGACTCTAGTGAGACTGCCTACGCAAGTAGAGAGGAAGGTGGGGATGACGTCAAATCATCACGGCCCTTACGCCTTGGGCCACACACGTAATACAATGGCCGGTACAGAGGGCAGCTACACAGCGATGTGATGCAAATCTCGAAAGCCGGTCTCAGTTCGGATTGGAGTCTGCAACTCGACTCTATGAAGCTGGAATCGCTAGTAATCGCGCATCAGCCATGGCGCGGTGAATACGTTCCCGGGCCTTGTACACACCGCCCGTCAAGCCATGGAAGTCTGGGGTACCTGAAGTCGGTGACCGTAACAGGAGCTGCCTAGGGTAAAACAGGTAACTAGGGCTAAGTCGTAACAAGGTAGCCGTACCGGAAGGTGCGGCTGGAACATCTCATTTTAGAGCGTCGTAAGACGATAAAAAAAATAGTATCGCAAGATACAGAACTTACTTAAAGTTCCAGCTTTAGTTTTTTGTTTGGTTGATTTATATTAAAAATACAAAACCCACTAGAAATTAGTAAAGGGATTGAGAGAGACGAGGATGTAAGATAAGAGGGTCAGTTAAATCTGATATCTATTATCTGAAATCTGATAGTCTAAGAGACAGTCTCGTAGCTCAGCTGGTTAGAGCGCTACACTGATAATGTAGAGGTCGGCAGTTCGAGCCTGCCCGAGACTACTAATTAAAAGACGGGAAGATATGAGATAATAGACATCAGACATTTAGGTCTGAGATCTAGAATCTGACATCTGAAGTCTACTAGAGGGGGAATTAGCTCAGCTGGCTAGAGCGCCTGCCTTGCACGCAGGAGGTCAAGGGTTCGACTCCCTTATTCTCCACAGTTTTGGAAGACTGATTTAAAAGTTACGAATGGAGCCAAAAACAACATTTGTTCATCAGTTGGAAAAGAAGACATTAAGATCATTGACATTAACGGTAAAGACATCACAAAGAGAAAACCGAGCGCATAAAGCGCTTGAGTAACCTAAAAAATAGGAAAGAAATCGTTAAGGGCGTATGGCGGATGCCTAGGCTTTCAGAGGCGACGAAGGACGTGGTAAGCTGCGAAAAGCTGCGGGGATTGGCACACACGAATTGATCCGCAGATGTCCGAATGGGGCAACCCGGCTGGTTGAAGACCAGTCACCTCGTAAGAGGAGCAAACCCGGAGAACTGAAACATCTAAGTACCCGGAGGAAAAGAAATCGAAGAGATTCCGTAAGTAGTGGCGAGCGAAAGCGGATTAGCCCAAAAGCTAATATATGTTTAATAGAATGTTCTGGAAAGAACAGCCATAGAGGGTGATAGCCCCGTATATGAAAGGCATATTTGAGTGATAAATGAGTAGGGCGGGACACGTGAAATCCTGTCTGAATATGGGGGGACCATCCTCCAAGGCTAAATACTCCTGAAAGACCGATAGTGAACAAGTACTGTGAAGGAAAGGTGAAAAGCACTTCGAATAGAAGGGTGAAATAGAACCTGAAACCGTACGCCTACAAGCGGTCGGAGCAGCATTAAGCTGTGACGGCGTGCCTTTTGCATAATGAGCCTACGAGTTAATTTTACTAGCGAGGTTAAGGTATTAAGTACCGGAGCCGGAGCGAAAGCGAGTCTGAATAGGGCGTATAGTTAGTAGGATTAGACGCGAAACCTTGTGATCTACCCATGGGCAGGTTGAAGCTCTGGTAACACAGAGTGGAGGACCGAACCGGTTGACGTTGAAAAGTCTTCGGATGACCTGTGGGTAGGGGTGAAAGGCCAATCAAACTGGGAGATAGCTCGTACTCTCCGAAATGCATTTAGGTGCAGCGTCGTATATAAGTTTATTAGAGGTAGAGCTACTGATTGGATGCGGGGGTTTCATCGCCTACCAATTCCTGACAAACTCCGAATGCTAATAAATGTTCTACGGCAGTGAGGGCATGGGTGCTAAGGTCCATGTCCGAGAGGGAAAGAACCCAGACCAACAGCTAAGGTCCCAAAATATATGTTAAGTTGAAGCAACGCGGTTGGACTGCATTGACAGCTAGGATGTTGGCTTGGAAGCAGCCATTCATTTAAAGAGTGCGTAACAGCTCACTAGTCGAGCGGTCCGGCATGGATAATAATCGGGCATAAACATATTACCGAAGCTATGGATTTGTATTTAAGATACATCTGGTAGGAGAGCATTCTATTTGCGCCGAAGCAGTACTGTGAGGTATTGTGGAGCGGATAGAAAAGAAAATGTAGGCATAAGTAACGATAAAGCAGGCGAGAAACCTGCTCACCGAAAGACCAAGGCTTCCTCAGCCATGCTAATCAGCTGAGGGTTAGTCGGGACCTAACGCGAACCCGAAAGGGGTAGTGGATGGACAATGGGTTAATATTCCCATACTTGCTCACGAATAAAGGGGACGGTTGGATGTAGCTGCTGGAGACTGACGGAATAGTCAAGGCCTAGCCTTCGGGCGAAGCTGCTGCAGTGTAATCTGATCCAAGAAAAGCCGAAGTGAAGCAACCCGTACCAAAACCGACACAGGTGGTCGAGGAGAGAATCCTAAGGTGCTCGAGTGAGTCGTGGCTAAGGAACTAGGCAAAATAGTCTCGTAACTTCGGAAGAAGAGACGCCATCAGCAATGGTGGCCGCAGTGAAGAGGCCCAGGCGACTGTTTATCAAAAACACAGGACTCTGCTAAATCGAAAGATGCTGTATAGGGTCTGACACCTGCCCGGTGCTGGAAGGTTAAGGAAGGTGCTTAGGTTTAAACCGAAGGCATTAACTGAAGCCCCAGTAAACGGCGGCCGTAACTATAACGGTCCTAAGGTAGCGAAATTCCTTGTCGGGTAAGTTCCGACCTGCACGAATGGTGTAACGATCTGGGCACTGTCTCAGCCACGAGCTCGGTGAAATTGTAGTATCGGTGAAGATGCCGATTACCCGCAATGGGACGAAAAGACCCTGTGAACCTTTACTATAACTTCGTATTGACTTTGAGTAAGTAATGTGTAGGATAGGTGGGAGGCTTTGAAGCAGGCACGCTAGTGTTTGTGGAGCCGACGTTGAAATACCACCCTTTACTTACTTGGAGCCTAACTTCTTTTAGAAGGACATTGCGTGGTGGGTAGTTTGACTGGGGTGGTCGCCTCCAAAAGAGTAACGGAGGCTTTCAAAGGTACCCTCAGCACGCTTGGTAACCGTGCGTAGAGTGTAATGGCATAAGGGTGCTTGACTGTGAGACCAACAAGTCGATCAGGTGCGAAAGCAGGACATAGTGATCCGGTGGTTCCGTATGGAAGGGCCATCGCTCATAGGATAAAAGGTACTCCGGGGATAACAGGCTAGTCTCCCCCAAGAGCTCACATCGACGGGGAGGTTCGGCACCTCGATGTCGGCTCGTCACATCCTGGGGCTGGAGAAGGTCCCAAGGGTTGGGCTGTTCGCCCATTAAAGTGGCACGCGAGCTGGGTTCAGAACGTCGTGAGACAGTTCGGTCTCTATCTATTGCGGGCGTTAGATGTTTGAGAGGGCTTGATTCTAGTACGAGAGGACCGAATTGAACAAACCTCTGGTGTATCAGTTGTACCGCCAGGTGCACCGCTGAGTAGCTACGTTTGGAAGAGATAAGCACTGAAAGCATATAAGTGCGAAACTCGCCTCAAGATGAGACATCTTTTAAGGGTCGTTGTAGATGACGACGTTGATAGGCTATAGGTGTAAAGACAGTAATGTCATAGCCAAGTAGTACTAATTACCCGTAGATTTATAGCCTATTGGTTGCTGTAATCTAGAATAATATCATATTAAATAGACAAGTACTTTATGCGCAGTAAAGGTTTTGTCTTTGTGAAAGTTTTTATCGCTTAAAAACGCAATTGGCAAAAAGCAATTAGCGATTGGCATACAAGCCAATAGCAATAAGCAATAAGCCAGCTGCTATATACAACCTTTAGGGTGGTTTTAGCGGTGGGGCTCACCTGTTCCCATTCCGAACACAGAAGTTAAGCCCACCAGCGCCGATGGTACTGCTAACGCGGGAGAGTAGGCCGCCGCCAGTTTTTATTTTATTTTTAAAAGTCTCATACAGCAATGTGTGAGACTTTTTTTTGCTTTATACTTTTTATCCCCAAGGGAAGCAAAGAGAAAATATCAGTAATCAGAAATGAGTAATCGGTAATGATACTTGTATTCCCGTGTTGCTGCTATTCCTACCACCGGTTTCTTATCCGGTTCTTTGTTCTTTGTTCTTTGTTCTTTATTCTTTATTCTTTATTCTTTATTCTTTATTCTATAACAGATACACTCCTGGTATCACTTATGATTCATCTCTCATAAAATGAAAAGCAATTGCCAAACACTTAACTCCAAATAGAACACAGCCCTCTGTGAAAATCTGTGAAATCTGCGGGAAAAATAAAAAACTCAGTTCACTTTACATGAGTATTTATACTGTGTCGGGTTTAGGCTTAAGCCATTGCATCAAGTCTTCATGATAAAGAGGGTTAAAGCCTAGTTGTTAGTCAGATATTCCTCCGACCACTACTAGGCTAAAGCCCACTCAAATAAAATAGGTCGCTTCCATTGGCTTTAGCCAAAAACCTATTTATCTCAATTATGTCTATAATAATATCTTCTATCACCTATTCTTATCTATCTATCTATCTATCTATATTTATACATTATTATCTTCAACCCATATAATCTCCAAAATATTATTTAAAAATCCCAGGTTTCTGGTTCCAGTTATCATTTGTATTGATAACCTGTCATTCGAATTTTTTAGAAAAAATAGCAGCTCTATATATTAGTTCAACCTTTGTTACTGTATTCCAGGTTGTCTATGCTAATTGTGGATAAGTGTAAAATGGTACGTAAAGATAAGTAAATCAATACATTATATGTAATACTTATCCACAATTGCAATATTGGTGTAAACTTTATGTTAAATAAAGTTGCGGGGTATGGATGAAGTTTCTATCTTTGCCCCACTGAAAACGAGAGTATCAGTAAGCGCAGAAGAGCCTTTAGATAGGCAGGAACATTAAGATCTACTAAGATAGCAAACGAAAAAAAAAACTTTTAATTTTTATCAAATAAAAGTTGTGAGTTAAAAAAGAGTTTGTATCTTTGCAGTCCCAATTAAGGGAGCGCAGGAGTAGAGAGATTGAGGGTTATGATAGAGGTTAAGGTTACTTAAAAAACTTTAAAATTTTCTTTCAAAACATTTGGTCATTACAAAATAAAGTTTTACTTTTGCACTCGCAAATACGGAGCGACACTGACAGAGAGATTGCTTCGTTACAAAGCGGAAGATATAAAGATCATTGACATACAATATAACAACCAAGTAAGGAAAAACTAAAGCGTTAAAAACTTTGAGTGAGTCAGACAAACATACAATGGAGAGTTTGATCCTGGCTCAGGATGAACGCTAGCGGGAGGCCTAACACATGCAAGCCGAGCGGTAGGGTTTCTTCGGAGACCTGAGAGCGGCGCACGGGTGCGGAACACGTGTGCAACCTGCCTTTATCTGGGGGATAGCCTTTCGAAAGGGAGATTAATACCCCATAATATATTTATCGGCATCGATGAATATTGAAAACTCCGGTGGATAGAGATGGGCACGCGCAAGATTAGATAGTTGGTGAGGTAACGGCTCACCAAGTCTGCGATCTTTAGGGGGCCTGAGAGGGTGATCCCCCACACTGGTACTGAGACACGGACCAGACTCCTACGGGAGGCAGCAGTGAGGAATATTGGACAATGGGTGAGAGCCTGATCCAGCCATCCCGCGTGAAGGACGACGGCCCTATGGGTTGTAAACTTCTTTTGTATAGGGATAAACCTACTCTCGTGAGAGTAGCTGAAGGTACTATACGAATAAGCACCGGCTAACTCCGTGCCAGCAGCCGCGGTAATACGGAGGGTGCAAGCGTTATCCGGATTTATTGGGTTTAAAGGGTCCGTAGGCGGATCTGTAAGTCAGTGGTGAAATCTCACAGCTTAACTGTGAAACTGCCATTGATACTGCAGGTCTTGAGTGTTGTTGAAGTAGCTGGAATAAGTAGTGTAGCGGTGAAATGCATAGATATTACTTAGAACACCAATTGCGAAGGCAGGTTACTAAGCAACAACTGACGCTGATGGACGAAAGCGTGGGGAGCGAACAGGATTAGATACCCTGGTAGTCCACGCCGTAAACGATGCTAACTCGTTTTTGGATTTTCGGATTCAGAGACTAAGCGAAAGTGATAAGTTAGCCACCTGGGGAGTACGAACGCAAGTTTGAAACTCAAAGGAATTGACGGGGGCCCGCACAAGCGGTGGATTATGTGGTTTAATTCGATGATACGCGAGGAACCTTACCAAGGCTTAAATGGGAAATGACAGGTTTAGAAATAGACTTTTCTTCGGACATTTTTCAAGGTGCTGCATGGTTGTCGTCAGCTCGTGCCGTGAGGTGTTAGGTTAAGTCCTGCAACGAGCGCAACCCCTGTCACTAGTTGCCATCATTAAGTTGGGGACTCTAGTGAGACTGCCTACGCAAGTAGAGAGGAAGGTGGGGATGACGTCAAATCATCACGGCCCTTACGCCTTGGGCCACACACGTAATACAATGGCCGGTACAGAGGGCAGCTACACAGCGATGTGATGCAAATCTCGAAAGCCGGTCTCAGTTCGGATTGGAGTCTGCAACTCGACTCTATGAAGCTGGAATCGCTAGTAATCGCGCATCAGCCATGGCGCGGTGAATACGTTCCCGGGCCTTGTACACACCGCCCGTCAAGCCATGGAAGTCTGGGGTACCTGAAGTCGGTGACCGTAACAGGAGCTGCCTAGGGTAAAACAGGTAACTAGGGCTAAGTCGTAACAAGGTAGCCGTACCGGAAGGTGCGGCTGGAACATCTCATTTTAGAGCGTCGTAAGACGATAAAAAAAATAGTATCGCAAGATACAGAACTTACTTAAAGTTCCAGCTTTAGTTTTTTGTTTGGTTGATTTATATTAAAAATACAAAACCCACTAGAAATTAGTAAAGGGATTGAGAGAGACGAGGATGTAAGATAAGAGGGTCAGTTAAATCTGATATCTATTATCTGAAATCTGATAGTCTAAGAGACAGTCTCGTAGCTCAGCTGGTTAGAGCGCTACACTGATAATGTAGAGGTCGGCAGTTCGAGCCTGCCCGAGACTACTAATTAAAAGACGGGAAGATATGAGATAATAGACATCAGACATTTAGGTCTGAGATCTAGAATCTGACATCTGAAGTCTACTAGAGGGGGAATTAGCTCAGCTGGCTAGAGCGCCTGCCTTGCACGCAGGAGGTCAAGGGTTCGACTCCCTTATTCTCCACAGTTTTGGAAGACTGATTTAAAAGTTACGAATGGAGCCAAAAACAACATTTGTTCATCAGTTGGAAAAGAAGACATTAAGATCATTGACATTAACGGTAAAGACATCACAAAGAGAAAACCGAGCGCATAAAGCGCTTGAGTAACCTAAAAAATAGGAAAGAAATCGTTAAGGGCGTATGGCGGATGCCTAGGCTTTCAGAGGCGACGAAGGACGTGGTAAGCTGCGAAAAGCTGCGGGGATTGGCACACACGAATTGATCCGCAGATGTCCGAATGGGGCAACCCGGCTGGTTGAAGACCAGTCACCTCGTAAGAGGAGCAAACCCGGAGAACTGAAACATCTAAGTACCCGGAGGAAAAGAAATCGAAGAGATTCCGTAAGTAGTGGCGAGCGAAAGCGGATTAGCCCAAAAGCTAATATATGTTTAATAGAATGTTCTGGAAAGAACAGCCATAGAGGGTGATAGCCCCGTATATGAAAGGCATATTTGAGTGATAAATGAGTAGGGCGGGACACGTGAAATCCTGTCTGAATATGGGGGGACCATCCTCCAAGGCTAAATACTCCTGAAAGACCGATAGTGAACAAGTACTGTGAAGGAAAGGTGAAAAGCACTTCGAATAGAAGGGTGAAATAGAACCTGAAACCGTACGCCTACAAGCGGTCGGAGCAGCATTAAGCTGTGACGGCGTGCCTTTTGCATAATGAGCCTACGAGTTAATTTTACTAGCGAGGTTAAGGTATTAAGTACCGGAGCCGGAGCGAAAGCGAGTCTGAATAGGGCGTATAGTTAGTAGGATTAGACGCGAAACCTTGTGATCTACCCATGGGCAGGTTGAAGCTCTGGTAACACAGAGTGGAGGACCGAACCGGTTGACGTTGAAAAGTCTTCGGATGACCTGTGGGTAGGGGTGAAAGGCCAATCAAACTGGGAGATAGCTCGTACTCTCCGAAATGCATTTAGGTGCAGCGTCGTATATAAGTTTATTAGAGGTAGAGCTACTGATTGGATGCGGGGGTTTCATCGCCTACCAATTCCTGACAAACTCCGAATGCTAATAAATGTTCTACGGCAGTGAGGGCATGGGTGCTAAGGTCCATGTCCGAGAGGGAAAGAACCCAGACCAACAGCTAAGGTCCCAAAATATATGTTAAGTTGAAGCAACGCGGTTGGACTGCATTGACAGCTAGGATGTTGGCTTGGAAGCAGCCATTCATTTAAAGAGTGCGTAACAGCTCACTAGTCGAGCGGTCCGGCATGGATAATAATCGGGCATAAACATATTACCGAAGCTATGGATTTGTATTTAAGATACATCTGGTAGGAGAGCATTCTATTTGCGCCGAAGCAGTACTGTGAGGTATTGTGGAGCGGATAGAAAAGAAAATGTAGGCATAAGTAACGATAAAGCAGGCGAGAAACCTGCTCACCGAAAGACCAAGGCTTCCTCAGCCATGCTAATCAGCTGAGGGTTAGTCGGGACCTAACGCGAACCCGAAAGGGGTAGTGGATGGACAATGGGTTAATATTCCCATACTTGCTCACGAATAAAGGGGACGGTTGGATGTAGCTGCTGGAGACTGACGGAATAGTCAAGGCCTAGCCTTCGGGCGAAGCTGCTGCAGTGTAATCTGATCCAAGAAAAGCCGAAGTGAAGCAACCCGTACCAAAACCGACACAGGTGGTCGAGGAGAGAATCCTAAGGTGCTCGAGTGAGTCGTGGCTAAGGAACTAGGCAAAATAGTCTCGTAACTTCGGAAGAAGAGACGCCATCAGCAATGGTGGCCGCAGTGAAGAGGCCCAGGCGACTGTTTATCAAAAACACAGGACTCTGCTAAATCGAAAGATGCTGTATAGGGTCTGACACCTGCCCGGTGCTGGAAGGTTAAGGAAGGTGCTTAGGTTTAAACCGAAGGCATTAACTGAAGCCCCAGTAAACGGCGGCCGTAACTATAACGGTCCTAAGGTAGCGAAATTCCTTGTCGGGTAAGTTCCGACCTGCACGAATGGTGTAACGATCTGGGCACTGTCTCAGCCACGAGCTCGGTGAAATTGTAGTATCGGTGAAGATGCCGATTACCCGCAATGGGACGAAAAGACCCTGTGAACCTTTACTATAACTTCGTATTGACTTTGAGTAAGTAATGTGTAGGATAGGTGGGAGGCTTTGAAGCAGGCACGCTAGTGTTTGTGGAGCCGACGTTGAAATACCACCCTTTACTTACTTGGAGCCTAACTTCTTTTAGAAGGACATTGCGTGGTGGGTAGTTTGACTGGGGTGGTCGCCTCCAAAAGAGTAACGGAGGCTTTCAAAGGTACCCTCAGCACGCTTGGTAACCGTGCGTAGAGTGTAATGGCATAAGGGTGCTTGACTGTGAGACCAACAAGTCGATCAGGTGCGAAAGCAGGACATAGTGATCCGGTGGTTCCGTATGGAAGGGCCATCGCTCATAGGATAAAAGGTACTCCGGGGATAACAGGCTAGTCTCCCCCAAGAGCTCACATCGACGGGGAGGTTCGGCACCTCGATGTCGGCTCGTCACATCCTGGGGCTGGAGAAGGTCCCAAGGGTTGGGCTGTTCGCCCATTAAAGTGGCACGCGAGCTGGGTTCAGAACGTCGTGAGACAGTTCGGTCTCTATCTATTGCGGGCGTTAGATGTTTGAGAGGGCTTGATTCTAGTACGAGAGGACCGAATTGAACAAACCTCTGGTGTATCAGTTGTACCGCCAGGTGCACCGCTGAGTAGCTACGTTTGGAAGAGATAAGCACTGAAAGCATATAAGTGCGAAACTCGCCTCAAGATGAGACATCTTTTAAGGGTCGTTGTAGATGACGACGTTGATAGGCTATAGGTGTAAAGACAGTAATGTCATAGCCAAGTAGTACTAATTACCCGTAGATTTATAGCCTATTGGTTGCTGTAATCTAGAATAATATCATATTAAATAGACAAGTACTTTATGCGCAGTAAAGGTTTTGTCTTTGTGAAAGTTTTTATCGCTTAAAAACGCAATTGGCAAAAAGCAATTAGCGATTGGCATACAAGCCAATAGCAATAAGCAATAAGCCAGCTGCTATATACAACCTTTAGGGTGGTTTTAGCGGTGGGGCTCACCTGTTCCCATTCCGAACACAGAAGTTAAGCCCACCAGCGCCGATGGTACTGCTAACGCGGGAGAGTAGGCCGCCGCCAGTTTTTATTTTATTTTTAAAAGTCTCATACAGCAATGTGTGAGACTTTTTTTGCTTTATACTTTTTATCCCCAAGGGAAGCAAAGAGAAAATATCAGTAATCAGAAATGAGTAATCGGTAATGATACTTGTATTCCCGTGTTGCTGCTATTCCTACCACCGGTTTCTTATCCGGTTCTTTGTTCTTTGTTCTTTGTTCTTTATTCTTTATTCTTTATTCTTTATTCTATAACAGATACACTCCTGGTATCACTACATCAAACCAATATTTATCATTTACACCTCCTTTCTAGCCCTGATAGCAACGGTTACCCCGCAACAAGAGTTGGAGAGTGGCAGGGTTTGAGGGTGGCCGGCTCAGTGTGAGGAGTATGAGTGGATAGCAGGATTAAGCTCCTGAATGTATTCAAGTATTGGTGTATTTTATTAGTTTCTCGTTATATACTATTTGTTTATTTAATTGGTGATATTTTATTATTTGGGTTAATTTATTATCAACTTTATCTAAATCATTTCTTTTTTTTTTTTTAATGAGTAAATTATGTAACTTAGTCATATTAAAATGATTACAAATCAAAAAATATACATTCTATGAAAAAACATTTATTCCCTCTATTTTTATTGTTGCTATGTGTGAATGCGCATGCTCAACAGGATTTTTTTGCTATTGCAGGAAAAGATACCCCAGGTATTAATTTCAGTGATCTTCGTGCAATGGATGCAATGAATGGTACTTCCGGTGAGAAGGTTTTTACTGCTGAATCCCCTTCAAAGGTTATTTCGCAGACAAGAAGAGGTGTAGTGACAGAGGATAAAAATTCTTATAATAATTCCCAGGCTGTAACGATGGCAGCATTGGCCTATGATTCATCAAATAATAATCTGGTGTACATGCCTATGTTTTCGTCTAATATTTATGTTTTAAACTCTCAGACTAAGGAAATTACTTTAGTGGAAAATTCTATTGTAAAAGTAACATCATGTGATATTAACTCTCATATTACAAGAATGACTACAGGCTATGATGGAAATATCTATGCCGTTAATAATTCGGGAACACAGCTTTTACAGATCAGTAAAAAAGGTGGACAATACATAGTCAGTGATTTGGGAATCATAAAGGATGATGCTTCAAATGGTAAAAATTCATTTACAGCAATGGAAACGGGATTTGGTGGAGATATGGTTGCGGATGCAGATAATAATTTCTATATTTTTGCTGCTTCAGGGAATGTTTTCAAAGTATTCCCTAAAGAATTAAAGGCCAAGTTTGTGGGTAAAATTGCTGGAATTCCGGATAACTATTCTGTAAATGGTTCTGCTGTAAACGCTCAGGGAAAGATAGTGATAGCAAGTGCTAAAGGAGCATCTTTATACGAAGTGGATCTTGGTACTTTGCAGGCTAAGCAGCTTCCAGGAGAGCAGAATCTGCATATCTATGATTTAGCAAGTAAGTATTTTATTAATGACAGGGCTTCTTTAAATAATGGATTAGCTAACCTGGATATTTATCCAACCAGAGTTGATGAACAGTTTGTAAATGTTCATGTGAATAATAAGAATGTAAAAGGAAATATTAAGATGAATGTCTTTGATATGTCCGGTAAAAATGTAATGAGCCAAAGTTTGTCCGTTAAAGACGGTACACTGGATCAGAAAGTTTACTTTAAAGGATTGATTAATGGTGCTTATATTGTAAGCATAGCTGATGAATCAGGAAAAGTAATATTGAATAAGAAAATTCTGATTACTGAATAATTGGCTAAAAAGTGATCTATAAAATTTGATTTATCATAAAAGCCTTTTCAATCTTATTGAGAAGGTTTTTTAATGATTATTTGATATTCAACAAGTTTTATTTTTCGATATTAAAATGTACTTTTATAAAAAAATATAGATGAAGCTATACTTTAATGTAGGATATATTGTAAAAGCCGGAGAGAATCTGCAGTTGGTGATTCGGGAAGAAGGTGCAGCGGCTCATATCCATACGATGTTTTGTGCAGAGAATGGTTTATGGAAATGTGAAGTGGATTATTTTTCCAGATCTGTTTCTTATCAATACAGAGTTGTTAATGAAAAAGGAAACGTTTTAAGAGACGAGTTTGTTCAGCATCATCTTAATTTTCCGCACAACTATAAAGAGTTTATTATTTTTGATGAATGGAATAACAAAAACTTTCCTGAGAATTATTTAAATAATAAAATTCTTTACAATAAATTACATGACTTCACACCAGAGAAATCTATAATTCTAAAGAAACATACTCATCTATTCAGACTTGAGGCTCCTATTTATAATCCGGATTGGAGAATTGTATTGTTTGGAAATACTGTATCTTTAGGAAACTGGGATTATAATAGAGTAGTTCCTATGTATCAGACTGATTTCGGTCTGTGGGAAGTGTCTGTTGAAATTCCTGAAAATGAATTCATCCAGTTTAAATATTGTATTTATGATACAAAACAGAATAAAGTAATAGATGTAGAAACCGGAGAAAACAGATTTACGGTTACTAATCCTTTGCCGGATGTATTGCAAATTGTTTCCAATCATTATTTCAAATTTAAAGGGTATCAGATGTACCACGATGCCGGGGTTGCCGTTCCTGTATTTTCTTTAAGAAGTGAAGAAGGTTTTGGAGTGGGAGAATTCTCAGACTTAAAAAAACTGGCAGACTGGACAAAGGAAACGAATCTTGGCATTATCCAGATTCTTCCTATTAATGATACTACAGCAAATTATACATGGACGGATTCTTATCCCTACGCAGCAGTGTCTGTTTATGCTTTACATCCCCAATATATTTCATTAGAAAAGCTTGATTTTTCTTTACCGAAAGAATTAGTTAAAGAATATGAGTCTGATAAAGAAGCTCTCAATACTCTTGATCTTATCGATTATGAAAAAAATGATCGAAGGGAAATGGAAGTACCTTAAAGCTGTTTTCTCTGCAGAAAAAGATAAAATTTATAAGGACAGAAACTTTAAAAAATTCATTAAGGATAATGAGTACTGGCTGGTTCCTTATTCTGCTTTCTGTGTTTTAAGGGATAAATATAAAACGCCTAATTTCAATGAGTGGAAAACTCATAAAAAATATATCGCAGGAAAGATTGCTCAGTTTTTTACAACGAAAAATAAAGACTATGATCTTTCAATGCTTCATGCATGGGTACAATACCAGCTTCACGTACAGCTGAAAGATGCTGTAGATTATACCCACAGTCTTGGAGTTTCTCTGAAAGGAGATCTTCCTATTGGGATCTACAGATACTCTGTGGAAGCATGGACTGAGCCCGAACTATTCGGAATGGATTTCCAGGCTGGCGCACCGCCGGATCAGTTTACAGAGCTGGGACAAAACTGGGAATTTCCAACCTATAACTGGGAAGCTATGAAGGCTGATGATTACAGATGGTGGAAAAATAGATTCAAAGCATTAGAGCAATACTTTGATGCCATGAGAATCGATCACATTTTAGGTTTCTTTAGAATATGGAGAATGCCGATCTCAGCTGTACAAGGTATTTTAGGATATTTTTATCCTGCTGTTCCTATTGTTTCGGATGAATTTAAAGCCTGGCAGATTCCGTTTGAATTTGACAGGTACTGTAAGCCATTTATCAACAATGAAATTTTATGGGAAATACTTTGCAGGAGACAGTGGAAAGGCTCTTGTATTTATGGATCGTAAAGAAGATGGAACTTATTCCTTTAAAGAAGAATTTGATACCCAGAGAAAACTGGTAGATTTCTTTAAGAAAAAACCACATGGCCCGCTTGAGGAAAAGCTGATTTCCCTTTGTGCGAATGTTTTGTTTTTACCGGAAGAGAGAAAAGGGGAAACAGTATATCATCCAAGGTTCAATGTTTATAATACAGAATCTTATCAATATCTTTCTGAATCTGAACAGAAGAGTATTTATGATTTGTACCACGATTATTTCTTCAGAAGGCAGGATCATCTTTGGTATGAAAAAGCGATGGAGAAACTTCCAATGATCCTGAATGCTACGAAAATGCTTATTTGTGGAGAAGATTTGGGTATGGTTCCTGCCTGCGTTCCGGTTGTTATGGATGAATTGGCTATTATTGCTCTGAAAGTTCAGCGTATGCCTGCGGAGAATATTTCATTCTATGATCCAAGATATGCCAATTATATGAATGTGGTTACTGCTTCTTCTCACGACAGCTCTACCCTGAGACAATGGTGGAAAGAAGATTCGGGTTTGACCCAAAGATATTTTAACCAACAATTGGTTCAATACGGGAAAGCACCACAAGATCTAACTCCGGATTTGGCGGAGATTATTATGAAGCAGCATTTATATAATGAATCAATGCTGGCGATTTTCCCGATTCAGGAATTCCTCGCTACAGATGCTGCACTTACCAACCCGAAAATGGATAATGAAAGGATTAATAATCCTGCTGTTTTTCCACATTATTGGCGATATAGAATGCATATCAAGCTGGAAGACCTTAAGAACCAGAAAATTTTCAATGAAAAAATAGCTCACTGGATAAAAGACAGTGGAAGGATGTAAATTTAACATCTGATTTTCAGTAAGTTAATAGTATTTTAAAAGAAGTTTGATCTATGGATTTAACTTCTTTTTTTTATTTGTATCAAAAAGATAGAATTAAGATATTCTGCTATATATTAACCAATTAACGACTATAAAGATGAAAAAAATATTTTTGGGATTAGCTTTTGGGTTAGGCGTTTTGACGTCTGCTCAGCAGTATCCGAATAATGGTTGGGGAGATGATGGTTATTATCAGAATGGCAATGGCTATTATAGCGACGAGGATGACAGAAATTACTTTCCTGATGATTATTATTATAACTATCCTCAGGACTATTATCCAGGGGATTATTACCAGAGCTATTATAATGATTACAGAAACAGTATTGTCAATATAGATTGGAATGGGTTCTTTGTTCAAAACAGATTAACTCGTTGGCAGGTAGATCAGATTATGAGACTGAATAATTTGTACGCCAGCTTTGCTGCCTGGGATAATTTTTACAGATATAACCCAGACAGATGGTATTATGACAGATTCTATGCCTTGGAAAGAATTATGGGACCGAGAGTTTTTGTAGTTTTTCAAAATAATTATTACAGAGGGGCAAGTCCTATTGTATACTTCCAAAATTATAGAAGAACGTATTATGTTCCAAGATATGCTGTAATGCCAAGATATAGAAACGTAAACATCAATATTTACAGAGTAGACCGTTCAAGGTTCAGAAGAATTGATAATCCTACGTTTGATGTGATCAGGGGAAGTAGCAGACCAGATAATGGTTTTAGAAACTCAGGTGGATCAAATGGTGGTTTCAGAAATGATAATTCCGGAGGTTTTAGAGGCAACTCTGACAACAATGGCTTTAGAGGAAATTCCGGTAATGGAGGTTTCAGAAACAATAGTTCTGAAGGTTCAAAAGGAAACTCAGACAATGGCGGTTTCAGAGGTAGCTCCGGCAACAGTGGTTTCAGAGGGAATTCTGGTAACGGAGGGTTCAGAAACAACAGTTCGGAAGGTTCTAGAGGGAACTCAGAAAATGGCGGTTTTAGAAATAGTAACGGCGGATTCAGAGGGAATAATGAAGTGAGAAGAGAAGCGGCTCCTGCACCATCAAGGGAAAATAATGGAGGCTTCAGAGGAAATAGTGGTGGTTTCAGACAGCAAAAATCTGAAAATTCTTCACCAGGCCGTGGTAATAATAGTGGAGGCTTTAGAGGAAGCTTGGTAAGGAATTAATTTTCATATATTATATTTAAGTGGTGTGAAGGACAGGTTTTTATAATCTGTCCTTTTTTTTATGTATTTATTGATTTGTTTTAGTTAAAATTTAACATTATTTATGAATATGTTAATTTAACTTATTGTTTAATGATGAATCAAAAAGGTATAACAACAATTAATTAAATTTTAAAAAGATGAAAAAATTAGTTTTAGCAATAGCATTTATCGGAATGGGAAGTTTTGCAATGGCACAACAGACAACTCCACAGGACAGAGAAGCAAGAAGAGCAGAAATGCAGCAGAAAATGCAGCAAAAAGAACAGGAGCACCTTGCACAGATGCAAAAAGATCTTAACCTTACGACTACACAGGTATCTCAGGTAAAAGCATTACATGAAAAAAGAAAAGCTGAAATGAAAGCTGAGTTTGAAAAAAATAAAGATGTGAGACAGGCCAAAATGGAAGAGATGAAGGCTAAAAGAGCACAAATGGACGCTGATATGAAGAAAATTCTTACTCCTGAACAATATGATAAATGGCAGGTTGACAGAAAAGCTAAAATGGAGCAGAAAAGAATGGCAATGAAGGATAGGAGAATGATGAAAAAGCCTATGAATACTGCAGCTCCTGAAGTAAAATAACGGTTTGTAATTTTAATTTTTTAATGTGTAAAGGATGGGATTTTTTCCATCCTTTTAGTATTAATTTTCCGTAAAACTTTTGATTTCGGGCTTTTATTCCCTATTTTTGAATATAAATTTAATACTTATGGTTAGCGAAAAAATTGCAAAATTAATTAACGAACAAATTGCCCACGAACAATACGCCGCTCAATATTATCTTTCAATGTCTGCATGGTTTTCAGGAAAAGATCTGGATGGAATTGCAAACTACTTCAGAGTACAAAGCAAAGAAGAATTAATGCATGCAGATAAAATGTTTGATTATCTGAATGATGTAGGTGGAGAAATCATCATTGGAGAAATTCCAAAACCTCCACACGAGTTCGAAAATGCAACGGATATTTTTGAAAAAGCATTAGCACATGAGAAAATAGTAACTAAAAGTATTTTCAATATTGTAAAGAATGCCAACGAAGAGGGAGATTTTGCGACAACATCGTTCCTACAGTGGTTTATCAACGAACAAGTAGAGGAGGAAGCAAGCGCTTCTCAGTATGTAACAAAAATCAAAATGGTATGCGATAATCCATCTGCATTGTACCTTTTTGATCAGGAATTGTCACAGAGAGTATTTACTCCCGATCCAACTGCATAAAAACCACGAAAGTTTTTAACAATATAAAACCGCTATTTCTTGTGATAGCGGTTTTTTATTTTTTACCGAATTAAAGAGAATGAACAGTTACCTTTATTGAATGACTACTATGGATGGTGTATAAGGAAAATAATGAGACGATTGCCAATAAGTATAATATAAATAAAAAAAATAATCTTCTACCACTTCCTTTTTGATGCCGTATGAAATAAGTTTGTACTAAAAATGGCAGCGGATATATCAGAATGATTACAGTAAAACAAACAAAAAGCAAGGTCATTAACAAAGAAAATATACTTTGAAAATTTATGATTTCAAGACTTCTGTTAAAATAAATATGAGCTGGTTTATCCCAATAATAGAGTAATGATAAAATACTGAAGATATTGAAACCCATCCATTGAATTTTGAGTAAAACCATCCAGTTCTTAATGATATAATTTTTTACCATAGCCTTTATGTGGTCTTAATTGGAGAAGAACTACTTATTCAGTCTTTGCCTTTGTATTCTAACAGCTGCAATAAAAACTACAGCCCCTATAATGATGCTCAAAAAAGCAGATTTAAAAAGATTTTCTGTAGGCATATACCTAAAACCTTCCTTGGTTACAGGAGGATCAATATACTCGAGGATATTAAATATGAATGTTCCGGATAAGGCCATCATAAAGGCACTTATAAGAAATGAAATAAAATAAATTTTCATGGTTATATCATTAGTACTTGTGTTCGTTTTTAAGGGTAAAAATGATTTTACATTTTTCAGCAGTTTTTATGAGAGGAAAGATACAACTTAATCTATTGTTTGGCTACTCCAATGAGCATTATATTTTGGTTAAGAAACATGATCTCATCATTCTGAACAATATATATTATGTTTTTGATTCAAATGTAGGATCGTATAGCCATTGTGGAGGGAATAAATTACAATCCTTTTATCGTCAGGAATAGGCTGTATTATGAATAAAAAAATATGACGAAACAGAAGGAATCTACAGGTAAATGATCTGAGTTTTCAGCACTTTTTTACCCAATCTTTCCAGAATATTTTTATACCCTTCTACCTGTTCCTCATCCTTTCCTTTTTCTTCACCGGTTTTAAAATCAACGATGATATAGCCATCTTCACCTTTAAGAATACGGTCAGGTCTTGAGATATGGCTTTCACCATTTTCAGAGATCATAATATCCTTTTCATTGATCACTTCCCATTTTTCATCAAAGAATTCAGCATGTGTTTTGACAATTTCCTGTAAGGTGATCTGTATTTCATTTTTCTCTTCCAAAGTAATCTGACCTTCCAACGCATAGCCTTCCAGAACTTTGTTAATATCTTTTTCAGTATTGATTTTAGATAAAAGCTCATGTACGAAAAGCCCGATCCTTACTTTCTCGTTCCGAACCTGATAGTTTTTGGATGGAGTGGCAATTTTGATCGAAGTACTTTTTTCATTTACATTTTTCAGATTCTGGATATTTTGGGTCTTAAAAGATGATGTCTTCGTCTTTGAATGTTTTTTCAACATTTCAGGTTTCACTTCATACAGGTCAAATGAATCCAGATTTTCAGTATTTTTGGTCTGAATAAATTCTAACAGCTCCAGGTTATTTGAGGTTTTATTAGCCTTCTGCAGATAGAAAAACAATTGTTCAACGGGTCTTGTTGTCGCTACATACTGTAAACACAATCTGTCAATCAGATTTTTGTAAGAATTCTTTTTATTGAATTTTTGAATTTCCTCATCATAGACTTCAAGATTCTTATTGAATTGATTAATATTGACCGATTTTAGAGCATCACTTTCATTGGTCTCAAACCAGTTGGTAAATTCACTATCCCGGTTTTTGTTCATCATAGGAATAAAAACGATAGGGAACTCCAGCCCTTTAGATTTGTGAATCGTCATGATCTGAATGGCATCAATATTTTCTGAAGCCTGAATGGTGTAAGAAGAAGCTTCTTCATCCCAGTATTTTAAAAACTCCTTAGTACTTGCTCCTGCATTTTGTGTAAAATTGAAAAGCATTTCCAAAAAGTTCAGAAGGAAGTCTGTTTCCTTATTTTCCACTGAAAATTCATTGATATAATACTCTATAAAATTATAAAGATTAAATCTCGGGAAATGATCCTGTCTTAATTGCAATGAGTACTTCTGTTGGATAAACTGAAGTATTTCCTCATGACCTTCAATATTCAGGATTTCCTTCATTTCAAGTGTGAAATCCGCCATCTGAATTTTTCCTAATGTATTCAGGTAATACATCATCATAATCAGGCAAGGCTTATTCTTCGGATTGATTTCCCATCTTAAAAACTCAATAACAGCTTTCAATGTATTGGAAAGCTCCAAGGTAAGCCCTTTATCAGAGATCGTTTTAATATTAGTTTCTTCGCCTTGGTAATTGACCTTTAAATTTCCCAGCTTTTGAGAATAACTGAAAATATCAAAATTTCCGCGGCAAAGAATGGTAATATCAGAAAACTTAAAGCCATTGTCTAGAGACTCCTGAATATCTTTCCGCATGCTTTCTGAGGTGTCATCATAAAACTCTTCGTTGGTAAGGTTTTCGATTAGATTTACTTTTACCCGTCCGTCAATCTTCGATTTTGGAGTTTGTTCGGCGTCCGTCCCGAATATATTTTTATGCTCCTCTTCCAGTTCCAGAGAATGGTACTGATAGAGCTCATTATTGAACTGTACAATATTTCTTGCACTTCTCCAGTTGTCTTTAAGAACAAGAAGATCGGCTTCTTTAGGAGAAAACTCTTTTTGTTGATGATATCCAGCATCAGCTTACTTTCCCCGCCACGGAACCTGTAGATACTCTGTTTAGGATCTCCTACTAAAGTAAAAGACGTATATTCTGTGGAAACACTATGATCTCTTAGCGGCACAAAGTTTTGCCACTGTAATTCTGAAGTATCCTGAAACTCATCAAAGAAGTAATGCTGAAACTG
This sequence comes from Chryseobacterium capnotolerans, assembly GCF_021278965.1. Classification (NCBI taxonomy): domain Bacteria; kingdom Pseudomonadati; phylum Bacteroidota; class Flavobacteriia; order Flavobacteriales; family Weeksellaceae; genus Chryseobacterium; species Chryseobacterium capnotolerans. The sequence goes on along the minus strand of NZ_CP065589.1, from coordinate 4,221,387 downwards.
CGCTCCTACTTTTTCATAAATAAAGGCTGATGGCTCATTTTTAAGATTTTCATTGATAAGAATATTAAACTTTGAAAGAAGAACAAGGTCATTTTCTTCCTCAATCTTTTTAAGTTCATCCTGTATATCCTTATTGACCTTTAAAGGAAGCAGAGCGGATAAAACTTTCTCCTTCTTTTGGGTCTCAATGTACAGGATAATTAGTTTCATTCTGTTTTCAATAAGCTGATCCAGAATTTCAAAAATTTCAGATTCCTTATGTTTAGATTTTGAAGAAGCTCCCTTTCTGTAATTATTGATGACAGATTCTTCCTGTGTTGTAGGAAAAGGAAAACCAGGTCTTTTCTGTTGGTAAAAATCAATAACTTTGGTAAAGAAGCCACCGATTCCATTTTTTCCCTGAGCAAAATCTTCAATCTCAATATTCCGGGATTTGAATAATTCAATAGAGCTGGCTGCAAGTTCTGCGGCCTGTTTTTTATTCAGAACAATCTCTTTACGAAGTCCGTTTTTGATATTTTCATAATTGGTATCATCAAAGCTCTGGTTGCTTTTCAAATGCTCATAGTGAATATCTTTTACAAACTCTTTGGCAGAATCATAAAGGCTTTTATTAAGATTGATTCTTTCATTGTTTTCAAGGCTGTAATCCACGTAATCCATGAAAGAATTAGAGATGTTTTCATTCTCGCCAATCTGATCCAGCATTTTATCCACCGCTTCAATCAGAAAAGGTTCTGCTTCAATTTCCAGATTGAAATTTTTTGCCAGTCCCAATTCATAAGAAAAGCTTCTTACCAATCTTGAATTAAAACGGTCAATTGTTCCGATATTTAAAGTAGAGTAATTATGAAGAATATGATCCAGCAGTCTTTTTGAACGATGATGCAGCTCATCAATCGTAATTTTTAATCCCTGTTCTTCAAAAGCTTTCTGAATATTTTTAAGATCAGGATTCTCAGCGTAATTACCAGCTGAAAAATTTCCAAGCCAGGACAAAATTCTTTCTTTCATCTCATTAGCTGCCTTGTTCGTAAAGGTCAGAGCCAGAATATTCCTGATCGATTGCTGTTGATTAGGATATCTGAGACAGATCATCAGAAGCCGTTGAACCAGAGCATAAGTTTTCCCGGATCCGGCTGAAGCATTGATGACTGTATAAGAATTTTGCATTATTAAAAGAGAATTGAGACTGCAAGTTAGCTAAAATTTAAAAGAAAATTTAACAATTCGATCCGGCTATTTAACAGTTTGGGGGGCAAAAGGCTGCTAGAAATACTAAAAGGCGTTAATGGTGGTTAAACCTTATGTTCTAATTTAAAAATAATTTTAGCTTTGCTTTATAAAAAATAACCTGTGAAATCCAAACTACTCTTTTTTTTATTCCTTATCGTATTCATTCATTCCAATGCTCAAAGCTATATCTTCGGAAAGATAATTTCTGAGAGTGGTGCAGAGATACAAGATGTCACTGTAGTTAATGTCCGGACTGATGAAATGGTGTTCTCAAACGGGGATGGACATTTCATGATTTCCGGAAGAGTAGGAGATGAATTACGATTTATAAAAGCTGGGTATGACAGAGTAGTGAAAAATGTATCTCAGGAAAATATACAGTCTCCTATGAATATCAGTCTTATTCGTTCAACCATTCAGATTCCTGAAGTGGAAGTTAAGCAGGGACTTACCGGAAATTTAAAAATAGACTCAAGAAGCTATAATAAACCTAAAAAGGTCCAAAAGCTGGAGACTGAGATTAAACAGTATATTGCACAAAAATCGGATCCGAGGATCCTTGCCGCCAAACCTGGAGAATTTGTACAACCGAAAGGAGAAGGGTTTTCTATAGGGAAAGTTAAAGATAAATGGGATGATATTGATTTGATGAATTATATCCGGACAAGTCTTGGGGATGATTATTTTATCAATCTTAAAATAGAGAAACCATTAATAGATCATTTTATTTCCTATGTTTTAGCAGGTGGTTTTGAAAGGAAAAAAATCCTGAAATATGGATTTTGTAGTGATGCAGACCTTTATAGGTTTCAACGTTTTGTCCTGACAAGGATATCTTCTTATCGAGCTCCACAGACTCAAAAATAAGGTATGGAGAACCTATTTAAAACCAGTCTGTATATTATCCTGTCTCTTATATCAGGGATATTGTTATCACAGCAAAAAATAACAGGACGTGTTACTGACAATAGTAATGCTAATATTAATCCGGTACTCATCATTAATGTTTCGAAAAATATATCTGTACTCACTGATTCTTCGGGGAAATTTGTGATAGATGCTAATGAAAATGATGAAATAAGATCTGTAAAAGAAGGATTTTATCGTGCCAGTAAGAAGGTCTCAAAAGAAGACTTCAATACTCCTGTACTGATGATTCTTCAAAAAGCCGAAATTCAGATTCCGGAAGTTAAAATTGCTTTTAAACCTACGGGAAATCTGGAAAAGGATAGCAAACGTCTTAGCGAGTCTCAAAAACTAAGGTCTTTAAAATCAGATATGTCAAAATATATGAAAAGTCCTTTAACTGAGCCTTTACCTGATAAAACCATTTCCAAAACCTTTACTGGTCACGATTTTAATGCAGGACAAGTGGATGTTTTGGGTGTCATCGGTAAAGCGATTAATCTGTTTACTAATGCCAGCAAGCCTAAAATTACAAAAGCAAATTATATTGAATTCCAGGATTTCATGATACAGCTTAAAAATGAAGTAAATTTAGACTTCCTGAGAAAATATGGAATGGAAGATGAACAGATTGATACATTTTTACTGTATGCAGAAGAAACAAGATACCTATCAAAAAAATTCAGGAAAGATTTTAATAAAGATGTACTAAGATTTGAACTAGAAGTGGCTTTTGCTGAATATCGTAAATTAAACAAGCTTGATGCCAGATAAAATTTGGTATTTTTAAACATTAAAGAACAATTGAATTGCAATATCAAAAATATTATAAATGCTTATTGGAGAAAAAGCTTTTTTTTCCTTGTTATACTGTGCAGTAATCTTTTGCTTTCCCAGCAGACAGTAAGCGGGAGAATTATTGATGACAGCGGAGAAAGTTTAAGTGCTGTAATCATTGTTAATATGTCTACGGATAAAAAAGTATATTCCAATTCACAGGGGATGTTTTCCATTGAGGCTAATCCTAACGATGAACTGAGATTTGTAAAAGAAGATTTCAGTAGAGTTTCAAGAAAAGTTCTTATGGATGGTATTAATGCTCAATTGCTGGTAACACTTTTTCAGATTCCCAAAGATGTAGGAGAAGTGAAAATCGTAAAAAAGCTATCCGGTGATCTCAATCAGGATTCCAGGATCGTAGCCAAAGTGGATAAGGGCGAACAGGTACAACAAGCAGTAGGTCTTCCACAACCCGTTGGAAAGATGCGGGAAAAACCGGCAGAAGTGAAAAGTGTTCTTTTACCTATATTATTAGGAAACCTGAATGTGCAGGGAGTATATGATCTCGTCAGTGGAAAAGCCAGAAAGCAAAAAAGACAATACCGATATGATGACCTTCAGGAGCATATTGTCTGGGTAAGGGATAGGATAGATGATGATTATTTTGTCAAAGCCGGAATACCTGCTGATAAGATTTCTGAGTTTATAGAATTTTCATTTGGAGCTAAACCCCAGGTTCGTACGTATGTGAAAGCCCGAAATTTATCAGGGGTTATGCTGAGAATGGAAGAAGTCATTCCTCTTTTTATTGAACGGCTAAATAATAGTCATAAATAAGGTTCTATTTTTTGACTTTTTAATATCCATTTAATTTTCATCCAGTGTTTTCATTTGTGTTAAGAAAATCTTAAAATATTGGAATGGAAATTGCTGCAATAAACTCATAATCAAATCAAATTCACATATTTTATGAATAAAAATATTATTGCAGTTGCAGTAGGCGCTTTAGGATTTGTTCTTGGCCTTGGTTTTTTGGGCAATGCAATCAAAAACAGAAATAAATCTGAAAATACCATTTCCGTAACAGGGTTAGGCTCCAAACAGTTTACTTCTGATCTCATTACTTGGTCAGGAAGCTTTTCTAAAAATAATTCTGACCTGAAATCAGCTTATGATGAATTGGCTATGGATAGAAAAGTGATCAATGATTATCTGATATCAAAAGGAATAAAACAGAATGAGATTGTATTTTCATCTGTAGACATTCAAAAGCAATTCAGAAGTTATAATGACTCTAATGGGAATTATGTACAAGGAGAATTTTCAGGATACAATCTTTCCCAAAATGTATCTATTGAAAGCAAAGAAGTAGGCAAAATTGAAAACCTTTCCAGAAACATTACTGAAATTATCAATCGTGGAATTGAGTTCACTTCTTCTTCACCTTCCTATTTTTACACCAAATTGGCAACTGTAAAGCAGGAAATGATTGCAAGCGCAACAAAAGATGCTAAAGAAAGAGCTGAAAAAATTGCAGAAAATTCAGGAAGCAGCTTAGGGAATCTTAAAAAAGCTACGATGGGAGTCATCCAGATTACAGCCCCGAATTCAAACGAAGATTATTCCTATGGCGGAACATTCAACACTTCTTCCAAGGAGAAAGAAGCCAGTATTACCATAAAGTTGGAGTACGAAGTGAATTAGGTAATTGTTTGATGCTTTATACTTAAAATAAAGCACAAACACCTGTGAAAATCTGTGATGAAATCCCTTATCTCATTAAGCTTTCAATTTCAATAAAAATAAACGCCGGAAATACTCCGGCGTTTTATATTAAGGATAAACAATATCGCAAATTTCAGTTTTAAGCTCCTCCACATTTTCAGGAGAATAATTAGCCAGCAGCCATAGGTTTAAAGATTGTTTCCCTTCTCCATAACTTGGCTGTACATAAGTAGTGTCAATCTGCTCGAAATTATTTCTCTGATAGAAAGAATAGCGTCTTTTAGCATCTTCATTCAGATCTTCAGGTTCAATTTCAAGGATAATTCTTGCATAATTTTCCAATAAATGCTGCATAATATGAGAGCCTAGCTTTTTACTTCTGAAAGCCTCAAACACCTCAAAATGTTCTACAAAAACAAACGAACTCAGTTCCCATAAGATGAGGTATCCTATAGCTTCAGACTCATGTACTATAGACATGAAACGTACTTTTGGATTTGAAAATAAATCCAGAAACTGTTGATGATCTCTTTGCTCGTCTATAGGAAAAGTGCTGATATAAGAAGAATAGATTTCCTGAATTCTATGATCTTCAGCAGAAGTAATTGGTAAAAATTCCATAATTATAAATCAAAGACACTGGGTCTTCTGGTGATAAAAATATCTTTAATCCACAAAGTAAATGCCAAACCCAGATAAATCAGAAAGAAAAAACCGGCAGTAGCAAAAGTAGAGTAGATGAAGAAAACTCTTAATTTGGATACTGGAATTCCGAGCTTAGCCCCTGTTCTTGTCAGTACACCAAACCATTCTCTTTCCATTTTATGACGGATATTACTCAGCATTTCAAGATTCTTTTAAAAGTTTAAATCCAATACTGCAAGTTAAGCAATTTTTTTCTTCACATGAATTTTTATAGTGATAAATAAGGCTCTGGCTTTCCAGGGCATTGTTGACAGACACTCCAAGGTTTTTCCAGTTTTGGATAACCGAGTTTTTTTCCGCATGAATATTTTGGTAGAACTCTAGGATTTTATCTGCAATTTCTTCACTGTGATATTTATGGTAAGTATACTGTAAGGGAAGAATAGTATTTAGAATGATGAGATCAATAAAATCCTTACTCAGGGTTTTAGGTTGTACTTTTGATATAGTTCCAAAATTAAAATGACAGTCCCAGTACTCAGAAGCTTTTACAGTTTTGAATAGATTATACAATTCTTCAGTGTTTTCGGCATCCATAACTTTTGAAAATAAATTTTGATGCTTATAAAGATCTGTAAGCTGCGACAAACGAATTGTAGGGAAATTAGGAGGTCGTAATCTTAAAAATTTAGGATGAAACAGGAGATCCGGCAGTTTAAACTTCGCTTTCAGAAAATCAAATTCCCGCTTCCATATTTTCATCTGGCCGTCTTCGGGAGTAATGAGCCATCCTGAAATTCCAAACAATAATGCTTCCAATTGCAATGGATTTTGGCGAATCTTATTGACAATACTATAATCAATACTTTCCGCAATCTGTCTGAAAATATGAGCGTTTACTTTTAATCCAAAAGAATAAGCAAGGCTGTGGAATAAAACTGCTTCAAAATTATTTTTATGGAAAGCTAGACTTTGCTCTAGTTCAATAGATTTTTCTTCCAGTTTTTTCAGAATATTTCCTTCGTGAAAATGGACAGGAATTTTATCTTTGTTAAAAATGTTTTCACAGGCAATAAACTGATTACCATTCACTAACCTTTCGTATTTCCATACTATATTTTCGTCAATATAATGCTTCAGTTCAAGAGTAGGAACCTTCTGATCAGTAAGTTTGCTAATTTCAGTATCATGTTGAAAAACCACATGAAGAATAATGTTCTGGTAATTGGGATCCTGAGAATGATTATGAAAAATCCAGTCCGAGGAACGTACATGTAGTTCTATATTTCCGGCGAGAACCACACCGTTGATTTTAATTTTAGAATCCAAAAAATCCGGTCCGGCATCTTTGTTCCATTTCCCGAATTGTAGAATTTCAACAGAATTTCCTTCAATATCCTTGAAGTCAAAATATTTGAAAACTTTATAGTTCCAAAGATATTGAAGTAATTTTTCCGTCATAGTGTGACGATAAATATAATAGAAATATTATACTTTCGTCAACTCCTTTTTAAAATTTTCTATCGTTGTTCTATACATTTTCTCATAGATAGGAAGAATGTTTTTCAAATCGAATTTTATAGCCTGTTCTTTAGCATTTTCTTTCATTTTGGTTAAAAGTTCTTCATTGCTCAACAGTTTGATTGTATAGTTGCTCATTGCTTCTACATTTCCGATTTCTGCTAAATATCCCGTTTCTCCCTGAATATTTACCTCTGGAATCCCTCCTGCATTTGAACTGATAACCGGAGTATAAGCTGCCATTGCTTCCAAGGCTGCCAAACCAAAGCTTTCCTGCTCTGATGGGAGTAAAAATACATCAGAAAGTTGTAAGATTTTATAAAGATCATTCACTTTTCCTAAAAGACGGATTTTTGAAATAAGATCCGGGTTTTCTTCAAGGAATTGGTTGACTTTTTCCATATCCGGACCCTCACCTATGATAATAAGTTTGGATTTTACCTTTTTCTCAACATTTTTAAAGATCTGTAATACCTCATCCACACGTTTTACAGGACGGAGGTTCGATACGTGGATCAATATTTTTTCATCAGGATTCGCAAATTGGGTTCTCTGACATTCTGTACAATCATCAAATTCAGAATTATCAATAAAGTTGGTAATCACCTGGATTTCTTTTTTGATATTGAAAAATTGAAGAGTATCTTTTTTCAGGCTTTCAGAAACCGAAGTAATAGCATCTGATTTGTTGATGGAAAATTCTACTGCATGTTTATAACTTGGATGTTGCCCTACAAGAGTAATATCTGTACCGTGCAATGTTGTTACCAGGGGAATATCATTATTGTCTTCCTGAAGCATCTGCTTAGCTGTAAATGCCGCATATGCGTAAGGAATGGCATAATGAGCGTGCAGCAGATCCAGTTTATAGAGATTGACAACCCTGTAGATCATAGAGCTTAACGCAATATCATAAGGTTGGTATTGGAACAGCGGATACGTCTGAACATTTACCCTGTGAAAGAAAATATTTGGATTGGTAATGTCTAATCTTGCAGGAAGCGCAGAGCTGATGAAGTGTACTTCATATCCTTTATTGGCAAGAGACATTCCCAGTTCTGTTGCTACAATTCCGCTTCCACCATAGGTAGGATAGCAAAGTATGCCTATTTTCATTAGATTATTGTTGTTTTGATGTTGTTTATTTAGTATTTGTTGGAGAAACAGGATTAAGGTCTATACCCATTCCCGGCTTCAGCTGATCGTTGACCAATACAGGAAGTCTGCCCCAGATTTTTGTTTTTCCGTTTAAAGCATCTGCCGTTGCATTCATTGAATCATCATTATTTTCATAAGATACCAGAACTGTTGAAACTTTAGATAAATCAATGTCTTTTAATGCATAGGCGCTTCCGAATACATTGAGAATTACATTCTGATTTTTAGTAAGGTCAGCAAGTACTTTCTTAGATTCCGAAGATATTTTATAGGGCTTATAAGCTGTTGAATTATCTTTATGGAACCCTATAATTACTGTAGATCCGGCTGGAATCGTATTGATGTCACCTGCCTTCTTGATAATGATGTTTGATCCCATTCTATTCGCAAACGTCTGGTAAGGAGCTTCCTCTAAAGGAACATAATATGTCTGTTTTCCAGATAAAGGAAGCAATTTTTTTTCATCCTTTAATAACGTTAGTGCATTGGAATAAAGATTTTGAACCAAAGTTTTATGAGAATCATTATTCAGATCAGCATTGATATTTTCCGGATTTTTTGGAATGTATTGAGTAAGTCCCAGGAAATATTTTGTTAATAAAATTTTCTTGACACTTTCCTCTACTCTGGATTGAGGGATTTCCTTGCTGTCAATAGCTTTCTGAATCAGTTTTTTCCCTTCAGAAACTCCCTGAGAGAAAAGCATAATGTCATTTCCAGCCTTAAATGCCATTGCATCCAGTTCTCCAGGTTTATATTTGTTGGCTACAGCACCCATATTTAGTGCATCTGTAATAATTAACCCTTTATAACCAAGTTTATCTTTTAATAAACCAGTGATGATATTCTTAGAAACAGACGCCGGGATACCTTTTCCGGATTCTAAACTTGGAACATATAAATGTGCGACCATAACGCCACCAATCCCTTTATCCATTAAAGCTTTAAATGGAGCAAGCTCTGTTGAGTTTAGCCTTTCCATATTATGGGAAACCACTGGTAGATCAAGGTGTGAATCCGTACTGGTATCACCGTGGCCGGGGAAATGTTTAATAGCTGCTAATATATTGTTGTCCTGAAGCCCGTTAGAATAGGATAGGGCTGAATTAATAACATTATCCACTTCAGAACCGAAGCTTCTGTTCCCGATAATAGGATTGTTTGGGTTCGTATTTACATCCACTACCGGAGCAAAATCCCAATTAATTCCCATTCTGTGACAGTCTTCAGCAATTTTTGCTGACATCTGATACACTAAATTCTTATCCTGAATAGCTCCCAGTGTCATAGCCCATGGGAATTTATGTGCTGTTGCAATTCTCTGAAATAAACCCCATTCAGCATCCATACCAATCATCAAAGGAATTTTGGATTTTTGCTGGAATTCATTCACCAGGTTAATTTCTCTTGCTGCATCATCCTGCATAAGGATTAAACCTCCAATTTTATCATTAGCAACAATATTTCTTACCTGATTGATATAGTCTTCTCCTTTATTGGTATAAAGAGCAACAATAAAAAGCTGTCCCAGTTTTTCATCTTGTGAAAGATTTTTATATGTTTTTTCAACCCATTGATGAGCCTTTTTCATGTCTTCTTTTGAAGTGTTTTGTGGCTGATACTGGGCATTAACCTTGGGACTAATCAATGCTGTAATAAAGAGTGAAGTATATAATAATTTCTTCATGACTTTTTGAATAAGAACAAAAATACAATTAAAAAAATTGACAAAAACAAAGATTTTGAAATTTTTGGTATATGATTTGAATACGCAATATAAATAATAACTAAACATTTATAGAAATGAAAAAAATTCTTCCAATTATATTATTAGCCGGTGTCGGATTTCTAGCATATAGCTGTGATAATAGTAATGATGATCCGGTTGTGGTAAATCCGGGAAAGGATAATGATACCTTTCCAATTATGATGGATGCTCCTGGATCATTTACAGCAGCAAACAACTATGCATTAACCGCAGATATTAGTATCGAAACTACTGATGTTGTGTTAGTATATAGAAGAGCGGGAAATGCATGGCAGCAAATTCCCAAAACAGTATATGTAGATCCGGCAACTTCTGTTTCACCAAGAAAATTTGATTATAATTTTGTTTTCAGTAATAAAGAAGTTCAGGTAAGAATTGATGATCAGAATTTTAACCTTGCAAGTATGTCTTCGGCTGAAGCAAATAATTACCTGAATAACCAAACTTTCAGAATTGTATTAGTGCCTGCTGATCCTGCGAAAAAGTCTGCAAAAACAAGCAACAGTGTTGATTTAAGTGATTATAATGCGGTAGTTAAGTATTATAACCTTGATGAGTCTAAGATCAAGACCATTAGCGCACACTAATTAAGAAATATCTTTTCAGTTTTTTATAATTAAAAAAAGCTTCGGGAGTTATCTTCCGGGGCTTTTGATTTTTAATAAAGGATGAATGAGAAGAGAATAGCAATGAGGTATAGTGTAATAAGAGTCAGATAAATCTATTTATAGATGATTTACTACGTAATAGATGGGCAAAAACCTATTTTTTAATAACTTCTAGTAGCTTTTATCAAAAGCTGATATTGATGGGGTATTAACATAAGGTATTAAAGCATAATAAAAAAGCTCCAGAATGGATTCTGAAGCTTTTATTTTATCTAGTTATCATTGTCATCAAGAAGATGTCCAAAGAAATCTTTTTTCGTCTGTAAATAGCCTTTACTAATTTCGTTGGCTGGTATCTGTAATGGAATCCTTGAATTGAGATGAACATTACTGTCTACCACGTATTTTACCTTTTCAGGATTATTGGTCAACAAATTAACATCTTTTACATTCAACAGGTTCAGAATGTCAATGGCCACCCCAAAGTTTCTGTCATCTGCAGGAAGTCCAAGTTCAAGATTAGCCTGTACTGTATCAAGTCCTTTTTCCTGTAATGAATAAGCCTTTAGTTTATTGATGATCCCAATATTACGACCTTCCTGACGAAGGTAAATAATGATACCGCCATTTTCGTGGATATATTTCATGGCTGCATCCAATTGCTGGCCGCATTCACATTTTTTTGAATGGAAAACTTCTCCGGTAATACATTCTGAATGGAAACGGACATTTACGGGTTTTGAAAAATCTGTATTGTCTGCGATGATAGCCATGTGAGGCATCCAGTCGTTTTCATTTTCGGAAAAAGCGATCATTCGGAAATTGCCGTGTTCTGTAGGAACATTGGCCTCCGCCTGAATTTTAATCATTGATAGTTCAATTAGTTTTAACTTCCTGGTAAAGCATCTTCAATCATAGAAATATTGGTTTTTAAACGAACCAAGTATCTGTTGAGAACTTCATCATCATCTTTGTCAAGGCCTTGTCTTTGCTTTTGAATTTTTTTGTATGATTTTTCGAAGCTTTTCAGTGCTCTACTTTTACCTGATGAATTATTGGCATCAATAGCATATAAATAATTCTGAAGGCTGTATTTCAAACTGGTAACTTCATCATTTAATCCGTTGTTTTTAAACTTAGGAAAAGTGGAGATAATATTTGAAATTTCAGAAGCATTTACGTTTTCCTTGATATTGATATTAAAACTCTTTTTAGAGCCTCTATCAGAATCAGAACCTTTTGTATCGCTATAAAAGTTATTTGACAACGGAGAAAGGTTAAGCTTTTCCGTTGCACAGGAAGATGTTAATATTAGTAATACTCCAAAAAAAACTAGTCTTTTCATTTTTGTTGCCCTTTTTGATAAAGGATTGGGTTAAGACTTTCATCATTATACATTTTCATTTGTTTGTATATTTTCATCTTAACATTACCGTTTTCAATATCAGCAAGCAACTGGTCTATAGAAGTTGATAGATCTTCCTTCTGAGTAAGCAGAACATCCAGTTTAGCCTGGCAATTATTTCTGTGCTCTACAGAAGCGGATTCTCTATTGGCTTCTAATGACATATGATAAACCTTTAAGGCAAGAATTGATAATCTGTCTACTGCCCAAGCGGGAGTTTCAGTATTTATCTTTGCTTCAGGTTTAGGAGTTATATTTTCAAACTTATTAAAGAACCAGCTATCAATATATTCTACCAGATCAGTTCTTTTCTGATTGGAAGCGTCTATTGTTCTCTTCAGTTGAAGTGCTTCAGCCGGGTCAATATTTTCATCTCTAATAATATCTTCCAGATGCCATTGAACGGTATCAATCCAGTTCTTTGCATACAAAATCCGTTCCAAACTGTCTTTTTCGAACGGGTTATTAATTAGAGTGTTAACGTCATCAGACACGTGATAGTCTTCAATAGATTGATTGAAGACTTTCCATGCAGTCTCAGTAAATTTCATTAATTCTAAGGAATTTTAGTTGCTTGAAGAAGATTTGTTTTCAGAAGACTTATTCTCAGAACCTGGTTTGTCTTCTTCTTTTACTGCATCTTTAAATTCTTTGATTCCTGAACCCACTCCTCTCATGAGTTCCGGAATTTTCTTCCCTCCAAAAAGCAATACTAATAGTATCGCTACGATAAGGATGTGTTGCCAAGATAAGGCAAGTATTGTTAGTGTATTCATCTCTTAAAATTTTTGTAAAGTTACACTTTTTTTAATATGAAATCCAACCTAGTGGATCAACTGGAGTACTTCCGTTCCATACTTGGAAATCAAGGGTATAAGCACCGTCGAAATCCTGTGCTACAGTTCCTACCGGAGTTCCTGCAGAAACCTGCTGTCCTTTGGAAACACTTACATTTCCTAAGTTGGAATAAATCGTAAAGTAGCTTCCATGCTTAATGATAACGGTTTTTGTTCCGTCATTATTAGCCAATACAGAAGATACTGATCCCGGATATACTGATTTTGCACGAGTACCTGATGGTACGGATAGTTTAATACCGTTATTCTCTTCAGTAATATTTTTGAAAACAGGATGTGGCTGTCTTCCGAAACGGTGAGTAATTTGCCCGGCTCTGTCTGCAGGATATCCTAATTTTCCTCTGCTTTCTGCGAAACTGCTTCCGGCTGTTGTTGTAACTCCATAGCTTGTCATTGCCTTAGATTCCGCCGCCTTTTTATCGTCTTCTTTTCTCTTGGCTAATGCTGCCTCTGCAGCTCTGGCTGCTGCTAATTTATCTGCGGCTGCTTTTGCATTAGCGGCTGCTTCATCAGATGCTTTTTTAGCGGCTACTTTTCTGGCTTCATCTCTTGCACTGGCTTCTGCTCTTGCAGCTTCTTCATTGCGTTTCTTTTCTTCTTCAGCTCTTTTAGCTGCTAATTCTGCTGCTCTTTTAGCTTCTGCTTCTGCTATTCTCCTTTCTCTTTCCAACGCTTCTGCTCTTGCTTTAGCTTCCGCTTCAATTCTTGCTTTCTCTCTTTCAGCAGCAAGTTTTGCTAGACGTATTTTTCTGCTTCCGCTTTTCTTCTGGCTTCTTCTTCTGCTTTTGCAATTCTGATCTCTTCTGCAATAATTGCTCTGATCTGTCCTTCAAGCGCCTTGGATTGAACTTGTTTTTGTTTCAATTCAGCAGTAAGCTTTGATTCGTTCTTTTTAAATTCAGCTACCAATTGCTCTTTCTGAGCTCTTTCCGTATTGATTGTCGCTAAATCCTTCTGTTGGTTTATCAAAAGGTTTTCTTTCTCTTTTACGGAGTTTTGTCTTTGTGTAATGGTTTTTTTGATCAGATTGGCTGCGTCAGTAATTTCTGCTGCTTTTTTATCCTGGTAATCAGAGTATTGTTTCAAGTACTGTACTCTTCGGATAGCTTCACCCATATTTTTAGCCGAAAGGATGAAGGTTACTTTGTTCTGTACCCCTTTGTTTTTATAAGCATTTACCAAGACTTCGGCATAGTTCTTTCTCAGAACTGCCAATTCCTTATTCTGGCGGTTGATCTCAAGCTGCTTCAGATAGATGTCATCTTCAATAAACCTCTTTTCTTTTTGAGTATTATTATAGACTTTTTCTCTTAAGACTAACTTTTGATTAACGCTGGTAAGATAGGCTATGGAAAGTTTAGATTCGCTTCTTGTTTTAGCTAAATCTGTATTTATTTGTGCAATTTGTTTTTTAAGTTCGGCATTCTGCTTCTGCAGCTGTTCTTTCTTCTGCTGTCCCTGGTGCAGTCCAAACATAAGAACACCTATTAAAAAGCTAAATTTTTTAATCATTTAATCTCAATTTTCTTATAACTGGATGGTACAGAATAAGGTGTTTCCATCCTCGAAAAGTCAAATTTCGTGTTTTCCAGTAAAATTTGACTAGATTTTGAGCCTTTTATAATTATTTTAACATTTTGCGGAAGTCGGATTCCGTTGTATTCATTCCAGTCACTGTAAGATATTTCTAATTCATCCGGAGATAAAACATCTTTTAAATTGACACTCAGTAAATCATAATTGGTGTCATATTGCAGGGCAATTTTGTATTCTCTGTTTTTTTCATCGGTTACAATTTTCTGATTGACATTAGAAACCATTTTGTAACCCCGTGCATTTTGTGTCAAAGTAAATTGAGAATCGCTGATTTTAACAAAGGTTCTTCCTAATAGAATTTTTTCCAGTGCTTTATAATCAATGAAATTAACATTCAGTAGGTTGTTAAGATAATCGAAATCAGAATCAATATAGGTTTTACTTGTTTTATCCTGTCCTTTTATTCCATCCGGAGTGGCAATCCCTCTTGCTACATTTAGAAAAAGGGCTCTCAGATTCATCCAAACCTTTTTGTCATTTTCAATATAAATAGTGGCATCTAAGGTTGGTATGAAACTCCCTGTTTCTACCCTAACTTTACTGTCTATCTTAATTTGTTCGAATTTTGGAGGGAGTAATACATGTTCGTAAAAGGTAAGTTTATCTCTTACCGGCTGGTTTACATCTTTTGGATTTTTGTTATCTTCTGCTGTTTTGATACTATCTCTGGTATTGCCTGTATCATTTTTTACGGCATTACGGGTTTTACAGGATGATAAAGTAAGAAGTATTAAAAGAAGTGGGATCCAATTTTTCATGTATTTATCTTTTTCAATTAAAAAAATACGGTGCAATATTAACGCCAAACCACACAAAATCTTTTGTGTGGTCTGACTTTATCTTATATAAATTAAAGAATTTTGATCTTAATTATTTAGATAGGAAATCTAAAACTGAATAATCTCCTAAGGAAATTTCTCTAGCCACTCCTACATATTGAGCAGAATTACCAATCATCGAATTGGAAAGGTTTCCATGGTTGATTTTTGTGTTTTCCTGAATCAAAGAGTTTTCAATGTTAGAATTTACAATGACTGTATTGTTTCCTAATGATACTCCAGGTCCTACTTTAGAATTAGATACCTTTACATTTTCTCCAATAAAGCACGGTGGAATGATCAATGAGTTTTCAATGACAGCAGAAGCCGGATAGTGGCTCATTTCTTCTTTTTCATATTCAAGAATCTTGCTGTTGGTTTCTACGGTAGCATTTTTGTTACCACAATCCATCCAGTCATTTACTTTCCCCAGTGTAAACTTAGCGCCTTTCGATCTTAAGTTTTCCAATGCAGTAGTTAATTGATATTCTCCACCATTTTTAATATCATTATCCATGATATAGTTGATCTCTTCCATCAGTTTTTCAGCACTGTTGAAGTAATAAATACCAATAATAGCAAGATCTGATACAAATGTTTTAGGCTTTTCAACAAAGTCTGTAATGAAACCATAATTATCCAGCTTTACAACTCCGAATGCAGAAGGGTCTTCTACACTCTTTACCCAGATTACTCCATCAGAGTTTTTATCCAACTGGAAATCTGCACGGAAAAGAGTATCAGCGAAAGCAATAACTACATCTCCTGTCATTGACTGCTCTGCACATTTGATAGCATGAGCAGTTCCAAGAGGATCGTTTTGATAATATATACTTCCTTTTGCTCCTAGTTTTTCGGCAATCTGAATAAGAGATCTTTCGATCTCAGGACCAAAGTCTCCAATGATAAAAGCTACCTCTTCGATTTTTTCACCTGCAACTTTAGCAATATCTTCCACCAACCTCTGTACGATAGGCTTTCCTGCAATAGGTATAAGTGGTTTTGGTACTGTCAGTGTATGTGGACGTAATCTGGAACCACGTCCAGCCATTGGAACAATAATTTTCATAGATGATATAACAATGTTTTTTTGTTTAAATGTAGTGTATTTTTGACTAAGTATAATAATTAAAATGCTTTTGAATAGTAATAGTTATCAGGCTTAGTGGTTTGTTTAATTTATTAAAGCTTAATAGTCATCAAAAGAGATACCAATTTTTAAGCTTTTTTAAGTATTTTAGATATTATTGCTTTTTCTTTAAAGGCTACAAGGCACAGGAATATGATAAGGAATAAATTTCCTACCAGGTAGTTGGTCCTGAATTCATAAAAAGACAGTAGTGAAAAAGTAATGGTAAAGGCAAGATACATTACTATTTTTCCTGTATTATAATGAATAGGATATTGCTTTTGCCCCCATATGTAGGAAATAACCATCATAGAGGTGAAGGTAATCAAAGCGGCTATAGCACTTGCCCAATATCCATATTGAGGAATGAACAGGAAGTTGATAAGAATAGTAATACATGCTCCGATAATTGAAATGTATAAGCCAACTCTTGTCTGGTCTGAAAGCTTATACCATATGGAAAGATTAAGATAAATCCCAAGGAACAGGGCTCCAAGCATTACAAAAGGAATAATTTTAATCCCTTCATAATAAAGAGGATTCCCAAGGTATTTTTCTGAGATCCATTGAAGGTTTACCATAAGACCCATATAAATCACACAGCTGCAAATGACAAAAACATCCATTAATACGGCATAGGTTTTATGAGAGTCTTTATTTTTGAAACTTGAGAAAAAATAAGGTTCAATACCCAATTGATAGGCCTGTCTGAAAACAGTAATAAAGGTAGCAATCTTATATACAGCACCATATACACCAATCTGGTGGCGGGCTTCTTCTTCAGGAAGCAAATATTTCAAAAACTGTCTGTCTAAAGTTTGGTTTACAATACCTGCCAGCCCGGCAATCATCACCGGCCATGAATAATTCATGATTTTCTTCCATAAGTTGAAATCAAATTTAGAAAAGCTGAAGCTGAAGAACTCTTTTCCCACAATTAAAAGAGTGATGATACTTTGTATAAGATTGGCAACAAAAACATACCCAATACCAAAATCAGGATTGTATTTAAAACCTAATATACCTTCAGGGTGCTTTGGAAGCCATTTTATGAAAAATAAAACCAATAAAAAATAGACGGATGAACCGGCTACTTTTGAGAGCATATACTTAAAAGGTTTACCCTGAAGTCTAAGAATTGCAGAGGGAATAGTGGCAAAAGCATCCAACGAAAGGATGAACAAAAAGATGACTAAAAAGTTTACCTGATCAGGAGTTTCAAAGGCTTGTGCCAGCTGATAGCGGAAAACATATCCTAAAATAAGATAAATAAGACCTATACTGATAATACTTACCGAACAGGTTGAAATCAATGTTTTCTTATCAATATTTTCTTCCTGTGCAAAACGGAAGAAAGAGGTTTCCATACCGTGGGTAAGCAGTACTGTAATTACTCCGGCAATAGAATACCAGTCTACAAAGGGAGATGAGGCTGCAGGTCCAAAAAATGATGTAACAATTGGAGCAATAATAAAAGGGAAAATTCGTACTAATACGGAACTTAACCCATATACTGCCGTCTGTCCAAATAATTTCTTATACAATTCGAAAAATTTTATGCAAATGTAAATATTTAGAAATTGATTTATTACGAGTGATATAAAAATTCATTCATAAACCTTAATTTTGCTTTTTAGAGATGTTAAAAGCAATATTTTATCAATGAATGATTGTATGTATTCATGAGCTCTAATTGATAAGTCTGCCTTTTATTAATCTTTATTTTTTAATCTAAATTTCTAAAAAAAGTAAAATGAAGACCTTAATCAAAAATGTAAACATCGTTAACGAAGGTAAAATCTTTGAAAGCGATATCTTAATAGAAAATGACCTAATTTCTAAAATTGCTTCTGGTATTTCTGAAGAAGCAGATCAGATAATTGATGGCACGGGAAAATATCTTCTTCCGGGTGTTATTGACGATCAGGTACATTTCCGTGATCCGGGCCTTACCCACAAAGGAGATATTGAGACTGAATCAAAAGCAGCCATTGCTGGTGGAACAACCAGTTTTATCGATCAGCCTAATACCGTTCCCAATGCTGTTACCCAGGAATTATTAGCTGACAAATACGAAATAGCTTCCCAGAAAGCTTATGCAAACTATGGCTTTATGATGGGAGGAACCAATGATAATCTTGAGGAAGTTCTGAAAACAAACCCGAGAAATGTTCCTGGAATTAAATTGTTCCTTGGCTCATCTACGGGAAATATGCTGGTAGATAATCCGGAGACTTTGGAAAACATCTTTAGCAATACAAAAATGCTGATCGCTGTTCATTGTGAAGACGAAGCTACCATCAGAGCCAATACTCAAAAGTACTTAGATGAATATGGAGAAGATATTCCGGTGAAATTCCATCATTTAATCCGAAGTGAGGAAGCTTGTTATAAATCGTCTTCAAAAGCTATTGAATTGGCTAAGAAAACAGGAGCAAGACTTCACGTTTTTCATCTTTCAACAGCTAAGGAAATGGAATTATTCAGAAATGATATTCCACTAAAAGATAAAAAGATTACTGCTGAGGTATGTGTTCATCATCTTACCTTTACGAATGAGGACTACGAAACAAAAGGTGGTCTTATCAAGTGGAATCCTGCGGTAAAAACTCAAAAAGATAAAGACGCCCTTTGGGAAGCCTTGCTGGATGACAGAATTGATGTGATTGCAACAGATCATGCACCTCATACTGCCGAGGAAAAGAATAATGTATATACAAAATGTCCTTCGGGAGCACCATTAGTTCAACATTCACTGGTTGTGATGCTGGAGAATTATAAAAACGGCAAAATCTCTTTAGAAAAGATTGTTGAAAAAATGAGCCACAATCCGGCAATTCTTTTCAGAGTAGAAAAGAGAGGGTTTGTAAAAGAAGGATATAAAGCAGATCTTGTTTTGGTAGACTTAAATGCTGATTGGACGGTGTCCAAAGATAATTTATTATACAAATGCGGCTGGAGCCCGCTGGAAGGTATGAACTTCCATTCTAAAGTGACACATACTTTTGTCAATGGGCATCTTGTGTATGATAATGGAAAGATTGCAGAGGAGAAATTTGGAGAGAGATTGCTTTTTGAAGTGAAAGAGTAATTTAAGATAAAAATTCAATAGAAGTGGGCCATTATCCTGAGCGTAGGCGAAGGAAGCCCGCTTTTTTTATTTCAAATATTCCATTGGCTTTAGCCAAAACTTATTAATAATGTGATTGTAAATAATAGTTTTACGTTTCGCAGATCACACAGATTTTAAGACATAATCATCTGCTAAATCCGCACGATCTGCGAGATATTATTTAAGATTCTAAGATGACTTATTTTTTAGCTTTATTTCCCATATAAAATGTAAGCTTCCCGCCATTCATAATCTCGGAATGTTTTAAGGTGAAGTTTTTAATTTCTTTACCATTTAAAAGAACTTTCTGTACATATACATTTTCAGGACTTTGATTAAGGGCTTCAATTTCAAATGTTTTTCCATTTTCTAAATGTAATATCGCATTATTAACCGCCGGACTTCCTATTGAATAGTTTTCTGAACCTGGAGCTACAGGATAAAAACCTAATGAACTTAATATATACCACGCACTCATTTGCCCTGTATCATCATTTCCACCTAATCCGTCAGGAGTTGCTTTGTACTGCATTTCAAGGATATGACGGATCTGTGATTGGGTTTTCCAGGGTTGTCCCGCCCAGTTATAAAGATAAGCAACATGGTGTGCCGGTTCATTTCCATGAACATATCCGCCAATGATTCCTTCCCGGGTAATATCTTCCGTATCTGCAAAGAATTCATCAGGGAGATGCATGGTAAACAATTCATCCAGTTTTGAAGCAAATTTCTTTTTTCCACCCATCATTGTTATCAATTCTTCTGGGTTTTGTGGCACAAAGAAGCTGTAATTCCAGGAGTTTCCTTCAATGAACCCCTGCCCGTGGGTACTTAATACATCAAAGTCCTTTTTAAAGCTTCCATCTGCCAGACGTGGACGCATAAAGCTGATGGTTTTATCAAAATTATTCTTCCAGTTCTCCGAACGCTTAATAAATTGATTATAGATTTCAGTTTCCCCTAAATGTTTAGCTAATTGAGCAATCGCCCAGTCGTCATAAGCATATTCCAAGGTGTTGGAAACCGAAGTCCCATTTTTCTCAGCCGGAATGTACCCTAGGTCAATATATTGTCCAATACCTTCATAATCTCTTTTGTTGGCGGTTTCTACACATGCCTTCAGGGCTTCTTTAGCATCACCATCATAATTTCCTTTGATAATAGCATCGGCAATTACACTTACGCTGTGATATCCACTCATGCACCAGTTATCATTGGCATAATGTGACCAGATGGGCAGCATTTTCATAGAAAACTGATTGTAATGAGCCATCATGGACCTTACCATATCATTATTCCTTTTAGCCTGGATGATATTAAAGAAAGGATGAAGAGCCCGATACGTATCCCATAATGAGAATGTGGTATAGTTGGTGAAATTTCCTGCTTTGTGAACATTCTGGTCCAGTCCTTTGTATTCTCCATTTACATCCATATAAACAGTTGGATTGATGAATGTGTGATACATTGCAGTATAGAAATTGGTCTTTTGGGATTCGGAACCCTCAATAACAATTTTATTTAATTCTTTGTCCCAATCTCTTTGAGCATTTGCCTTAACCTGATCAAACGTTAAATTTCCGGTTTCTTTTTCAAGATTTTCGAGAGCATTAGCCTGGCTTACAGGGGAAATTGCAAGTTTGATCTCTATAGACTCGTTCTCATTCGTATCAAAATCGAAATACATTTTTAAATTCTTTCCAGCGATCTCCGGAAAGTTTTTTGTTTGATCAAACTTTCTCCAAAATCCTCTATACACCTGCTTCTCATCATAGTTTTTCTGACCATAAGACTTAAATGGTTTTGAAAACTTCATTGCAAAATAAACAGTTCTGGTTCTTGCCCAGCCGTTAGTTTGTCTGTATCCTGTAATGGTATTGCCATCTTCTACCCGGGCATAGGTCCAGACATTTTTCCCGTCATAATTATAAATACCGGCCATTAAGTCCAAAATGATATGGGATTGGTCTGATTTAGGAAAAGTATAGCGGTGGACTCCCACTCTTGGAGTAGCTGTCAATTCTGCAAGAATATTATAATCGGTAAGTTTAACCTGGTAATATCCTGCGGCAGCCTTCTCGTTTTGATGTGAAAATCTACTTCTATACCCATTTTCAGGATGGGCAGCTGTTCCTGGGTTCAGCTGAAGCTTTCCTACAGTAGGCATGATCAGAAAATCTCCAAGGTCTGAATGTCCCGTTCCGCTGAAATGAGTAGAGCTAAAGCCTGTGATGGTTTTGTCTTCGTAACGATAGCCTGCACAATATTTATACACTTCACCGTTGTATTTTCCGTTAAGCTCATAAGAAATACTGTCTGTTTCCGGGCTTAATTGTATGGCTCCAAAGGGAACGGTAGCTCCGGGATATGTATGTCCCATTTTTTCTGTTCCGATAAGTGGATTGACATATTGGTATAATCTTTCAAATTTTTGGGCTTTAAAATGGATGCCTAAAAACAATAGAAACAGAAAAACAGTGGGTTTGTGATTTTTCATTAATAACAAATTTTCAAAGGTTA
This sequence comes from Chryseobacterium capnotolerans, assembly GCF_021278965.1. Classification (NCBI taxonomy): domain Bacteria; kingdom Pseudomonadati; phylum Bacteroidota; class Flavobacteriia; order Flavobacteriales; family Weeksellaceae; genus Chryseobacterium; species Chryseobacterium capnotolerans. The sequence continues at coordinate 4,199,603 of NZ_CP065589.1, read as the reverse complement.
AAATTAATTAAAATCATCATTTGCTGGTTTGCTTTATAAAATTCGTTCAATATTTATTTTTTTTCAGAAAAGCGGAAACCTATTCCGTGCAGATTCTCAATTAAAATATCCTGTTCTTCAGCCAGTACTTTTCGCAATCGGGAAATAAATACATCAAGACTTCTTCCCATGAAATAATCATCATCTCCCCAGATGGCTTTCAGGATATCCTGCCTTTTCAAAACTGTATTTTTGTGATCGAGGAAATAATGAAGAAGTTCAGACTCTCTTTGAGTAAGAGTGACAGTATCGATAGTATTTTGTAAAGTATAATTTTTAGGATCAAAATAATACTTTCCAACTTTGTATTTAGAGGGACTGGTATTTGTTTTCTTTGTACGCTTCAGGAAAACTTCAATTTTCAGCATCAGTTCCTCAATACTGAATGGTTTTACCAGATAATCATCAGCTCCTATTTTTAACCCTTTAATTCTGTCTTCTTTCAATGCTTTGGCGGAAATAAAAATAATCGGAATATCAGAGTTTTTACTGCGAATCTGTTGTGCTACCTCAAATCCGTTCATGCCAGGCATCATAATATCCAGCAGACAAATATCATAATCCGTACTGTTAAATGCTTCCAATGCAGATTCACCATCCGAATAGCAGTTGATATCATAATAACTTTCCAGGCTGTCTTCAACCAGGAATGCTATTGTTTTGTCATCTTCCGCATATAAAATTTTAGATTTTTCCATACTTACACATGATTAAATTGAAAACGGAAAATAGAGGGTAGTGGTAATTCCTTTGTCTTCATTATTCTCTACTGAAATTTTCCATTGATGTTGCTGTACGACTTTCTTTACATAAAATAGTCCCAGCCCAAAACCATTCACTTCTTCACTTCTTTTGGTAGGCACCCTATAAAATTTTTCAAAAATATGAGGAATATTTTTAGCAGGGATACCCAATCCGTTGTCTTTAAATTTTAAATATAAACCTTTTGAGTCCTTATAGGCTGAAATTGTAATAACTGGTTTGGTTTCACAGTACTTGATAGAGTTATCTAAAATATTATAAATGATATTGGTAAAGTGAAACTCATCAGCCATTATTGAAGCACTGCTTTCAATATCTATTTCGATGCTGACGTCTGTATTTTTGTACTGTATGGTGTCTGCAATTTCCTGAATAAAGGGAAGTAGTAGAATTTTTTGAGGCTTTAATGACAAGCCTGAAGCATCATTCTTTGCAATATTCAGTATTTTTTCAATATGATTATTAAGCTTATGGCTTTGGTTAATGATAATGGATGTATAGGTCTGCAGTTTAGAGTTTTCCAGTACCAGATCCTGCTTATTGAGCGCTTCGGAAGCTAAAAGTATGGAAGATAAAGGTGTTTTAAACTCATGTGTCATATTATTGATGAAATCTCTTTGCAGTTCTGAGAATTTCTTTTGTTGAATAATGGTATAGATAGAATAAACATACACTAAAAGAATAATAATAAGGGCAAAAGTGAGCAGATACCAGAATCTTAATGAGCTGATCAGATAAGTTGTTTTATCAGGAAATCGGATTGAGAAGTAATAGATCAGATTTTTGTGCTTGGGAAAATTAATGACCTTGTTACTTGGGCTTTCCTGATGGGAAGTCATAAACTTTCCGTACACCATTTTGTCACTATGGCAGTTGTATAGAGCATATACATAATCTGTATTGATCTGAAAGCGGGTGAATTCTGTTTTCAGATAATATTCAAGAACTATGGGATGGAATTCATTATTAATATTGACTACATAATAGTCATTAGCGATATTCTGTACCGGGTTTTCAATATAAGAAGTTTTGCCTCCGGATAATTTCTCTGCAACTTCCATTAAGGCAATATTTACCTTTTGGTTAAACTTTTTATCCTCAAGATTATAAGCCTGGCGGGTCCACATCAGCTGAGCTATTAAAATTCCGATAATAGCGACGAACCCCAGCGTTATGATGATATTAAGTTTTTTTATTTTCATTTCCCGAAACAATATTATCCAAAAATATCTATTTATCTTTTATCATTAACAACTTGTTAACAAATGTTTGACAACAGTTAACAAGTTATAATGATAGTCTGTTTTACATTTGTTACATCGAAAAAGATAACCTTTTCTAAATATTAAAATTTATACTCATGAAAAAACTAAAAATTACTGCTCTTTTGGCTGTTTTAGCATTCTCCCCTTTTTATGCTAACGTGCTTACTGCTGATGCTCCATCAATTGTAAAAATGGTTGCAGATGCTATTAAATGGAAATCAGAATCTATAGATGTAGGAAATATTCCTCAGGGAAAGCCAAAATTGATCAGGTTTGAATTTACCAATACAAGTTCAAAACCAATCATTATACAAAATGTAGCACCTTCATGTGGATGTACTACAGCTGATTATACAAAAACTCCTATCCAGCCAGGAAAAAAAGGTTTTGTAGAAGCTAGTTATAATGCGGCAGCAGTAGGTCCATTTATGAAAACTGTAAATGTTACTACAAGTGACAGCAAAACTCCTAAAACACTTTCATTCAAAGGAGTAGTTGCTTCTTAATAGATCGTTTTAAAAAAATAAAAATAGCCTGGTAATCATTATCAGGCTATTTTCTTTTAGAGTATTTGATTTATTTTTTTAAATAGTATAAGGAATAATTATTTGTAGCATTATTTATCAATCTATTTTAAAGGATTGCATTTCAATATTTATTATTTTTAAGAAAAAATATTTTATGAGTCTATATACACAACCAATGTTGCGCGAAGGTGCACTGAAAGATAAAGTAGCAATAGTGACAGGAGGCGGAAGCGGCCTTGGAAAAGCAATGACTAAATATTTTCTTGAACTGGGAGCTAATGTGGTGATCACCTCCAGAAATCTGGAGAAACTACAGACTACAGCAAAAGAACTGGAAGATGAGACAGGAGGGAAAGTTCTTTGTGTAGCTTGTGATGTGAGAAACTGGGATGAGGTGGAAGCCATGAAAGAAGCAACGCTGAAAGAATTTGGTAAAATTGATATTCTATTAAATAATGCTGCTGGAAATTTTATTTCTCCAACAGAAAAACTTACTCATTCTGCTTTTGATTCTATTTTAGATATTGTTTTAAAAGGAACAAAAAATTGTACACTTTCTGTAGGAAAACATTGGATAGATTCTAAAACTCCGGGAACTGTATTGAATATTGTAACAACTTATGCATGGACGGGTTCTGCTTATGTGGTACCTTCTGCCTGCGCAAAAGCAGGTGTTTTGGCAATGACAAGATCTCTGGCTGTAGAATGGGCAAAATACGGAATCCGTTTCAATGCGATTGCTCCAGGACCTTTCCCTACAAAAGGAGCTTGGGATAGACTTCTTCCGGGAGATCTGCAGGAAAAATTCGATATGAAGAAAAAAGTTCCATTGAGAAGGGTAGGAGAACACCAGGAACTGGCTAACCTTGCAGCATACCTTGTTTCGGATTATTCTGCTTATATGAACGGAGAAGTAGTAACTATTGATGGTGGTGAATGGCTTCAGGGAGCAGGAGAGTTCAATATGCTTGAAGCAATTCCAGGTGAAATGTGGGATGCTTTAGAAGCGATGATTAAGGCAAAAAAATCAAACTAAATTAATTTATTTAAAAAAATAGCCCGGATTTGTAACAATTCCGGGCATTTTTTTTACCTATGCATTACATTAGTATAATTTTTTCAAATGAATTTAAAATTTCCAACCCTCGTTTCGGCTATTACAGTTTTCTTTTTCTCGGGATCTGTATCAGCACAGGAAACTCCAAAGTATGATTATGTAGAAGCATTTAAACCATTCTTCTATCCTCAGACAGGTACGGAAACCCGCTCTGCAAGCGGACAACCGGGACATGCCTATTGGCAGAACTCAGCAGATTATCATTTGAATGTCAGCTTGAATGAAAGTAAAAAAGAGATTACAGGAACTGCTGAGATTAAATACACGAACAATAGCCCTGATCAACTTAGCTTTCTTTGGCTGCAGCTTGATCAGAACTTATTTGCGAAAGATTCCCGCGGGAATGCCGTAGTTCCATTGTCAGGAAGCAGAAATGGAGCGCATGGAGAAACTTTTGATGGCGGATATACCATTAAATCTGTAAAAATTGATGGTAAAGCAGTAAAATATACCATTACAGATACAAGAATGCAGATTGATCTGCCTGGTGAACTTAAAGCCAGAGGCGGAGTTGCAAAAATTTCTATCGAATATTCCTTTGTCTCACCGGAATACGGATCAGACAGAATGGGAGTACAGGATACTAAAAATGGGAAAATCTTTACCATGGCACAATGGTATCCGAGAATGTGCGTGTATGATGATGTAATGGGTTGGAATACGCTTCCTTACGTAGGTGCTTCCGAATTTTATCTGGAATATGGAGATATTACGGCTAATATTACAGTACCAGCCAATCATTACGTTGTTGCATCAGGGGAGCTTCTGAATGAGAATGAAGTATACAGTAAAGAAGAAACAAATAGATGGAATCAGGCTAGAAACAGTGATAAAACAGTCATGATACGCCCAGAATCTGAAATCGGAAAAAATAAATCTTCAGGAACAAAAACTTGGAAATTCAAGATTACCCAAGCCCGCGATTTTGCTTGGGCATCATCTTCAGGATTTATTTTGGATGCGGCAAGAATCAATCTTCCGAATGGTAAAAAATCATTGGCTATTTCTGCTTATCCTGTAGAAAGTGCGGGGGAGAAAGCATGGGGAAGATCTACCGAATATACGAAAGCTGCTATAGAACATTATTCCAATAAATGGTATGGTTATACGTATCCTGCAGCAACCAATGTGGCAGGGAATGAAGGTGGAATGGAATATCCGGGAATTGTTTTCTGTCATATGGATTCGAAAGGAGAAGAGCTTTGGGGAGTTACAGATCATGAGTTTGGGCATAATTGGTTTCCTATGATCGTAGGATCTAATGAAAGGGTATTTGCCTGGATGGATGAAGGATTTAATACATTTATCAACGGAATTTCAACAGAAGCTTTCAATAAAGGAGAATATTACAGAAAAAAGAACCTGGGACAATCGGGAATCTACTTTATGAATGATAATCTGGAGCCTATTATGGTGGGACCGGATAATATGAAAGAAAGAAGTATTGCTGCTTTGGCGTATTATAAGCCAGGAGCCGGATTATCTATTTTAAGAGAATCAATTTTAGGGCCTGAAAAATTTGATAAAGCTTTCAGAACTTATATTGACCGATGGGCATTCAAGCATCCTACTCCGTGGGATTTCTTTCATACAATGGAGAATGTTTCAGGAGAAGAACTAACCTGGTTTTGGAGAGGATGGTTTTTCAATAAATGGAAAATCGATCAAGGGGTAAAAAGCGCGAAATATATTGATGGAGACTTTAAAAAAGGAGTTCAGGTAACTATTGAAAATATTGGACAATTGCCTGTACCTACTACAATTCAGCTGAGGTTTAAAGATGGAACAGCAAATACAGTGAAAATTCCTATCGAAGTTTGGAAACGAAATACAGAATGGACCTTCAAAGTAGATTCTAATAAAGAAATTAAAGAAGTTAAGTTAGATCCAGATTCCCAAATTCCTGATGCTGATTTGAATAATAACAGCTTTGCATTGTAATATTCATCAATTAAAAAAATAATTTAACATTATTATCATATAAATTGGACTTCTCTATCACAGAGAAGTCTTATTTTTGTCTCAACTTGATAAAATAGAGTATGAATTTTAGATTTTCAATGGCATTCCTGATGTTATTTGCATTGGGATTTTCTCAGGATCTTACGGTGATGAGTTTTAATATCAGACTGAATGTTGCTTCAGACAAAGAAAATGCATGGCCTGAGAGAAAACAGGATGTTGCAGACCTGTTAACGTATTACCATCCTGACTATTTCGGTGTTCAGGAAGCTCTTCCGGAGCAGATGAAGGATATTAAAAATGGATTGAAGAATTATGACTATATCGGAGTTGGGAGAGATGACGGTAAGGAAAAAGGAGAGTTTTCTGCTCTTTTTTATGATACCCAAAGGCTGGAAGTAGTAAAGTCAGGGACGTTCTGGTTATCCGAAACGCCTGAGAAACCTTCAAAAGGCTGGGATGCAGCTTTGAACAGAATCTGTTCCTATGCTGTTTTCAAAGATAAAAAATCGAAAAAAGAATTCCTTGCGATGAATCTTCACTTCGACCATATTGGAAATGTTGCCCGTGTAAAGTCCTCAGAACTGATTTTGAAGAAAATCAAAGAACTGAATCCAAAGAATCTCCCGGTAACCGTAAGCGGAGATTTTAATCTTACAGATGATACGGAACCTGTTAAAATCCTTTCTCAAAATATGAAGGATACTTTTTATCATTCAGAAACGAAGCATTACGGACCAATAGGAACTTTTACGGCTTTTAATGTGAATGAAGTGCCTAAAGAAAGAATAGACTATATTTTTACCAATGGCTTTACAATAAGATCTCACCGTCATATCAATGACAGAAGAGAGAATTTACTTTACCCATCAGATCATTTTCCGGTTATCGTAAAACTTTCCTTCTGAGAATTAGTGGGCTGGAAAATCAATCTCAAATCCAATTCCTCTGAGGGATTGGATTTTTACTTTCGGGTCATTACTGAAATATTTACGAAGTCTGCTGATAAATACATCAAGACTTCTTCCTGTAAAATAATCGTTGGTTTCCCACAGGTTATCAAGAATATTATTTCTTGTGATCGTAGTATGGTTATGCTTCAAAAGATAGAGAAGCAGTTCCTGTTCACGAACCGTCATTCGTACATTGCCGTTAGGATGAGATAAGAGAAGTTTTTGGGTATCCAGCAAGTAGTCTCCAATTTTCACTTGAGATCCTATAGTCGGTGGTGATGTTCTTTTCAGAATATTCTTTATTCTTAATACCAGTTCTTCAGGATCACAGGGTTTAGCAATATAATCATCAGCACCTATTTTTAATCCGGTTAGGCGGTCAATTTTCTGATTCTTTGCAGTTAAAAATAAAAGGGGAAAGTTATTTTTCTCCTTTAAGATCATTTTTGCAAGGGAGAAACCGTCAATATTGGGCATCATCACATCCAGAATTCCCATCTGAAAAGGAAAATCAGTGGTAATAATCGGTATGATATCCTGGGGGTTTTGGAACCAGCTGATCTCAAAATCTTCCAGTTCAAGATATTGTTTAAGAATCATTCCGAAATCAGAGTCATCTTCTGCCAGCAGGATTTTAGTTTTCATAAGGGATGGTTATTTTAAAAGTACTTCCAACACCCGGTTGGCTGGATACGTCAACTTTACCGTGATAAGAGGTAATGATTTCTTTTACAAAATACAGCCCCAGCCCCAGTCCTTTGCTGTTATGAATATTATTGGCCTGTATCCTGTAGAATTTTTCAAAAATATTTTTCAGTTCTTTACGCTCCATACCCTGGCCGTTATCAGAAACCTCAATTTTCAGATGCTGAGCAGCACTGTTGGTATTGATGGTCACAGCTGTTGCTCCATACTTTATACTATTTTCACACAGATTCTTTACAGTTGTTTCCATGAGATTTTTATCAAAGGGAAGCTGGCTGGTGACTTTATTATCTAATTTAAAATCTATTTGTGGATAAGTAAAAGACAGGTCCTGAATGAAAAATGACCAATCTTCGGGCTCAATAGCAATCATATCTTCCGGTGCTTCATCTTTATGGAGCTGAATCATCAAACTTTCAAGCCTTGAAATTTGTCGGTCAATCAAGGGAAGAGTCTCAGGATTCCAACCTTTTTTTAATGTTTTAGATGCTATTTTTAAGGTTGCAATTGGAGTCTTAAACTCATGCGAAATGTTATCCACAACAGTGTGGAGAACTTCTACCTGTTTTTGCTGTTTGATGAGGTTTTTGATCGTGAAAATATATAATAGAAGAACACCTGAAAGAAGGGCGACACAGCAGATAATTAATAGCGCAAGTTCTTTGAAAACAACATTTTTTATATTTCTGATTTCAAAATCAGTTTGGGTTTTAACCAGAAAGGTATTGCTTCTTTTAACGTTTCCTTTGTCTGAATCATTTCTTTTGGTTGTGGAAGTTTCCCAGCTTCCGTTGCTGGCTATGTGAGGTTTCTTAATCTTATCTTTTGTTTCAAAAATAACAATAGGCTCAGTGATCACTTTAGCACTGTCCGGAAGGTGAACAATAGACAGATAACGGATTCTTGCAGAAATGTCATAACCATCTTTCTCGGCTCGGCTCTCAATATAGCGGATAAGTCTCTCCTTGGCTATTTTTCTGTTTTCTAAGAAATACCTTAAAAAATCTTTTTTACTGATCTCTTTATTATGATATTTGATTATAATTTCCTGAAGGGCATCATCCTTTGACTCTTTGATCTCATGAATATCTTCCAGATTATCAGAGTAGTTGGAAAGCCCGTCATTTACAGATCTGTAGATGTCTCTTTCTTTGACCTGATAGGTTTTATACATAAAGTAAACCTGTATTCCGAGTAAAAGTAGGAATAAGGCAGCAAAAACCGGAATGAGAATTTTACTCTTAGATATCATTAAAACAAAGATAAAGCTTTAGCATTCTATTGAAATGGTATTTTTATTATTAACCTTTCATTAACCTTATGTTTTAAGCAGAAAGCGAAAAGACGTTAACCCATCATTAACCTTTCATTAACCGAAATTCTCCTTACCAATTTGGAATTTTGTCCTGTAAAAACAAGCTTAGTCTGTTTTATATTCTTAAAAATATATCATGAACAAAACTCTTCTTTTTCTGTGTCTTCCCATAATGATGCTGGCTCAAAAACAAAAAATTGCAGGAACGGTGATGAATACCGAAAATGAAAAACTCCCAGCAGTGCACGTAGTTCTTTATAATTCCAAAAATGAATTAATCAAAGAGCTGAAAACAGATAGTAATGGTGGTTTTATTCTGGAAGGAATCAGTGAACAAAATGTAAAGTTGATGGTGAAAAATGATGGGTATTCTTTATTTGAAAAGAATCTGGACCTGGAAACCCCTGAACCTTTACACATTATTTTAAAAAGAGAGTCTAAAGAGATAGAGGGTGTTGTGATGACCCAGCGAAAACCATCAGTGAAAAGAAAAGTGGACCGCCTGGAGTTTAATGTAGAAAACAGCAATATATCATCACTTAATGCATGGGAGATTTTAAAGAATACCCCAAATGTTACTGTCAATAATAGTGTGCTGACTGTAAAAGGAAGCACAGGAATTCTGGTCACGATCAATGATAAAAAAATAATGCTGACTGGTGATGAACTGAAAAACCTTTTGGAAAACACACAAGGGGATGAAGTGAAATCTATAGAAGTGATTACTAATCCGCCTGCGAAATATGAAGCCTCAGGAAGTGCAGTACTGAACATTGTGATGAAAAAAAACAACATTGAGGGCTATCGTGGAATTTTGTCTTCAAAATATGTTCAGACCCAATATGCAAAAGCAGTTTTTGGACTGTCGCAATATTATAAGAAGGATAAGTTATCCATCATGGCAAGTTACTATAAAGGAATGGGAACTTATTTGCGCGAAGGATCTGACTATGTCTATTATCCCGAAAGCCAAACCCGGTGGATCAGCACGATGAATAGGAAGGATAAAAACACTAACCAGAATACCCTGAATCTTAATGTAGAATATGAGTTGGACAGTTTGACCAGCTTAAGCCTCAACTATTCAGGGTATTTTTCTCCAAAATCCTATGGAATCTATGATGTGCCTACATTGATCTACAACAATCAGGATGTGATAGAATCTCGTTACAGAACATTGAATGATCATGAATCAAGTTCCAATAATAATTCAATTAGTTTTCAGATAGACCGAAAGCTGAATAAAAAAAGCAGTCTTTCCTGGATCAATTATTTTACGGGAAATAATACTGATAAATACCAAAATGTCACCACTCATCTGAACTTTGCAGGGCAGGCCCCAAGAGAAGACCATTTTCTGACCCAGAATAAAGCTGATGTTCAGCTATATTCTACACAATTGGATTATCAATGGAAGGGAGAAAAGCTGGAGTGGGAATCCGGTACAAAATATAGTTTTGTAAAAACGAACAGTAAACTTGATTTCTCTGATAATGAAAATGGATTGATGGAATTCAGACCTGAAAAAAGCAGTGATTTTGATTATAAAGAATATAATTTTGCATTATACTCTTCACTATCTTATAACATTGGGAAATGGAACTTTAAAGGAGGACTTCGTGCAGAAATGACAGACCTTGAGGGGATTGTTTCAGAGCCCTATAACCGAAATAAAAATAATTATTGGAATTTTTTTCCAACCTTTTATGCTCAGTATACCACAGAGAATAAACATGAATTTGGGTTTTCTTATGGAAAAAGAATCAGCAGGCCCTCTTATTCATGGTTGAATCCTGCAAAATCTTATTACAACCTGTTTTCCTATTTTCAGGGAGATCCTCAATTGAAAGCCACCATTATTCATAATCTAAATCTTACCTATTCCTGGAAGAATTGGAATCTGGATTTTTATTACCGCAAAGAGCTGTATCCATCTATGGAAATTTCATATCAGGTTCCGGAAACGAACAATGTTGTATATCATTTTACAAATATTGAAAAAGGTCAGGCATTTGGGCTGAGTTTATATAAAAATTTTCAAATAAAGCCTTGGTGGAGCGCTGTTTTATCTGAAAACCTGGAACACAACGAAAACTATTTCAAGGGAGTCGATGGAATAGTACATCAGAATAAAGTCTGGAATTGGGTCTCTAATATTTCTACCAGCTTTACTCTGGATAAAAACAGGGATTGGAAAATGGAAATAGGACATCGGTATTTCTCTCCGGGAATACAGGGACCTTTCAGAATTTCCAGCAGTTGGTCCGCATACTTTGTGATGAACAGAAAATTTTTCAATAAAAAGTTGGAAGCGTCATTGGTTGTAAGTGATATTTTTAAAACTACACGAGAGAAAGTTTCTACCAGGTATGCTAATCAGGATAATTATTTCCTGGATTATTCAGATACTCAGGGGTTCACCTTGTCACTGAAATATAACTTTGGAAATCAATCTGTGAAGAATGCTAAAACCATCAAAAAAACCTCTGAACAGGATAGACTTTAATAGATTTTTAAGTAGTTAATGTTCAGTGTTATAACTGTTATACGATTAAATTGCTAAAAAAAGAGAAAGCAGTTGTTGTTTAGAGTTTCATAACTTCCATCCTCCAGCTTCCATCTCCCAGCTTTAAAAATATTTTAAATAGAAAACTAATTATCATAAAACATTATTATAAAAGAAATTCTCACTTGATGTTACATTTTCGCTATTTTTGATACTTATCTAAAAAAGAGATCATTATGAAGAGAATTTTTTCCGGAATGCTGGTGGTTGTTTCATTGCTGCAACTCTCCGCTCAGGAATTGTATATGCCGAGAAATATTAAAAGAGCTTATGAACGAGGAACCCGTGATATTTCTGGTGCACCTGGCAAAAACTACTGGCAGAATAAAGGGATTTACAATGTTGATGTAAAAGTGGATGCCAATACAAAGACTGTTTCTGGGAAAGAAACTATTGTCTATACCAATAATAGTCCCGATAATCTTAATGAATTAGCGATAAGATTTGTAAATAACTTACATAAACCTCAATCTCCAAGATCAGGATCAGTTTCTAAAGATTTTTTGTCCACTGGGTTGAAGATCAAATCATTTATGGTAAATGGAGAAAAATATGATATCGATAGTGAAGATTGGGGAACCGTTGAAAAAGTAAAATTAAAATCAGTTTTAAAATCGAAGTCCAAAGCTGAGGTTAAGATTGAATGGGAATATCCGCTTTCTGTGCAAAGTGGAAGAGAAGGACAGATTGATCCTGAAACATTTTATGTAGCTTATTCTTTCCCTAGAATTTCCGTATATGATGATTATAACGGATGGGATATGCTTCCACATTCTGACAGACAAGAGTTTTATAATGACTTTAATGATTATAGCTTTGCCATTACAGCACCCAAGAATTATGTAGTTTGGGCAACCGGAGATTTTCTGAATCCTGAATCCGTTCTTCAGCCGGAGTATTTAAAAAGATACAAGGCTTCATTAAAAAGTGATAAGTTAATGCATATTGCTACAGAACAGGAAATGAAGTCAGGAAAAGTTACCCAGCAAAATAAATGGAATGTCTGGAAATTTAAAGCCAATCATATTACAGATTTTTGTTTTGCGATGAGTAACCATTATGTATGGGATGCAGCGAGTGTTCAGCTTAAAACCAAAAGAGCAAGTATTCAGGCGGGGTATAAAGCAGGAGCAAAAGATTTTGAACATTATGTAGACTGGATGCGTTATAATCTGGACTGGTTTTCCAAAAACTGGCCTGGGGTAGAATATCCTTATAATGTGATGACTGCCATCCAGGGATATGCAGATATGGAATATCCGATGATGATTAATGATAGCAGTATTCCTGATAATCTTCAGGATGCCAGACTTACCGCTGATCATGAAATTGCACATACCTATTTCCCTTTCTATATGGGTATCAACGAAACGAGATATGCTTTTATGGACGAAGGATGGGCGACTACTTTAGAATATCTGATTGGGATTGATGAGAATGGGGAAGAAAAAGCGAAAGACTTTTATAAAAATTTCCGTGTAAAAAAATGGATCAATGATCCTTCGGCAGAACAAGATCAGCCGATTATTACAATGAGTACGCAGGTAAGCGGTTCAGGATACGGAAATAATTCATATGTAAAATCATCATTGTCTTACCTTGCATTAAAGGATTATCTGGGAGATGAATTGTTCAAAAAAGCATTACATCACTATATGGACAACTGGAATGGAAAACATCCGGTTCCATGGGATTATTTCAATTCTATGAATACAGGTTCCGGGAAGAATCTGAACTGGTTTTTCCAGAATTGGTTTTATACCAATAATTATATTGATCTAAAAGTTGCAGGAGCTTCTCAAATGAATGATTTGCTTACTGTAAATGTAGCCAATGTAGGAGGGTTTGCTATTCCGTTTGATGCCGTGCTGTCCTATGAAGACGGAACTACTGAAAAACTGCATTTTTCACCTTCTGTCTGGGAAAAAGATCAAAAATTAACAGATCTGGTAATTCCTATTAAGAAGAAAGTAAAATCCGTACAATTGGATGGAGATCTTTTCATGGATTATACACCTGGAGATAACAGTAAAACTTTATAAAATGAAAGCCTTCAAAATCTGAAGGCTTTTTTATTTTAAAAATAGGCAGTTAATCTTAGACCTAGGGTAACATAATTTATTTTTTCTTTCGCAATCAGATTATTCAGTTCCTGATCCAGTTCAGCACTTTCCTTGATCTCATCACTGAAATGATAACGGATTGTAGAGTTGATCTGGTTATAATCCGTATAGAAAGTAAGACCTAATCCAGGGTTGAATTTATAGGTTATAGAAGCGCCTGTGTTCCAGCGGAAAGCTGGTTTAGGTTTGTATCGGGCTATCTGAAGTTCATGGTTGGGAGCATCTATTTCGTTTCCTTTTACAAATACTTTTCCACTGGCTGTAGCAGAATATCCTCCGGTTAGTTTTAGCATAAGCTGCCATTTGTCTGAGAATTCATGAGAAAAATAGGGGCCAATCCCTGCGGCCAGAAAGCCCATCGATTGTGTTTTAATTTCATGATCTCCAAAATCCTGGCCATCATCAAAGGTTATTCTTTGAGATTTAATTGGGAAGCTGCTGAAAGTAATATCTGCTCCCACACCCCATTTTTTTGAAAAGAAGTAAGCGCCTTCCAGTCCGCCTTCAAAACCGGTTTGCTTTTTGTCATCCAATTCCGATTCTTTCAGGAAGTTGGTAGTCCCTAAAGCGGTACCCATTTTTAAGGAAAGGAAAGAAGGATAATCATTCCCTTGTATTCTGGATAAAAGGCTTAAATTATCTCCTTTGTTCTTATATATTTTATCAATAAAGAAATAGCCGAGTTCTGTAGATATAATTCCAATGCCGGCACCGGCAAGGATATCCGGAACCCAGTGTCTGTTATTTAAATTTCGCCCAAGGCCTGTAATGGTGGCAGAGCCATATCCTGCAATACTGTAGGCTGGGTTTACCATTCCATATTCCTTATGGAGAAAGCTTGCGTTGGTGAAAGCCATGGCAGCATGTCCTGATGGAAAAGAATTATTTTTAGATCCATCTGGGCGTTCAACTTTTGCAGTGTATTTAATGGAGTTGACTAAAATAGCCATTATGGCTAAACTGGCTCCATAAGACAGAGTAGCTCTTCCAATATTGTTTCTTCCTTTTACACCGCCTAGCTTCAAACCATACACAGCTACGGCAGGTGCATATTGAAGGTAATCATCATATTTGACTTTGAAATTAGGAAGATATCGGTTTCTTACCTCGCGGATATTTTCTTTTTCTCCCCATGTAGCCGCCGCTGCAGTAAAAAGAATGGCAGGAGCTACAGACTTTTTTACCCATTCCTTCTTGAAAAAGGAGTGGGTTCTTTTAGTGGAGTGTTTGTATTAATCAAAGCAAGATCTTGCTGAAGATTACGAGGCTGAATGGTATCTTGTGCTTTATAACTGCAAAAATGTAATAAAATCCCTAATGTTAGGACTGATTTTTTCATCACCGTGTCTTTATTTTTAAAATCTCGTAAAAATATAAAAAAAATCTATCCCAAAAATTGAGATAGACTATTTTAATAAATTTATAATATTTCGACTTACCTTATTAATTATCTTAATCCAGCTCTTGGTCCGGAAGCGGATACTACAGCCTGCATTCTTGTTTTTTGATTAGCAGAGAACATGTACATAGACTTATCATCTACATAATCCATATAATTCATAAACATCTGAGAACGGCTTACCCCGCCACAAACTCTGTTCAAAGGATATGTTGGATTTCCGTAATTAGGACCTGGAGAAGTTGGCGTATCATTAGAATAATCTGTTTGGCAGCCTGCATCAGATGATCCCCAAAGGTGTGGAAGGTTTAGGTAGTGACCTACTTCATGTGTTACTGTTCTTCCCAGGTTGAACGGAGCCGAAGCGCCTGTTTTTCCAATATACTGATAACCTATTACAAGACCATCGTACCATTGTCCTGCATGTTCCGGGTAATAAGCATAGCCTAAAGTTCCAGGCTGATTATTTTCGTCTAGAATTGAATTAACAACCCATATATTCAAATTTTTATTTACATCAGTGGCATCAATTCCACCTGTGCTTGCTTTCTTCATTTGCTCAAGGTCAGATCTCCAGCCTGTTTTTGAATTCTGTTTACGGTTAGTAGCCACTAATTTGAAACGAATTTTTACATCACCTGCTGCTGAAGGCTGAAATGCGGAAGGAATCTTGGTGATGTCAGAGTTGGTAGCACCATAATCTGCGTTCAAAACAGCAATTTGTTCAGCGATTCTTGCATCAGAAACATTCTGGGCGGAAGTACTATAGATCACGTTAAAAACAACTGGGATTTCAACGGTTCCATCTGCAAGTACCTTTCCAAACTTAATATTTTCTGCAAATTTTTCAGTACCGAATTCAATATCGGCTATTTTTTGTTTGAGTGCAGGGTTTTTCAGAAGCATTGCTTCTCTTATTTCTTCAGACGGGCATTTTCTCTGGGTTGCCGTGGAAGCAGTAGGGGAAGCTTCTGAATTCATTGAAGATTCATTTTGATTGGTCATGCTGTCATTATTACAAGCAGACATAAAGCTCAGAATTAGAGCTCCCAAAAAGAGTTTTTTCATATCGTTATAATATAATGTGGTTGAGGGTGTGAAATTATAGCATTTGAAATTAATATGCAAATTATTTCTTTAATTATTTAATGAATATTTATATTAATGGTTAATTATTTAAATATATGGTAATATAATTTGATAAGTTTTAAATTTTAATCAATTTTGGTTTATTGTTTTATATTTCACATTTAAGTGTATTTCAAAATGAAAATAATATTATATTTCTTTATTATTTATAGAATATTTTTCACCCTAAATCCGTCAATAACATTCTTAAATATAAATCTGATAACTTTGTTTTTAACGTGTTTTGAATGTTTATAATGCTTGTCTCTACAATTTTGATTTTAACGCAAAAAAAAATCTATCCCAAATTGAGATAGATTTTAAATATTTTAAACGAATTTTAGTTAACTCTTAATCCTGCTCTAAGTCCGGTAGCAGAAACTACAGATTGCATTTTTGTTTTTTGTCCGGCAGAAAACATATATAATGATTTGTCATCAGAGTAATCCATATAATTCATAAACATTACAGATCTTTTAACCCCATAGCAGGTATTGTAAAGTGGATAAGTTGGATTTCCAGTATTAGCAGTTGTTTGTGTTGGAGTGTCTGCAATTAGGTCATCACCACATGTGGTATCTCCCCAGATATGTCTAAGGCCTAAATAGTGTCCTACTTCATGAGTGGCAGTTCTTCCTAAATTGAAATTGGCAGAGGTTCCTGTTTTACCAAAGAACGGAGCGGCAATAACTACACCATCTTTCCATGTTCCTGCATCTTCAGGCCAGGAAGAATATCCAAGAATATCTCCTCTGGTATCTGGCATTCTGCCTACCACCCAAATATTGAAATTATTCGCAGTATTAGTTGCGTCAATTCCTCCTTTAGATGCAAGTTTCATATTATTTTTATCTCTATCTGTTTTGGTCCATGATGATTTGGTTGTGGATTTTCTGATCGTATTTACCAATTTGAATCTTACTTTTACATCACCAGCTTTTACCCCTTGAAATTCTGTAGGTATCTTGGAAACATCGGTATTGGTTCCCCCATAGTCTGCATTCAATACATCAATTTGTTCTGTGATCCTTGCAGCTGAAACATTTTCTGTTGCATTACTGTATAATACATTTACCACTACTGGGATTTCAACCGTTCCATCTGCAAGAACTTTTCCCATTGCTGCTTTTTTTTGCGAAGTTTTCAGCATTAGCTTCAAGATCAGCTACCTTTTGCCTTAAGGCTGGATCATTCTTCAGTGCTTCATTTCTCATTTCTTCTGAAGGGCAGTTTCTCTCTGTTGCAGTGAAGGCAGTAGAAGAAGCTTCAGAATTTATTTGTGTTTCATTTTGATTGGTCATGCTGTCATTGTTACATGCAGACATTAAACTAAGAGCAAGCGCTCCAAATAATAATTTTTTCATATCGTTTTTCTATTTTGAGGATGTGAAATTATATTATTTGAAATTAATATGCAAATAATTTTGACATTTATTTATATTATAATCAATCGAATGGTTGTTTTATTGATTATAATATTGTTTATTTGTCATTTTGTTGAATTTTAGTCAATTTATGTTTTTGCTTTATTTATTTCATTCTTAAGTGGATTATTCTATATAAATGATGATGTTGTTTTGAGTTTTATAGAATTTTTTTTACTTAAAATTAATTCGCAAAACCATTTTTAATAGCAAAAACAGCCAGGCCTACACGGGTCTTCAAATCTAGCTTTTCACATAACTGGTCACGATAACTTTCTACTGTTCTGGGGCTGCAACACATTCTGTCTGCAATTTCTTTATAACTAAGTTCCGTAACCGTATATTTTAGAAATTCTTTTTCGCGTTCAGATATTTTTATAGCATTTTCAATGTCATTCCCTTTATTGAGATTAGAGAATATAATCTTTGAGGCCCATTCAGGGTAAAAGAAGCCATCAGAGTTTAATCTTATCAATGCGGTTTCCAGATCTTTTGGATGGGTATTTTTTAAAAGATAACCTTTTGCTCCGTTTTTAATCATTTTAATGACGCTATTGTCGTCACCCTGCATGCTGAGTGCCATCACTTTGATGTCGGGATGATTTTTGGTCACCCAGGCTGCGGTTTCAAAGCCGTCCATAATCGGCATGCTGACATCCATAAGAATAATATCCGGAATTGTATTTCCTTCTTCGAATTTTTGGATCAGATCTTTTCCGCTTTCACAAACATAGATCACTTCAAATTCACTGAAGTTGCCAATAATTCCTTCAAGGGCTTTAGCAATAAGTATATGATCGTCAACAATTACAATTGTTTTTTTCATGGCTGTTTCTTTAAGATAATATTAAGTTGGGTTCCTGCATTCTTTTCACTCTCCAGACGGAAGTCTGCACCAATGATTTCAGCTCTGTTTTTCATATTAGTGAGACCAATTCCATTAGATTGAGTCCGGGTTGTATCAAATCCGACTCCATCATCACGAATGGTAAGTTCCCAAAGTATGTTTTCAGAAGTATTTAAGCTGATGAAAATATTTTTGCAGTGAGAGTGTTTTATGCTGTTCTGGATAAATTCCTGAGTGATTCTTAGCAATAGATTTTTATGAACAAAACCAAGATCCAGGTAGTCAAAATTATGTTCAAAACTGATCAGGCATTTCTTCAGAGAATTGGTATTGTCAACTTCTTCCTGAATTAAAGTTACGATTTCTTTTTGACTGATATTATCATCAGTCAATGTTTTTGAGAGACTGCGCAGATCCTGTAATGACTGATTGATGATTTGTGAAACCTGGTCAATTCTCTCATTGGCTTCAGGAACTTTGTTCTCGTAAAGCATTTGCTGAACATATAGACTCACCAATGTCAGCTTTTGCCCGATATTGTCATGGAGCTCTCTTCCAATCTGCTGCATGGTAGCCTGCTGGATCTCGAGCTGAGTAGAGAGAAGTTCTCTTTGATGAATTTCATTTTTCATCTCTATTTCATTAAGATATTCTCTTTTGCGCTGTCTGTAATTCCTGATATAGATAGCCACAGCAACGGCAAACATTACAAAGAATGTATTGAAAAGGATGATCGTGATTATTAATTCTGCTTTCCCCATATGAATGAACTTGCAAATAAAAGATACATGATAGTTCCCGAAACCTGAAAATAAGCAAAATATAGATCCCATAGATCTCTATATTCCCAAAGAAGAGACATGAAGGTCATAAACGGGAGTGTTCCTATATAAAAAAGAGTATTACCCAAATTAATATAAAACATCCTGTTGGTACTGAATTTTAGGATTTCTGTCGAATTAACCTGCTTATAATATTCCATAACCACCAGTACCATCAAAAATATACATCCTAAAGTGTAATTGGGAGCATACACAACTTTTCTTTCTACAAAGAGTGAAAGCTGCGGAATAAAAGCTGCAAAATATAGCAAAGAAAAGATGTAGAATAGTTTGGGCTTCTTCAGGGATTTTATCGCATATAACCAATAAAAGAAAATAAACTGCAATGGCATTACAAAATAGTTGTAAAAAATAATCCTATCGATACGAAGTTCCTCCTCTGCCCATTTCACAGACGATTCACATAGGAATATAGCAATAAGATACAAAGCGAAAAGTTTCCAATGCAGTTTTTTTTCACGGTTAAAATAAATAATGGATACTAAAGCAGCGATAGCCTCTCCGGTATACATAAATTGTGCGAAAAACCTCTGGAATTCAGTCATAGTTTATAATAAGTTCTTTTAATTAATTCTAAAGCATTCCTATGGAGCTTGCTGGGGGAGATAAAGTGCCTTGATTTTCACCGATCCCTTTAGGAGGTGGTGAGCCTTTTGCAGAGAGTGAAAGATTAGCTATTTTTCCATTTTTAGGTTGTAATGAATGAAAATCGAAGTGTGAAATTTCGCCTTCTTCAGTTTCTTTTTTCAAAGTAGGCACCATTACAAGGGTGTGTCTTTCAGAGTATTCTTGAGGAACAGGATGGCTTTCCATAATGTCCCAGTTTTCGATTTTCGGATAAGCGGCATAATAAAATCTGATGCCCAAATCTTCCTGGGTACATTCAGGATTTATTTTCAGGGCTTCATGTTCTAACTTCTTAATGAAGTTTTTCAACTTGGTAAGATCAAACCATATAGAGTTGGCATCAGTTATTCCCATGGTTTCATTAATGGCAATCATTTGGTTTTGACGATAGTTGTCAATGAGAACTTTGATAAGATCATTTGACATTGCTCCTGAGCTTAGAGGCTCTTGTTCATTAGTAGTTTCTGTTTTCATAACTTAGTTTTATAATAGAGCATCCGTGTTTCCGCAAATTTCGTAAAAAAATATGGGAGTAAATAGGATAGGGAATAGGGAATTACACTGTTATTTTTACCGTGTTTTTACGGATTGCGTATTTAAGGAAAAAAGAATAAAAGTAAAACTAAAGTGTTTCTCATAAAAAAAACGGAGAATTACTCTCCGTTTTGCTTTAAATACAAGGGTATTTTCTTGGATCTCTGCAAATCATTCCTGATGTACAGCATAAGCCGGTAGGGCAGTTCCAGTTTTCATCACATTCAATGATAGGAAGAAGTAACCCGCCTTCAATTTTCTTTAATTCTTGTCTTTTTAATTTTTTCATACTGATTTTGTTTAAGTTATTCATTTATTGGAATATAAATTTAATTATATTTCACGTTATTAAGATATAAATTAATGAAAAATTCAATTATTTAAATAAAAAATGAGTGCCGCAGATTTCTCTACAGCACTCATCTACAAAAATTAATGTATATGAAAAAAACTACTTTATTTTTTATTGTTCAGTAGGTCTGAATACCAGTCCTGTTTCTGTAAAATAATCCAGGGTAATTCTGTCACCGTCATTTACATTTCCTGCAAGGATTTCTTTAGACAGCTTATTTAATACATCCTGTTGGATTACTCTTTTAAAGGTCTTGCTCCAAATGCAGGATCATATCCTTTTTCCATCAGGTAATCTACTGCGTCTTGAGTGAAGGTCATGATGATATTACGTTTTGCGAGCATATCATTAAATCCTCTCAACTGATACTGAACGATTTTTCCGATTTCTTTTTTTCTTAAAGGCTGGAACAATACAACCTCGTCAATTCTGTTCAGGAATTCAGGACGTAACGTTTGTTTTAAAAGATCGAAAACTTCATCTTTGGTTTTATCCACAATCTCATCCTGATTTTCCTCAGTTAAGTTTTCAAAATTCTCCTGAATCAGATGCGAACCTAAATTCGAAGTCATAATGATAATTGAATTTTTGAAATTCACTACACGACCTTTATTATCTGTTAAACGGCCATCATCCAAAACTTGAAGTAAGGTGTTGAAAACATCGGGATGTGCTTTTTCAATCTCATCCAGAAGCACTACAGAATAAGGTCTTCTTCTTACGGCTTCAGTTAATTGTCCACCTTCGTCATATCCAACATATCCCGGAGGAGCTCCTACCAATCTGGAAACACTGTGACGCTCCTGATATTCACTCATATCAATTCTGGTCATGTTATTTTCATCATCAAATAAGAACTCAGCTAAAGCTTTTGCAAGCTCAGTTTTACCGACACCAGTTGTTCCTAAGAATAAGAAAGATCCGATTGGTTTTTTATCATCGCTCAATCCGGCTCTGTTTCTTCTTATTGCATCTGCTACAGCCTCAATTGCCTCGTTTTGTCCTACCACTCTGTGGTGAAGTTCAGCTTCAAGATTTAATAATTTATCTCTTTCAGACTGTAACAGTTTAGTTACAGGAATACCTGTCCATTTTGCAATGACTTCAGAAATATTTTCAGACGTTACTTCCTCTTTGATCAATTCATTCTGATTATTCTGCATTTCCAATTCCACTTTGGCCAGTTCGTCTTCTTTTTCACGAAGTTTTCCATACTGGATTTCCGCTACTTTTGCATAATCTCCGGCTCTCGATGCTCTTTCTGCTTCTAACTTCAGAGATTCAATATCTTTTTTGATCTGGGTAAGATCTTCACTTTTCTGTTTTTCTTTCAGCCATTTTGCATTGATCTCATTTCTCTGTTCAGAAATTTTGGAAATGTCTTCTTTTAAATGATCAATTTTAGTTTGGTTGCCTTCTCTTGAGATAGCGGCTAATTCAATCTCCAGCTGCATAAGCTTTCTGTCTAGAACATCCAGTTCTTCCGGTTTGGAATTAATTTCCATTCTCAATTTTGCAGAAGCCTCGTCAATAAGGTCAATCGCTTTGTCCGGTAAAAATCGGTCTGAAATATATCTTTGAGACATTTCCACTGCAGCAATAATTGCTTCATCTTTGATTCTTACTTTATGATGAGCCTCATATTTATCTTTAATTCCACGAAGGATGGAGATGGCAGATTCAGTATCCGGTTCCTCCACCATTACTTTTTGGAAACGTCTTTCTAAGGCCTTATCTTTTTCGAAATACTTTTGATATTCATTTAAAGTGGTTGCTCCAATCGCTCTTAACTCACCTCTTGCAAGAGCTGGCTTTAAAATATTGGCAGCATCCATCGCTCCTTCACCACCTCCGGCACCTACTAAAGTATGGATCTCATCAATAAAAAGAATGATCTGTCCATCGGATTTTATCACTTCATTGACTACGGATTTCAGACGCTCTTCAAACTCACCTTTATATTTTGCTCCGGCGATCAATGCTCCCATATCCAATGAATATAATGTTTTATCCATCAGGTTTTCAGGAACATCACCACTGATGATTCTGTGCGCAATCCCTTCTGCAATAGCTGTTTTACCTACACCGGGTTCTCCGATAAGAATAGGATTGTTTTTGGTTCTTCTGGAAAGGATCTGCAATACTCTTCTGATCTCTTCATCACGTCCGATTACCGGATCCAGCTTTCCTTCAGCAGCTAATTCATTGAAGTTTTTAGCATATTTATTCAAAGATTGATAAGTCTCTTCTGAACTTGCAGAAGTAGCCTTACTTCCTTTTCTTAATTCTTTAATGGCTCCTTCCAGTAATTTCTTAGTTACACCCATGTCTTTCAACATTTGAGAAACTTCAGAGCTGGTTTCTATTAGGGATAGCCATAAATGTTCAATCGTTACATATTCATCACCCATTTTTTTAGCGATGTTGGGGGCATCCAGCAATACTTTGTTTGCTGATTGTGAAAGATAGATATTTCCTCCCTGTACTTTAGGAAGCTTTTCTAAGTTTTCACGATTTCGCTCTCTTACTAAAGCAGCATCTGCTTCAGACTTCTTTAATAGAAAAGGTGATATATTTTCATCAACCTGAAAGATTCCTTCTAGGAGATGTTGAGGTTCGATACTTTGATTGCCAAATTCCATAGCAACTTGTTGTGCTGCCTGGATGGCTTCTTGTGATTTTACAGTATATTGGTTTAAGTTCATATTATCTATATTTTTGGTAATGATTCGTTCAAAGTTTAGTTTTAAAAACATCAAGAAACTAAATTTTCAAGCTCAGTTTCTTAATGCCAATCAATTATTTAATCATGTAATCGATGACTGTATCGCAAAAACTGTTCAATTATTAAATTTACAAAAAAAATGGACAAAATTTCCGGATTATATATTTTTAACGATAATTTAACTTGACAAAATTTCCGATTCATTAAAATTTTCTCTGAAATTGATGAACAAATAGTCAGGTCGGAGAAAAAAAGCTCCCCAACTCAATTTTGAAATCAATGAATTTAGTAGATTACAAGATTCAATTTATTTCAGAATAACTACTTTTGCATTTTTACAGATGGAACTTAAAGAAAAACAAAGGAAAATATTAGACGTAGCTGTAGAGCTTTTCAAGGAGAAGGGCTATATGGGAAGCTCAGTAAGAGACCTCGCTACGAAGCTTAATATCAAGGCTGCATCATTATATGCCCATATCCGTTCGAAAGAAGAAATTCTGGAGTGGGTTTGTTTTGGCATTGCCCAGGAGTTTTTCGATGAGCTTCAGGAAGTAAAAAACACAGATATTGCTCCAAGGGAAAAACTGAATCTGTTTTTGGATAAACATTTGTCGGTGGTTCTTAAAAATCGAGATGTAACTCATATTTATTCTATTGAATGGAGACATCTGGAAGAAAGGCTTCCTGAATTCATAGAGCTAAGGAAAAATTATCAGCAAGAAGTGGAACAGCTGATTTCTGAAATCTATCAAGCGGAAAACTGGGAATTGAAATCCCCATCATTTACTACAAGATTCATTCTGCATACTTTAAATAATTCCTATTTCTGGTTTAAAAGAAGTAGTGATTCAACTGATGAGATCACTGAGGAAATAAGGGACAAGATTCTTTATGGTCTGCTCGGAAACCAAAGCAATTAATATATACTTTGTCATTGACTACGTCGAATCTTTGATTTCTAACGAAAGAAGAATCTCTATAATTATTTTGAATTTAGCTAATACTTTAGTTTAGATTCGACGCTTCACTTCTGAACTTTGTTTGCATACCTTCAGTCTGTGCTCTGAATGACAAATTATCCGAATCTCAAGTTTCAGTTATTTAGAACCATTCAAAATATGACGAAAATCATAAAAATTTTGTCAGCTTCCAAAATCTTTTTAAATTTACACCTAACAAATGTTAGTTAGTTTTATGGATTTTTCAGTTGAATATCTGGAGCTGGGTCAGTTGAGACAGCTTCAATCCGATCGCTTAGTAAATCTCATGGGTTATCTGAACGAGAAGTCGGAATTTTATAGAAGAAAGTTTGATGAATTGCAGATATCTCCACAGGATATAAGGACCATTGCAGATATCACGAAACTTCCAATTACTTACAAACAGGACTTAAGAGACAACTATCCATTTGGTTTATTTACAGTTCCTAAAAATGAACTTCAGAGAATTCACTGTTCAAGTGGAACAACGGGTAAGCCAACAGTGGTGGGATATACCAAAGAAGATGTAGATCTTTTCAGTGAAGTGGTAGCAAGATCTTTAAGTGCAGCAGGAGCAAGACCAGGAATGCAGCTACATAATGCTTATGGTTATGGGATTTTTACAGGCGGGTTAGGACTTCACTATGGAGCAGAAATGTTGGGAATGAGTGTTCTTCCTATTTCGGGAGGAATGACAGCCAGACAGGTAGATCTTATTGTAGATTTTAAGCCGGAAGTAATCTGTTGTTCCCCATCTTATGCTTTAACCATTGCTGATGAATTTGCTAAAAGAGGAATTTCTGCGGATGAAATCAGTCTAAAGTACGCCGTATTAGGATCTGAGCCGTGGACAGAAATTATCAGAGGCCATATTGAAGAAAGATTAGGCGTTCATGCCACCAATATTTATGGTTTGAGCGAAATTATCGGTCCAGGAGTTTCTATGGAAGATTTTGAGGAAAAAGGAGGTTCTTACATTTGGGAAGACCATTTTTATCCTGAAATTTTAGATCCGATTACAAAAGAACCGGTTCCTTTCGGAGAAGAAGGTGTATTGGTGATTACCACGTTAACGAAAAAAGCAATGCCGCTTCTGCGTTACTGGACGAATGATATCACAAGTCTTTATTATGACGAAAATGCCAAAAGAACCATGGTAAAAATGAAACCCATTGTTGGAAGAGCAGATGATATGCTGATTGTAAGAGGGGTAAATGTGTATCCAAGTCAGATTGAAGATGCTTTTTCCCATGTAAAAGGAGTGGTTCCCAATTATTATTTAACTCCAATTGAGAAAGAACATATGTGTGTGGCTTTAGATATTGATATTGAAATTGATGATGAACTGGTCAATGCACAAAAAATAGAAGCAAATACCGATGATTATTTTAATTTTGTTGGAAGCTTCGGAAAAAATATTGAAAACGAAATCAAAAAGAGAGTAGGCATCACTACAAAAGTGAAAGTTCATGCTCAGGACAGTTTGCCGAAGTGCGAAGGTGGAAAAATTAATAGAATACTTAAAAAATAATGAATTCATTTTATAAACTTAAAACTGTAAGGGTTCAGAAGGATACTTCAGACGCGGTAAATGTTGCCGTGGAGATTCCGGAAGAGCTGAAAGACAAGTTCAGGTTCAAACAAGGACAATACCTTAATTTCCGAATGATGATCAACGGAAATGAGGAGAGACGTTCTTACTCTATCTGCAATGCTCCAAGCGAAAAAAGCAATACACTGGAAGTTTTGGTGAAATTGCTGGAAGGCGGAAAGGTATCCGGATATTTCAATGAGCATCTTCATATGGATGAAATGCTGGAAGTAATGCCCCCAATGGGTGGCTTCAATACTTCTTACCACCCAACTAACGTGAAAACATATGTTGGTTTGGCTGCAGGAAGTGGAATTACCCCGGTTTTATCCAATATTAAAGAAAGCCTTTATCAGGAACCTAACAGTAATGCTTATTTATTCTACAGCAACAGAAGCATGAATCATGTTCTGAGAAAAGCTGAAATCGATAAGTTGGTAGAACAGTTTAACGGAAGGTTTAAAGTGATTTATCTGGTAAGCCGTGAAAAGCATGAAGATCCTGTTTTTGAAGGAAGAATTTCAGCAGAAAAATTAGATCAGCTGTTTGAAAGATATACTGAAATTGATGTAAAAGAAGCCACTTATTTTATTTGTGGTCCTTCAGAAATGATTAAAGGGATTGCAGATTATTTAAAGAAAGATAAAAAAGTACCGGCTATTCAGGTTTTATTTGAATACTTCACTGCTCCTGACGAAGAAAATACGGAGGAGATGAGTGATGAATTCAAAGCGATTGCCAATATTGAAAGTATGGTAACGGTAATTATTGATGATGATGAATATTCATTTCACCTTAATTCCAAAAAAGAGAGTATCTTAGATAAAGCATTAAAAGACAATCTTCCTGTGCCGTTTGCATGTAAAGGGGGAGTGTGTTGTACGTGTAAAGCGGAAGTTTTAGAAGGAGAGGTTTTCATGGAGAAAAACTATGCGCTTACCGAAGACGAAGTAGCCAGAGGTTACGTTCTTACCTGTCAATGTCACCCGACAACGAATGTGGTGATGCTTAATTATGATGTTTAATTCAATTTGAAAATGTACTAATTTGGAAATTTGAAAATGGGTAATCGTTTATTCTCATTTTCTCTAAATAATTTTCAAATTAACTAATTTTCAAATTCTCAAATTAAAAGATTATGGACTTAGAAAAATTTGTTCAATACGTTCACGAAGAAAATAAAGTAGAACCAAAAGATGTAATGCCGGATGATTACAGAAAATTATTGGTTCGTCAGATTTCACAACACGCCCATTCTGAAATTGTAGGAATGCTGCCGGAAGCCAACTGGATTTCCAGAGCACCTTCATTGAGAAGAAAAATGGCGCTTCTGGCTAAGGTTCAGGATGAGGCAGGACATGGTTTATACCTTTATTCTGCAACAGAAACTTTAGGAGACGGAAGTATCAGAGCAGACAGAGATGCTACTTATGATGATATGCTGGAAGGAAAAGCAAAGTATTCAAGCATCTTTAATTATCCAACATTAAGCTGGGCTGATATAGGGGCTATCGGCTGGTTGGTTGATGGTGCAGCTATTATGAACCAGGTAATGCTGATGGGGAACTCTTACGGACCTTATTCAAGAGCGATGGTGAAAATCTGTAAAGAGGAGTCTTTCCACCAAAGACAAGGATATGAGATCCTAATGGCGCTTTGTCGCGGTACCAAACAGCAGAAAGAAATGGCTCAGGCTTCGTTAAACCGTTTCTGGTGGCCAGCCTTAATGATGTTCGGTCCAAATGATGACAGTTCACCAAACTCTAAGATCTCTATGAACTACAGAGTAAAAAGAGAAAGTAATGATAGTCTTCGTCAAAGATTTATTGATGTTACTGTTTCTCAGGCTGAATTCTTAGGATTAACCATTCCGGATAAAGACCTGAAGTGGAATGAGGAAAGACAGCATTACGATTTCGGAGAACTTCCTTGGGGTGAATTCATGGAAATTTTAAAAGGAAACGGTCCTTGCAATAAAAAGCGTATTGAGACTAAGAGAAAGGCTCAGAGAGAAAATTCATGGGTAAAAGAAGCAGCAATTGCTTTTGCAGAGAAACAACAAAAAGAAGTAATATAATTTGAAAATGTGCTAATTTGAAAATTTGAAAATGACTTTAACCACGTTATTTATACTCAAATTTTCAATGAACACGATTCATCAATTTTCAAATTAACCAATTTTCAAATTTTCAAATTAATTATGGCAAATTTAGATATGTGGGAAGTGTTTATTCAGACTAAACCGGGATTATCTCACAAACACGTTGGAATAGTACAGGCGCCAACTGCAGAAATGGCTTTACAGAACGCAAGAGACGTTTATACAAGAAGAAAAGAGGGAACTTCTGTTTGGGTAGTTCCAAGTAAATATATTGTGACTTCGGAAGGAGTGGATAAAGAAGCATTCTTTGATCCGGCAGATGATAAACTATACCGTCACCCAACGTTCTACGAAATTCCAAACGACGTAAAAAATATGTAATAAAATAGACTTGGAGATAATAGACGAATAGATAAAAGACCTTAAGGCTTACTTGTCTATCATCTATCCGTCTATTATCTATTAGTCTTCAAATCTATTAAACAATGAACCCATTATATAATTATTTATTAAAACTAGCAGATGACAGTTTCATTATGGGACAGCGTCTGTCTGCATGGTGCGGTGAAGGCCCTTATTTAGAGGAAGATATTGCATTAACGAATATTGCGTTGGATGAACTTGGCCAGGCTAATAACTTTTATGTGTATGCTTCAAGGGTTATTGACAATGGTAAAAGTGAAGATGATATCGCTTTCTTAAGATATGAACATGAATATATAAACGCGCATTGGACAGAACTTCCTAACGAAGATTATGCTCAGACGATTCTTAAGGTTTATGTTTTCTCAGTGTATCAGAAACTGATGTATGAAGCATTATCCAATTCAGCGAATGAAGAATTGTCAGCAATTGCCCAAAAATCATTAAAAGAAGTAAGATATCACTATACTCATGCTGCATCTTGGATGAAAATCTTTGCTCAGGGAACGGAAGAAAGTCGTACGCGTCTAGAAAATGCTATTGAAAATATCTGGGAATACACCAAAGGATTGTTTGCCAAATCAGAAGGTGAAGATGATCTTGTTGCCTTGAATATCGTTCCTAATGTTGATGAACTGTATAAAGAGTTTGTTGCCATTACAGAAAAAGATTTCCAAAGCTTCGGATTAGAGTACCCAACGAATCCGTTCATGCAGCCAAAATCAAGAACAGGATATCATACAGAATACTTTGGATTTATCCTTTGTGAGCTTCAGTATATGCAGAGAGCATATCCTGGGTGTACTTGGTAGGAAGTGATGAAAAAGATGATTCTGGGAATACTTGCTTTTTTTTCTTATTGCATATGTACTGCTATGTATAGGAGTCTATTTCTACCAGGAGAAAATTATTTTTTATCCTGAAAAGTTACCTGAAAATTATAAGTTTAGTTTTGATGGTAGCTTTGAAGAAATAACAATCCGGACAAAGGATGAAAAGCATTTGAGTTCGGTTTTATTTAAAACTCAGAACCCAAAAGGGGTTATCTTTTATCTTCATGGAAACGGAGGGTCAATTAGAGGCTGGGGGGAAGTGACTCAATTGTATAGCAGTATGAATTATGATACATTTATATTGGATTACAGAGGCTACGGAAAAAGCGAAGATAAGATCAAAAATAAAGATCAGCTTTCTTCAGATATTGAGACTGCTTATCAGGAACTTTTAAAAAGGTATCCGGAAAACAAAGTTATTATTTTAGGATATTCTGTAGGAACGGGATTGGCGGCTAAATTAGCATCTGCGCATCATGCAAAGCTGTTGATTTTACAAGCTCCTTATTACAGTATGAAAGATGAAATGAATCAGAAATTTTCATTTCTTCCTAAGTTTCTTCTGAAATATAATTTTGAAACCAACGAATATTTAAAAACCGTGCCATCACCCGTTGTTATTTTTCATGGTGATAAAGATGAGGTTATTCATTATAACGCTTCTTTAAAGCTTAAGAATCATTTTAAAAAAGGGGATCGTCTGATTGTATTAAAAGGTCAGACTCATAACGGAATAACAGATAATTTGGACTATCAGAATTCAATGAAATTAATTCTTGATTCTGATGAAAAATAGAATATGAATCAGCTTTTAGATTTATTAAAAACAATTCCCGATCCGGAAATTCCGGTGATTGATATTGTGGAATTAGGAATTGTAAGAGATGCACAGGCTACAGGTGAAAATACTTGTGAAGTGACAATTACACCAACCTATTCTGCATGTCCTGCAATGTTTACCATCGAAGAAGATATCATCAAAATGATGAAAGAAAACGGATGGGAAGCTAAAGTAGTCACCAAAATGTTTCCGATATGGACAACAGATTGGCTGACTGATGAAGCGAGAGAAAAACTTCGTGCTTTCGGAATTACGCCTCCTGAAAAAGGAGCAGACGAACATCATATCGGGAAACCGAAGAAATGTCCGCGTTGTGGTTCTGAGCACACCAAACAGATCAGCAGATTTGGTTCTACTCTGTGTAAGGCATCATACCAATGTTTAGACTGTCTGGAACCTTTTGACTATTTTAAATGCCACTAAAATGAGTAGAACAATAAATCAAAATATCAGTTTACCATCACATTTATGGACTATGCAAAACATAACGATGTTATGGCTAGATTATTAAATTGTTAGACGATTACATTGATTTATATTGTTAAATTAGTGCATTGTTAAAAATAAAATACAAAACTATGTATACACAACTCGATATTGAATCGCATTTTGACGGAAAGCTTAAAATCGCCTACCTGAATCAGCCTGAAACAATGAACGCACTTACAAAACCTTCTTTAGGGGATCTGAAAGATTTCATTAAAGAATGCAGTGAAGATGAAAATGTAAGATGCGTTGCCATTTCCGGAAGAGGAAGAGCTTTTTGTTCAGGTCAAAATCTTGAAGAAGCTTTTGCGGTAGGTAAAGAGCACCATGATCAGGATATCATCAGAAAAATTGTGGTAGATTACTATAATCCATTGGTAATGGAAGTAACGCGTTGCAAAAAACCGGTTATTGCCTTAGTAAATGGCCCCGCAGTAGGAGCTGGTGCTATGTTGGCGCTAATCTGTGACTTCGTATTGGCTAATAACAAAGCTTATTTCGCTCAGGCATTTTCAAATATCGGTTTGATTCCTGATACAGGAGGAACTTACTTCTTACCGAAGCTTTTAGGTAGACAATTGGCTAATTATTTAGCGTTCACAGGTAAAAAATTATCTGCTGAAGAATCTAAAGCTCACGGTCTTGTCGCTGAGGTGTTCACAGAAGAAGAATTCGGGCCAAAATCAATGGAAATCCTTGAGAGAATGGCGAATATGCCAACAGCAGCAATTAAGCTAACGAAAAAAGCCTTTGCAAACTCATACACCAACACTTTAAAAGAGCAGTTGGAGCTTGAAGGTGATCTGCAACAGGAAGCCGCAGAAACAGAAGACTTCATAGAAGGTGTAAATGCCTTTTTACAGAAAAGAAAACCTAATTATAAAGGAAAATAAATCAATTTGAAAATGGGTTAATTTGAGAATTTGAAAATGAGAGACGATAGAGAAAATGTTATTGTAAAGAAAACTTTTGGATTTGCATTAGATATTATTGAATTTTCTGAGGTCCTGCATAAAGCAAACAGATTTCCGCTTGCTAATCAAATTTTTAAATCCGGAACTTCAATTGGTGCAAACGTAAGAGAAGCTCAAAATGCTGAGAGTAAGGCTGATTTTATTCATAAAATTAAAATTGCTGCCAAAGAAGCAGATGAAACTGAGTACTGGCTTTTATTGTGTTTAAAGTCTCCATATTTGAATTCGCCTGAAGAAAAATTACTTTTAGATCTAAGAGAAATAATATTAATTCTCTCTAAAATTATTTCAACATCAAAATTTAAATAATTTTCAAATTAACTCATTCTCAAATTTTCAAATTAAAACTATGAACATTGGAATTATTGGGGCAGGAACCATGGGCGTTGGAATAGCTCAGGTAGCTGCAACAGCAGGATGCAAGGTCGTTTTATTCGATGCTAATGCTCCACAAATAGATAAAGCACTTACAGGTTTAGAGAAAACCCTTCAGAAATTAGCTGAAAAAGGAAAAATTTCTCAGGAAAAAGCCACAGAGATCAGAAACAATATCGTAAAAGGTGAAGTATTACAGGATTTAAAAGATTCTCATTTGGTCATCGAAGCGATCATTGAAAACAAAGACATCAAAACCAAAGTTTTTACAGAATTGGAGACATATGTTTCTGAAGACTGTATCATCGGTTCCAATACATCATCTATTTCTATCACCTCCCTTGGTGCAGAATTAAAGAAACCGGAGCGTTTCATCGGAATTCACTTCTTCAATCCAGCTCCGTTGATGCCTTTAGTGGAAGTAATTCCCTCTTTATTAACAGAAAAAACTTTAGCTGAAAAAATATACAACCTCATGAAAGAATGGGGTAAAATACCTGTTATTGCTAAGGATATTCCAGGATTTATTGTCAACAGAATTGCCCGTCCATATTATGGTGAAGCATTAAGAATTGTTGAAGAGAATATTGCCACGCCGGAACAGGTAGATGAAGCAATGAAAACAATAGGAAACTTCAAAATGGGACCTTTTGAATTAATGGACCTTATTGGAGTAGATGTAAATTTTGCCGTAACAACAACGGTTTACAAAGATTATTTCTATGATCCGAAATATAAACCTTCTCTACTTCAGCAGAGAATGTCTGAGGCTAAACTTCATGGAAGAAAAACAGGGAAAGGTTTTTACGATTATAGCGAAGGAGCAGAAAAGCCTGTTGCTGAGAAAGATGATGCTTTGTATCAGCAGATTTTTTTAAGAATCATTTCAATGTTAATCAACGAAGCTGTAGAAGCTAAAAGATTAGGTGTTGCTAATGACGAAGATATTGAGCTGGCTATGCAAAAAGGAGTAAACTATCCAAAAGGATTATTAGGCTGGGGACAGGAAATCGGATATTCAAAAATTTCTGAAACCTTACAGAACCTTTACAATGAATATCAGGAAGAAAGGTACAGACAAAGTCCTTTGCTTCGTAAAATGAATTAGATAATTTGAAAATGTGCCAATTTGAAAATTGATTATAACAGGTTTTCATTTTCAAATTTTCAAATTTATTTAATTTTCAAATTAATAGTATGAATATAGAAGAATTCAGAGCAGAACTGGAAACAAGGCTTCTCATTGAGAAACAGTATTTAACAGAGGAAGCTTCTTCCATAGACAGTCAGGAAAAACTTGAGTTGTTGGGGAAGTTTAATGAAAAATACAGAACGCTGATTCAAAGACTAGCCAATGAAAGTGGAATTGATTTAACCGCAATGTATGAAACAGAAGACAGCTCTGACAATTTCGATACCCTCCTTTCATACGAGCAGGTAATTTTAGGTAAAACGATGAGTATTTACGACAGATTATCAGATGAATTGTATGAAGAAATAATAAACGAAGAGTAGAAATGAATCCAAGACAAGTAGCAGATTATATGTTCAATCAGGATTATTTTTCCCAATGGATGAATATCAAAATGATTGAAGTAAAAGAAAATTACTGTTTAATAGAAATGCCCATCAAGAAAGATATGATTAATGGGCTTAGAACGGTGCATGGTGGAGTTACTTTCGCCTTTGCAGATTCAGCACTGGCTTTTTCATCAAATAATACCGGAGATGCAGCCGTTGCTCTAAACTGTATTATCAATTTTACCAAGGCAGGGAAAGAAGGTGACGTTTTCAGAGCAGAAAGTGTTTTGGTAAATGATACCAGAAAAACAGCCGTTTATGATATTAATATCACCAATCAAAACGATGAACTGATTGCAAAATTTGTAGGAACAGTATATAAAATCGGAAAGAAAGTAACAGAATTATAAAGAATTTGAAAATTTGAATATGCGGTAATTTGAAAATTATCGAGCACCTTTAATTTTACTTATCTAAAATTTTCAAATTTTCAAATTGACTCATTTTCAAATTAAAATTATGAACAACGTATACATCATAGACTATGTCAGAACTCCCATTTCAAAACTACAGGGAGGATTATCAGAAGTAAGAGCCGATGATTTGGCAGCTATTGTTATCAAAGAAGTAGTAGCAAGAAATCCGGAGGTTCCTGTGGAGGAAATTGAAGATGTGATTTTCGGATGTGCTAATCAGGCTGGGGAAGATAACAGAAACGTAGCCAGAATGGGGCTTTTGTTGGCTGGACTTCCATATAAAATTGGAGGTGAGACGGTAAATAGACTGTGCGCTTCAGGAATGTCGGCGGTAGCTAATGCTTTTCGTTCCATTGCAGCTGGTGAAGGTGAAATTTATATTGCAGGTGGAGTAGAGCATATGACGCGCTCTCCTTATGTAATGTCCAAACCAAGTGCAGCTTTCGGAAGAGACAGCCAGATGTATGATACCACTTTTGGATGGAGATTTATCAATCCCAAAATGAAAGAAATGTATGGTGTTGACGGTATGGGTGACACTGCAGAAAATCTTGCAGACATGCACCAGATCAACAGGGAAGATCAGGACAAATTTGCCCTTTGGTCTCAGCAAAAAGCAACCAAAGCTCAGGAAAGTGGAAGATTAGCAGAAGAAATTGTAAAAGTTGAGATTCCACAGAGAAAAGGTGATCCCATCGTTTTTGAAAAAGACGAGTTTATTAAACCAACTTCTTCCATGGAAGGATTAGGAAAACTTCGTCCGGCTTTCAGAAAAGAAGGAACAGTAACTGCCGGAAATGCTTCAGGAATGAATGATGGAGCAGCAGCATTAATTTTAGCAAGCGAAGAAGCTGTAAAAAAATATGGATTAAAACCAAAAGCTAAAATTTTAGGATCTTCCGTAGCAGGTGTAGAACCAAGAATTATGGGAATCGGGCCTGTAGAAGCTACTCAAAAATTATTAAAAAGATTAAACCTATCTCTTGAAGACATGGACATCATCGAATTAAACGAAGCTTTTGCAGCACAAGCTTTAGCTGTAACAAGAAGCTTAGGTTTACAGGATGATGATGCCAGAATTAACCCAAACGGTGGTGCTATTGCCATCGGTCACCCACTAGGTGTTTCCGGAGCAAGAATCATCGGCTCTGCAGCCATGGAACTTCAGAAACAGGATAAGAAATATGCATTGTGTACCCTTTGTATCGGTGTTGGACAAGGCTATGCAATGATCATTGAAAAAGTATAAATCAATTTGAAAATGAAACAATTTGAGAATTTGAAAATGTTTAGCGGCATTATTCATTTTCAAATTAACTCATTCTCAAATTCTCAAATTAAAAAAATATGAACATCTACTCATATCACGGAATCCGTCCCATTATCAAACCATCTGCCTATATCCATCCACAGGCAGTGATTATCGGGAATGTGGAAATTGGTGAAGAAGTCTATATTGGTCCCAATGCCGTAATACGCGGCGACTGGGGGAAAATTATCATTAAAGATGGAGCCAATGTTCAGGAGAACTGTACGCTTCATGTTTTCCCGAATATAGAAACCATTTTGGAAGAATCTGCTCATATTGGGCATGGAGCTATTATTCATTCAGGACATATCGGAAAAAACTGTTTGATCGGAATGAATTCTGTGGTGATGGATAAAGCTTATATCGGTGATGAAAGTATTGTCGGTGCTTTAGCTTTCGTTCCTGCTAATTTCAGATGTGAACCTAGAAAACTGATTGTAGGAAGCCCTGCAAAAGTTATCCGCGATGTTTCTGATGAAATGATCCATTGGAAAACAGAAGGAACAAAATTGTATCAGGAATTGGCAAGAGAAGGAAAAGAAGCCATTCTGCCTTGTGAACCATTTACTGAATATGTTCAGCAGACACCAACGAAAATTGTGGATTACAGTATCTGGGATGATATAAAATAAATAACCTAAACCTTATAGGTTTTTAAAACCTATAAGGTTTGCACTCCCCCCTCTCAAAAAAATAAGCACAAAATGAAAAATAAATGGTTAGTAATACAGAAAGTTTTGAGTGCGGATATGTCTATCACATATATTCCCACGCTAATGGAAAAGATTTGATTTTTCGTGAAGATGAAAATTATCAGTACTTTTTAAATAAATTATTGAAGCATATTACCCCTGTTGCGGATGTTTATGCTTACTGTTTATTACCTAATCATTTCAATTTACTGCTAAGATTTAAAGAAGTTAATGAAAATGACCATAAGTATTTGATGAAGCCTTTTAGTAATTTATTGAATGCCTATGCTAAAGCTTATAACAAAAGGTACAATAGAAAAGGTGCTCTTTTTCTTGACTTTTTGAAACGTAAAAAAGTTAATGATGAAAAATATTTATTAAAGGTGTTGCATTATATTCATAACAATCCGGTAAATCATGGCTTAGTAAATGATATTAACAAATGGAAATATACATCATATAATTCCTATACTAATTTATCTAAACCTAGTAAGGTAGAGCGGATGCAATTGATGGAATATTTTGATACAACAGAAGATTTTATTAAATATCATGTATCTAATGTAGAATATGACTTTATGGATTTAGAATAAAAAAATCTAAAACTAAATTAGAAGACAAAAATTAAATATGATTAAGAAAATTGCTCTTGTATGCAGTATGATGTTTGCGGTAAACTCTATAGTATCAGCACAGACTGTTACTACAAAACCGCTTACGATAGGAGAGGTGAAGACGATTAAGTCTAAAACTCTGAATGAAGAAAGAACGCTCAATATCTATCTTCCTCAAAATTTTGATAAAGCAAAAGCGTATCCCATCATCTATCTTTTGGATGGAAGTATGAATGAAGACTTTATCCATGTTACAGGGTTGGTACAGTTCTTTAATCAGATGTATTCCATGCCGGAAACCATTGTGGTAGGAATTGCGAATATAGATAGAAAGAGAGATTTTACATTTCATACAGATTTAAAGGATTTACAGAAAGACTATCCTACAACGGGACATTCAGATAAGTTTATTACTTTTTTTGAAAAGGAATTAAAACCTTATGTTGAAAGTCAGTTTAAGACAACAGAAAAATACCTGTTCGGACAATCTCTCGGAGGGCTTTTAGCAACAGAAATCTTATTGAAGAAACCTGAAATGTTCAATAACTATTTCATCATCAGTCCAAGCTTATGGTGGGATGATGAAAGTCTTTTGAAGCAGGCATCTCAATTACTTTCAAAATCCGGAGATACTAAAAAGTTCGTTTATGTTTCTGTAGGAAAAGGAGAGCATCCTGTGATGATAAAAGACGCAGAAGATTTATTTGATGTTTTGAAAAAAGCAGGAAAGAAAAACTGGACGGTAGACTATAAAATGATGGAAACAGACAATCATGCAACCATTCTTCACAGAAGTTTATACGAAGGATTGGTAAAATTGTTTCCATACCAGGAACCGAAATAGATCATAAGTAAAAAGTAAAAGAATATATGGAAAAACTAAAAAATTATATCTACGGACAATGGATAGAAGGAACCGGAGCCGGAGTTCCTCTATACAACGCTGTAACAGGAGAACAGGTAGCAATTTCTGATACGGAGGGGCTTAATTTCGAACAAGCTCTTGACTACGGTAGAACGGTAGGATATAAAAACCTTTCTTCAATGACATTCTACGACCGTGGAGAAATGTTGAAAAAAGTAGCCCTTTACCTGTTAGAAAGAAAGAAAAAATATTACGAATTATCATATAAAACAGGAGCAACACACGTTGATTCATGGGTAGATATTGAAGGAGGTTTTGGTACTTTCTTTACCTATTCAGGATTAGCAAAAAGAATGCTTCCTAATACTCCGTTTTGGGTAGATGGTGATACTCAGAAGATTTCTGCCAACGGAACTCATTTGGGAACTCACATTCTAACACCTAGTGAAGGAGTTTCTGTACAGATCAACGCTTACAACTTCCCGGTTTGGGGAATGTTAGAAAAGTTATCCACATCATTGTTAGCAGGAGTACCATCTATTGTGAAACCATCTCCTTTCGGATCTTATCTTACAAATGTAGTATTCCAGGATATGATTGAAAGTGGAGTGTTACCAGAAGGAGCTGTGCAATTAGTTTGTGGAGAACCTGGAAATATTCTGGATTATGTTCAGGATGGCGACTCTGTATTGTTCACGGGCTCCGCTACTACAGGAAGAAAGCTGAAATCCCTTCCATCTGTTGCGGGAAATGCCGTTCGTTTCAATATGGAAGCAGACTCATTGAACTGCTCTATTCTTGGATTAGAAGCAAAACCGGGAACTCCGGAATTTGATTTATTCATCAAAGAAGTTCGTAATGAAATGACCACAAAAGCAGGTCAGAAATGTACAGCGATCAGAAGAATTATTGTTCCTGAACATTTAATTGGTGATGTTCAGAATGCTTTATCCAAGGCTTTAGATCAAACAAAAATAGGAAATCCATTAAGCAGAGAGACCAGAATGGGATCTTTGGTGGGAAGACAGCAGTACGATGAAGTTTTAAGAAAAGTAAATATCTTAAAATCAGAAACAGAACTTGTATATGACGGAAAACATGAGTTGGTAGATGCCAGCTATGAAAACGGAGCCTTTATGAGTCCCAAGTTATTCCTTAATGACAAGCCTTTCGAGAAAAACATATCTCATGACGTAGAAGCTTTCGGGCCGGTATCTACATTAATGCCATATAAAGATGCTGAAGAAGCAGCTGCTTTGGCTAAAAGAGGAAAAGGAAGTTTGGTAGGATCTATTGTTTCTCACGATGAAAACTTTATCGCAGAAACCTCATGGAAAATGGCTTCTCAGCACGGTAGAATCTTTGTGTTAAACAGAGATAATGCTAAAGAAAGTACAGGCCACGGCTCACCTCTTCCAACATTAATGCATGGAGGTCCTGGTAGAGCAGGAGGTGGAGAAGAAATGGGCGGATTAAGCGGTCTTCATTTTTTCCTGCAAAAAACAGCTATTCAGGGATCTCCGGATGTATTGAAAGCCATTACTAAAATTTACCAGCAAGGGGCAGAGAAGAAATTCTCAGACAAGCATCCTTTCCAGAAATATTTTGAAGAAGTTGAAGTGGGTGATTCTCTTGAAACAGCAGGAAGAACTGTTACGGATGCAGATATCGTCAACTTCTCAAACGTTTCATGGGATCATTTCTATGCCCATACTGATGCTACAAGCTTAACAGGAACTATTTTCGATAAAACAGTTGCTCACGGTTACTTTATTCTTTCAGCAGCTGCAGGATTATTTGTTTCTGGTAAAAAAGGACCTGTTATTGCCAATTATGGACTAGAAGAATGTAGCTTCTTTAAACCTGTATATGCTGGTGATACCATCACAGTTT
Source organism: Chryseobacterium capnotolerans (assembly GCF_021278965.1). Lineage (NCBI taxonomy): Bacteria > Pseudomonadati > Bacteroidota > Flavobacteriia > Flavobacteriales > Weeksellaceae > Chryseobacterium > Chryseobacterium capnotolerans. The sequence goes on along the minus strand of NZ_CP065589.1, from coordinate 4,160,417 downwards.
ATTTAACAGCAAAAGAAAAGATTAACAGAGGAGTAAAAGGAAGAAATATTCCATCTGGTGTTGTGAAATGGCTAGTTGAGGTTATTAATCAAAGAGATGAGGTTGTTTGTGTAGCAACTATTTTAACATTAGTGGCAAAACAATCTCCTTTCATAGATCTTACGGTGAAGAATGTTCAGAAGATTCTAGGTGGATTAACAGAAAGTACTCCTTCACTTTGGGGGAAAATGTCTCCACAGCAAATGATTGAGCATTTAGATCAGGCTGTATTGGTAAGCTTAGGAGAACCTGAAGCAGACAAATGCTTTACTCCTGAAGAACATCTTGAAAAATGGCAGGATTCCCTTTACAATCATAGAGGAATGCCAAAGGATTTTACTGCTCCTTTCTTACCACAAGATGGTTCCCTTCCTGAACTTACTCACAAAAATCTGGAAGCAGCCAAGCAGTCATTCATTGATAATCTGAAAAGATTTGTAGTGTATTACAAAGAAAATCCACAAGCAGAACATCTGAACTTCGTATTCGGAAAACTGAACAAAGAAATGTGGGAGCTGATGCATAAGAAGCATTTTACGCATCACTTCGAACAGTTTGGATTGATTTAATTCAAAATAAAAATACAAAAAAGCAGCATTTTAGAAATAATTTGCTGCTTTTTTATAGGAGTTTAAGGAACCTTGAGTCGTATCAGTTTATTATAGATGGTTTCATTAAAAATGATTAACTTTAGTAGGCGAAATCCGAAAAGCATATAGAGTAGGAGAGAATATCAAAAACTAATTGCTATGGAAAACTTAAAAAAACTTTCAAGAAGTGAATTGAGATCTCTTAAAGGAGCAGGGCCAATATGGAATTGTACTCCTCATTCTTGTCCTCGGGGAACATGTTGTATTCCCGGAAGATGGCCAGACCGATTAGGAGCCTGTGTGATATGTGCAGATTCCTAGTTTAATTAATTTTAAAATTAAATAACATAACAAACAGCAAGTCATCATCATGGCTTGCTGCTTTATTTTATAATCTTTTGTTAAAATCAGAGCCTTGTTTGATGAGGTCGTATTTATTCATTATTTTCAGGTTTAAAATCAATTCAAAAAATAATCATGAACGAAAGTTGGATGAAAAAATGGGAAGAGGTCAAAGACAAATTGATATCTCCTGTAGATATTGAAACCTATTTTACCTTAGATGAAATTATGGATCAAAAGATGGAGACGATGGAAATTGGTAATGTTTCCCTACCATCCGGAAAAGTAATCGTAAGAGATCCTTTGGTATATCTGAATCAGAAAGAGCAGCCTTTTTTTGTTGAGGTTCCCAAAGGAAACTTTCCTGTAACCATTGCTGTAGTAAAACTGGAGGATTGGGGAGATCGATATGCTGCGGCAAAAGTAGAGTTCACTAAGGAAGAGCCGGTGATTTACAGAGAGGCATTAATTGGCATTGAAAATATTGAAGATGCCAATGAAGACGCATTTTTTGGATTTAATGTGGATGCAGGTTTAGCATGCATTACCGACCCTGAAGTAGTTCCTCATGTGGATAAGTTTATTGAAGAATTGGATGTAGAGAATATTTATGACGATTATTTTGCTGAACTGTTTGCAAAAAGTTATCAAGAAAATCCTAAAAATCAAAGAGATCTGGGAGATTGGATTAATTGGACGGTTCCTGGTACAGAATACCAGATTCCAATCTTTGCAAGCGGAGTAGGAGATGGAGTATATCCTGTTTATTTTGCTTATGATGAGCAAGATGAATTATGTGGAGTATACATTCATTTTATTGATATTGAGTTAGAACTATCAGAATATGATGAAGATGAGGAGGATGAAGATGATGAAACTCCGGATTCACCAGATAATTTTGTTTTTCTGAGATAAAACTTACCCATGAATAAAACTTTTGCAGATCAGGTTATTGAATTCAATGAAAACCTGGCCTATTCCGGAAGTCTTCCCGATGGCTTTGAAGTTTTGAATCCGTATCTGGATAATCCGGAGACGATGGAGGTCATGCAAAAGTTTTATCATAAATATTATAATGATTCCCATAAAAGGAAGTTTATGATAGGGATCAATCCCAGCCGGCATGGAGCAGGAATAACAGGAGTTCCGTTTACGGATACCAAACGATTGGAAAGTGTATGCGGAATACAAATGGAATCTGCCTATACTCATGAAGTATCTTCCGTATTTATGTATGATATGATCGCTGATTATGGCGGAGCAGATTTGTTTTATAAAGATATTTATATCAATTCTCCATTTCCGTTGGCGATTGTCAGAAAAACCAAGAATGGCTGGCTCAATGCTAATTATTATGATGATAAAGAACTTTTCCAGGATGTAAAAGATTTTATGATTGATTCTCTGAAAAAACATATCAGCCTGAATCTGGATACTTCAGAAGTATTTGTTCTCGGTAAGAAAAATGCCGAATTTATTTCAAAACTTAATAAAGAAGCTCAGCTCTTTGATAGCATCACTGTTCTGGAGCATCCACGATATATTCAGCAATACAAGTCTAAAGAGAAACAGTTGTATATCGACAAATATATTTTAGCATTAAAAGATAAAAAACAATCCCCTTAATATAATCAAGGGGTGTTGTTGATGAATTAGAATCTTTATGGGAACAAGATCGGATATGAAACTTCTGTATATTAGTTTTTAATAACTTTAGTAGATTCAGCAGCTGTTTTGATAAAATAAACTCCTTTAGGAAGCTCTGAAATACTAATTTCATTCTGTCCTTTCTGAAGCTGAACAGTTTTCAGTATTTTGCCATCAATACTATAGACTTGTGCATCTGAGTTGTAGTCTGCTTTAATAGAAAGCGGTCCGTTGGTTGGATTAGGATAAAGAGTCAAGTTTTTTTGAGTGCTTTTAGTTTCTGAGGTTCCTAATACAATATTACTGTCTTTTACCCACCTAAAACCATCCAGTCCAATGTAATAATAGTTACCTCCAAGAGTAAGCTGAAGTTGGTCAATTACAATGTTGGAGTAGTTTTGTCCATTGAGATTAGTAAGGTCAATAAGGGTATATCCATTCGTCAAACCAAGGCTGGTTGAGAAATTATTGGTTTTTATAGTAGAGAATTTCGTTACTCCACTAAGCTTTCCTGTTATGGTAAGAGAGCCTGTTGCAACAGGATTTGAAAGATCATTAGCGACATACACCCAAAATCTATTTACTTTGAAAAGGTTTGAGGTTGTTTTTATACTGAATGATGGGTTGGGAGTGGCTAGACTTACAAAGTCTGTATTATCAATATATCTGTTGTCAACTGCTGTACCATTCCATCCAGTACCCGGATAAACTCCTATATCGAAAGTAGAAGTATGTGAAATGATATTAAAGACAACTCCGTTGTCAGTAAAACTGCTGCTTCCATTAGATTCAGTTTCAAAAGTCTCTGTACTGGTCTGCCCAAATGAAAAAATTGAAATGAGCAGACTACAGATTGCAAAAATAGTAGTGCTTTTCATGATTTTTGTTTTAAATATTAGGTTATTATATGTATTAATCCCGTGGAGGATAAATGCCTTCAACACAAATGATATAATTTAATCCCAGATAAGGAGGCATATTATTGACCGGAAGATTCTGCCCCGTAAAAGAAATAGATTTTGTATTGATTGCAGTGTTGGGATCTGTATCTATAAAACTGGGTACTGCCTGGAAATTTCTTCCATTTGGAATTCCGGTGATGGCAAGAGAAGATGCCGCTGTAGGGGTAGCTGTATTTGCATTTTGATTCACTATTTTAAGCTGAAATCCAGCTCCAATACTTGGAAGATTCGACTGTAAAAGAGTATTTTGTGTGGTCCCTGCCGTTACACCCAAAGGATAATATTCGTTGGCGTTTACATTTCCAGCCCCAAGAGCCATACGGCCTTTCAGGTTGGGTAATGCAAAAGTGGTAATACCATCTCCACCGTATGTAGTTCCTAATATTGAGAATAGTGCTGAATTTCTTGAAATGCTTATTAAGCTTCCATCACAGAACATCCATCCTCTTGGTGCAAAATTTCCTGCAAATAATTTAACGATTCCAATGTACTCTTCCATGGTATATATTTTTTTAGCCTTTAATTTCTTACTCTATTGATGGCTTTTCAGATTCCGCCGTTAAGTGATTTATTTTCTTATCCAAAGGAACAACTAATAAAAAGGCAGTACTAGAGTAGAAAATACCAAATTAAAGACTCCGTATTTCTACGTAAAGAGATATTCTTCCATCATTAAGGTGGGAATTATGTATTTAAAATAAAACAATCCGTAAATATTTGCTCAATAATAACTTCCAACCTCCCTTTTCCAGCTTCCAGCCTGAAAAATAGCATGAATTTCTCCTCTTTAAGTTTCTCCAAAAGCACTGTATTTAGTATTTTTGTAAGAATCCAATAAAAATTAAAATGAACGAATTCGTTGTATCAGAAATCAAAAATAATATTGCCGAAATTACTTTCGGAACCCCAAAAAGTAATGCTCTTCCAGGAGCTATTTTAGAAAAACTGGCTCAAACTATCCTTGATGAAGGCGCTAAAGATGAGGTTAAAGCAATCTTGGTAAAAAGCGAAGGAGAGAAAGCATTCTGCGCAGGAGCAAGCTTTGATGAACTTCTTGCGATAGAAGAACTGGAAGCTTCTACAAAATTTTTCGGAGGTTTTGCTAAAGTACTGAACGCAATGAGAAATTGCGGAAAGATTGTGGTGGTAAGAGTTCAGGGAAAAACAACCGGCGGCGGAGTAGGAATTGCCTGTGGTGCTGATTACTGTTTTGCAACAAAAGATTCTGCATTGGCACTTACAGAAATCAATTTAGGAATCGGACCTTTCGTCATCGGACCTTACGTAGAAAGAAAGATCGGAAAATCACAATTCTCAGCAATGGCTATTGATGCTGATTTCAGATCTGCTGAATGGGCAGAACAGCATAATGTATATCATTCCGTTTCAGATAACATCCAGGAAATGGATGAAAAGCTTGAGAAGTTCTTACAAACCCTAGCTTCCAGAAGCAGTGATGCTCTGGCATTGATTAAGAAGGTTTCATGGGAAGGTACAGACCATTTCAATGAACTGATGCCAGCGAGAATTCATATGAGTGCCAGCCTTATTTTAGAAGATTCTGCAAAAAAGAATATTGAAGCCATTAAAGAAAGACTGAGAGCAAAATAGTTTTTTGTTCTTCAAAATATTCAGCCGCTGATCACTTCAGCGGCTTTTTTGATCCTTATTCTCAAAATGGACAAGAGAAAGAATCTCCTTGCTGTACTTAAAATATGTTACCATTACTTTTGTTCCGGTTTCATATAGATCAGATAATCTTAAAGTTAAAAATTATAAGACTAGGCTGATAAAAAAAATCATTATAAATAAAAAAAATATTTTGATGAGTAAAAAAAAATTATAACTTTGTAATTCAAAGTTCTTTTTATGGATTCGAAAAATTATCACGAAGATTTATCCCATATCCGTTCCATGATGGAGCGGTCTTCCAGATTTATTTCTTTAAGCGGTCTCTCCGGAGTGGTAGCTGGTGTAGTGGCGCTTTTAGGTGCTGGGTATGCCTATTTTGCTATGGAGAGTAAAAAAATGGAATACATCAATGGAGGGAGATTGAGCTTCACCCATGCATTGGTGCAAGAGCTAATCATTACCGGATTGGTAGTTCTGGTTGTTGCTGTTTTCAGTGGATACATTTTTACAGCCAATAAAAGTAAAAAGAAAGGATTAAAGATCTGGGATGCCACTACCAAGCGACTTTTAGTTACCTTTGCAGTCCCGTTAGCGGCCGGAGGGATCTTTTGTACAGCCCTTATATACCATCATTTAATAGTATGGGTAGCGCCTACGACATTGATATTCTATGGGTTGGGCCTGGTAAGTGCTGAGAGATACACTTTACCGGATATAAAATACCTGGGATATTGTGAGGTGATCCTTGGATTATTTTCCTTGTTTTTTCTGGGATGGGGATTATTTTTCTGGGCTGTAGGTTTTGGTATTTTACATATAGTTTATGGTCTTATCATGCATAAGAAATATAAATAGGAATGTCTAAAATCTCTAAATATATTTTTATTGGCCTAGTCGGAATTTTAGGACTTATTGTTATAATTGGAATTACTTTTATAGTAATGATAACCATAGCTTTTGGAACTTTTGATAAAGATTATTCTGTTACAGAGCTTGAAGAAGAATATATTGAGAATAAAGCTGAAATAGATGATTTGATTCAATACTATTATAAAATCAAACCTTCTGATAAAATGGTTGATATAGAGTTTAAAAATGATAAAGTTTTGGAGAGGATAACAATTACTTCTCTCAATGATAATCAACTAACCTACCAAAATTGGGATATAAATGTTTCTGATGTAACAAAATCAAAATTAAAGTTTGAGTTGAACTGGTCAGAAGATGAGATTAAAACGTTAAAAGAAAAGCTGGACAAAGCAAATTGTATTTCCATTAAAGATGGAGAACCTGTTAAATTAGGTTTTAAGAGAAGTGGTTTAGGAATGTATTCTTTTAATGTTTTTCAAAAAAAGTTATACAGACAGAAATGGTTTTAATGATGGTTGCCAGTACATATTAATAAATAATAATCTGGCTCTTGAATATGGAGGCGGAGCTATAGGGATGCAATGTTTTCCCAAAAAATAAATTAAAAATGATCAAAATTAGTCAACTCAATAAAGAATTTGAAAGTCGTGTAAGACTGGGCATTATGTCTGTTCTTATGGTAAACGACTGGGTTGATTTCTCTGAAATGAAAGGATTGCTGGAAATTACAGATGGAAATCTTGCCAGCCACAGTAATGCTCTTGAAAAAGTGGGCTATATTGAAGTGAAAAAAGAATTTGTAGGGAAGAAACCTAAAACTTCTTATCGCGTTACACAAAGTGGGAGACAGGCTTTTACAGATCATCTGGATGCCCTGGAAAAACTATTGGGACGATAGTCCTATATTTTTTGAATTTTTACTTTGTGTTTCAAAGTTCTTTGTTTTAAAATAACAATAATGAATAGAAAAACATTTTTAAAAAAGATACTACAGGTTTCAGTGTTGGGAACTGTCCCAGGATTGTATTCATGGCAGGTAGAACCATTTTGGGTTGAATTTGTCCAAAGAAAACTTCTTGTGAAAAACTTACCTAAAGCATTGGATGGAAAAATACTGATGCAGATTTCGGATTTGCATGTAGGAGCAAGATTTGACTGGAATTTTTTAATTGACTCTTTTCAAAAGGCCAAAGAATATCAACCAGATTTTGTAGTGTACACAGGAGATTTTGTAAATCGTGGAACTCCCCAGGAACAGGCAGATTTAAGAAAAGTAATGGAAAACTGTGTGCTGGGTACTTCAGCAACTTTTGGAATCTTAGGAAACCATGATTACGGGGAGAATTGGAATGATTCAGAATGTTCGGAGGAAGTGTGTGATACGTTAAGTAATTCAGGAATTACAATGCTCAGAAATGCTCAGGCTGAAAGCCGTGGATTAAATTTTATAGGCTTTGAAGACCTATGGTCGCCCCATTTTCAACCTTTAGAAGCGATGACAAACTATGATCCATCTAAAGCCAATATTGTGCTTTGTCATAATCCTGATGCTTGTGATCTGGATATATGGAATGGCTACCAGGGCTGGATTTTAAGTGGGCATACCCATGGCGGGCAATGCAGGATTCCCGGAATTATCACCCCCATACTTCCGGTGAAAAACAAAAAATATGTATCCGGAGAGATTGATCTGAAAGATGGAAGAATGTTGTATATCAATCGTGCCCTCGGACATTCTTTCCAAGTAAGATTTATGGTTCGCCCCGAAATTACTGTTTTTACATTAACTCAAGCTTAAATAATTAATTAAATGGAAGACAAAGAAATCATCAATCTCGGAAAATCTATATTCGGAGTCTTTTTTGTGTTGGGAAGTATCTTTCTTTTAGGAGCGATAATAACCAAGGAAGGAGGTTTTGCTGGAGCAGGTTATATGCTGGTTTATTTCGGAGTGCCGGTAAATATATTGTGTGTTTTATCTTTTTTGATTTACGGTATAATATATCGGTCAAAATTTTTAGCCTGCTTAAAGGCAGTTGGTATACTCTTAATCAATATTCCCATTGCAACTCTGTATGGGGCAATAGGGAACTGTTTATTTAATTAAATTATTCTAATGATGTCAGAAAGAAATATTTTAAACTTAGGAAAAGCCATATTCGGACTGTTCTTCCTCGCAGGGAATATTTGTTTTTTGGGATATATCCTTACAAAAGAATTCAAATTCGCAGACTTTGGTTTTTTGCTACTCATTTATGGATCCATATTCAATCTTCTGGTTTTAGCAGGTCTCATGCTCTATGGAATGATCAACAAGCTCAAACGTAAAACCTGTTTTCAATCTGCAGGATATCTTTTGTGGAATATTCCCATTGCCGCTCTTTATACCATCATAGGGTGGAATCTAATCTTTTAAATACATAACACTATGAAAAAAATACGCGTTCAGTTTCTGCTTTTTGTGTACGATAAAACTCAAAAACTCTACAGAAAATACTTTAAAAAGAAAAAGAGACAATGGCAGTTCAATGAAAGACAGTTGCTGGAGTTTCAGGAAGATTCGTTAGGAAGGAAATTAGGGGAATTCTATCATAAACATGGGTTTTCAATGATTCCCAAAATGGAAAATCATGATGTTCATCATCTGATTACTGATTGTGGAACCAACTTCGAAGATGAAATTGCGATGCAATATCTTTTACTTGGAAACGGAAAGCTCAATGCTCATCTTTTAGCAGCTGTTGTACTGGGAACCTTTATCCTGCCTGAATATTTGAAGATATATATGAAAGCCTATCGAAAAGGGCAAACGATGAGAGCCTTCCACGAATGGGATTTCGAAGGTCTGCTTTGGCAGAATTTTGAACACCTGAAAGATTTTATCCAACAGAAAGATACAGTTGTTTTACATTAAACGCACGTGACATGGAAAATATAAAGTTTAGCCCTGCCGGAAAATATACTTTTCTTATTTCTTTCGGTCTTGGTACATTTTTGTTTTTATTATTTTTTATCACCAAAAATGAGGACTTGCTGGTTTGTGGGTTGATCTATGTAATTTTTGCAATACCTGTGAACATGACAGTACTTTTATATGAGTTGCTTCATTTCCTGATGGATATTTCTGAAAGAAAAGGTTCGGGAAACTCTGTTCTCCTTTTGCTGGCAAATATTCCAATCGCAGCAATATATCTTCTTATTATTTTCAATTTTTCATAATCTAATTTTTAAATATTTATTATCATGAAAACACATCACTATATATTTCTAACAACAGCCCTTTTTGTAGTCCTGTTCTATGATCAGGACATGGGGCTGAATTTTGGAATCCTTGGAATTTTATATGCAATTCTGAATTTCTTTAAAACTCCTCAAAAAAAGAAAACCAGAGTATTTTATTTGCTTACAGGGACAAGTATACTTTCGGGGATTGCATTTGCTTGGTATGGAGATTTTCCGTCATTCCTGGCAGTAGCAAGTTCACTGCTTTTATTAGCTTATAAATCGAGAAACAGGAAAATGAAAATCCTTTTTTTAATTCCTGTTTTTATCACCAATGGCTGTACTTCAATATGCAGGGTATTTATGCTGGATAAATGGCTGCCTCAAAGAAATGTTCCCGGAATGTGGCAGAAGATCGTGGCCTTTGTGCTCATTCCACTCATTCTTATCTCTGTTTTCTTTGGGATTTATGCCGCTGGGAGTGATCATTTTGCCGCACTTTTCACAGATTATGAACTGGATATCAATCTTTGGCAGATCTTCTGTCTTACTGTTTTAGGATTCTTTATTGCTTTTAATTTCTGGAATTTTGCTGTTGAAAAACTGATTTACAAGAATCATCATTATTTAGATAACGACTTTCAGAAAAGCGCTCAGGAGCCTAAGGCAACTTATTCTTTTCTTGATCTGAATGCGGAAAGGGCGAGTGGAGTAGTATCTTTCTTTTGTCTGAATATTTTGTTGATATTCTTCATCATCACCTATAATTATGAACAGTTTTATGAAGTTTCAAAAACACCGGTTCAGCTTTCAGAAGAAACTCATGAGCGTGTCAATGCAGTGATTATGTCTATTGTGATGGCTATTCTGGTGATCATGTTCTACTTTAAATCAGGTTTCAATTTTGATTCCAAAGCAAAGCTGCTGAAAATTTTAGCTAAAGTATGGATTGTGTTGAATGCTGTTCTAATTCTCTCTGCCGCAGCCAAAAACTACGAATATATTGTTAATTATGCCTTTACATATAAGAGACTGGGCGTTTTTGCATTCCTTCTTTTAGCTCTGGTGGGACTTGGTTTAACTTTTATGAAAATTCAAAAACAAAAAAGAAACGCTTTCCTTTTCAATACCATGGCGTGGTACCTTTATGGGACGATTCTGATTTGCAGCTATATCAACTGGGGAGGGTTCATCACTTCTCAGAATATGAAACGTAACGATTTTGCGGTTAATTACCATTTTGGTTCAGTTAATTTTAGTGAAAAGAGTCTTATGAAATATGCGGAAGAAAAGAATGATCAAAAGCTTAAAAGAGATCTTCAGAACAAAATTAAAGTAGAAAAGTCGAAACCTTTCCTTTCAAAGATCATCTATTATCAAACCATCAACTAATAAGAAAATAGGATGAAAAAGTTAATGGAATCTCCACGGTTTAAAATAAATGTATTATTGGTATTCATGACCTTATTCTGCTTCAGCCTTTCCCTTTTCAGATATTACATCAGTGAAACAAAGGTGTTTTTCTTCCTCAATTGGAACCTATTTCTGGCATGGATCCCTTTGTTTCTGAGTACTTTTATCTTGGCATTCAATATTAAAAGTAAAATATCCATTGCTGCAATTATTATAGTCTGGATTTTATTTTTTCCCAACTCACCCTATATCCTGACTGATCTTTTTCATTTAAAAGCAAGAAACACTATACCGATCTGGTATGATCTGATTGTGATACTTTCCTATGCGTGGACAGGCCTTATCTGTGGCTTTTTAAGCCTTAATGATATTGAAAAACTTCTGTCCGGTTATAGTAAACAAAGAATGATTAATGGCATTGTAGTCCTCTTTCTTTTTATGAGCAGCTTTGGAGTTTATCTGGGAAGATTTCTGAGATGGAACAGTTGGGACGTTTTGAATAATCCTTTCGGCCTATTCAATGATATTGTAGTGCGTTTTATCTCTCCGCTTGAATATACAAAAACCTGGGGCGTCACCCTTTTGATGGGGATCATGCTCAATTTTATGTATTTCACTTTTAAGTTGATTAGGAGTAATAATGAAAATATTCTTCGATCTGAAAAAACCACCATTTAAAAGAGTTGGAACAATTTTAGCATTTAAAAAAACCGATTAACCAGGATTGACTAGAAAATGGAATGCAATGGGATATTTCAAAAAAATATTACTTCGGATGTATGGTAAATTGTAATAACTTCCATCTCCCTGCCTCCAGCTTCCTCTCTTTTCTTCCTTAAAATTAATTATTATGAAAAAAAAGCTTATTGTTAATTCCATTGATTATAATTTCATGTAAAAAAGATCCTGCTGTGACAGATGTATCTCAAAAGGATTCAGCCATTGTAACAGAAATGCCGGACTCAGTTTATAAAGCAGATTCTTCAGCATTGAGAAAAAAGATTCAATTATTAACAATGCTCCTGCTACCAAGGATGTTTTACGTAAAGGAGTGATGAGAAGTGAAAAAGAAGGGCAGATTGTAAGAACAGCAGATGCATCTCAGCTTCCTTTTACATTGGGAGAAGAATTCAAAAATGATGATCAGGAAATGATTTTAAAACTGACCAACTTTGAACAGTCTACTATTAAAGCAAAAATTTCAACAAAAGAAAAATATTTCAATATCAGATTCAATCAAATAAAACTTCCCAATGGAAATTATGATGGGCCATTCGGAAGAGAGCTGACTTATGAAATTCCTGAGAAAGGTGAAGTATGGCTGATCATTGGGAAAAGTAATATGGCCTCCGGAAATACCAAAGGTCATTTTACCGTAAGCATTGAGTAAGGAAAATCAATTTGGTACAGTTTCTGCAAATTAATACCTGAAGTTTAAATTTAAAAATTATGAAAAATATAGTTCTAACAGCAATGGCCGTCTCAGCTGTACTTGTAAGTTGCGGAACCGTACAGTCGCTGGTTCAGAATACATTTCCCTATACAACGAATGTTTTAGTTTCTACGGGGGTTCCTGCGGATAAAGAAGTTTCCTCAACAGCAACTGCTGCCAATGTACAAACCTGGTTTGGGGGAAATAATAACGCACAGATTAAAGATGTAAGAATTTCAGATGCGAAAATTTCTGTAGCATCTCCTTCAGGCGGAAATCTAAGTGCATTTAAAACGATTAAGATATATGTTTCATCCAGTGGAACAGGGGAGAGGCTGATTGCGTCCCGTTCTAACATATCTACCAATTCATCCAGCATGAGTTTAGATTTGAATGATACAGGATTCCTGGATAGCATTGTAAAAAGCTCAGGACTTACTGTAAGAACAGTGTATGAGCTGAAGAACCAGACTTCTTCGGATATGAATATTAAAGTAGCCCTTAATTTCAGCAGCGTTCCTGCGAAATAATTGTTATAAAAGTTAAGACAAAAAAACTCCTTTCAGCAATGAAAGAAGTTTTTTTGTTTTGAATTGAAGGATGGAAGTGATCAAAGTTATAAAGAATAGCAATAGTATTTTTTGATTTTACAAAAACTACTTTATCTTACTTATAGTCACAGAACAACTAAAAGTAACTTCCCACTTCATTCTTCCATCTTCCCGCCTCTTCACTATAATTTAGTAAACTTCTCTACCACCCGTCTCGTTCCTTCATTGATATTAATGATATACTGACCAGTAGGAAGATTTGAAATATTAATTCTTTCACCGGAAGCAACCATACTTTTTATCACTGATCTTCCATACATATTGATAATTTCAATGTCCAGTTTTTTATCTTCGCTAGCTTGAATAGCGATATAGCCGCTGGATGGATTAGGATAAATTTTCACTTCCAAAGCAGGTAAGGCTTTGGCGGAAGCTGTAGATTTACCTTCCAGTTGTAAAATGGCATTTCTTACATTTGGAAGTGGACCAATTTTTTTATTCACATCAGTTCCTCCCTGTGGAATTCCTGTAGAAACCAAAAGATTTCTCATAGCAGCCGGACTTAAATTCTGTCCTGTAGTCTGACGGTAAAAAGCCTGAATCAGTACCGCTGCAGAAGCTACTGTAGGCGTTGCAGAACTGGTTCCGCTGAAATAATTGTAAGTTCTGTTATTATCATTGTCATACTTTGCATACGATCCATATCCTGCAGCCAGAACGCTGCTTCCCCACCCTTGTACATCCACTCTGCTTCCATAAGTACTGAAGCTTTGTTTTGAATGAGTAGTATTAGGAGTTCCGGCTCCTACAATGATGGCGCCGCTGTTTCCTCTGGATCTGTACATTGCATAGAAAGGTTCATCAAGGTCCTGATTCCCATTTCCTGCTGCCGCAATGATGATGATCCCTGAATCTGTCGCTGCTTTTGTAAGATCCCATATCACACTGTCATATTCAGCAGGACAATATTGGCCGTCTTTTCCACCAGTCTGCATTTCATATAAAATGATATCTCCGGCTTGTGAGGCATTAATGGATCTGCTTACCGCTGAAGCTCTGTTATATCCAACAGTGGTCCATTCCATATAGCCTTTTATTTCTGAAGCATTGTAAACAGCTCCAGTAAGGCCGATATTATCTTTTATAGACCCTAAAATACTTACAACAGCTGTTCCGTGATCCCGGTAATTATTGTTCGCTAATCCTGAATTAGGAGAATATCCAGGTTCTAGCTGAATGGAGTTCTGATTCGCTAGCATTTCGTGAGTTTTGTAGAAACCATATTCCACATCGCGGATACGGATGTTTTGTCCGGTAATTCCTCTTGACCATGCGTATTTTGCATTGATTCCCGGATTGTCATTCAGATACATTTGAAGATTTTCGAGATCAGGTGTTGCTACAAACATGTTGACAAGAGGTGGTTCAACAGGAGTACTGCTCATCACAGATACATATTCTATTTCAGGAAATTTTTCAAGAGCTTGAGTAAGTCTTTGAAAAGTATCAGCATTTTGAACAGGAACATCCGCTTTGAATATCCTTTTCAGTTTTTGAACAGACTCTCCGGAATTTCCGTTCAATCTGCTGCTAGCGATCATTTCATTGATCTTTTCATTGCTAAAACCTAGATCATAAGTAAATGATATTCTATTTTCCTTCACAAATCTTTCCAGTTCAGGATTTTTACTAAGTGCATCTTTTTCTGAAGAGATACCTTTTGCAAAACATACATAGATCAGATCGTTTTGCGGAACACTGCGATCTGATGGAGATTGTGCAAATGAAAGGAAAAAACAGAATACAAAGAGAATAAGGAATTTGATTTTTGTTTTCATATTATTTTTGTTAAATGGTTGTGAATAAATTTGGATAATATCAAAAATAATAATAAAATGAAAACAAATCACGTTTTTGTGAATTTATTTTTCAACAACTTGTTTATGTCTTTATCTAAAGGGAATTCATGAAATCTGCATAATTTACGAGCGGTTTTTATCGTATAATTTTCCGCCATTTTTATAAAGAAATACCTTTCAGTTTTGCTGAAAGGTATTTCTTTATTTGAATACAATGAGGAGTTAATCCGGTTAATCTTCAAATTGATCTTGCTGAATTTTATGATAAAAAACCTGCTTTTTATCCATAATTTTATATTCAATTCCAAGGCTGTCTTTGTTGGATTTTACAAGTTTTGCCTCCTGAATAGGTTCTTGTTTTTTCTCACTTGGAATATCAACCCAGGGAAGCTGTAAAACTTTTTCTAAAACTTCAACGTAAGGTGTTTTGCAGACTCTTTTTTCAAGAATACCTTCCTGTTTGTAAATAGCGATTTGCGGTTTAGACAATGCTCCGGGACGATGCCTCTCTATTCGATAATTGTCTTCTAATTGAATTCTCTGGTAGCTGTCAATGGTTGAAAAATAACTGACAAGGGCAAAGAAAGGAATCATCATTGGGAGAATACTCAAAATAATTCCGGCAATCAAAAGACCAAAATAAGCCTTAATTGCTTTTTCCTTCCAAAGCCTGATGATGATGAAAACAGTCATTGCCAGCCAGAGCCAGCTGATAATTTTGTCTGTATAATATCCGCTATAACTGTATTGATTAAAATTTAAAACAACTTCACTCAGGAAAATCAATGTCAATACAAGATAAGCGATAACCATATTCTTTTTGCTCATTTGTAATCAGTTTTTTGTAATGGAATCCATAACAATGGTGACAGGCCCGTCATTGATCAATGAAACTTTCATATCCGCTCCGAAAATACCGCTTTCTGTTTTCAATCCGGATTTTGCTATTTCTTCTTTAAAATAATCAAATAACGGAACAGCTTTATCTGGTTTGGCTGCTTTGATGAAAGAAGGGCGGTTTCCTTTTTTGTAATCAGCAATCAGTGTAAACTGACTGATGCAAAGAATTTCTCCGGAAATGTCCTTTACAGAAAGATTCAATTTATCATCTTCATCTCCAAAGATTCTTAAGTTGAGTATTTTTTGTACCAGCCAATCTGCATCTGCTTTTTCATCATTCTCATCAATGCCTACCAGCAGCATGAGTCCTTTCCCTATTTCACCTACGATCTTTCCGTCTACTTTTACGCTGGCTTCAGAGGCTCTTTGTATAACGATCTTCATTGTTTATTCTAATAGTAAATATTTAAAGTTTTGCTTGCAGGGTCATAATTATAAGCTGTATATGTCTTAGGAGGAAGAGAGGTTTTGGCTCCATCTAGCGGCTGCCCAGTTCTTAGGATCCATTTGGTTCCATCTTTTGGACATAGAATAGCAATATTATCTTTTACCTCAAGAGTAGTGCCATTATCAGGGCATAAGTGAGGAGCATTCCGATCATAAATCTTGAAGGTATTTCCAACACGAACAATAATTAATCCCCTGGTGCCTGATTGCTGTTCATTGACGTAGATCCAGCCATCATCATAATTTAAAGCGTTATATGCAGGAAGGTTCAAATTCAAAGTAACATTGATTGGGTTGTTTGGAAAGCAGCTCACTGTATCTTCCCTGCTTCCACATGATTTTATAGATAAATTACTGAAAATCAATAAAATGAAAATAGATAATATCGAAAAAGTTTTTTTCATTTCAATTTAAATTTTTATATATTTGTAAAAATTAAACGATTATAACACGTAAAACATTGTCCGGCAAATGTCGGATTATTTTTTTATACTAAAACTAAATTTTGAAAATTATGGCAAGCTATGTAACAAAGGAGGGCCTTGAGAAAATGAAAGCTGAGCTGGAACAGTTGGAAACTGTGGAAAGACCAAAAATTACTCAGCAGATCGCAGAAGCTAGAGACAAAGGAGATTTGTCTGAAAATGCAGAATATGATGCGGCTAAAGAGGCTCAGGGGATGCTTGAAATGAGAATTTCTAAGCTGAAAGATGTTATCTCAACTTCTAAAATTATAGACGAAAGCCAATTAGATACTTCAAAAGTTTCTATCTTAACTACAGTGAAACTTAAGAATAATGCAACGAAGCAGGAGCAGGTATTTACATTGGTGCCGGATAACGAAAGCGACCTTAAATCTGGAAAGATTTCTGTAAACACTCCGATTGCTAAAGGATTACTTGGTAAGGTTAAAGGTGAAACAGCTGAAATTACTTTACCAAACGGAAACAAGCTTTCTTTTGAAGTATTGGACATTTCTCTATAGTCTGATCACTCTTTTCATTTCTAAACTTCTAGTATTTAATCTCTAACTTTTATAAAAATGAGCACTATATTCACAAAAATCATCAATGGCGAAATTCCCTCTTATAAAATTGCTGAGGACGAAAATTTTATTGCATTCCTCGACGCAATGCCCTTGGTGAAAGGACATACTTTAGTAGTTCCAAAAAAGAAGTGGATTTGATTTTTGATCTTGAAAGTGAAGAATATAAAAACCTTTGGGGATTTGCCCAAGAGGTGGCCAAGAAGATCAAAACTGCAATTCCATGTGTAAGAGTAGGAGTAGCGGTGGTAGGACTTGAAGTTCCCCATGCTCACATTCATCTTATTCCTTTAAACAAGATGGAAGACATGAACTTCAGAAATGAAAGACTAAAATTAACGAACGAAGAATATACAGAGATTCAAAACTCAATTATTAATTCTTAAAAAACAGAAAATCGTAAAAAAGTAATTTTTTACGATTTTCTTTAACATATACATTATTATTATAATATGAATCCAAACCAATGTTCTTTCTGCGGAAGAAAAAGAAATGAAGTACAGATGCTGATTTCTGGGCAGAACGGTTTTATTTGTGAAAATTGTATAGAGCAGGCGCACGTTATTGTGAAAGACAGTGCTTCGAAATCAGGGCATTCACCTGCAGATAATATGGAAGATCTTAAAAAGCCAAAAGAGATCAAAGTATTTCTCGATCAGTACGTAATCGGACAAGATCAGGCTAAAAAACAGCTTTCCATTGCGGTGTACAACCATTATAAAAGATTACTTCACGCTCAGGACGAGAATAGAGAAGTAGAACTTGAAAAATCCAATATCATCATGATAGGGGAGACCGGAACAGGAAAAACTTTGCTGGCTAAAACAATTGCCAGAGAACTGAATGTTCCTTTCTGTATTGTAGATGCTACTATTTTAACGGAAGCAGGATATGTAGGGGAAGATGTTGAAAGTATTCTTTCAAGATTATTAATGGTGGCAGATTACGATGTGGAAAAAGCAGAAAAAGGAATTGTCTTCATTGATGAAATTGATAAAATTGCAAGAAAATCAGACAATCCAAGTATCACAAGAGATGTATCCGGAGAAGGAGTACAGCAGGGATTACTGAAACTGTTGGAGGGGAGTATTGTAAACGTACCGCCTCAAGGAGGAAGAAAACATCCTGACCAAAAATATATTCAGGTGAATACTCAGAATATCCTGTTCATTGCCGGAGGAGCTTTTGACGGGATCAAAGAAATCATCGAAAGAAGAATGAATAAACAGGCTATTGGTTTCAGTTCCGAAAAAATCAATAAAACTGATGAAGATGAATATGTATTAACAAATATTAATGCAATTGATTTACGTTCTTTCGGATTAATTCCCGAACTTTTAGGAAGATTTCCAATCATCACTTACCTCGATAAACTCACGAAAGAGACCTTGGTAAGAATTATGAAAGAACCTAAAAATTCAATTGTGAATCAATTTGTGGAACTTTTCAAAATGGATGGCACGGATTTGGTTATTACAGACGGTGCAATCGAAAAAATTGTAGAGGAAACCCTTGAAAAAGGATTAGGAGCGAGAGGTCTGAGAGGAACTACAGAAAAAGTCTTGGAAGACTATATGTTTTCAATCGGAGAGGAGAAAAAGATTGTGTTAACGGAAGATAATATTTTGATTAATAGATAAAAAGTTTTTTTTTTAAAGAAAAAAATAATACCTTTGCGGGTGAAGATTGTATTAACACACAAATAATTTATACAATGAGAAAAAGTTTATTTGCTATAGGTCTTTTAGCAATCAGTTATTCTGTTCAGGCGCAGATATTATGTCATGTAGACACTGGTGCTAATATGTATGTGAGCGAAGGCACCCTAGTTTTTAGTGGTGGAGGTGTACAGACAAAAGATACTGGTGTTCTGGATGTACACGGAAATGTAATGGTTGTAGGTGCAGCCGGAGATGCTTTTAAAACGATTACTGCTACTGGTTCAGATAAAACTGACGGTGGAAATATCATTTTAAGATTAAATACTCCTGCCAGCTACGCAACTTCTACATATGGACAGTTGTACATCGATGGATTATCCCAATCCAATGTTTCTGGTGTTGTGAACAAAGAATATAGAACCGGTAAGCACGGTACTGGAGATTTTTATCAACAGATTGCTTTACCTTTCTATGACAAATTATTAGGCAGCCTTTCTTCGGAGCTTAATAAGAACTTTAGTTCTACCAGATGGTCTAAGAATGAAATCTTAAAGTGGAACAACAACACTGTTGTGAGCGAAACCCAAGCTCCTTGGAGTACTGCTACTCAGCCTTTCGGATATTATATGTTAGGGTCAAATAATGACAACCTTGACCTTAGTAATCCGCCAGGTGCTGGTGGGGTTTATAACCTTGCGGGTAAAGCATTTACCAATCAGCCTCTTGTTAATTTAGTTAATGCAGGTAATGGTTTAGACTTTGGACCGAATGGTACTAATACGAATGCTTATACAGAACAGTATCAGTCTTATTTATTTGATCAATATGAATCTACTGCCAGTTCTTGGGCAGGAACATATGGAAAGAATATCTATGAATTTGGTAACCCTTTCTTCACAAATCTTGATTTGTCAAAAATTGGATATGTAGAAGCAGGTACAGTTACAGATGGAAATAACATTACCAATATCTGGGGTGTTCAATATTCACCAGGTACCGTTCAATATGTCAATGGGGTAGGAAGTTCATTTACTAATCCTCTGATTATGACATTTGATCCTGCTACTCGTATGCCAATAGGAGATATCAATAATCTTGTGGTGAAGCCTATGGGAACCTTCATTATAAAATTAAGAGATAATACTCCTCAAACACTAAACTTCAACACGCTGAGAAGATTTAGTAATACTGCAAGAGTAGAAGGGACAGACTATAACGTTGCTGCCAGTAAAGTAGCTAGTAATGGTACAGGAACTGTGAAGCAATTAGGAGTAATTGGTTTGGATGCTAATGGTAATGAGTTAGGAAGAACTTATTTTGTTGTATCTCCACATGCTACCACGGGACATCAAAATTCTATAACCAAGACAGTACAGGCTGCTTCTGATAATAACAGTTTTGTTACTTATGAAGAAAAAATGACTGGAGGAATTGATCCTAATTATGTTCCCAACTATTCATTATATATTAATGAGGCTAATGAAAAAGATTTCCTAGGAAAAGAAATTGTATTAAATAGCTTTGATTATAATGAGCCTAATCATACACAACAAATTGTTTCTTACAAATTTGAAGTAAGAGAAAATACTTCAATGATTCCTAATGGAAGTCATCAATTATCATCCGGAACAGGTTTTTATTATAAATCAGCCAATGGTAATGTAGAAGAAGTAAAACAAGGTGCCATTATTCCTGTAACGTCTAAAACTTATGGACTATATTACGGAGCACCTGACAGAGGTTCATTAGCCACTAAAGAAGATAATACCTTATCACTTTCCAGAACAGTGGTTGTATATAACCCTGCGGTTAGCAACTATATTGTTAGATTTGATAAAAATTGGAAAAAAGCAGATATTGAAGTTTATGATATGAGTGGTAAACTTATCATCTCTAAGAAAGCAGTGGATGCATCTAAAGACTTTGTGATTGAACTTGATGGTTCAGTGAAGAGTACTTATGTTGTGAAAGTGGTTTCTGATAAAGGAGTAGTAGTTAACACCAAAATCTTAAAATAAATAATATGAAAACTATAAATAAACTAGTATCCGCTCTTTTGCTTTTTGTGGTATCATTTGCTTACGCAGAAGAAAACAATGGTATTCCTCCAGCGCCAGCTCCGGATGCGGTAGCGAAGGCAGGTAGTGGGGGGAGGTGGCTCAGGTGCACCTACATCACCCATTGATATGTATGTATATTTACTTGTAGTAGTAGCTATTGTATTCATTGCCTTCTACACAAAGAAATATAAGACTATAAAAGCATAAAATTTTATTAAAATAATATTAAACTCTCTGATTAATCAGAGAGTTTTTTTATTTTTACTCTATGAAAAAGATTTATACATTATCTGCGGTTTTAGCTGCATTTGCACTGCAGGCTCAGTTTACAGTTACTGTTCAGACACCAGCAGATTTTAAAGAGCAAGATGCCATTCTATATACATTAAACGGGTCAAAGGATATTGTTGTAACCAAAGAACAAAGTAAGAATAATACCTGGACGTTTAAATATCCAAATAACTACATGGGGATGATGAAGATTTACTTTCCCACAACCAATAACACTATAAGCTTTATTTCTGAAAATAAGAATGTAAATATCAAGCTGGATATTCAGAATAATAAAGTAAAGGATGTTGCTTATCTGGATGAAGCCAATGAGTTAATGAGCAAGCAGCAGGAAGGTTCCCAAAAGAAAGAACTTATTCTTCCTGCGTTATCTCAGATTAAAGAGTACTATAAGGATAATACTGACTTTGGAAAAGCTCTTAAAGCAGAGATTGGCAGGCTTTCCGGTATATCCTCTTCTATTGATCCTGCTAAACATCCATTTATAGCTTATTATAATACCAATTACAGCAAGTTCCTGGGAAATCCAGTAGATGGAGCTAAAAAAGCGGATCAGGATGAAATTATCAACTTCCTGGATAAGTCCAATGACATGCTTGAAAGTTCATCATTGCTGAGACCTTTATTGGTAGCTTATTTAAACTCTGGAGGCAATGTCAATGTGGGCGCTTCTGTAGATAAGCTTTTAGACCGCTTAAAGGTAGAAACTCCAAGAGGGCAGACTGTATTATCTGAGCTTATAGATATTTTTGATGTGTATCAGATGGATGATTTTAAAACCAAATATCTTGGTTTAGCAAAGAATCTTAAATGTACCATTAATGATAGATTGGCTTCTACGTTGAAATCCAATGCTAATATAGAAATGGGAGCTGTATTCCCTAATTATAAGTTCCAATCGGCAACGAATACTACAGTGAAATCACTTCATGATGTGAAGGCTGATAAAAAGGTCATTATATTTTGGTCATCTACATGTTCACACTGTGAAAGTGAACTACCTAAGCTATTGGAGAAATACAACGACTTGAAAGCAAAAAATATTCAGATTATTGCCCTGTCTTTAGATGTTGATAAAGATGCGTATTCTAAAAAGATCGCTGCATTTCCATGGATCAATGATTCAGAATTGAGGGGATGGAACAGTAGTTATGTAGATACGTATAATGTTCATGCCACTCCAACATATTTTATTTTAGATGCTAATAATAAGATAATCAATAAACCAGATCATGTTGGAAATGTTTTAGAATATTTTATGATAAAATAATTTTGGAGGTAAAGAATATTTTTCTATATTTGCACCACCAAAACGGCGAGGTAGCTCAGTTGGTTAGAGCGCAGGATTCATAACCCTGAGGTCACGGGTTCAATTCCCGTCTTCGCTACAAAAACAGCAATCATTTATTAATGATTGCTGTTTTCATTTTTGTACAATGCTCTTCATTTTTCAAAATTATTTTCTCTTATAATTGTTCACTTGCTTTGGAAAATGTGATCAAAAGGCTTCAGATTTATTTTAATGGGCAGCATATTTATTCTTTATGCTTCTTTAAAAAGATATTTAAACTTTATTCTCGTTATGGGATACGGATGAAAATATTTTTCTATATTTGCACCACCAAAACGGCGAGGTAGCTCAGTTGGTTAGAGCGCAGGATTCATAACCCTGAGGTCACGGGTTCAATTCCCGTCTTCGCTACAAAAACAGCAATCATTAATAAATGATTGCTGTTTTCTTTTTATACAATAGTCTTCATTTTTCAAAAATTCTTTTGCTAACCATTACGGATGATCCTTAAAATACAGAGTAAATTTTTGTGGAAATAAAAAAGCCGTTTCCATGATTTAAGAAACGGCATATTTTATTTGCTGTAAAGTTTTTTACTAAGCCTGGTAGCCTAATAGTTTTCTGATCTGATAGAAGAATCTCTCAATAAGTCTTAGATCTTCCGTGACAATTTCAGCACTTCCTCTAAGCTCTTTATCAAATTTCAGATTTTTATTATAGCTTGTTTTTAATCCCTTTGGTAAAATCACATCTACATAGTAATTCCCTTTATCATCAGGAATAAGTGATATATTCTGAACTTTTCCTTCCACGATTCCATATTCCTGGAAACGGTAGTTATCCAGTTTGATTAATACTTTTTCCCCAGGATGTATTTTTCCGGAGTTAGCGGTAGGAACAGACATTCTGCCTACTAATTTTTCTTTATTCTTAGGAAGAATAGATACAATAGCTTCTCCGGCTTTTACAAACTGATTTTCGCCAAAAAACTGCTGAAAGCTGGCAACTCCATCTGTAGATGAAATAACAAGGTAATTCTGCTCCCAAAGTTTTAATGCTTTTCTTAACTGCTCAAAAAGCTGTAAGGTTTGTGAAGAATAATTGATTTTGTCTTTTTCCGTATTGATGACAGTTCCGCTTTTAGTTTTATTGAGGTTGGAAACTCCCTCTTCAGCCTGCGAAATAGAAATATTGATATTTTCAAGATTCTGCTGAGCCTGAAGATATTTGATTTTTTCATTCTCAAGTTCCATCGCAGAGATAACTCCCTGATTGAATAGCTCCTGAGATCGTTGGAAGTTCTTTTTGGTAAGGTCATATTTGGCTGATTCCAGATTTTTTTGCTGTTTTAAAGTGATAATTCTTGCTCTGGATTCAGAAAGACTGAGATTGGTAGCCAGGTTTTCAGGAGCATAGGGTTGTAATCTTGTAAAAAGCTCCTCATCTTGAAAAGCTTTTGCAAAACTGTTATATTCTCCCTGCAGTTCTCCTAATTTAAACCTTGAAGTCTGGGCAACAGGAAAAGAGCTGAGCTGATTAGGGGACATAGAGTCTACCAGTTTTTTTAATGCAATAACATCTTTATAATTGGCAGCAGACAACATCACCATCAGTACGTCATTCTTCTTTACTTCCTGGTGATCTTTAATAAATATCTTCTCAATCTTGGAGTTGATTCTTGCTTCTAACTTTTCCGGTGGATTTTGAGAAGTTACTATAATAGGAGCCGGTACAAATTCCGGATATTTTATGATGTAACTCATTACAAAAATGAGCAGGATGATTACGAATATAAGTGTATTTCCCCAGCGGATCATCCAATTGGGCGGCTGGGTAAGAATATCCTGTACACTTTCTGAGCGGAGTTCAATATTATCTAAAACGTCTTCTTTCATTGTTTTCTGAGGTAAAATTTCCCCCAATATCAGGGGGAAGATAGTTTAAATACGTGGGCAAGTCCCGTCATACCAAGATGGTGGTGAAGTATCTGCATCTGGTGGACATGCAATATGGTGCATATGACATGGCATCCAGCTGCCCAGGCACCATGATCCACAGCAATTGTCATCTGGAATTATTACACCTCCACTGACGAAAACTAAATCTTTTCTTGAAAGTTTTTTTAGATTTTTCATAATTAATAGATGTTTTATAATTTCCTACTCTATAAGCTTTTCGGATTCCGCTATATATTGATTCTCTATGGTTAATTTCCTAATTCAAGCTGATTTCTCACCAATCGGTAATACTCACCGCGCAAGTCTACCAATTCAGCATGACTGCCTTCTTCTACTACTTTTCCTCTGTCCAATACAATAATCTTATCAGCATGTTTTACGGTAGAAAGTCTGTGGGCGATGACGACTGCTGTTTTGCCTTTAAAGAATTGTTCAAGATTTTCCATAATGACCTTCTCATTATTGGCATCTAGTGCGGAGGTAGCTTCATCAAACAAAATATATTCAGGAGATTTATAGACAGCTCTTGCGATGAAAAGTCTTTGCTTTTGTCCGCCACTGACTCCAACACCTTCGTTTCCGATCTTTGTATTGTAACTTAATGGAAGACCTTCCACAAATTCTTTGATATTGGCTATTTCTACAGCACGTCTTAGTTTCTTTTTGTCGATGTGATCTTCACCAACAGCAATGTTATTGGCAATGGTATCATTGAATACATAGCCTTCCTGCATTACTACTCCGCAATGATCTCTCCAGAATCGTGGTGAAATGTTTTTCAATGCTGTATTTCCGATTTTGATATCTCCCTGATCGGGTTCATAAAACTTCATCAGGAGCTTCAATAAGGTAGTTTTTCCACTTCCGCTGGCTCCCACAATGGCTGTCGTTTTTTGATAAGGAATCGTAAGACTCAGATTTTCAAAAACCGGAACATCTGATCCGATGTATCTGAACGACATATCCGTAACTTCTATATCCCTTTGTGGAATTTCCATAGCATATTGCTCGTCCTTATTTTCTTCATCTTCTTTATCATGAATTTCACCCAATCTTTCAAGTGAAATTTTGGCATCCTGAGTTTGTTTAATAAAGTCAATAAGCTGAAGAAGAGGGCTGTTTAGCTGTCCAATGATATATTGTACAGAAAGCATCATCCCTAAAGTTAAGTTTCCGCTTAATACTAATTTTGCAGACAGAAAGCTTACCAAAATATCTTTCATCTGATTAATGAAGTTTCCTCCTACAGATTGCCATTGCTCCAAAGACAATGATTTTATTCTGATTTTAAATAATTTTACCTGGAGAAATTCCCAGTCCCATCTTTTCTGCTTTTCAGCATTATGCATTTTAATTTCCTGCATTCCGTTGATAAGCTCAATAACTTTACTCTGTTCCTGAGAAACCTGGGAAAATCTTTTGTAATCCAACTCTTTTCGCTTTTTCAGGAAAAAACTAATCCATCCGATATAAGCAACTGCCCCTACAAGATAAACAATGAAAAGCCTGTAATCATATAATAGAAGGACAATACTGAAGATAATCAGATTGACCAAGGAAAACAGAGTATTTAATGAAGAACTTGTTAGAAGCTGTTCTATTCTATGGTGGTCGTTAATTCTTTGCATGATATCTCCGGTCATTCTGGTATCAAAGAAACTGATAGGAAGCTTCATTAGTTTGATAAAGAAATCGGAAATAATCGAAATATTGATTCTGGCAGAGAGATGGAGAAGAATCCAGCTTCGAATGGTCTCAATACCCATTCTGCCAAAGAATAACATAATCTGAGCAAGCAGGACCAGGTAGATGAAGTTAATATCCTGATTCTGTATCCCAACATCTACAATACTCTGAGTAAGAAAAGGGAATACCAGGGATAGTAAACTTCCTGCAAGAAGTCCTACTGCAAGTTGAAGAACAAGCGATTTGTATTTAAAAAGATATTTGGAAAGAAAAGAAAAACTTGCTTTACTTTCCTCATTATCAAATTCGGTTTGAAAAAATGCTGGTGTTGTTTCCAGGATAAGGGCAATTCCTTCCTCAGTGTTTTCATTAGCATTTTCTCCGATCCAGGCTTTGATGAATTCCTCCTGATTGTAGGTAATCAACCCGTAGCTGGGATCAGAAATATATATCTTATTATTTTTATCGACCTTATAAACAACTACGAAGTGGTTTTTATTCCAGTGTACAACACACGGAAGCGGAACTTCCTCTACAAGGGTTTTGAAATCGACCTGAACTCCCAATGACCGGAATCCCAGATTCTCAGCAGCATCACTTAAACCAAGAAGGCTGCTTCCTTCACGAGTAGTTTCAGAAAGGGCCCGGATTTGTTGCAGGGATATACTTTTGCCGTAATATTTACTTACAATTCTAAGACATGTGGGTCCACAGTCTTTAGTGTCTGGTTGTTTATAAAAAGGAAATTTCTTCAAAACTAATAATCATTATAAAATGCCGTCATATTCTGACGACATTTTTACTTTATTCAATATTATAATTCAATGAAATGGTAGGCTAGTAGTAGCACCATTTGTTACATGCATTTATTGCTCCCTCTTTAGGCGGGTTGATTTTGGATTCGCAATAACTTGCTTCAGACTGAATTCTTGCACATTCCTCAGTAATACCGCCTTTCAGGATTCTTAGGCCTTCTCTTGAAAGTTTTTTTAGGTTTTTCATAATAAATAGTTTTTGGTTTACCTACTCTTTTATAGCTTTTCGGATACCGCTTTTATTTTTCCTAAGATAGTGAATTTTGAATCACCTGCTATGATTAAATTTCTTCGTCTTCTATTAATTCATCCACAAAGAATACGATGTCTTCTCTGTCATATTTTTCAGGGAATTGATATCCATTAATCACAAGGATAGGAGTGAAGTTAAGGCCTGCATTGCTGTTTTCTACAGTCATTTGAATCAATGGATTCAGGTTTTCTGAGGTAACAGTTCCTCCGGAAAGAATATTGACTTTGCTTTCATCTCTCGTTTCAAACCACTCTTCTACAGCGTGCAGGAATTCTTTTTCCGTTTTATTGTTATAAATATAGGCTAGATCTGAGATCAATGCATTATACTTTTCATTAGATCTTTCTGGAGTATAATTGAATCTCATTTGTAAAGAAACATCATCAGGATATTTTTTTAAAAGACTTTCTGCCAGTTTGTGACCATCTTTACAGAAACCACAATAAGGATTGGAAATTATGGAAATACGAAGTCTTGCATCCTTTTTTCCCACCGAAAATGTCTCAGTATCCTGAAACTCTATTTTATCTTTTTCTAATAACTGGCTTTTGAAAAGTTCATAATTTCTTTTGAATCGAAGGTTTTTAGCATTGGATTTTTGAAGTTCTTCTTTTGTTCAAGCAAGGTATTAGAATACATTACTGCTGAAAATATAAGTGCCCATAAAATTACCGTTAGTAAAAGTGCCCCAATTCCAAAAGAAAGGTTTTGGAAAAAGAAAGCGCTGATGACTAACTGCCCAACCAGGATGGAGATAATTAACAGACAAACTCTACAAAATGTTTTTTCAACAAATGCCTGAATGTATAAAGAATAACCAATAGCCAGCACAGATACGAAAGTGAAGCCTTTTACGATATAAGCTGTAGCTGGTAAAAATAAGCCTAATACAGCAAGCCCGGTAAAGTAAATCAGTGAAAAGTCAGAAAACTTTAATCCTAAAATACTGGTTTTATCTTGTTTGATAATCCTATCACAGGAGTTAGCTGTTTGGGTAGCAGGAGCTGCTCCACAAATACTTCCTATAACCGTGGACGTATTTCCAAATTTTTGGTTGAATATCTCCAGAGAAATATAAACACCTGCTAATGAAAGAAGATTAAAGATGGCTTCAAACAATCCCTGGAATACAAATGAATAGATAAGAATTACTGCAAAAATGGCATATAATACAGGTTTGAAATTAAAAGCTGTTTTATTTTCAGCATTTTCAGTCTTTTCAAAGAGGAGAACAAAGTCAGTAGAGTTCTTATATAGTTCTTCCTTATCTAATGTTTTTGCTTTTTCGGAATAGACAGCATAATTGCTTCCTGATTTCTTTACCAATGAAAATGCATTATCAACAATAGCGATGAATTCTTCCGGAAGTTCATCCCAATATTCCTTATCAAGCTGGTAGGCATCATTTTTTACTCCCAAAAAGTTTAATGTATCACTGAAAGCTAATGCTGACGGATAATTGGGATGAGAATTAAACTGGAAAATAAATTCCTGTTTATCAAGTTTTAAGTAGTTAATTAGTTTATCAAAAATCATATTAATATTTTCATCTAAAATACACAGATGTTTTAAATTAACAAAAATATTTTTCTTTTATTAGTGAGATAAAATGTGCTATTGGTAGGTATAGTTTGAATTTCAATATTTTATTTTACAGGATTTAGCTCGAAAAAGTATTTTTATCTGGTACGTATAGTATAAGCCTGAAATGAAGATATCAAATAGAAGTCGTTATTAATTCCATTTTCCCACAGATGTTATGTAAAAGTTTTCATGGTTAATGTTTACATTCATTTTAGCACATCTGTGGGATTAGAATAATTAACTCTTGTTAATTTTATTTTAAATGGTATTAGTTTAGTTGGCCATATGTCCCTAGTTTGGGAAGGTAGCTTTTATATTTTGTGTTTTTACCTGGAGCAAACTTATGTCAGTACAAATTATTAAAAAAGCTTTTGGATTTTAAATTTATAAATCTATACATATAGAGCTATAAAGGAAATAAACAAAAGTGTTTGATTTTTAATATTTTATTGCTTTTTAATTTGATATTATATATACGTAGAATTGTGAAAAATATCAAATAAAAGCTTTTTATTGATTCCATTTTCCCACAGATGCTATGTAAAAGTTTTCATGGTTAATGTTTACATTCCTATTTAGCACATCTGTGGGATTAGGATCACTAACTCTTGTTAATTCTATTTTAGATGGTATTAGTTTAGTTGGCCATATATCCCTGGCTTGGGAAGGTATTGGTCAACTTTTATAGTTTGTGTTTTTACCTGGAGCAAACATACACCAGTACAAATTATTAAAAAAGTTTTTGAATTTTAAATTTATAAATCTATGCTTATAGATCTATAAAAATATGTATTTCAATATGTTGTATTTTAGTTAGTTATGGGTTTTTTGAGAATTTTTTAGACTATCGATCTCTTTAATGTATGTAGAGAGTGTAGTGCCTGTTTTTTTCTTAAAAGCTAAAGAAAATGCCTGCTCATTATTATATCCCAGCTCCTCAGCAATAACAGACAATTTGTAGGAACGGAATTTTTTATCATTTACCAATCTGTTTAAAGCAAAATCAATACGCAGGTCATTAAGGTAACTTGCGAAGTTTTTTCCTTTATGAGTATTGATTATTTCTGATAAATAGGCAGTATTGGTTTTTATGTTTTTTGCTAAGTTGGCTAATGTAATTCCCTTTTTTAAGAAGAGTTCTTTGGATTCAAATATTCTCAATTCCTGTAATATAAACTGAGTAACTTCTTCAGATATGCTTTTTGAATTTTTATCATCTTGTCCAATAGGCTCAGGAATAAGTATATCATTTACTTCGATATCATCAACTTCATGTTTTTCACCTGTCTTTTTCTCCTCAATATTTTTCTTTTCAACCAAACTGATTAAATCTTGTGCAATTTTTCTCTGTTCTTTTTCTCTTTTCTTAGATTTATAGTATAAATATATAATGAATAGAAGTATCAATAGAAGTGCGCCCATAGAAATATAAAGCACTGTTTTTCTAAATTTTAATTCCTCGATGATATTTTCTTTTTCCTGTAGGAGATTTGGAGTATCATACTTTTTAGGCAATTCTGTAGATAAATATTGAACCTGTTCATCGAGTTTTTTATCAACGGCTAGAAAGCGGTCAATATAATAAAGTTGCTTTTGCTGATTATTTTTTCCTTTATAATAATCTATAAGGTATATATAGACTTCACGAAGTTCAGGAAACGTAATATTGAATTTTTGTACATTGGAATCTAGTTTAATGTAAGTCTCTGTAACCTTTTCCTCATTTTTTATTCCCTGGTAAGCCTTTCCTAAATTATAAAGGGCAGAATTAGCATTGATGTTTTCATTATTATTGGTAAAATAAGTATAAGCATTTGAAAGTTTGGTAATTGCTGTATTGTAAGCTTTTGACTTAAGGTCGTAAGTTCCAGCTAAATAAGAATATAGATTAGGGTCATATTTATTTTTACCTGATAGAATAGCCTTTTGTCCTTCTTTAATTAACAAATTAGCAGAGTCTAATTTGTTAATCTCAAGATAGCAGCTTATAAGGGCTATGCGCATTTGAGTGTGTTGATAATCATCTGTGATACTATCTCCATGGTATAGATAATATCTGAATATTTTAGCTGCCTCTTTATTCTTACCTATGTAACTATTGATATAAGCAATGTTCATATTGGCATAGGCTGTTTGCTTTTCGTCGTGCTGCTCTTTTGCGTATTTAAGCCCTAAAATATAATTATCCAATGCCGCTTTTAAATTATCATGCTTATAATATAGATTTCCTTTGCTCAAATAGGTTCTGGCAGGATATAAATTTCCTTTTATATTTTTTGTGATGATCGTTAAACTATCAAGATATTTGATGGCTGTTGGAAAATCTTCATAAAAATGTATTAGGACATAGCCTTCTGCTATTTCGAGAGTGTTTTTTTCTTTTTTAGCCTTTTGTAGATAATATCTGGCTATTTGTTTGGCCTCAGAATTTTTATTTTGGTCATAATAATCATAGAACTTATTCTTTAGTTCCGGATAAGTAAATTCATATAAATTACTAAATTTGTTTTTTTGAGCACTTGCCAAACTATTGGTTAATAATAATATAATTAGGACTATATATTTCATTATTTTTGTAAATACAAAACAAATTTACATTTTTATTTACTAATGTCTCTTATCATTGAAAAATCAATATATTTGAATGTAAGATACTGATATTTAGTTACTTTGTTTTGTTTTTTATAATTTTGATTTATAAATCTATAGTACATTTTAAGTGTAAAATTGAAAAATATTCTTTTTATTTGTATTTAAAATCTTATGTATAATTTTATGAAGAAAATAATCAAACAAGAAAAAAAATTATCGTTGAAAAAAATACAAATAATGAAAATTAACGATATGAAAACAATTAATGGTGGTAACGGAGGCAATCAGATGGTGAATTTTAACACTGGAGAAGAACCGCCAACACAAATTCCTCCAAATACAATCATTGTGAGACCATGAAGCAATTAATATTTATCATTATTTGTGTTTTTAATATTTCCTTGAACGCTCAAAAAAATAATCCAGCTCCATCTGTTCCTATAACGGATGAATATTTTGGAATCCGGATAGTAGATGAATATAGGAATTTAGAGGATTTAGAAGATCCTCAAACAATGAATTGGATGAAATCTCAAACAGAGTATACCAATTCTATTCTTAATAAAATTCCTAAAAGAGATTATTATTTGGAAAAAAGGTTAGAGCTTGATAAGAAGCAAGGATACTCTGTATCTGATTTAAAAATTACAAATAATGATAAATATTTCTACTTAAAGAAAACAGGAGATGAGAAAGTTGCTAAACTTTATTATCGGGGGGCTTTTTAGGAAAAGAAGAACTTCTTTATAATCCTGCCAATTTCAAAAGTTCTGACACAAACCATGAATTTGTTATTAATTATATTAGTCCAAGCTTAGCTGGAGACAAAGTGGCCATTGCGATGGCTGAAAAAGGAAAAGAATTGGCTGAAGTTATTATAATGGATGTAAAGGATAAGTATATCCATCCTGAAATTATTACCAGTACGACTCCTGCAGGTATAGGAGGAATAAAGTGGCTGGATGATAATTCTGGATTTTTTTATACATACTTTCCTGTTAATGATTCCAAATCCCCTGATTTTTATAGAAATACGAAAGCTATTTTATATAAAATTGGAGCCAATCCTAAAGAATTGAGAGAAGTTTTTTCAGCTAGTAATAATCCTGAATTAAAAATAGATGAAAAAAAATCTCCTATTATCTTAGATTCTAATGATAAGTATTATGTTGGAATGTTGGTTGATAATAATTATTACAGGCAAACATTTATAATTTCCAAAAAAGATTTATTACAAGGTAAAAAAACATGGAAACCTCTTTATAATAAAGAAGATAAAGTGAGATCTTTACAACTTATTGATAATGAGTTGTTTTTTTTGTCTCAATATAATTCTCAAAATTATACCCTCTGTAAAACCAATCTTGAAAAACCAAATTTTAGAACTCCTGAAATTTTAATTCCTGAAAAGAAGGATGAAGTTATAGGCCAATATCGGCTTACTAAAGATGGTATTTATTACACAACAACCAAGAATGGAGTAGAAGCCAAGCTATATCTATATAAAGATGGTAAAGATATTTCAATTAAGTTACCCTATCCATCAGGAAATATAAATTTACAAGCAAAGGGAAAAGATGATTCAGATATCTGGATAAATTGCTCCGGATGGGCAAACCAGGAACAGCGTTTTAGATATGATCTAAAAACAAATTCTTTTGTTGCTGAAAATATAGCTCCTATTATGGAATATGTTGAATTTAAGGATATTGAAGTAAAAGAAGTAATTGTAAAGGCAAGAGATGGGGAAGAAATACCATTGTCCCTTATATATAATAAAAATATACAACGTAATGGTAATAATCCAGTATTGATTGATTCCTATGGTTCTTTTGGAGCTTCCTACAGTCCATATTTTTCCCGTATTTATCTATTATGGGTAAATCAAGGAGGTGTTATGGCTATTGCTCATGTAAGAGGTGGTGGGGAAAAAGGAGAGAAATGGCGTTTAGGGGGTTATAAAGAAACAAAACCTAACACATGGGGGGATTTAATAGACTGTACAGAATATTTAATAAAAGAAAAATATACCTCAAAAAATAAAGTGGGGATTTGGGGAGCAAGTGCAGGTGGAATTACAGTTGGAAGAGCTATAACAGAAAGACCAGATTTATTTAAAGCAGCAATTTTAGAATTGCCAATAACCAATACATTAAGGGATGTGCTTAGTATTGCAAGTAATGTGGATGAATATGGAACCTTAAAAGATCCTAAAGAATTTAAAGGTCTATTAGAAATGGATGCTTATCATCATATTAGTAAAGGAGTACAATATCCTGCAACATTTATAACTGGAGGAATAAATGATCCAAGAGTACTTGCCTGGGAACCTGTGAAATTTGCGGCTAAATTAATGGCAAATAATACATCAAAAAATCCTGTTTTACTTAAGATAGATTATGAAGGTGGGCATGGAGTTAATACAACTGCTCTTCATGCGCACTCAAACCTTTCAGATATTTTTGCTTTCGCCTTTTGGCAACTAGGACATCCTGATTATCAGCAAAAGCCAATGAAGTGAAATAATGAGGTTATTAAAAAATGAAAGGATAAAATAAAATTAGCTATTAGTGATGATCATCAAATCAGTATAATACTTGTTTAAATGATTATCAATTTCTATGAGATGGTAAAAGAATGAAAAAATTAATTATTATTGTTGTTTTTAGTGCTTTCTATATTTCTACTATAAATGCTCAAAAGACTAACCTGGCATCTTCTTTCTCCACTATTGATAATTACTTTGGCACGAAGATAATTGATGAGTATAGAAACTTAGAAGATTTAGATGACTCCAACACTCTTAATTGGATGAAATCCCAGACTGCTTATACAAATTCTATTCTTGATCTGATTCCTAAAAAGAATTATTATTTAGAGAAAATACTAGAAATTGATAAAAGGCAAGGATACTCTGTATCTAATTTAAAAATATCAGGTAATAATAAATATTTTTATTTAAAGAAAAGTGGAGATGAAAAAGTAGATAAACTGTATTATCGGGATGGATTTTCTGGGAAGGAAAAATTACTTTATGATCCTGCTTTTTACAAGAGCTCAGAACTTAATCATTCCTTTGTTATCAATTATATAAGTCCAAGTTGGGATGGTAGTAAAATTGCTATTTCTATGTCTGAAAAAGGTAATGAAATAGGGGATGTAATTATCATGGATGTTAAAACAAAATATATTCATCCCGAAACTATTACTAATTCGGCTCCCGCTACTTTTGATGGGATAAGATGGACAGATGATAATAATGGCTTTTTCTATGTAGCTTTCTCTGTAACTGACCCTAAATCTAAGAATTTTTACAGAAATATGAGTACCGTCCTATACCAAATAGGTACAGATCCAGGTAAAACTCGTGACGTTTTTTCTGCCAAAAATAACCCTGAACTCAATATAACTGCAGATCAATTTCCTATGATTTTGAACTTTGATTTGGATCAGGAATATTACCTTGGAATGATAGTAGATTATCAAACCTATAGAAAGACCTATATTATTAAGAAAAAAGATTTGCTGCAGGGTAAGAATAACTGGACACCTCTATCTGACCCAAGTGATAAGGCAAAAAACTTAGATGTACGAAAAGACCATGTGTTTTTTCAATCAAGTTATAACTCTCCTTTTGTTAAGCTTTGCAAAACCAATATTAAAAATCCCGATTTCAAAAACCCCGAGGTTTTAGTACCTGAAAAGAAAGATGAAATCCTTAAAAGTTATCAGGTAACTAAAGATGGTATTTATTATACAACTACGAAAAACGGCGTAGAATCTAAACTGTATTTATATAAAGATGGGAAAGATACTTCGATCCAGCTTCCTTATCCATCCGGAAATATTGTACTAGAGAACAAAGATGAAAAATCTTCTGATTTATGGGTAACGTGTTCAGGCTGGGCAAATGAGGAACAACGTTTTAGTTATAACCTAAAAACAAATACTTTCAAACCGGAAAATCTAATTCCTGTTGCTGAATATCCTGAATTTAACAATATTGTAGTTAAAGAAATTACTATAAAAGCAAGAGATGGTGAAGAAGTTCCAGTTTCCTTAATTTATAACAAAGACATCATAAAAAATGGAGAAAATCCATTATTAATAGACTCTTATGGATCCTATGGAATATCAAGTACTCCTTTTTTGCTAAAACATACTTATTATGGGTAAATCAAGGCGGAATGGTTGCTATTGCCCATGTAAGAGGCGGAGGTGAAAAAGGAGATCAGTGGAGGTTAGCGGGTTTTAAAGCAACAAAACCTAATACATGGAGGGATTTAATTGACTGTACGGAATATCTGATCAAAGAGAAATATACTTCCAGTGATAAAGTTGCTATCTGGGGTGCAAGTGCAGGAGGTATAACCGTAGGTAGAGCTATGACCGAAAGACCAGATCTTTTTAAAGCAGTTATTGCAGAAGTAGGAGCAATGAATATGCTTAGGGATGAAGCTGCAGTTAATAGTCAGCCAAAAGAATTTGGTTCTGTAAAAGA
The DNA here is from genome assembly GCF_021278965.1 of Chryseobacterium capnotolerans. NCBI lineage: Bacteria > Pseudomonadati > Bacteroidota > Flavobacteriia > Flavobacteriales > Weeksellaceae > Chryseobacterium > Chryseobacterium capnotolerans. The sequence goes on along the minus strand of NZ_CP065589.1, from coordinate 4,124,774 downwards.
TCCTGAAGAATTTAAAGGGTTGTTAGAAATGGATGCTTATCAGCATATTAAGAAAGGAACAAAATACCCTGCTACCTTTATAACAGGAGGCTTGAATGATCAGAGAGTAACACCATGGATGCCTGTGAAGTTTGCGGCTAAATTAATAGCAGATAATGCCTCTGATAATCCGATTTTATTGAAAATAGACTTTGAAGGCGGGCATTCAGGTAATGTACCAATAGCTCAGAGATATGCTAATATAGGAGATATTTTTACGTTTGCATTGTGGCAATTAGGGCATCCTGACTATCAACCTAAAGAAGAAAAAAGAAAATAAATGCCTCGCTTTCCCTATCAATTTTTTGAAGAATATATTGTACGTACTCCTTTATTTTCATGTAAAAGATTTTTTGAAACGGTAAATAAACATGAAATTTCAGATGAGGAATTAAAAATTAGATTAGCTGATGACTCTGTTTTTCTGGAAGCTCTGTACCTTGCCTCACCTGATTTATATGAAGAAATTCTCAAATGGCTTCATGCGGAAAAGCAATTTTCTCAAAAGGAACACCAAAAATTAAAACATACTTTATTAAAATATTATAGCCGGATGAGTACTCGTTGTACTCCATTCGGCTTATTTTCTGGAGTGGGTTTAGGAAAGTTTAATATAGACTCTAAACCAGTAGATTCATTTGAAGATCCATTGTTTACAGATTATCTAGTTCGGGATACGAAATTGGATATGTATTTTCTTGTATCATTGGCTCAACATTTTATAAAAAAGCCAGAAATAAGAACTAAGCTTTTGTTTCAGCCTAATAATACTATTTATAAAGTAGGAACAAAAATCCGTTATATAGAATATCAATATTCAGGAGGGAAAAGAGATTATGTTATTTCGTCAGCCTCACTTTCTGAAGAATTGCAAGCGGTATTAAAATTTTCAAAATTTGGAAAAACTATACAGGAGCTTACAGATATTCTTATAACAGAAGATATCACCCAGGAGGAAGCATTAGAATTTATAGAAGAACTGATCGATAATCAAGTTCTCACCAGTGAGATTGAGCCTAATGTTTCAGGAAGGGACTTTTTAGGTATTCTTATTTCTGTTTTACAAAGGTTTCAGGTAGGTGAGACCAATATTTTGATTTCTATACAAAATAAGCTTCATGAATTAGATCAAAATATTGGCAATCCGATTTCAAACTATGCTGAGATTGAAAAACTTATTGCATCTTTTGGCATTGAATATGAGCAGAGATATTTATTTCAAACCGATTTATATTCTAAAGATAAATTGATTTTATCATCCAATTGGAAAAAAGAACTTAAAACAGCCTTTAGCTTTTTAAATAAAATAACTTTAACCCCAAAAGATATCCGTTTAGAGAAATTCAAAAAAGCTTTTACCGAACGATTTGAAGGGAAGGAAATTCCATTACAGTATATTCTTGATTCTGAAATTGGCCTTGGTTATAAACAAGATATCTCTTTAAAAGGCATTCATCCTTATTTGGACGACTTGGAGTTTTCAAAATCTGAAAGAAATAAAAACCTAAATATTGAACTTAATCCGGTTCAAAAAGTTCTTAATGAGAAACTACAGGATACCTTATTAGAGAATCAATATAAGATAGAATTATTAGATTCTGATTTTGAAGGCGTAAACGAAAAATGGGACGATCTGCCTGATACAATTTCTTTTTTGACAGAAATTATTTCAGAAGGAAATACAGAAAAATTATTCTTAAATGGCAGTACCACAAGTAGTGCAGCCAATTTATTAGGGCGATTTTGTTCTGAAAAATCTGAGATACATAAACTCACAAGAACTATTGCACAGAAAGAACAAACTCTGAATCCTGACTGTATTTTAGCAGAAGTGATTCATTTGCCAGAAGCAAGGATAGGAAATGTGATTAGAAGGCCTACTATAAGACATTACGAAATCCCTTACATGGCAAAATCTGTTTTGGCGGAAGAAAATCAAATAGCTGTAGATGACCTTTATATATCATTGAAAAATAATAGAATTGTTTTACGGTCTAAAAGACTTAATCAAGAAATAAGACCTTATTTGACAAATGCTCACAACTACTTTTATAATACTTTACCAATGTATCACTTTCTTTCTGATCTTTATTCTCATGAAATAAGAAATAGTTTACGTTTTGATTGGGGTGGGTTGAAGGATATTTACAGGTTTCTCCCAAGAGTAGAATATAAAAATATCATCCTTTCAAAAGCTTGCTGGAAGATCTTTGATAAAGACGTTACTTTTTTGGAGCAGTTAATGATAGATAAAGATGAGTTTTTATCTGAATTGAAAAATTGGAGAATTAAAAGAAAAATTCCTGCATGGATACAATGGGTACAAGCAGATAATACTTTACCGCTGAATCTTGAAAATTATGATATGGCTGTAATTTTTATTCAGACCGTTAAAAAGAAAAAAACAATCATGGTAGAAGAATTTTTGTTTAATGAGAATAAAGATTTTAAACATGAATTTGTTTTTCCTATGTATCAATTAAAATAAATTTTGATGAAAAGAATGTTAGTTCCGGGCAGCGAGTGGTTGTATATCAAGATTTATACAGGAGTAAAAACAGCTGATATTATTTTAGAGGAGGCTGTAATACCTTTATTACAGGAACTTCGAGAGAAAAACTTAATAAAAAAATGGTTTTTTATCCGCTATAATGATCCACGGATTCATCTTCGGCTTCGTTTTGAACTTTCGGATCCTAACCATTTTACTAAGGTTCTTTCATTAGTAAATGTTTATCTGGAGGAATACAGGGATTCCGGTGAAATAACAGAGTTTATAATAGATGTTTATCAGCGGGAAATTGAGCGGTATGGAGAAGCTACGATGGAAAAAGCTGAGTTTTTATTTTGGAAGAGCAGTGAGAGTCTACTGTATGAGTATCTTCACTTTGATGATGAAGAAAAAATTATGGTATCTATTTATTATATTGATAAGATATTAGAATGCCTTGGATTGTCTATTCAGGAAAAATTAAATTGGATAAAAGAATTTGATATTGCTTTTAAACAAGAATTCAACGCAGATAAAAAGCTAAACAGTGCACTTGATAAAAAATACAGGATGTTTATTCAAAATTATTCTGAGTTTATAGATTCTGCTGAGTACGAATCTTTTCGACAGTATATTATTACAAATATCCGTGACACTAAAGAAATACTGAAAGATATTGAAAAATATTATTCAGCTCCTTTACAAGGTTTTTTCCGAAGTATATTTCATATGCATATCAATAGAATGTTTGTTTCAAATCAACGCGTGTTTGAAATGATCATCTATGATTATTTGTTCAGGTACTATAAAACTCTTGTTTTTAAAAGCAGCAGAACGGGATGATATAGTTAGTATTTATTGCATATAATATGGAGGGGATGAGATATCTGAATCATTATGTCTAACTAAATAGGTATAATAATCCCTATAAAAAATGCTTTGAAAAATTGATCAAATTGTAAAGATAAAGTGGTAGAGATATTTTAAATATGACGAGAATAACTCTAATTTTTAGCTCAGTAAAAATACGGAATAAATGGAATATTTAAAATTTAAACAAATGTTTTAATTTGTATGATTTTCTTAAATTAACTATAATTTGTTTATTATTTTAATAGCGCATTCGAGGCTTGACTGTAATTGGTATTAATCAGTATCGAACTCAAAAAAACTTAAAAAATCATAAAGTTTTCTTAAAGTTTTAAAAAAGGATAGAAATGTTTTTGTATTTATAAAATATGTCGTACTTTTACATCGCCTTGAATGAGGGAACAAGTCAAGGTAATAAATTTTTTTCATCATTTGTGTTTTTAGAATCGTATCGCCTGATACGATTCTTTTTATGTCTATTTTTCATAGTTGAGAAGGAGGTCTATAAAGTAAGAATAGGTCACTGAACCTTCCTGTTGATTACTCTTCAGGAACAGGTTGTTAGTGAATCCAAAGAAGTCATCAAGCCAGCCTTGATGCTTGAATATGAAACTTTTTTCATAAGCGCGGTCTCTTTTCATTCCTGGAGAGTAGTTTTGGATCACTGATTTTACAAACTCAGGATCTTCTTCAACAATAAACCGTAAAAGGCTTTTTAAAGTAAAATATTCAGTGCTGTATTTTAAGTCCTGATTGTTGGAATGAATCCCCATCAGATATCCTATAAAATTAGCTTCCTGTTCTCTGGCAAAGCCAAGCTGGTGAGAGCTTTCATGGGCTGTTGTAAAGGGTATGAAAGTGTGTGGTAATTCAGCGTTATACTGCGCTTCTGCGGTAAATGGATTGTAATATCCCAATATGCCGGTAAAATTCATTACTTTTCTAAATAAACTGGGTTTAATAGCAAGAATCTGAGTCGCCTTTTTATCCGAGATATAGTGTGGCAGCTGAGTCTGCTGGAACATGATCTCCTGTTGTACAGCCTTTAGGTTAGTAACCATGAAAATGCCATTCTGATCCTCGTGTACCCGTGCACGGGTGATCTTACATTTTTCCAGATACTGTAACGCTAGTGTTTTAGCTTTGTTGATTTCAGGAGTATCCTGACTAGAAAGCTTTTTAATGATCGGAGTCTGGAAATACAGCATTCCCCAGAATATCTGGTAGATAAAGTAAAAGATATTTCCAATGATAAGAATTCTTAATAGGGAAGAGCTTCTGCTATTCTTCTTCAATAAGCTAATAAGGCTATATAAAAGAAGAACTCCCAATAGGATATAGATGATATCTCCCACTGAAAAAGAAAGCCAGCTAAAGGCCGTTTGATGAAGTTTTTTCTGGAATTCGAAGAACTTATCAAAAAAAGCAATCATCAATGAAGATTTCGAGAAACCATAAAACAAAAGAAATTGGGCAAGTAATACACCTGCCCAAAACCTTTTCTTCTTATATATGTGTAGTCTATTTTTAGTGTGCACCTTCAGATTCTAAAACATCAACGTTAATTCCTTGTCTAAATAAAGATTTTTTAGCCAGATAAGCAAATAAAGTAATGTACACGAAGCACAGAACAGGAATTACATACGAACTGTGGATTCCAATAATATCAGAAAGCTTACCCTGAAGTGGTGGAATAATACCTCCTCCGAGGATCATCATCACAAGGAATGCCGATCCTTGAGCAGTATATTTTCCTAAACCGGTAATGGCCAGTGTGAAAATAGATGGCCACATGATACTGCAGGCAAGACCTCCGGAAAGGAATGCATAGATGGCAACATTTCCTGTTGTCAATAATCCTGTAATCATAGCAGCAGTTCCGAACAATCCGAAAATAATCAATGTTACAGCAGGTTTATTTTTACTGATTAGGAATAATATAACCTGGATAGCTACACAGATTGCGTAAAAGTAGAGGTGAGACATATCTTTTTGAGCAATCGTATTGATTCCGATAATCACAGAAAAAGCAATAAATGGAACAACTATAGTAGCAATGGTTTGTTGTTGCTTATTCAGGTTAAAAACAGCGATAGCGCCTGTCCATCTTCCAATCATTAAACTTCCCCAATACATAGAAATATAAGGTGCTAGATCGGAAGACTGATGTCCTCCGAATTCAGGCATGCTTAAAAGTTCTCCCAGATTACTTCCTATGGCAACTTCCACTCCTACATAAGCAAGAATGGCAATCATTCCCAATACAAGCTGTGGGTATTTCATAGCACCCCAGCCCTCAGCATTTTTCTTAGCGCTGGAGTTGGCAAATACAAGAGAAATGATAACAACAAGCAATGCTCCTCCTAGGTACATCATTCTTTTCTTTTCTAATGGATGCTTAATGGTTTCCAGTTCGGCCTTTTTATCTGTAATATGCTGTTTAATCTCTGTGATTTTCACAGCATCAGTTTCTTTTTCAAGAGTTTTATCTAATACGGTAATTTCATTGCCTAAAGTTTCAATACTTTTAGCTTCATCAGAATTGTAGCTGCTGAATACCGGAATAAAGAAAAGAATAACAAGAACTGTCATTGCAATCAATGTTTTTCTTGCTTTACCTGCTTTTTCCATAGGTTCAGTAGAAATCCCGTCAGGAAGTTTCTTTGAAAAGTAAAAGATTCCTGCAGCAATCAGAAAAAGAGCTCCTACTGCTGTATAAAGTAAGATCACCTTATCAAGTGCCAAATGTTTGATCTGATCGTCATCTACTGTTGCCGTAGTACCGAAGAGTGCCAAACCAACAATAATGGGCCCGATAGAGGTTCCAAAAGAATTGATTCCACCCGCAAGGTTCTGTCTGCTGGCTCCGGTTTTAGGATCTCCCAGCAATACGGCAAAAGGATTCGCAGCAGTCTGCTGAATTGAGAAACCTAATGCTACCACAAAAAGTCCGATGAGCATACCATAATATACATTGCTTTTAACCGCAATTATCATGATAGCAGCACCAAGGGCAGAGAGGAGTAGTCCGTAGACAATACTCTTTTTATAGCCCCATTTTCCGATAATGTCAATTCCTTTTATAGTGCTGAATATAAAAAGCAATAATGCTCCCAGGAAATAAGCAGTATAAAAAGCAAAATCTATTAACTGGGACTGAAATTGGTCGAGAGAAAAATAGTTTTTACAAAAAGGGATGAAAATACTATTGCCGGCAGCAATAAACCCCCAGAAAAAAAAATACAAGTACAAGTGTGTACAGTGCCGGGTAATTAGTCGGCTGGTTGGTTTTTGACATATTTTATTGAAAATTTCGCAAACAAATATAACTAATTCTTTTAAATAGAATGCTCTATCAAGGTTTTTTTAATTACTTGATAAGCCTCTGCTTTTAAGTCTTTTGGAGAGTCAGTAGGTTCTATGATTCCATTGAAATAAACTTTTACTCTTCCAGGGTAGCCTTTAGAGTTATCAAAAGGAAACATTTTCTTAAGCCCGATAAAGGTATAAACAGCGATAGGAGAATTATGTTTTGAGGATAGCATAAACGCCCCATCTTTAAAGTCATCCAGAATAATGGAAGTGTCATCCGGTACACCACCTTCCGGGAAAATAGCAATACTGTTTCCCTCCTCCATTTTTTCAGCACATCTGCGATAAACATCTGCACGGCTTTTGGCACTCGCTCTGTCTACCATTACACAAATCCTTTGATAAATGGTTCCGAAAATAGGAATCTTAACAAGCTCTTTCTTCCCAACAAAACAAATGGGATGGTGTGGAAAAAGAATACAGGTTAACATGATATCCATAATCGAAGTGTGATTCGAGATGAAAACATATTCTTTGTTTCTGTCTTTGTCTTGCTCAGAGAGTTTAATGAGATCATATCGGAAACCCATACCGTAAAACATGCCGAAACACCATAAACGCACAAATTTATAAGCGTATTTATAATGCTTTTTACTAAAAGATAAGATATAAACGGGGATCCCAAGAGTGATTGTTAGAACAAATGCCAATAACAAAAGCCAGAATCTCCAGAGATAATTTAAAATTTTTGCCACAGTTTAACCGTTAAAAATTACTTTCTTTTTTACCGAATAATTAAGAATGGAAACCAGCAGGATTGCTGCAATCTTACTGATCATTTCAGGACTCAAGGTATAAAAAATTAAATTGATATTATCCTTAAATATAAAACTGTAGAATATCTGAAAGAAACCAAGACTGAATAAAGTGGAGATAAAGGAAACCACCATAAAATAAGCGAACTCTTTTTTCTTGGAATGCTTTCCTCTTTCAAAAACAAACCATATGCTCAGGAAGTAGTTGCTGATAATCCCGCAGCTGGTAGAGAGAATGTTGCTTAAAGGATAATGTACACCATGAAAGTTTATTTCTTTTGCAAAGAAATGAGGCAGGTAAGTACTGAATATTTTGAAGCTGCCAATCTCAACAATGGCGCTTAATCCTCCGGCAATAATGAAGAACAAAACCTGCTTCTGGCGTATGAGTATTTCTTTCATTTAATTAATATAAAAACTGAAAATATATCTTATATTGTATTGGGTACTAGAATGTTTTATAAGTAAAACGATCAATGGCCCCTGTGATCCTATGTATTCATAATGGTTTTCATTTATTTTAAATCAGGATACTTAACAATATGAATATGCAAATTTATAACTATATGTTAAACACTGAAAAAAGTTGTTAAAATATTTTTTTAAATAAAAATTATTTCTAATTTTAATAAGCGGAATGAAGTTACCTTAACCTGATAATAAATTCATTTTCAAATCCTTGTGATAATGGTTTTTCCTATCTTGTAATGCCCAGCTGAAAGCATACTACTCTAAATTTTTATGACCAATTGTTAATAATATTTGTATGAAAAGTCAAAACAAATACAGAAAATTCCAGCTTCAACAGAAAAATATTGAAGCACTGGAAAAAGAAAACTCCCGCTTCAAACGAGTGTATTCTGAATATGAAAATATGTCTAATGAGCTTTGGAATCTTGAAAACTCGAATGATGAACCTGTTCCTGATGATTTTATCAATGCTATGGTGCTGCAGGCATCTTATCTGGAAGATGAAATTGAAGACTGGCTTCTACAATTCAATGAAAAAAAGACTAAGATTAAACATTAATGATTTTAGACAGCTTCCAGATTGTTTTAAATGCTAATTGAAGATAAATTCATAATTTAGCATCCTTAAATTAAAATCTAAAATATGGTTGCTATTGTAGATAGTGGTTCTACTAAATCGGATTGGGTAATACTCGATGACTTCAAAAAGGTTTTTCTGAAAACCGAAACCATCGGTTTCAATCCGAATTTTATCAACAGAGAACTTATCGCACCTGAAATACAGAAGAACAGCAACCTGATATCGGTAAAAAATTCAATCACCAAAGTCTTTTTTTATGGCTCAGGATGTGGAGTGGAAAAAAACCGCCAAACTATAGAGACTGAACTTAGAAAAGTGTTTGACAAAGCTGAAGTCATTGTAAAAGAAGACCTGATGGCCGCTGCTTATGCTGCCTATAAAGGAAAACCTGCGATTGTGTGCATCTTAGGCACAGGATCAAATTCATGTTATTTTGATGGTAAAGATGTGAAGATTGAACTGCCATCTCTTGGGTTCCTAATGGGAGACGAGGGAAGCGGAAGTGCAATCGGAAAACAATTGGTACGCAGATATTTCATGAAAAAATTACCTGCAGATCTTCACGCCGAATTTGAGACAGATTATAAACTTACCATAGAAGATGCATTGAAACATATGTATCACGCTCCAAGACCAAATGCTTATTTGGCTGATTTCAATAAATTTGTTGTCGAAAGAAAGGATCACCCTTACTTTGTAAACATGGTTTTCGAAGAAATGAAAAGCTTCTTCGAATATCAGGTAATACCTTATCAGGAGGCCAATGATGCTGAAATCAACTTTATTGGCTCCATTGCTTATTATTATGAAAATATTTTACGCTCTGTAGCCGAAGAACTTAATTTAAATGTGGGACATGTAGTACAGAAACCAATTGAAAGCTTAGTAGATTACCACATTAAATATATACTCTAACAAAAAATAAAACGTATGTCAAGTAACAACAATCGCGACGAAAAGAATTTTAGTCAGGCCGCGTTAGATTATCATAAAGCAGAACCCAAAGGGAAAATCGAAGTTATACCATCCAAGCCACACTCTTCCCAAAGAGATTTATCATTGGCTTATTCTCCCGGAGTAGCGGTTCCTTGTATGGAAATACACGACAAGCCGGAAACAGTATATGATTATACGGGAAAAGGAAACCTTGTAGCGGTAATTTCGAATGGTACAGCTGTACTTGGATTAGGTGATATTGGTGCCGAAGCATCAAAACCGGTAATGGAAGGGAAAGGACTTTTGTTCAAAATTTTTGCTGATATCAACGTTTTTGATATTGAAATTGATGAAAAAGATCCGGATAAATTCATTGAAATCGTAAAAGGAATTGCGCCTACATTCGGAGGAATCAATCTGGAAGATATCAAAGCTCCTGAAGCTTTTTATATAGAACAAAGACTGAAAGAGGAATTGAATATTCCTTTGATGCACGATGACCAGCATGGAACAGCAATTATTTCTGCAGCTGCATTAATCAATTCATTGCAGATTGCTAATAAAGATATTGATAAAGTAAAAATGGTAGTGAATGGAGCCGGAGCAGCTGCCATTGCTTGTACCAAACTTTATATTTCATTAGGGCTTAAAAAAGAAAATGTCCTGATGTGTGACAGTAAAGGAGTTATCAATCACAAAAGAGAAAATCTTACTCCTGAAAAATTAGATTTCATTGCTCAAACAGATATTGAAACATTAGAAGATGCTGTAAAAGGATCTGATGTTTTCGTTGGATTATCCAAAGGAAATGTGATGACTCCTGAAATGTTGTTAAGCATGAACGAAAATCCTATCGTATTTGCTTTGGCTAACCCAGATCCGGAAATTGCTTACGATCTAGCTCTTTCAACCCGTAAAGATGTGATCATGGCAACAGGAAGAAGCGATTTTCCTAACCAGGTAAACAACGTATTAGGATTCCCTTATATTTTCCGTGGTGCATTAGACGTTCAGGCTACAGGTATTAACGAAGAAATGAAGCTTGCAGCAGTGCATGCTATTGCTGATTTGGCAAAAGAAGCTGTGCCTGAAGCGGTAATTCTGGCTTATAATGTTCAGAACCTGCAGTTCGGAAGAGAGTATTTTATTCCAAAGCCATTTGACAACCGATTGATTACAAAAGTATCAAGTGCTGTTGCTAAAGCTGCTATGGAAAGTGGAGTAGCAAGAAAATCGATTACTGATTTTGAAGAGTATGAGCACCAGCTATTAGACAGGATGGGTAGAGATGAAAGATTGGTAAGAATGATGCAGAGCCGTGCAAAATCCAATCCGAAGAGAATTACCCTTGGAAATGCTGAAGAATATAATGTATTAAAGGCTGCTCAGATTCTTTACGAAGAAGGTATTGCTTACCCAAGTCTTTTAGGAGATAAAAAATACATCAAGGAACAAATGGAACGTTACGGGATCAACCTGGATATTCCAATCATTGATCCAAGTGATGATGATCAGAAAGAAAACAGAAAGAAATATAGAGAAACCCTTTGGAAGCTTCGTCAGAGAAAAGGGATGAACGAGTACAAAGCTAAGAGATATGTTCGTCAGAGAGATTACTTCGGTCCTTTAATGCTGAAGCATGGAGATACAGATGGTCTTATCGTAGGATTCTCTAAAAACTATACTTCTGTATTGCGCCCTATTTTAGAAGTAATTGAAAAAGATAAAGGCGTAGATAAAGTAGCGGCTATGATGATGATTCTGTCTGAAAAGAAACCTATTTTCTTCGCAGATACGTCTATCAACCAGAACCCTACCTCTGAAGATCTTGTGAATATTGCTAAAATGGCTGAATTTACAGTAAAATCATTTGCTATTGAGCCTAGAATTGCAATGCTTGGATTTGAAAACTTTGCAGCTATTTCAGATACTTCCAAAAAAGTAGCAAAAGCAGTAAGTATTCTTCATGAGAAATATCCTAAGATGATTGTTGATGGTGAAATTCAGCCGGATTTTGCAATGAACGCAGATCATTTAAGCGATTATCCTTTCTCAAAATTAGGAACAACTCCAGCAAACACATTCATCTTCCCGAATCTTGAAAGTGCAAATCTTTCTTATAAAATTCTAAGAGGAATGAAAGTAGCACAGGTAATTGGACCAATCCTGATGGGATTAAAGCAGCCGGTACACGTTCTTCAGATGCGTTCAAGCGTAGATGAGATCGTAAACCTTGCTACTATTGCTGTTCTTGACGCGCAAAGAAGAGAGAAAAAGTAATTTATTTACTATACAAATACAAAAAGCATCTTGTAAAAGATGCTTTTTGTATTTGTATACCCGTTCATTCTTATAGTAGCGATACTACTAATAATAATGTTTTTATTACCTTTGAGGTCAATATATGGTGATATACTCTTACTTAAAATTGGTGAGATAAAAAACAAAACTAATAATCTGATATATGCAATTGAAAACGGTTATCGCAATTCTACTTTTCTCATTCGTTCAAAATCTCTATTCCCAGAATATGAGAATAGACTATAATCTTATTTATAAACAAGACTCATTAAGTTCTGAAACGATATCCAAAAAAATGGTGCTCCTCGTTCAGGATGGAGAATCCAGATTTTGCACGGAGAAACAATATCAGGTAGATTCTCTGAGAAGTATTGGCTTTTATGGTTTTGCAGTGGGAGACTATGCATTCGATGCAGTAAGAGATAAGCAGAATAAAATCTCAAAGTATTACTATATGTCAGCCGATGTATATAAACTGACAGAACCTATACCGTTGGATTGGAAAATAGAGAAAGAGGTCGCTAAAAAATATGGTTATAACTGCCAGAAAGCAACATTAAGCTATAAAGGAAGAATTTGGGAAGCCTGGTTTACACAGGATATTCCCTTGCAGGAAGGTCCCTATATTTTCAAAGGATTACCAGGCCTGATTGTGGAGATGGAAGATAAACGTCATTCCTATAAATTCTCCTTTTCAGGGTTGAAAAAAGGCTTTCATAAAATGAGCTTTGAGAGTTTGGGCTTTAAGCTAATAAACGTTTCAAAGAATAATCTTAAAAAGGTAATGCTGGACTATTATAATGATCCGTTTCGTGAGATGACCTCTGGAAATGTAAAAGCAAAATTTAAGGATGAAAAGGGAAATGAGATAGAACCCAATTTTAGGGAAATGACAAAAAATGTACAAACTTCCCTGAAAAAAAACAATAATCCGATAGAATTATCAGAAGCGATTAAATATCCATAACCGTTAAAAACAATTTATTTTTACCTTTATTGCGGTATTTGAAGCTTAAATTTTTATATTTGGGGAGTTTCAAAAATTAATAATGATATTTTCTTTACAAGGTACTGTTCAAGAACTTACACCTACCTATACAGTAATCAATGTACAAGGCGTTGGATACTATGTGGGGATCAGCTTAATGACCTCACAAACACTTACTTTAAATCAACAAACTGTTTTATTTATTCAGCAGATCATCCGTGAAGATGCGCATCTTTTGTTCGGCTTTAACACTCGTTCGGAAAAAGAAATGTTCAATTTGTTAATAAGCGTTAATGGAGTAGGAGCTGTTTCTGCACTTATTCTGTTATCTACATTAAGCCTTGATGAGATTGCTTCCGGAATACTTTCAGGGAACAGTGCCCTGATTCAGAAAGCCAAAGGGATCGGAGCTAAAACAGCAGAAAGGATTATAGTAGATCTTAAAGATAAAGTACAGAAATTCAGTGGTCCAGCGGAGAATATTTCGTCGATGGTGAATAATAAAATCAAGGAAGAAGCGTTATCTGCATTAGAAGTTTTAGGAATTCCTAAGCGAACAAGTGAGAAGATGGCGGATAGAATCTTAAAACAAAATCCTGACCTCTCGGTTGAAGAACTGGTAAAACAAATTTTAAAAAACATTTAACATTTGGTGGCGAATAATAAGCATTTTAAAATATTTTTGTTCCTATCGTTCCTATTTATATCTGTAAGTGCTCTCGCACAGCAGACTAAAGACACAACGATTATACGAAAACAATACGAGATAGCAGACCCCACGAGGTATGAGGCCTATTTCGATATAAAGACTGGGATGTACTATGTATATCCCAAAATTGGAAATACCATTACCGGTCCTCCCACTGCTATGTCTCCTGAAGAGTATAAAGAATATGTACTCGCCATACAGACCAGGGCGTACTATAAGGAGAAATCGGAAAAATATAATCTCCTCTTTAGAAGAGACAAAAGTGATGCCAGAAAGAAGGGACTTATTCCTTCAGTAATGATCAACAACAAATTATTTGAAACCCTGTTTGGGGGAAATAAAATTGAGATCATCCCTTCCGGATATGCATCCATTGATTTTGCAGGACTTTACCAGAAAATAGATAACCCGCTGATCCTTCCACAGAACAGGACCAGCTTTACTTTTGATATAGACCAGAGAATTCAGCTTGGATTATTAGGGAAAGTAGGGGAAAATCTTCAGTTGAAAGCCAATTATGATACCCAAAGTGGCTTTGCCTTTGAAAACAGGATGAACCTCGTGTGGCAGGCAAAAGGAAGCTGGAAAGATCTTCAGCAGAAAGGGCTTGGAAATGTGGATAAACCTAATGAAGGCGGTGAAGATAAAATCATTAAAAGAGTTGAATTCGGTAACGTCAATATGCCGCTTTCCACAAGTTTGATCCGTGGTTCACAATCATTGTTCGGGGTGAAAACAGAATTCCAGTTAGGAAAAACCTTTGGAACGGTTGTTCTTTCCCAACAGCAGGGTGAAGCCAGAAATATTGTAGTACAAGGAGGTGGAGTAATGAATAACTTTAAAGTCAATGCCACTGACTATGAAGAGAACCAGCACTACTTTTTAGGGCATTACTTTTTAAATAAATATGATAATGCTTTAACTAACTATCCACAGATCAATTCAACGATTAATATCACCAGATTAGAGGTCTGGGTATTGGATCAGGGAAACAGTAACTTAGCTTATCAGAAAGGGATTATCGGGATCAGAGACCTTGGAGAAGATGGAATAGGAGGAGCAATGCCGGATAACTCAGTGAATAATTTATATAATGATATTTCGGCAAAAGCTGGAACAAGAGAAGCTGGTAAAGATTATAATGGAGTTTACCAGGGACAGGTATTTGGAAGCTCACAGCCTTATGTAAACGGTGAGCACTTTATCTTTAATAGCAAAGCAAGAAAACTGAATGCTAATGAATTTACATTCCAGCCACAATTAGGATATATTTCATTAAACCAAAAGCTTAATGATCAGCAGCTTCTTGCAGTATCCTATTCATATACGGTAAGTGGAAGCAGTAAAGTATATAAAGTAGGGGAGTTTTCAGAAGAAAGCCCGGTGTTGATTACTAAAGTATTAAAAGTAAACAACAGCGTAGATGTATCCTCTCCGATGTGGAAACTGATGATGAAGAACGTTTATTCTTTAGATGCAGGGCAGGTCTCTCCGGATGGGTTTATCCTTAACGTATACTACAGAGACCAGAAAACAGGAGGTAAAGTAAACTACCTTCCAGATACCTCTGTTAAAGATCTGAACTTATTGAAATTACTAAACTGGGATCGTCTGAATATGAATGGTGATATCCAGAATAATAAAGATGGAACTAGGGGAGATGGTATTTTCGATTTTGTGCCTGGAGTTACCATCAGACCGGAAACCGGTAGGATTATCTTTACCAAAGTGCAGCCTTTCGGTGACTATATGCAGCAGGTATTAGGTACTAATGATCCTCAATATGTTTTCCATGACCTGTATGACCAAATAAAACCTACCGCTGGGCAAACTCCGGTTCCTCAGCGTTATACCATGGAAGGCCGTTACAAAGGTGTTCAGGGACAAGGTATTTCCCTTGGAGCGGTAAATGTACCTCAGGGATCTGTAAAAGTTTCGGCGAATGGTGTACAGCTTTCTGAAGGGGTAGACTATACCGTAGACTATATGCTAGGTACGGTTACGATCATCAATGAGAATGTAAAACAATCTGGACAGGCAATCAACATTTCATTAGAAAACCAACTTACATTCAATACTCAAAGAAAAAGATTCTTAGGATTGAATTTAGAAAGAAGATTCAATGAGCACTTTATTTTAGGAGGAACGGTTATTAATTACTCAGAATCTCCACTTACCCAAAAAGTAAACTTTGGGCAGGAAGCTGTTAACAATACAATGGCGGGGATTAATATGATGTATAATAATCAGGCTCCTTACCTGACAAGGTTTACAGATAAGCTTCCATTGATAAAGACTGAAGCACCTTCCAATATCAACTTTAAGATGGAGGCAGCATACCTTCTTCCTGGATTGAATAAGGCAACCAACAGTCAGTCTTACATTGATGACTTTGAACAGACAACTTCTAAAATTTCTTTAAAAGAACCTGCAGCTTGGAGCTTAGCATCAAGACCAGAAAAAAATACTGAACCTCCTTTCAATATCCCGCCAGCAAGTGATGATATCACAAGTGGATATGGAAGAGGATTATTGTCATGGTATAATATTGACCCGAGATTCTGGGGTGTTGGAGGTAAAGCTCCTGGAGGTATTACACCACAGTCGGTATCTAATCATGCATCCAGAAGAGTGTTGCTCTCTGAAATTTATAACAACAGAGATTTTGTAGCAGGAGATCAAACCTATACCAATACTTTAGATATCTCTTTTTACCCTAAAGAAAGAGGACCTTATAACACCAATTCAGGAACAGAACCGGCAGTGAGCAGATGGGGAGGAATTATGAGACCAATCAGTGTTCCTAACTTCGTAAGCTCAAACATTGAATATGTTGAATTCTGGATGATGGACCCTTATGCTGATGGTAATAAGCTTGGAGATAACCCAAAACTATTATTACACTTAGGTAACGTATCTGAAGACATTCTTAAAGATGGAAAAATGTTGTACGAAAATGGGCTTCCTGCACCAGGAGTAGCATCTAATACAACAACTTCCAATTGGGGAGTACAGCCAAAGCAACCTCCAATTCTATATGCATTCTCCACGGAAGGAGAAGGACGAAAAGCGCAGGATGTGGGATATGACGGATTAAGTTCAGATCAGGAAGCAATGAGATTTGGGAATACCTTTGTAAACCCTGTAACAAATATTGTTGACCCTGCAGTGGATGACTTTGTATTCTATCTATCAGATAGATTTACGGGAAGTCAGGCTGCTTCATTGGTTGAGCGTTACAAATATTTCAGAAATCCGGATGGAAACTCAGAAGCCAATTCATTGAACGTAGCTTCCCAGACTCCGGATGCTGAAGATATTAACAGAGATTATAACCTGGATCAGATTGAAAGCTATAATGAATATCCAATAAAGTTAGATCAGGCCAGTCTTTCACTAGGAAGTAATAATATTGTTGATATTAAAACCGTAAAAGGAGTTTTCCAGAACGGACAGTCTTCTGATGTGAAATGGTATTTGTTCAGAATCCCGGTTGCTAGTTTTGATAAAACTCAAGGAGCTCATAGTGAAACGGTACTTAATAATGTAAGATTTGCAAGATTAATGCTTACAGGTTTTGAAAATACATCTACTCTTCGATTTGGAACAATGGATTTGGTAAGATCAGATTGGAGAAAATATCCTAAGAATCTTGCTCCGTATTCAAATGTTGCAATAGACCCGGATCTAAGTGAAGGATCAACAGTAGATACTGACATTACAAAACTTGAAGTTGGTAGTGTAAATATAGAAGAGAATGCTCTTAACCAGCCTCCTTATGTATTGCCTCCTGGAATTGACAGACAGGTATTAAGCGGAAATGCTGGAGCACAAAGACAGAATGAGGCCTCTTTATATATGAATGCTAAAGAACTGAAACCAGGTAAAGCACAAGGGGTATTCAAAAATACTAGTTTAGATATGAGAAGATATAAAAAGCTAAAGCTTTTTGTGCATGCTCATGATCCACTAGGAAGAATTATTGGTATGGATAAACCAACTAAATTCTTTATTCGTTTCGGAAACGATGCTACGGATAACTATTATGAATATGAAGCATCTTTGAAGCTTACTTCAACGTCTGCAACAGCTCCCATGGAAATCTGGCCTATGGAAAACGAAGTGAATCTTGATATTCAGAACTTTGTTGATGCGAAGATCAGAAGAGATAAAATGTATGCTGATAAAATTACGCAAAGATTCCGTGATCCCGCATTTGAAGAAGGAGAGTATTTAAAAAGAATCTATATCAAAGGACGTCCAAGCTTAGGTAATGTAACAACCATTATGATTGGTATTAAGAATGGAATACCTAGAGATGAAACAGGAGTATCTATAGACAGGATTTTATGGATCAACGAGATTCGTCTTTCCGAAATTGAAAATGATGGTGGATACGCAGGAAACGCGAGCTTAAACTTCAACTTAGGTGATTTTGCAACCGTTAATACCAACGCTTCATATACTTCAGTAGGATTTGGAAATATCGATTCTAAACCGGCAGAAAGAAATCAGTCTACTCAATCGGCATTCAGTATCAATACTGCGATCAATGTAGATAAACTTTTACCGGAAAAAACAGGAGTAAAGATTCCATTGAATTATTCTTACTCACAAACAATTGAAGATCCGAAGTACAATCCTTTGGATACCGATGTTGAGTTTAGCAAAGCTCCTAACAGAGAACAGCTAAAGAAAGTAGCAAGAACCTATACTCAACAAAGAAGTATTGGAGTTGTTAATATGCGTAAAGAAAGAGTGAATCAGAATAGCAAGCCTAAGTTTTATGATATTGAAAACGTATCCGTAACGGCGGTATATAATGACGATTATTTCAGAGATATTTATACAAAGAAAAATTACAGACAGTATCTGAGAGGATATATTGATTACAATTATACCTTCAAACCATGGGTGATTAAACCATTCAATAAAATGATTAGTGATACTGCCAAGTCTACTAAATATCTGAGATGGGTAAAAGAATTCAATATCAATCCTATTCCAACAAGACTATCTTTCAGAACAGAGATTGACAGGAACTACAACGAACTTGAATTTAGAAACATTGAAGCTATTTTAGGTGGGAATACCGCTGGAGATATGAATGCGATCAGAAATAGAAACTTCTACTTCGGATGGCAATATGGTTTAGGATTCAACTTTACAAAATCATTAAAGCTTGAAATCAACTCTGCAACAAGAACGCTTAACGATAACCTCGATGTAAATACGATGGATAATAAAGCGATTTTCGGAAATGTATTCAGAGCGGGTAGACCAGTATTGTATAACCACAGAGCACAGTTGAACTATAAACTGCCATTCCAGTATTTGCCTTATCTCGACTTTATCGATGCGGAAGTAGGATATGGATTTACGTATAACTGGAATGCAAGATCTACAGCCTTACTTTCAAGCCCTGAAGGAAGCTTAGGTTCTATAGGACAGAATACCAATGTTATCCAGGCCACTGCAACAGCTGATATTCCTAAATTCTTCGGACAGTTTAATTATTTTAAAAATATTAATGCCAAACTTCAGAAGCGTAAGCAGGAAATGGATTCCCTGAACAATGTGTATACAAAACAATGGGAAAAGAACAGATACAGATATAAGAAGTATAAATTCAAGAATAAGCTTACGGTACTTCAAAGTGCTGCATTCTTCCTGACTTCATTCAAGCAGTTGGATGTAAGTTATACAGAGAATAATGGTACGGTGCTTCCTGGATTATTATCAGCTCCAAACTGGTATGGTTATGGTCAGACATTGGGAGGTCCTACTATTGGATTCCTGCTAGGTTCTCAGGCTGATATCAGAAGAACCGTTATGGAAAATGGCTGGGTAAGTGACTCCAGATTCATGACCGACCCTTATATACGGATGTCCACAAGAGAATTAAGGGCAAACTTACAGGTGATGCCTATGAATGATTTCAGAATTGATCTGAACGTGTTGCATAACTTCAATAGTAATTTCTCACATTCTGGTTTTAATTATGTGGATGGAGATGGAGTTCCTGATCCAGGCTTTACATTTGCAACAGATATGATTACCTATTCGAATTCAACAGTGCTTCTCAATTCTTCATTTAAAGATGGTGCCGCTGTATATCAGGCAATCAGAGATAATGCCATGAAACTATCACAACAGTTAGGAGGACCTAATGCTGAAATAGGAAATGATGGATTTGCAAAACATTATAGTATTGCTAATGCTTATGTATTGATCCCTGCATTCAGAGCAGCTCTTGAAGGGAAGTCTGTTTCACCAATAGGAAATCCTAAAAAAGCAGGAATGCCATTGCCAAACTGGAGAATTACCTATTCAGGATTGAAAAACATTCCGATCATTAGCGGACAATTCACGAAGTTTGACATTTTACACGGATATACATCAACATACACAGCAACTGGAATTCAGAGTAATATTGATTACCATGGCAATCCGGGAGGAAATTATCAGACGGTAGATGATGCAGGGAATATTAAACTGAATGATGGAGATAAGATTAACCCTTATACATTCGCTCAGGTTGGTTATGTAGAATCCTTCTCACCACTTCTTGGAATTGATGTTACGATGAGAAACAATATGCAGTTCGGATTACAGTATAACAAAAACCGAATGATGGTATTAGGATTGGTAAACCATACCCTTACCGAGGATTCCAATACGGAATATGTTGTAAGATTAGGATACATTGTCCGCAACTTCAGATTAGGTACTGCCAACATCAGAGGAAGGGGAACCAAAGGAAAAGGAAGTGATCTTAATATCAGAGGTGATATTTCTCTAAGAGATAGTAAAACGTCTATTATGAATATCCTGTTGAACGATTCACAGATTACAGGAGGACAGAGACTTCTTAATATCAAGCTTTCAGCTGACTATAATGTCTCCGAAAACCTAAACCTGAGAGTCTTCTACGAACAAATGACCTCAAAGTATAAGATCTCAACAGCCTTCCCGCTGTCTACGATCAGAGCAGGTATTTCTGCTACATTTACATTTGGAGAATCCGGTGGTGGATTCTAGAGATAGTATGAAATTAGTAAAGCCCCATTCTGAAAAGAAAGGGGCTTTAATTTTATATATTAACCCACAGCGTGTAGAATTAAGTAGTATCTTCGCGAAAAAATTTTGAATAGAATATGAAAAAACAATTATTCGTTTTTGTAATGATGTCATCGCTTCTATCAGCACAACAAGAATTTAATAATGATGTGATCATTAAAAATTATTCCCCTACTCTTATTTTAGAGAGAAATACAAATACAGGAGGATTTACTCAAGGAATACAATCTCGAATGCTGGATGGTACTAACAATTGGTTTTTTGGAAATTTAGGAACTCAATATTGGTTAGTTTCAAGAGGTAATCATGAAAATGCGATGTTAACTGTAAGCGAAAATGGAAATGTGGGTATAGGTACAATGAATCCTCAAGCTAAATTTGATGTTGCAGGAGGAATCAATATTGCTGGGGGATCCCCTATCCAGTTAGTTGGAAATGTTTCAGCGCATGGTCTGAAATATAAAAGGAATAACAGCGATAATTCTTTATTAGATGGTCCTTTTCTTTACGGCTGGACAGGGGGAGGTCTAGGGATTAAGAAAGACAATAACGAATTCAATGTTTTGAGTTGGAAAGAAAATGGTAATGTAGCTATCCAGGGTAAGCTTGAAGCAAAGGAAGTTAAAGTGACATTAACACCAACGGCCGATTTCGTGTTTGATGAAAATTATGATCTACCAAAGTTGGAAACAATTGAAAAGCATATCAAAGAAAAGAAACATCTTCCAGAAATTGCTTCTGCAAAAGAAATGGAAAAAGAAGGAGTGAATGTAGGTGAATTTCAGATTAAATTACTACAGAAAATAGAAGAACTGACATTGTATACGATTGAACTAAATAAGCAGCTGAAAAAGCAAGCAGAAGAAATTAAAGCTTTAAAACAAACAAATAATAACCATTAAAAATAATATTTATACAACTTTAAATATTATCAGCTTAAACATGAAAAAAATTTTACTACTATCCACAATATTGGCTGCTACGCTGATGTTTGGACAGACACTTACAGAAAAACAAATGATGAATGCCAGAGCAACTGGATATGCAATAATTGCTGCAAAAAACCCAGGCTTGGAGTTTGGGGTTCTGGTGATTCCATGGGATGGAGTAAATTCTTTGGAATATAATGCTACTAACCAAATCAATTATGCTTGGCATCCTCAAGTAGTGGTTAAAGGGAACTCTTTTGATCAACCTTTTGATGGGTCAGATTTTACACGGTATAGTTCTTTTTAACGAGTCAGGCTCAGTTTGATCAGTTCAAATCTACGGGAACACAATGGTGGATTATCTGTAGCGCTATGCCAGCATTCAGTTCCCGAATTAATGTAAATCAGAATAATCAGAACGTTGGGATAGGAACAGATAATCCCTTATATAATTTAGATGTGAAGGGCACATTCAGAGTAGGGGATGTGGGAAAATTTATATTTAATGGAGCTGCAGACTTGCGGTTTGAGTATCCATTAAGAGGTTCTGGGGGAAGAGCAATGGTTCATGATGACGGAAATGTTTTAGCATTCAATTATGGGAATGATTTTACGGGAGGAACAAGATTGGGATCTTCTTTATTGGTAAAAGGAGATAATGCCTCTCTCCAAGGAAAATTTGAAGCAAAAGAAATTAAAGTTACGCTTACTCCTACAGCAGATTTTGTATTTGATGAAAACTATAACCTCCCAAATTTAGAGACAATTGAAAAACATATCAAAGAAAAGAAACATCTTCCAGAAATAGCTTCTGCAAAAGAGATGGAAAAAGAAGGAGTGAATGTAGGTGAGTTCCAGATCAAATTGTTACAGAAAATTGAAGAACTAACATTGTATTCCATTGAGCAGAATAAACAACTTAAAATACTTAAGGAGAACAATGATAAGCTGATGAAAGAAATCTTTAAATTAAAATTTAATAAGAAATGATTTTACCATGGAAAAGCTAAAATATACTTTTTTATTATCCATACTTTTAATAAGCCTTTTTAAAAGTCAGATTGGAGATAACGGATATCCTTTTCTATACGATAAATTAGTTTCCGAAGGGCGTATTACAATTAGAGAGGAATATAGAAACTCTTTAGGAAATGCTATTCCCTTATTGCAACTAAAACAAAATATTAGAACATTTGAAACAGATGGGGTTAATAACCAGCAAATCATCAATGAAGTTGCTGAATTAAAAGATAAAGATTATGTAAATCAAAATATCTACGGTAAAGCTGTTTACAGAGAAATTAATATAGCGGATGATAATAATAGGATTGAGTATGATGGAAGATATTATTATTTATGTAAGGTTAAATCTTCAGATGCCAAAGCACTGCAGATTTATTTTAAAAAATATCTTTTACCAAAAGATAGTAAGCTCTTTTTGTATGCAGAAAATGGTTTTATCTTAGGGGAGTTTAATGATAAAAATAATCCGGATCCTAAGAATAAAGGATTAGAATTTGGAACACAGCCCATACCTGGAAATATATTTTATATAGAACTTTCTTATCCTATCAATAGTCCTGATAAACCCCTATTAGTTACTGAAAAAATTATTCATTCTTTTAATGATTTTTATAGTGGAGCGTACGGTTCGGCAGGAAATTGTCATAATAATATTGCATGTGACTTTACATATAATAATAAAGCAAGAAATATGAAATCTGTAGGTCTAATGCTATACCCTATATATCAATGGGGAACCAATACGCACAAATATTCAGCAAGTTGTTCAGGGAACTTAATGAATAATACTGCTCAAAATGGAGAACCCTATTTTTTGACAGCTGCGCATTGTATAGGGTATGAAGCTGCCAATAATAATATCAATTGGAGTACAGAATTAATCACTTTATTTAACTATGAAGCATTAAGCTGTACAAGTAACGGAGCAGATGCTCCGGCAGTATTATCTAATAATTCTGTTTTTGGTTGTACCCTATTGACACAAAGTCCTGCAACTTCTTTAGATTATGCTCTGATAAAATTGAATACAACTGCAACTGACTTGGCCAAATATAACATTTGTTATGCAGGCTGGGATAATAATCCTAACGCATATTCTGTAAATCCTACAAATTCATATTCAGTACATCATCCCAAAGGTGATGTGAAAAAAATATCTTTAGTTCAGGAAGTATATCCAGTAACGGGTAATAACTCAACATTATTTAATGGGTATAGTATTCCCTTTCTCCCAGCCACAGATGGAACATTTTTACAGAACTCCTGGAGAAATGGTATTGTAGAAAAAGGTTCTTCAGGATCCCCTTTGTTTAACAGTTTTGATAAGCTAATAGGGTCTATGTCAACAGGTCCTGATCCGGATGTTTTTAATTGTAATCATCCACATATTTATAATGCTACAGGTGGTAGATTTTATACATATTATTCAAGGTTTTCAAATAATTATTATACCATGTCTCCATGGTTGAATCCAAACGGAACAAATGTACAATCTATAGGACCATATTGTCCATCTGGTATTCAAATTGGTGCGCCCATTATTGTTAATCCAGGAGGTGGAGGTGGAACTCAACCAATAATATGGGAAGATGAACCAATTGATATCAACGGAGAACGGGTTCATCCTGCCAATACATGGGGAAAAAAAATCTATTTGAAAGAAAATAGTAGTGGGACTAATACACAGCAAGAAGTGGATGCAAATTTTTATTATTATAGGTCGGTTATGTCTCCTAATAAAAATACATTTGCTATGAGTGAAAATATATATAATATTCGCTATACTAATATAAATTACTATTTACCTAAACTTCAGCTTTGGGGAATATATAAAATAGTTGATTGTAATAAGCTTAAGTATATAAAACCTGCTAAAATAGTAATGAAGAATTCAGGAACAATTGGTGAATTTGATAATTATATAATAAATGTTGTAGGAGTTACCGAGGATAGAGTTCATATTATTATTGAAGAAAGAAGATGGGGTGGAAGTAATGTAGCCAATAATTTTTATAATACATATGAACTCCAATCTTATAAAATTATAAACAACGAACTGGTGTTTGAAAATTATAAAACACTTTTTTATCAACAGCAGAATATGACGACTGAGCGCTATTATGAATTTGATAATGATCATTTAATGCTGGTTGTGAATCAAAACTCAGTCAGAAAAATGTATTCCTGTTTTTATAGCGGGCAAAACACTGGCTGGCAAATAGACACAAATCCAATAGGAAATTTACCTTCTAATGGGTATACAAAAATTGTTGGAGATAAAGTGTTTATGGTAGTGCCGGGACAAAATAAAATGAATATTTATAGTGTCTCTTTGAACTCTGCTGCTCTTACATTACAGGCATCATTGTCAAATCCTTTTATGTCAAACCCTGGTGCAAATGGTATTCAGGATCCTATATTTATATTCAAAAAATCAGATAATGTATATAATGTAGTTTATAAAAACACTAATGGGGCTAGCTTTTTTGAACTTATACAAGTAAATTTATTAAGTAATTCTGCTACCTCTTCTCACATTACGATGCCTGATGATTTTAAATATGTATATGGTTCCGGGTCTAATTTTATTATAAAAGATAATGAGATAATTAAATTAACCAATGTAGGCTGGAAACCTAATGCGAGTAGTGAATATGGAAATCACTTCTATCAGAATTTTATAAAAGATGGTAGTGGAAATTGGAAAAAAGATAAAAACTTTCCGCTTAAATGGAAGGATGTTGGAGCATTCGACAGCCGATATGTAATTAGTGCTGATGATTATTATGGAAATACTTTAAGACTCAGGAAGTTTAGCATAAGAGAGATAGATTATTTAGCGCATCCATATATAAGAAATAATGATAATGTATTTTATCCAGCAGCCTATCATCGCCCAAAAAAACTGGATAACTATTATTTTAGTGCGGGTATTGTTGTGAATGGAAGAGAAGAGTTTAAAAATTTAACATATAGTGGTTTAAATATGTTTTTATATAGATCACCCAACTTCGGGTATGATTTTAACGCTACAACATATGATACGAAAACAGTCATTTTAGATAATAAAACACAGAAGCTGACAGGGTATAAAAGTGTGACTATATCCGGAAAATATTCTGTTGTTATGAAACCTGGATTTAGTGTTGCTGCTACAGATGGAGTCGAATTCACTGCAAAAGCACAAGCCCCATTGCCAGTAGATATTCCTGCGTGTTCTCTTACCTTTGATGATATGCTCAACCCCAAATTAACAGAAACTCCTAATGAAACCATATATCTTAAACAGGCTGGGGTGAATTTAGTAAATGAGCCATATTATGGTGAAATTGTACTTAACGCTACTCTTTCAAGTCAGGAAGTTGTTATCGATAAGAGCATTAAATTATATCCAAACCCTACCAAAGACATATTAAATATTGATTTTAATGGGAAAAAGTTCAGAACATTGGATGTATATGCATTAGATGGGAAAAAGATCATAACAAAGGATTTATCATCCTTGGATACTATTCAGGTTAACTTATCTCAATATCCTTCCGGGATTTATATGGTAACTCTCATAGATGTAAACGGAAAGAACTATCCAAATAAGATTATTAAAAAATAATTGATTAATCTAAATCGCTGCTTTTGCAGCGATTTTTTTATTTACATCCAAAATTTATTGAAGATCCCTATTAAGGCTTTGAACCTTTTAGAATTTTGAATACATTTGTAGAAAATAAAAATTAAAAAATGAACACACCATCAGAATTAAAGTACACGAAAGATCACGAATGGATCAAGATCGAGGGTAATGTAGCTACAATTGGTATTACAGACTTTGCTCAGGGAGAACTTGGAGACATCGTTTATGTAGATGTAGATACTGTAGATGATGATCTTAATGGCGGGGACGTTTTCGGAAGTGTAGAAGCAGTAAAAACTGTTTCAGACTTATTCTTACCTATTGCAGGGAAGGTTATCGAATTCAACTCAGATTTGGAAGATCAGCCGGAACTGTTGAATACAGATCCTTATGGAGACGGATGGATCATCAAGTTAGAACTTGCTGACGGTGCAGATCAGTCTGAATTGCTTTCTGCAGAAGATTACCAGGCGATCATTGGATAAAATTTCAAAAATATTTAGTAAGATATTGCCCATTTATTGGGCATTTCTTACTTATATGCTTCTCAAACCAGGAGAAGAGAACCACGAATACTGGTTCATGTTCAGCGGTATTGATAAAGTGTTGCACGTAAGTATATTTGCCGCTTTAGGATTTTCTTTCATTGCCGCATTTCCAAAAAACAAATTTTCTTATTTTTTTCAGATCATCCTTATATATGCCTTCCTTACAGAAATTCTGCAAGAAGAAATGGGATTGGGGAGATCTATGGAAACATTGGATATTGTTGCAGACACAGTAGGTTGCCTCATTGGCTATTGGGCCTATAAGCTTTTGATCAAACGATTTTTCTAATCCTATTTTAGAAGTCCACTTTATCCGGATGAGGTTTCTATATTGATTCTATACATCCTTATTCTTCTCAGTCCTTACACTCTCGAACTCTAGCACGCTTCATACCTTCAAACTTCTTCAGGAGCTTGATCCCGCTATCCACTTATACTCCTCACACTGAGCTGGCCACCCTCAAACCCTCCCACTCTCCAACTCTTGTTGTGGGGTAACCGTTCCTATCGGGGCTAGGGTAGGGGACGGATTTATAAATAATAGGTAATAGGTAATAAGTAATAGGTAATAGGTAATAGGTAATAGGTAATAGGTAATAGGTAATAGGTAATAGGTTGGCATCAATTAATATGATCACGATTATCCATATGGGTCGGCTTCCATCATTCCCATCCTTTGGAGGGGTGTCAAAAATTCAAAGAATTTTTGACGGGGTGGTCATCCTGTCATTTCTTCTCTATGAAAATCTGTGTCATCTGTGGGGAAAATAATAAACACAAACTTTTAACCTTTATTTTTTTCCTGTAAAATCATATTTAATACCATAGATACTCTCCGTTTTTCTTACCGGCGTAAGGTAGTGGGTAATAATTCTGGGCTTATGCGAAAGAAGCCCGCTCAAATAATATAAAAACGCTTCCCCTGGCTGTTGCCAAACTTGCAATCCCCAATTTTGTATTTCGTAATATATAATAGTAGTATATAATATGTAAAAATACCTGTTATATCACCTCTATAATGGGATTTCATATCTTTCAAAAAAAACAACTCAATGATTGTGGATAAGTGTAAAATGGTACGTAAAGATAAATCAATCAATATATTATGTGTAATACTTATCCACAATTGCAATATTGGTGTAAACTTTATGTTAAATAAAGTTGCGGGGTATGGATGAAGTTTCTATCTTTGCCCCACTGAAAACGAGAGTATCAGTAAGCGCAGAAGAGCTTTTAAATAAGCATAAACATTATAATCTACTAAGGGATCAAACGAAAAAAAACTTTTAATTTTTATCAAATAAAAGTTGTGAGTTAAAAAAGAGTTTGTATCTTTGCAGTCCCAATTAAGGGAGCGCAGGAGTAGAGAGATTGAGGGTTATGATAGAGGTTAAGGTTACTTAAAAAACTTTAAAATTTTCTTTCAAAACATTTGGTCATTACAAAATAAAGTTTTACTTTTGCACTCGCAAATACGGAGCGACACTGACAGAGAGGTTGCTTCGTTACAAAGCGAAAGATATAAAGATCATTGACATACAATATAACAACCAAGTAAGGAAAAACTAAAGCGTTAAAAACTTTGAGTGAGTCAGACAAACATACAATGGAGAGTTTGATCCTGGCTCAGGATGAACGCTAGCGGGAGGCCTAACACATGCAAGCCGAGCGGTAGGGTTTCTTCGGAGACCTGAGAGCGGCGCACGGGTGCGGAACACGTGTGCAACCTGCCTTTATCTGGGGGATAGCCTTTCGAAAGGGAGATTAATACCCCATAATATATTTATCGGCATCGATGGATATTGAAAACTCCGGTGGATAGAGATGGGCACGCGCAAGATTAGATAGTTGGTGAGGTAACGGCTCACCAAGTCTGCGATCTTTAGGGGGCCTGAGAGGGTGATCCCCCACACTGGTACTGAGACACGGACCAGACTCCTACGGGAGGCAGCAGTGAGGAATATTGGACAATGGGTGAGAGCCTGATCCAGCCATCCCGCGTGAAGGACGACGGCCCTATGGGTTGTAAACTTCTTTTGTATAGGGATAAACCTACTCTCGTGAGAGTAGCTGAAGGTACTATACGAATAAGCACCGGCTAACTCCGTGCCAGCAGCCGCGGTAATACGGAGGGTGCAAGCGTTATCCGGATTTATTGGGTTTAAAGGGTCCGTAGGCGGATCTGTAAGTCAGTGGTGAAATCTCACAGCTTAACTGTGAAACTGCCATTGATACTGCAGGTCTTGAGTGTTGTTGAAGTAGCTGGAATAAGTAGTGTAGCGGTGAAATGCATAGATATTACTTAGAACACCAATTGCGAAGGCAGGTTACTAAGCAACAACTGACGCTGATGGACGAAAGCGTGGGGAGCGAACAGGATTAGATACCCTGGTAGTCCACGCCGTAAACGATGCTAACTCGTTTTTGGATTTTCGGATTCAGAGACTAAGCGAAAGTGATAAGTTAGCCACCTGGGGAGTACGAACGCAAGTTTGAAACTCAAAGGAATTGACGGGGGCCCGCACAAGCGGTGGATTATGTGGTTTAATTCGATGATACGCGAGGAACCTTACCAAGGCTTAAATGGGAAATGACAGGTTTAGAAATAGACTTTTCTTCGGACATTTTTCAAGGTGCTGCATGGTTGTCGTCAGCTCGTGCCGTGAGGTGTTAGGTTAAGTCCTGCAACGAGCGCAACCCCTGTCACTAGTTGCCATCATTAAGTTGGGGACTCTAGTGAGACTGCCTACGCAAGTAGAGAGGAAGGTGGGGATGACGTCAAATCATCACGGCCCTTACGCCTTGGGCCACACACGTAATACAATGGCCGGTACAGAGGGCAGCTACACAGCGATGTGATGCAAATCTCGAAAGCCGGTCTCAGTTCGGATTGGAGTCTGCAACTCGACTCTATGAAGCTGGAATCGCTAGTAATCGCGCATCAGCCATGGCGCGGTGAATACGTTCCCGGGCCTTGTACACACCGCCCGTCAAGCCATGGAAGTCTGGGGTACCTGAAGTCGGTGACCGTAACAGGAGCTGCCTAGGGTAAAACAGGTAACTAGGGCTAAGTCGTAACAAGGTAGCCGTACCGGAAGGTGCGGCTGGAACATCTCATTTTAGAGCGTCTTCGGACGATAAAAAAATTAGTATCGCAAGATACAGAACTTACTTAAAGTTCCAGCTTTAGTTTTTTGTTTGGTTGAATTATATTAAAAATACAAAACCCACTAGAAATTAGTAAAGGGATTGAGAGAGACGAGGATGTAAGATAAGATGGTCAGTTAAATCTGATATCTATTATCTGAAATCTGATAGTCTAAGAGACAGTCTCGTAGCTCAGCTGGTTAGAGCGCTACACTGATAATGTAGAGGTCGGCAGTTCGAGCCTGCCCGAGACTACTAATTAAAAGACGGGAAGATATGAGATAATAGACATCAGACATTTAGGTCTGAGATCTAGAATCTGACATCTGAAGTCTACTAGAGGGGGAATTAGCTCAGCTGGCTAGAGCGCCTGCCTTGCACGCAGGAGGTCAAGGGTTCGACTCCCTTATTCTCCACAGTTTTGGAAGACTGATTTAAAAGTTACGAATGGAGCCAAAAACAACATTTGTTCATCAGTTGGAAAAGAAGACATTAAGATCATTGACATTAACGGTAAAGACATCACAAAGAGAAAACCGAGCGCATAAAGCGCTTGAGTAACCTAAAAATAGGAAAGAAATCGTTAAGGGCGTATGGCGGATGCCTAGGCTTTCAGAGGCGAAGAAGGACGTGGTAAGCTGCGAAAAGCTGCGGGGATTGGCACACACGAATTGATCCGCAGATGTCCGAATGGGGCAACCCGGCTGGTTGAAGACCAGTCACCTCGTAAGAGGAGCAAACCCGGAGAACTGAAACATCTAAGTACCCGGAGGAAAAGAAATCGAAGAGATTCCGTAAGTAGTGGCGAGCGAAAGCGGATTAGCCCAAAAGCTAATATATGTTTAATAGAATGTTCTGGAAAGAACAGCCGTAGCGGGTGATAGCCCCGTATATGAAAGGCATATTTGAGTGATAAATGAGTAGGGCGGGACACGTGAAATCCTGTCTGAATATGGGGGGACCATCCTCCAAGGCTAAATACTCCTGAAAGACCGATAGTGAACAAGTACTGTGAAGGAAAGGTGAAAAGCACTTCGAATAGAAGGGTGAAATAGAACCTGAAACCGTACGCCTACAAGCGGTCGGAGCAGCATTAAGCTGTGACGGCGTGCCTTTTGCATAATGAGCCTACGAGTTAATTTTACTAGCGAGGTTAAGGTATTAAGTACCGGAGCCGGAGCGAAAGCGAGTCTGAATAGGGCGTATAGTTAGTAGGATTAGACGCGAAACCTTGTGATCTACCCATGGGCAGGTTGAAGCTCTGGTAACACAGAGTGGAGGACCGAACCGGTTGACGTTGAAAAGTCTTCGGATGACCTGTGGGTAGGGGTGAAAGGCCAATCAAACTGGGAGATAGCTCGTACTCTCCGAAATGCATTTAGGTGCAGCGTCGTATATAAGTTTATTAGAGGTAGAGCTACTGATTGGATGCGGGGGTTTCATCGCCTACCAATTCCTGACAAACTCCGAATGCTAATAAATGTTCTACGGCAGTGAGGGCATGGGTGCTAAGGTCCATGTCCGAGAGGGAAAGAACCCAGACCAACAGCTAAGGTCCCAAAATATATGTTAAGTTGAAGCAACGCGGTTGGACTGCATTGACAGCTAGGATGTTGGCTTGGAAGCAGCCATTCATTTAAAGAGTGCGTAACAGCTCACTAGTCGAGCGGTCCGGCATGGATAATAATCGGGCATAAACATATTACCGAAGCTATGGATTTGTATTTAAGATACATCTGGTAGGAGAGCATTCTATTTGCGCCGAAGCAGTACTGTGAGGTATTGTGGAGCGGATAGAAAAGAAAATGTAGGCATAAGTAACGATAAAGCAGGCGAGAAACCTGCTCACCGAAAGACCAAGGCTTCCTCAGCCATGCTAATCAGCTGAGGGTTAGTCGGGACCTAACGCGAACCCGAAAGGGGTAGTGGATGGACAATGGGTTAATATTCCCATACTTGCTCACGAATAAAGGGGACGGTTGGATGTAGCTGCTGGAGACTGACGGAATAGTCAAGGCCTAGCCTTCGGGCGAAGCTGCTGCAGTGTAATCTGATCCAAGAAAAGCCGAAGTGAAGCAACCCGTACCAAAACCGACACAGGTGGTCGAGGAGAGAATCCTAAGGTGCTCGAGTGAGTCGTGGCTAAGGAACTAGGCAAAATAGTCTCGTAACTTCGGAAGAAGAGACGCCATCAGCAATGGTGGCCGCAGTGAAGAGGCCCAGGCGACTGTTTATCAAAAACACAGGACTCTGCTAAATCGAAAGATGCTGTATAGGGTCTGACACCTGCCCGGTGCTGGAAGGTTAAGGAAGGTGCTTAGGTTTAAACCGAAGGCATTAACTGAAGCCCCAGTAAACGGCGGCCGTAACTATAACGGTCCTAAGGTAGCGAAATTCCTTGTCGGGTAAGTTCCGACCTGCACGAATGGTGTAACGATCTGGGCACTGTCTCAGCCACGAGCTCGGTGAAATTGTAGTATCGGTGAAGATGCCGATTACCCGCAATGGGACGAAAAGACCCTGTGAACCTTTACTATAACTTCGTATTGACTTTGAGTAAGTAATGTGTAGGATAGGTGGGAGGCTTTGAAGCAGGCACGCTAGTGTTTGTGGAGCCGACGTTGAAATACCACCCTTTACTTACTTGGAGCCTAACTTCTTTTAGAAGGACATTGCGTGGTGGGTAGTTTGACTGGGGTGGTCGCCTCCAAAAGAGTAACGGAGGCTTTCAAAGGTACCCTCAGCACGCTTGGTAACCGTGCGTAGAGTGTAATGGCATAAGGGTGCTTGACTGTGAGACCAACAAGTCGATCAGGTGCGAAAGCAGGACATAGTGATCCGGTGGTTCCGTATGGAAGGGCCATCGCTCATAGGATAAAAGGTACTCCGGGGATAACAGGCTAGTCTCCCCCAAGAGCTCACATCGACGGGGAGGTTCGGCACCTCGATGTCGGCTCGTCACATCCTGGGGCTGGAGAAGGTCCCAAGGGTTGGGCTGTTCGCCCATTAAAGTGGCACGCGAGCTGGGTTCAGAACGTCGTGAGACAGTTCGGTCTCTATCTATTGCGGGCGTTAGATGTTTGAGAGGGCTTGATTCTAGTACGAGAGGACCGAATTGAACAAACCTCTGGTGTATCAGTTGTACCGCCAGGTGCACCGCTGAGTAGCTACGTTTGGAAGAGATAAGCACTGAAAGCATATAAGTGCGAAACTCGCCTCAAGATGAGACATCTTTTAAGGGTCGTTGTAGATGACGACGTTGATAGGCTATAGGTGTAAAGACAGTAATGTCATAGCCAAGTAGTACTAATTACCCGTAGATTTATAGCCTATTGGTTGCTGTAATCTAGAATAATATCATATTAAATAGACAAGTACTTTATGCGCAGTAAAGGTTTTGTCTTTGTGAAAGTTTTTATCGCTTAAAAACGCAATTGGCAAAAAGCAATTAGCGATTGGCATACAAGCCAATAGCAATAAGCAATAAGCCAGCTGCTATATACAACCTTTAGGGTGGTTTTAGCGGTGGGGCTCACCTGTTCCCATTCCGAACACAGAAGTTAAGCCCACCAGCGCCGATGGTACTGCTAACGCGGGAGAGTAGGCCGCCGCCAGTTTTTATTTTATTTTTAAAAGTCTCATACAGCAATGTGTGAGACTTTTTTTTTGCGTTATACTTTTTATCCCCAAGGGAAAGCAAAGAGAAAATATCAGTAATCAGCAATGAGTAATGAGTAATCAAATGATACTTGTATTCCCGTGTTGCTGCTATTCCTATTCCTACCACCGGTTTCTTATACGGTTCTTTATTCTTTATTCTTTATTCTATAACAGATACACTCATGGTATCACTACATCAAACCAATATTTATCATTTACACCTCCTTTCTAGCCCTGATAGCAACGGTTACCCCGCAACAAGAGTTGGAGAGTGGCAGGGTTTGAGGGTGGCCGGCTCAGTGTGAGGAGTATGAGTGGATAGCAGGATTAAGCTCCTGAATGTATTTTGCATATAGTATCAAGATTATTTCTATTCATAAAAACTACAATAGACTAAATCTCTTAAAGAACTTTTATTTATGTTGTAACTTTAATGTATGAAAGAGCATATTGTGAGAGGGTTCAGATTTGAAACTTACAAAGCACCGGAACTCTCCGTATTCGATCGGTTACTGGAAATTTTTACAGATTTGTTAACCCATACTTCTGGAGATTTTGATGAAGCCATTGATTGGCTTCGAATGCTGGATGAAGAATATCAGCTTACTACTCCGGAATATACTATTGATGACTTTATTGAGGACCTTAAAAAGAAAGGATATATCCGCGAAGAAATTGATCCTAATGGAGGAAATGGAATTCGCCTGAGTGCAAAAATGGAACAAAATATTCGTAAACAAGCGCTTAATCAAATATTCGGAAACCTTGGGAAAAGTGGTAACGGAAATCATAAAACCAATAAGAGCGGAACGGGAGAGGATACAACAGGAGAATTCCGTAATTATAATTTTGGAGATCCGGTAGAGAAAATTTCTATTACGGAAAGTCTTAAGAATGCCCAAATCAATAACGGAATCGGAGATTTTCATCTTACTGAAGATGATCTCATTGTAGAAGACAGTATTCATCAGTCACAGATGAGTACCGTTTTGATGATTGATATTAGCCACAGTATGATATTGTATGGTGAAGACCGTATCACGCCGGCGAAAAAAGTAGCAATGGCGCTTGCAGAACTGATTACAACCCGCTATCCAAAAGATACGCTGGATATCATTGTTTTTGGTGACGATGCATGGCCTGTTAAAATTCAGGAGCTGCCTTATCTGCAGGTTGGTCCTTATCATACCAATACAGTTGCCGGACTTCAATTGGCAATGGATATTTTGCGAAGAAAGAGGAATACCAATAAACAGATTTTCATGATTACCGATGGAAAACCAAGCTGTGTTCGTCAGGCTGATGGTAGTTATTATATGAATTCTTACGGTTTGGATGAATATGTTGTCCAGAAATGTTATAATATGGCCTCTCAGGCGAGAAGGCTGCATATTCCAATTACTACGTTTATGATTGCACAGGATCCTTATCTGCAGCGTTTTGTGAGCGAATTTACAGAAGCTAATCAAGGGAAGGCCTTCTATACAGGACTCAATGGATTAGGACATATGATTTTTGAGGATTATGAGACCAATCGTAAGAAAAGAATCCGTTAAAAAATTATTATTCATTAAAAATATATTTCAAAGTTTATAAAATCAGATTTTAAATACAATGACTGAAAAGCCAAACATAAAAACACTAGGTTCATTAAGAACTTCAGGATATCTTTCAAAAAATATAAAAGACGAATTAAGAGATAATTTAAAAACTAAAATTCGTAATAAAGAGTCTGTATTTGAAGGGATTTTCGGATATGAAAATACGGTTATCCCTCAATTGGAACATGCTATTCTAAGCCGTCATAACATCAATTTATTAGGATTGAGAGGTCAGGCGAAAACAAGATTGGCCAGAATGATGACCTCTTTACTGGATGAATGGATTCCTTTTATTGAAGGAAGCGAGATTAATGATGATCCATTTCATCCAATTTCCCGTTATGCTAAAGAATTAATTGAAAAAGAAGGAGATCATACTCCAATAGAATGGCTTCACCGCGATGAAAGGTTTTTCGAGAAACTTGCGACTCCGGATGTTACGGTTGCCGACCTGATCGGTGATGTGGATCCTATTAAAGCTGCTAATCTTAAACTTTCTTATGCAGACGACCGTGTCATTCACTTTGGGATGATCCCACGTGCGAACCGTTGTATTTTTGTCATTAATGAATTGCCGGATCTTCAGGCGAGGATTCAGGTTTCTTTATTTAATATTTTGCAGGAAGGTGATGTGCAGATTCGTGGATTTAAAGTGAGAATGCCTCTGGATATACAATTTGTTTTTACAGCAAATCCTGAAGATTATACCAACAGAGGAAGTATTGTGACGCCGCTGAAAGATCGTATAGGATCACAGATTTTGACTCATTATCCTGAAAATATCAATATTGCAAGAGAAATTACCAATTATGAATCCAGCTTAGACAGTCGTCAGAAAAATGGAGTGTATGTTCCTTCTTTAGCGAAAGATCTTTTGGAACAGATTGGTTTTGAAGCTCGTGAAAGTGAATATGTAGATTCAAAAAGTGGAGTAAGTGCCCGTATGAGTATTACAGCTTTCGAAAACTTATTGAGTACGGCTGAACGCAGATCTTTATTAACAGGTGACGAAGCAACTTCTGTAAGGCTAAGCGATTTTGTGGGGGTAATTCCTGCCATCACAGGAAAGGTGGAATTGGTGTATGAAGGCGAACAGGAAGGAGCAGAAGCGGTGGCTCAATTATTAATTGATAACGCGATCAGAACTTTATTCACCTCTTATTTCCCGAAAGTGGAAAGACTGGAGAAAAAGAGCATTGATGGACCGTTTAGCCAGATTACAGATTGGTTTTTAGAGGACGATGGTTTCTTGGAAATTACAGATGAATCTTCGGATGAAGCCTATGCAAAATCTCTTAACAGAATTCATCCTCTTGATCAGATCATTGAAAAATATCAGCCAGACACTCAACCGGAAGATATTTTATTTTTAAAGGAATTTATTCTTTGGGGATTGGCTGTTAACAAGAAACTGAATAAAGAAAGATTCAGAACGGGAGTTTTCTTTTCTTAAATTTTCAAAAAATTCAAGGGTATAAAACAAAAAGATGTGGAATTAGTTTCCACATCTTTTTTATATTTTTAATCAAATGATGATCAGACCTGGATAACTCCGAGGTTAAATTTCTCTGTAATAGGAGAGTGATTAGCCGCTTCTATTCCCATAGAAATCCATTTTCTGGTGTCTGTTGGGTTGATGATGGCATCTGTCCATAATCTGGCAGCAGCGTAGGTAGATTCAGTTTGTTTTTGATATTTTTTTGAAATAGTATCTAATATTGCGTTGTGTTCTTCTTCAGTAATTTCTTTACCCTGTTTTTTCAATGTAGATTCCTGGATTTGTGCTAATACTTTTGCCGCCTGTGCTCCACCCATTACTGCAAGATCTGCCCAAGGCCATGCTACAATTAATCTAGGATCATACGCTTTTCCACACATCGCATAATTTCCTGCTCCATAAGAATTTCCTGTAATAATAGTGAATTTAGGAACTACAGAATTGGAAACAGCATTGACCATTTTAGCACCATCTTTGATGATTCCGCCATGTTCAGATTTAGAACCTACCATGAAGCCGGTAACATCCTGTAGGAAGATTAAAGGGATTTTTCTTTGATTACAGTTGGCAATAAATCGGGTCGCTTTATCAGCAGAGTCGGAATAGATTACTCCTCCAAATTGCATTTCTCCTTTACCACTCTTTACTAATTTTCTCTGATTGGCTACAATTCCTACAGACCATCCATCTACTCTTGCAGTAGCACAAATGATACTTTTCCCATAGTCTGGTTTATATTCTTCATATTCGGAGTTATCCACAATACATTTGATGATTTCATAGGTATCATATTGTTCGGCTCTGGAAACCGGCATAATTCCGAAAATATGATCAGCACTTTCTTTGGGTGGGAAGCTTTCTATTCTGTCGAAACCTGCTTTTTCAGTACTTCCGATCGATTTCATAATGTTTTTGATTCTGTCTAAAGCATCTTTATCATCTTTAGCCTTATAATCAGTAACTCCTGAAATAGAACAGTGGGTAGTAGCTCCGCCCAATGTTTCGTTATCAATACTTTCTCCAATCGCAGCTTTTACAAGATAGCTTCCTGCCAGGAAAATAGAGCCTGTTTTATCCACAATCATAGCTTCATCGCTCATGATAGGAAGATAAGCTCCTCCTGCTACACAGCTTCCCATAACAGCAGAAATCTGAATGATTCCTGAAGCACTCATTTTAGCATTATTTCTGAATATTCTACCGAACATTTCTTTATCCGGGAAAATTTCGTCCTGCATAGGTAAGTATACACCAGCAGAATCAACAAGATAAATGATGGGAAGTCTGTTTTCCATAGCTATTTCCTGTGCTCTCAGATTTTTCTTTCCTGTGATAGGAAACCAGGCTCCAGCTTTTACAGAAGCATCATTAGCTACAACAAGACATTGTCTTCCGGAAACATATCCCATTACTACTACAACTCCTCCACTAGGACAGCCACCATGTTCTTCATACATTTCATAGCCTGCAAAAGCCCCAATTTCTATGGAATCAGAATCTTTATCAAGGAGATAGTCTATCCTTTCTCTTGCTGTCATTTTTCCTTCCTCACGAAGCTTTTGAAGCCTCTTTTCGCCGCCTCCTTTTTTGATCTCGGCAAGCAAGCGATTTATCTCTGATAATTTTAATCTGTTCTGATCTTCTCGTTTGTTGAATTCGATGTCCATAGAATTTTCAATTTTTTACGCTTAAAGATACTATTTTTATGAGGAATGTGAATAAGAAGTAAAACAGATGTTTAATAGTTTGGTTACTAGTAAATTGTGAAATTTTTAACAAAAAAATATTTTTAAATAATCTATATTTT
Source organism: Chryseobacterium capnotolerans (assembly GCF_021278965.1). NCBI lineage: Bacteria > Pseudomonadati > Bacteroidota > Flavobacteriia > Flavobacteriales > Weeksellaceae > Chryseobacterium > Chryseobacterium capnotolerans. The sequence goes on along the minus strand of NZ_CP065589.1, from coordinate 4,086,338 downwards.
TTCTAACTTTACATAAGAGTAACAGAGGATGATATCCTCTGAAAAATACTCAGTTCCTAGTTTATTTTTTTAATAGTTTATTATTTGAAGGCCCTGAAAGTTCAACCAATTTTCAGGGTTTTTTGTATTATAGATTAATAGTATTTTCTATACTCTACCATATTCAGGTCATTGATGCTATCTTTACTTTTTTTGTATTTTTTTGCTGGAATGAATCCTAATTTTTCAGGAATTTTTTTGCTGGCTATATTTTCTTCGTCTACAGGATATAGAATGTATTGAAATATGAAATTGTTTTCCAGAAATCTGATAAGAGCTGTTATAATTTCAGTTCCTAATCCTTTTCCCTGAGAGCTCTTTTTTAACCATAAGCCAAGCTCAATGGATTCTTCTGTTATATGATGAATACCACAACATCCAATAAAATCCTTATTTGAATCCAGAACCACCATGACCAAATCTGTATTTCGTAATAAATTCTCTTTTGATGTTTGTACAAAGTTTTCAATCTCTTTTTTGTCACCTTGTGGATTAAAAGGCATATATCTGGTGACTTCTTGTGTAAAATGTTCTAAAATATCATCTATATATGAGTCATCAACAGGCAGTAGGATTAGATGTTGTGTACTGATTTGAATATCTGGATGTAATTTCATATGCTTATCGAAATAGTATTGTTTTTTTTTCTCTAATAGCCATTGTTTTTGAGAAAATGAACAGAATTGATCATCTATTAGGAAGAAAAATGATTAAAAACTTTATTTTTCATTTTTTTATTAAAGTAAATTTATATTTTTTATAAGATTTATAAAAGCCTATTTGTAAATTTGCCTGTTAAAATTTTAAAGAAGGTAGGTTATGCATAAATTAGCGCTTTTCAGATTGCACTTAATAGTATTTTTATGGGGATTCACTGCAATTTTAGGAAAACTGATTCATGCGAATGCTCAGATCCTTGTATTTTACAGAATGTTGTTTGCGGCGGTCTTTCTTTTTGCATTCATCAGAATCTATAAAAAAGAAAGTATAAAGGTTTCAAAAAAATATTTTTCCAGTTGGCAGCCATTGGTTTTACGATGGCGCTTCATTGGTATTGCTTTTTTTATTCCATTAAAGTTTCTAATGTTTCCATTGCATTAAGTTGTTTATCATTATCCACACTCTTTGCTTCTATTTTGGAACCTATTATCTTTAAAAGGAAGATTGATATTTCAGAGGTGTTGATGGGAGTTGTGATTGTAGCCTGTATCTTATTGATCTTTAAAACTGAATTTCAGTACAAGGAAGGGATCATATATGGTATTCTATGTGCGGTTTTTGGGACCATATTTTCAGTTTTTAATGGTAAAATGTTTGGAAAAACGAGTTCTGGGAACATTATATTTTACGAAATATTCTGTGGATGGTTTATTTTAATGGTATTTTATTTGTTCTCAGGCCAAATTTTTCAGATGAATGAAATAAACTACCGTGATATAGCGTTAATATGCTTATTAGCCAGTGTTTTCACTGCTTTTCCTATGTTGGAATCAGTAAATTTAATGAAATATATATCACCCTTTACTCTAATTTTAACAGTTAATTTGGAACCGGTCTACGGAATTATACTAGCTTTTTTTATCTTTGGGGAATCAGAACATATGAGCCCTATATTTTATATTGCTTCAGGAGTTATGATACTGGCAATCATTGTAAATGGATTAATAAAAGCCAGAAAGACTAAAAACTTTAACTAGCATCAATTTTATATGATGAAAAAATATTTTTTACTTGCATTTTCACTGTTCTATGGGCTGTCTCAATCTCAGATTATCAGGAAATATTCCAATGAATTCTTAAATATCGGAGCAGGAGCCCGAGGACTGGCAATGGGAGGTGCGGTAATATCCAATCAGGATGACGTGTATTCTCCTATGTGGAACCCGGCAGGTTTAATGGGGGTTGAAAAAGACTGGCAGGGAGCTGTAATGCATGCCGAATATTTTGAATCAATTGCAAAATATGATTATCTGGCCTATGCCAGGGTAATGGAAGAAGGTGTTTTTGGAGTTTCAGTAGTAAGACTTGGGGTAGATAATATTTTGAATACTACCCAGATGATTGACTCAGAAGGGAATATTGATTATGATAAAATCACAAAATTCTCTCAATCTGATTATGCTGCTATACTTTCATACGCATTCCGCCCTGGAGGAAACCCAAACCTTGATGTTGGGGTGAATGCAAAAATTGTCTATAGAAATGTAGGTAAATTTGCGAATGGTTATGGTTTCGGTTTTGATGTGGGTGCTATTTATAAAGGTGAAAACGGATGGAAATTCGGGGGAATGGTAAGAGATATTACCACTACTGTTAACTTTTGGAGCATTAACCAGAAAGAATTATCCACAGTAGTGAACGGTGAAGAATTCAACCCGGCGCCAAAGGATAAAATGGAACTTACCATGCCTAAACTTAATGTAGGAGCAAGTAAACTATTTGAAATCAACAGCAGTGTTTATGTATTGCCGGAAGCGGGAATCAATGTTGATTTTGCGAAAACGGCTTCTTTAATTTCAACTGATTTTGCAAGTATCAGTCCTTATGCGGGAGCTGAGTTAGGTTATCAGAAAATGATTTTTGTGAGATTAGGGATCAATAGGTTCCAGTCTATTACAGATATAGAAGATTTAAAAAGAAAAGTTTCATTCCAGCCAAGTGCGGGGATTGGGATAAGATATCGAGGACTTACCCTGGATTATGCGATTACAAATTCAGGAATTGGCGGTTCTAATTTCTATTCTAATTTCTTCTCTCTTAAACTGGATATGGGGGCATTCAGAAATGATTAAAATGAAGGTTATGAAAAAATTATCAATATTGATGTTGGCAATTTGCTCAACAGCTGTTTTCGGACAGAAGGTTTCAGATTATAAATATGTATCTATTCCGGAGGAATTTACAACATTCAAAGGAGATAGCTATGGATTGGAAGCTGCTTTAGCAAAAGCATTAAAAGGCAAAAATTATGTGGTCTTACCTGCTAGTATAGATCAGTGGCCATCAGAAGCAAAAGACAATTCATGCAATGTTTTGAATGCTAATGTTCTGAATGTTAAAAGTCTATTGTCAAACAAATTAATGCTGGAATTTAAAGATTGTAATAATAAGGTGATCCTTGAATCTAAAGGAAGCTCCAATATTAAAGAATTTGAAGAAGGTCTGGCAGATGCTCTGAAGGTAGCTTTAATAAAAGTAAGTACTTCTAGTCCTGTTGCCATGTTACCAGCTAAGAATCAAAACCAGTCTGCTGCAACTATTTCAAGTCCTGTTCAGACTTCTACGGCGGAAACTGTTTCAATGTCTTCTATGACACCTGCAGCGGGTAATTATTCGAATGGAAACGTGACCGTACAAAAAATACAGATTGATGCGAATCAGTTTATCCTGGCGAAATCAGGAAGTTCTGTACCTTTTGCAATCTTTAAAACCACTTCGAAAAAAGATGTGTTTATCGTAAAGCTTGAGAATGGCAATACAACCATTGGTTATTTTGAAAATGGGAGTATTGTAATTGATATTCCACAGGCGGATGGAAGATATTCTAAAGAGATCTTTGCAGGAAAATAATGAATTTCATTGAAAATAAAACTTAAATAAGCTCTTGAAAAAGAGCTTATTTTTTGTAATATATATGTTGATGTGTTTTTTCTATACTTATAGTAAATTTTTCTTGGTAATGGAACTCTACTGAATTGTATCGTGTAAAAATTATTTTGAAAAAGTAAAAGGTTAGGAAAGTAAATGATATTATATTATCATTTGTAGAATGAGTGTTTTTTCATGGTATTGTTTCTTTTATTTTATAATACTAATTTATGAAAAAAATACACATAATCATATTATTTGTTTGATATTTTAAATTTATTTGATTTTTATTAGTTTGAATTTGTGTTTTGTCCTTAATTTGTGACATTTGTCCCTTGTTGAGAAAATAGGGTTTGTGTTGAAATTTTGTAAAAAAAAGTTCAATTGTTTGTGAAAAATAAATTAATGTAGCAGGTGTGATTACCCATTGGTATTGAAAAACTCCCAAATCACTTTCGCTTTACTTTTACCTAAGATCTCTTCCAAGGTTTCTTGGTTGGCTTCTTTGATTCTTTTTACAGACTTAAGTTTGGAAAGAAGCAGTTCGATCGTTTTTTCTCCCACGCCAGGAATTTCTTCCAATTCTGATTTGATGGTAGAATTTTTTCTTCTCGTTCTGTGATGTTTTACCCCGAATCGGTGAGCTTCATCTCTTACTCTTTGCAGGATTTTTAAAGTTTCAGACTTTTTATCAAGATATAATGGAATAGGATCTTCCGGGAAGAAAATCTCTTCAAGTCTTTTTGCAATTCCTACGATGGTAATTTTCCCATATAATCCTAGTAGTCTAAGACTTTTGACAGCAGAAGATAATTGTCCTTTTCCACCATCAATAAGGATGAGTTGTGGCAGATTTTCACCTTCGTCCAGCATTCTTTTATATCGGCGGTAGATAACTTCCTCCATTGTGGCGAAGTCGTTAGGCCCTTCTACAGTTTTAGGATGGAAAATCCTGTAATCTGCTTTGCTGGGTTTTCCGTCTTTAAAAACTACACAGGCCGAAACCGGGTTGGTTCCCTGGATATTCGAGTTGTCAAATCCTTCAATATGTCGTGGCTCAACAGGCATTCTAAGAAGTTTCTGCATTTCTGCCATAATCCTGTTAGTATGTCTTTCCGGGTCAACAATCTGAACCTGTTTTAATTTTTCCAAACGATATTCCTTTGCATTCTTTTCGGAAAGCTCTACGATTCTCTTTTTATCACCAACTTTAGGAACAATAAGTTTTACATTTGGAATTTCTACAGATAAATGGAAAGGAAGCAATACTTCTTTTGAATCCGAACCAAATTTCTGCCGGATCTCAATTAAAGCCTCTTCCATAATATCCTCATCGGTCTCTTCCAGGATTTTTTTGATTTCGGTGGTGAAGCTCTGTATGATATTCCCGTTTCTTATTTTAAAGAAGTTGACATAGGCAGCTGTCTCATCACTGGTCATACCAAAGACATCCACATCATCAATATTTGGATTGACTACGGTGTTTTTAGCCTGATAATCTTCCAAAATATCTAGTCTTTCCTTAATAATCTGTGCTTCTTCAAACTGAAGGTTGGAGGCGTGTTTCATCATTTGATTCACCAGATACTCCTTTGCCTTACGGAAATCTCCTTTAATAATTCCACGGATGGCCTCTATCTTTTCATCATAATCTTCTTTGCTTTCAAGATCTTCACAAGGCCCTTCACAATTTTTAATATGATATTCCAGACAGACTTTATACTTTCCATCTGCAATTTTGGCCGGTGAAAGATTCAGATTGCAGGTCCTGAGTTTATAAATATGTTTGATCGTATCCAGTAATATCTTGGCAGGTCTTACTTTTGCATACGGACCATAATATTCCGAACCATCTTTAATGACATTTCTGGTTAAGAAAATTCTTGGAAAATCTTCATTTTTAATACAGATCCAAGGATAGGTTTTGTCATCCTTCAGCATGACATTGTAAAATGGCTGATGCTCCTTAATCAGATTGTTTTCCAGCAAAAGAGCGTCATACTCACTATTTACAATCGTAGTTTCTAGGCGTTGGATCTTGCCGACCATAATTTTGATCCTGTATCCTGAAAGATTTTTATTGAAATAGGAGAGAACCCTTTTCTTTAAATTCTTAGCTTTTCCAACATACAGAAGTTGTTCGTTCTTATCATAATAACGATAAACACCAGGTTCGGAAGGTAAAGTTTTGAGTTGTAATTCTAAAGAAGGATTCATATAACAAAATTAAGGAAACTTTCCCTATTTAAAAAAAGAAAAACCTGCAGATGATTCTACAGGTTTTGATATTTTGATGATGCATTTTATCCATTGTTCATATCAGTATATTGATATACTAAAAAGCTAAAATAATCCCATTCTACAGAATTTTTTGGATATTTTTTCATGAATTCGGCGTTATCTCCAAATAAAAAGTCATAATTGTCTTCAAAATCATCTTTGTGGAGCCACATTACCTTATTTCCTTTCTTTACATAATAAGATTTAATGACACCTCCTCCAAATGCGGGAGCACCAGCAAAACCAGTACTGATCGTTTCTGCAGCAAATGGATCATGGTAAACAGTTATAAGTTCATTAAATTCAGGATTGATGACCTGCATTAAAAAAGCTTTGGGTTCTTTCTTGTTTTTTAAAGAAACGATTTGGTTTTCATAGGGAATCGCATCGTCGGTTATAGATTTTTTGTATTTTTTGGTGCTGTAATTTCTCATATTTGAAATAAACTTTGCTGCTTTCATAGATTTTTCAGTGTCTGTTGCATACAAATACATTTCAGCAATATCAGCCGCTGCAAATTTCATAGGTTTTCTTGAATCAACATCTTCAATAGTAATAGAAAGAATCTGTCCTCTTTGCTTTTCCCATGATTTGCTATATCCTTGATGTTCAGTGTTGTCCTTTAAAATAATGGTAGAGACCTTTTTGTCTGTTGCAGTATTGAAGCCTTCGTTAAATAGATAACGGTTCATTTCTTTTCTTTCCTCCTTGGAATATTTCACTTTTTGGGCAAAAGTGGCTGTACTTGCAACGCATAATGCCAGCAGTAAAGTTTTCAGTCTCATGTATTATAGTTTTTAATTTTCGGCGATAAAAATAGCAAATTAATTTACTTCTTTAGATAAAAAGATAGAACAATAAAATTTAGTTTCTCCAATTATTGTTAAATGCGTAATTTTAAGAAAATTTTTTAGAAATGATATACGGAGTAGATGTTTTTACTTTCCATGATGTTCTGGAAATATGTAAAAAACCTAATAAAGCCAAGCTGAATAAAGCAGCAAAAGACCAAATTTTAAAATCTCAGAAAAACGTACAGCAAATTGTAGAATCCGACAGATGTGTATATGGAATCAACACTGGGTTCGGGCCACTGTGCGATACTAAAATATCAGCTGATGAAACCGCACAGTTACAGTATAACCTGATTATTTCTCATGCAGTAGGAGTAGGGAAACCTATTGAAAAAGAACTTTCCAAAATCATGATGATTGCTAAAGTTCATGCGTTGTCAAAAGGATTTTCCGGAGTTTCTCTTGATGTTATCGAGAGAATGATCCTTATGCTTGAAAAGGATATCATTCCTGTGGTTCCTGAGCAGGGATCTGTAGGGGCGTCAGGAGATTTGGCTCCTTTGGCACATCTGGTATTACCTCTACTAGGTCTTGGACAGGTTTGGGAAGGAGATAAAGTGTCTGATACCATGGAAGTATTGGAAAAGTATAATCTTGATCCATTGGTTCTTGGGCCAAAAGAAGGATTAGGATTAATTAACGGCACCCAGTTTATCCTGGCACATGCAATCAAAGGGCTGGAGAAATTTGAATATCTTTTAGATCTTGCTGATCTAACGGCTGCCATGAGTATTGAGGCGTATAGAGGTTCAGCAAGCCCGTTCAAAAAAGAACTTCATGACATCAGACCATTTGAAGGGAGTAAAAAAGTAGCCGCAAGAATGCTTAAGTTCCTGAAAGGTTCAGAAAATATGAAAGCTCATGAAGACTGTGAGAGAGTGCAGGACCCTTATTCCATGAGATGTGTACCTCAGGTTCACGGAGCGAGTAGAAATGCTTTTGAGCACCTTAAGAGTATGGCAGAAACAGAATTAAACTCTGTAACCGATAATCCAATTGTATTAAGTGCTGAAGAATCTATCTCAGGAGGAAATTTCCACGGACAGCTGATGGCTTTACCATTAGATTATGCAACCCTTGCTGCTGCTGAATTAGGGAATATTTCAGACAGAAGAAGCTACTTACTATTGGAGGGCAAATATGGACTTCCAAGATTATTAACAGAAAGCTCAGGATTGAATTCAGGATTTATGATCCCTCAATATACTTCTGCAGCATTAGTTACAGAAAATAAAACGTTATGTTTCCCTGCATCCGCAGACTCTATTCCTACAAGTTTAGGACAGGAAGACCACGTTTCTATGGGAAGTATTTCTGGAAGAAAATTCAATCAGGTTCTAGGAAATCTGGTTAATATCTTATCTGTTGAGCTAATGTTTGCCGCTCAGGGATTAGAATTCAGAAGACCATCAAAATGCTCTAAGATCATTGAAGAAAACTTCACGATTCTTCGTTCGAAGGTTGCTAAACTTGAAGACGATCGACTGATCGGTCAGGATATGCTGGCAATTGCAGAGCTCATTAAAGAAAGAAAGTTTGTTGTAAACTAATTGAATAAAAATGAAAGGCTCCCAATGGGAGCTTTTTTGCTTCTAAAATCTATTAAATAAATATGACCATACATAGAACCGATTCCAGCTCTTTAGATTTTCAAACCTTGGTAAAGCATCTCGACTCTACGCTTGCAGAGCATAACGGAGCTGAGGATGCCTTTTTTGCCCAATTTAATACCATTGATAAGATTAAAAATTGTATTGTGGTTTATATTGATGAAGTTCCGGCAGCATGTGGTGCTTTCAAAGAACTTTTTGAAGATACGGTGGAGATTAAAAGGATGTTTACTAATCCTGAGTTCAGGAAAAGAGGATTAGGCTCTTCCGTTGTAAAGGAATTAGAAACATGGGCTAAAGATTTAGGATATAAAAAAGCAGTGCTTGAAACTTCAAAGGATCTAACAAATGCTATTTCCGTATATGAAAAAAGCGGTTTCCAAAGAATACCTAATTATGGACAATACATTGGTATTGACAACAGTGTTTGTTTTGAAAAAGAATTGAAATAGGAAAATATAATGCCAATAGAAGCTGTAGTAATTCCCTCCAGAGAAGGGTGGGCAGTGCTGTAATTTATCTCATATTCATTAAAGTGCAATTATTTAAATGTTTTGGATAATTATCTTCAGAATTAATATTCATATAATGCTAAATTCATTTTTTTTAAACTTTTAATTCTCTTGAAAGTGTTATATTGTGGCTCCAACCAAAATTATAACATATGAAAAAAACTGTATTTTTCCTGGCATTATTTTTTGCCTTAAACTCCTGTACTCAGGAAGAACTTCGCAATGAGAACCCGAATATTGAAATGTCTCAAAAAACACCGTTAACGGAAAAACAGATCAATGAAAGGATCAATCAGGCTATAAAAACTGAAGGAATTTTCAATTGGAAAAATGAATCCGATCACTTTATTTGGAGCGCTGTTTTCCGTGGTAACAGAATGGTATCTATTGGATTTGGTTCGTCCAAAGATGATTTTGACAGGAGTAAATCTCCGGATCATAAAAATATGGAGGAAGAGATTTTAAATAGTATTGCAAAATCTGAGGGAAAAGGATCTGCAAGGTTCCTTTTGAATTCTGACAAGTATCTTAATCAAATGGATGTCACTATCGAAAAAGAGGAAACGATAACGGCTCTTCGTCAGATGAAAAACATCAGATATGTAGAACCCGCAGACTATCACTATTTTGAAAACGAAGCTAAGTACAACACTGCTGCAAAATCTTCCGGCAGTGGATCTTCCGGATGCGGCTTTTCGACAGCAACTCTAAGTGCTGTAGATTATACTTCTACAACACCAAGTGCAAAAATTCCATGGGCATTTGCCAAACATAATATTCCTGATGCCTGGAACTACAGTACAGGAGCAGGAGTAACCATCGGTCTTATTGACACGGGAGTTTCTCCGGACCAGTCTTTATTGGGATCCAGCTTTAACAATGGAGCATCATCAGGCAGAACGATTACTAAATACGGAGTATATAATGCTGATGGTTCAGCGGATCAGTGTGGGCACGGAACCAAAATGGCTTCTGTAATGGCTGCTCCCCGAAACAATTCAGGGCTTCCGGTGGGAGTAGCCTATAATGCGAATCTTATCGCTTACCGTGCTGCCGAAAATGTTGTATTGGAAACATCCAGTGAACAAAACGGAGTGAAAACGGCATTTACAGACCTTGGAAACAATACCAATGTAAAGATCATCTCTATGTCTATGGGACATATTTTTTCAGTAGGAAAAATTGAAGATGGAGTAAAATATGCTTACGCCAGAGGAAAACTGATTTTCTGTGCAGGAGGAACATCTACCAGCTTTACCAATTTTGTTGGGGTTATTTTCCCTGCTTCAATGTCGGAAACTCAGGCAATAACAGGAGTGAAAGAAGGAACTTCTAACCAAAAATGTGATGTTTGCCATTCCGGAAGCCAGATCGATTTTACCTTCCAGATGGAAAGAGCATCAGGAAATACAGTTCCGGTTCTGAGTTATTACAACGGACAGGCTGATTATGTAGGCGGATCTTCTGTAGCAACAGCCGCTACTGCAGGAATTGCAGCTTTGGTTTGGGCTAAGAATCCATCATGGACAAGAGATCAGGTACTTAATAAAATGAGACAGTCGGCAACCTATTACCCAACTGTTAATTCAAGCTATGGCTATGGGAACATCAATGTTTTAAAAGCTGTACAATAAGATCTTTAGAAAGGAAGCAGGAAAACAAAATTCCTGCTTCTTTATGTATACTTAATCTCCCAATTGATAATCCAAAGGAAGCATTTTTTCAATTTTATTTCTCGAAAATTCACCCTGGGTAACAAGCTGATCAGGGGTGGTAATATTTCCATCTTTTGAAACTTCAAAAGATTCCCCTTCGTCAGAATAGAGATAAGTAGTGAGATTTCTACTGTATTTTCCTTTAATAAACTGATTTTTCTTAATATCTTCATAAGGTATTTTGGTATAATTAACCTGAAGAATATCTTTAAAACCAAAGATAACCTGTTCATTTGTTCTTTTCACATAATCAGAATCAGGGATCAAGGTTTTTGTAATGGCAAGTATATAAGATTGTTGACTGTTCTTTCTGCGGGAAATATCTTTGATGTCTTCGGGAATATTGATAGTTTCTGACAATTTTAATTGGGTCATAAAATCCTTTAATGTATTCAGTTCCTCCTCTGTAGGATAGTTTGAATTGGGAAGTTTTACAACCTGATTGATAATAAATCCGTTTTCAGAAACCTTATTGTTATAAATACTCCTGAAAAAATGAAGCGAACTTCCGTCATAAGCATTCATCCTGTTAATTTTTACCCGATCTGTATTTTTAGTTTCTTTAAAGAAACTGGTTCCTGTATAATTGGTAATATTGGTATTAAAGTCTGTTGAATAATCGATCAGATTGTATTCAATTTCATATCCCAGATTTTTATTTTCAATGAGTAACGTTTTAGGCGCTTTTACCCTAAGCAGTTTCTTCTTCTTGTCATAAGAAAATTTAAGTGTCTTTTGATTCTTGATTCTCACATTTTCGAGATCATCTCCAATAAAATTACGGAGAAAAGCATGGATATATTTCGTGTAAGCTTCAGAAGTATAAGGAATGAGTACTATTTCTTCAATAGTATTCGTTTTAGTTAAGACAACTTTCAGATTTTTGTTGATAACTTCAGAAACTTCAGTGCTGAATGTTTCATAATCCTCTTTCTGAAAAATAATATTGCCGCTGGTTGGTGGAGAAAGAGAAAGCGTAAAAGTTCCATCTTCTTGGGAGACAGTTCCTGTTTTTGTTCCGTCAATATAGATGTTTACATTGTTTAATCGATGTTCCTTATCGTCTACTACAGTACCTTTAATGATCTGTGCAAAAGAAACAGAATAAACGAATAAAAAAAATAGTAATATCGTTTTCATGGTTAACAATATTACTAAAGTTTTAGTGATAAAAAAACATCTGATGGAGAATTGTTTATCCAATTCTTACACTGGTCATGCTTAATGAGCCGCCAATAAGTTCATCATTAAATAATTTCAGTTCCTCAGCCTGATCTTTCAAACCTAGCGTGTAAATCAACGGGAGATAATGGTCTGGAGTAGGAACTGCATATTGTAAAGATGTTCCCTGTTTGTGATAATCAATAATATTCTGAAAATTGCCATCCAAGAGCCAATTATTGGTTTTTTCTCTGGCTTCTATCGCCCAATCCCAGCCAGCACCTACTGTATTGATATTTTTCCAGTCGATCATACGTAGGTTATGAACAATGTTTCCGCTTCCTATAATCAGGATTCCTTTCTCACGAAGTTTATTCAGTCTTTTGGCAAGGTCATAATGATATTGTGGAGGTTTCGTATAATCAATGCTTAATTGAATAACGGGAATATCTGCATCAGGATACAAATGCCTGATGACAGACCACGCACCATGGTCCAATCCCCAGTTATGATCTTCCTCTACTTCTACCGGAAGTAAAAGCTCAGCAGTTTCCCTGGCAAGTTCGGGACTGCCAGGAGCGGGATATTGTACTTCAAACAGTTCTTTAGGAAATCCATAAAAATCGTGGATTGTTTTGGGCATTTCCATAGCAGTAACCAAAGTTCCCGGCGTATACCAATGCGCAGAAATACATAGAATTGCATTAGGCCGTGGAATTTCACTTGCTATTTTTCGGAATCCCTGTACAAATTGATTTTCTTCAATAGCATTCATCGGCGAACCATGCCCAAGGAATAAAACCGGCATTCGCTGTGTGCTATTGAAATTTTCACTTATATTTTGAAGATCGTTGAGGTTCATAATGCTTGCATATTGATAAAAAATAAAAGGTTCAAGGTTTTTTAGTAAAATCCCTGAACCTTTTAAAAAGTATGTTATAAATTAAGCTTGTTTTACAAACTGTAATTCACCAGCGATTTTTACATCATCACTTACCATTACACCGCCTGCTTCAAGAGCTGCGTTCCAGTTCAATCCGAAATCTTTTCTGCTGATTTTACCTTCAAAAGAGAAACCTGCTTTGGTATTTCCCCATGGGTCAACATTAATTCCACCGAAGTCTACATCTAATGTTACAGGTTTTGTGATCCCATTGATGGTAAGATTTCCAACTACTTCATTGTTCAGATTTTGAGATTCAAAAGTAATTGTTGGGTGATTTTCAGCATTGAAGAATTCAGCAGACTTTAAATGATTGTCTCTGTCTGTATTGTTAGTAAATACAGAATCAGTCTGAATTGTAGCTGTAGTTTTAGCGTTTGCAAAGAATTCATCTTCAGATTCAATTTCAGCGTTGAAAGTTCTGAAGCTTCCTTTTACGTTAGAAATCATCATGTGTTTTACTTTGAAAGTGATTTCACTATGCGTAGGGTCTAAGATCCATTTTGTTGCCATTGTATTTTGTATTTTTTGTTATGATTAATGATGCAAATTTAGGATAGCGAGCATATACAAGTCATTGATATAGGATAAGAAATGAAATGATCTGCATTGGATGATGAATTATCTTATTATAGTAAGTGTTAACGTTCAATATTTTCAATCAATTTTATCGAAGATAAAAATCTTGCGCCTTAAAAACATATTATATTAAATATTTTTTGCGCCCTTACTTTTTCCAAACTAAGTCTACAAAATTCTACTATTAAGGTAAGAAATATTTCCTATAGATGAATTAATTCTATTTTATGAATGTTTTATTTTAACGTTTCTTAACGGATGGTTTTTATTTCTTATTTTTGACGGATTCAATTTTATACGATGAAATTACATAAATATTCTTTATTGATGCTTGTTTTGGGGAGTGCAGTATTTGCCCAGACACAGAAGTTTACAATGGCAGAAGCTGTAAATGGGATGAGAACGAACCTGGCAGTGAAAAATATTTCACAGTTTTCATGGTCTGCAGATGGGAAATCTTATATCCAATCCGTAAAAGGAGGATACCTGGCTACAGATCTAAAAACAAACAAACAGGATACGCTGATCTCTTTGACACAGCTGAACAGACAGTTTATAGATGATAAACTGAGCAGTGTCCCATCTATTAAGTTTACAGGAATATCCAACGCATATTTCAATACAAATGGTAAAATGTTTTGGATTGAAAAGTCTGGAAATGACTGGAAGATAAAGAATTCAGCAAAGATTGATCTTGATGCTGCCAATGTGAAAATGTTTGGAGACGGGCAGACGTTTGCCTTTACCGCAAAGAATAATTTATTTGTTAATAAAAATGGAAAAACCATAGCGGTAACCAATGAAGCCAACGAAAATATTATCAGTGGCCAAGCTGTTCACAGAAATGAATTCGGAATTGATACCGGAATCTTTCCGGCTCCGAACTCAGAAAGCGTAGCATTCTACAAAATGGATCAGTCAATGGTTGCAGATTATCCGATTATTGACTGGTCGGTAACTCCAGCTGTAAACCATAATATCAAATACCCAATGGCGGGACAAACTTCCCATCAGGTAACATTAGGTGTTTTCAATATCAAGACGCAGACAACAGCTTTTCTGAAAGTAGAGGGTGAAAAAGATCAGTATTTAACAGCTGTTACCTGGAGCCCTGATTCAAAATATATTTTTGTGGCAGTATTGAACAGAGGGCAGAATCATATGAAGATGAACCAATATGATGCGGCTACGGGAACACTGGTAAAAACTTTATTTGAAGAAACAGACAGCAAATATGTGGAGCCACAACGTCCGCTTACTTTCTTCCCAAATTCAAATACAGATTTCATTTGGCAAAGCCAGAGAACAGGGTACAATCACTTATTTCATTATAGTTTAGAAAAAGGATTAGTCGCTCAGATCACAAAAGGAGATTGGCTGGTAACTGAGATCTTAGGATTTAATGAAAAGAAAAAGAAATTTTCTTTACTTCTACAAAAGAAACTCCTTTAGAAAGACACTTATATAAGATCAATTGGGCCAACTTTAAGATGGAAAAGCTGGATGCTGCCGAAGGGATGCACTCCGGAGTTCTTAGCAGTGACGGAAACTACCTGTATGATACTTATAGCAATTCAAATACTCCAAGAGTAGGAAACATTATCAATACATCCACTTTAAAATCTACCAATATTCTTACTTCTGAAAATCCATTAAAGAATTATCAGAGACCGGAGATTAAAAACGTAGAGTTAAAAGCTGATGACGGAACTCCTTTATATGGAAAGATCATCCTGCCAACCAATTTTGATCCGAATAAGAAATATCCAACCATCGTATATCTGTACAACGGGCCGCATCTGCAGTTGATTACAAACAGCTTCCCGTCATCCGGAAATCTTTGGTATGAATATATGGCTCAGAACGGATATATTATCTTCACGATGGATGGAAGAGGTTCTGCCAACCGTGGAATGAAGTTTGAGCAGGCTGTTTTCAGAAATCTGGGAACAACAGAGATGAACGACCAAATGAAAGGAGTAGATTATCTGAAGTCACTTCCTTATGTAGACGGAAATAAAATGGGTATTCACGGATGGAGCTTCGGTGGATTCATGACAACAAGTTTCATGCTTCGCAAACCGGACGTATTCAAAGTAGGAGTTGCAGGAGGACCGGTAATCGACTGGAATATGTACGAAATCATGTATGGAGAAAGATATATGGACACCCCTCAGGAAAACCCGCAAGGATATGCTGCGGCTAATCTTTTGGATAAAGTTCAGAACCTGAAAGGAAAGCTATTGATGATCCATGGTGCACAGGATGATGTCGTGGTATGGCAGCATTCTATTAAATTCATCAAATCAGCAGTAGATAATGGAGTTCAGTTAGATTACTTTGCTTATCCGGGGCATCCACACAATGTGATCGGAAAAGACAGAGTTCATCTTATGCAGAAAATCACAGATTATTTTGATCTGTATCTGAAAAAATAATATCAAAATCCAGCCAGTCCGGTTGGATTTTTTTGTTGCTTTTCGTTGGAAATTACAAGGGCCAAAGAATATTTAATATAATATGTTTTTAAGGTGTAAGGATTTTATATGCTAAGGTGTATGGATTTTATCTGCGATAAAATTGTATACTGCTAAATGATAGCCAAGAATCCAGGGCTTTTTTATGAGTGCAAAAACCTATGTGCCCCTTTGTGGTTTTAAAATTTTGAACCACATAGGCACATAGAATATCGTCTCTAATATACTATCATCAGGTATTCGTGGCAAAAAATCTGCACAGTTTTTACTGAAAATCTTTGATTTTCTTGCGCCTTAAAAACAACATAATCTTTAATCCCTTTGCGCCCTTGCGTTTTCCAACATCATAAAAAATTATCTGTGTTTAAAACATATTATCGATCTTATCAAACATCAATGCATCTGACACTTTAGAGCTGTATTTTTGTATAACTAAAATCAACAATATGGAATTAGGAATAGGAATGTTCGGAGATTTGGCTTTCGATCAGTCAACCGGAAAATATAGAGATGCAGGAATCAAACTTCAGGAAATTCTGGAGCAGGTAAAATTCATGGATGAAGTAGGAATAGATGTCTTTGCGATGGGAGAGCATCACCGTCCGGATTATGCTGTTTCTTCGCCGGAAATAGTATTGGCGGCAGCAGCAAGCATTACAAAAAATATAAAATTAGCGAGTGGAGTAACTGTTTTGAGTTCATCAGAACCGGTAAAAGTGTATGAAGACTTTTCCACGTTGGATTTGATCTCAAATGGAAGAGCAGAAATATTTGTGGGACGTGGAAGTTTCATTGAATCATTTCCTTTATATGGTTATTCGTTGAATGATTATGAGGAACTTTTTGATGAAAAGCTGGACTTATTATTAAAGATCAATGCTGAGGAAAATGTAACCTGGTCAGGGAAACTTCGTGCTCCAATGAATAATCAGACCGTATACCCAAGAGCAAAAAATGAGGGTAAAATATCGATCTGGAGAGCTGTAGGAGGAACACCACAATCTGTTTTAAGTGCTGCTCAATTGGGAATGCCATTAGTGGTAGCCATTATTGGCGGAATGCCGATCCAGTTTAAAAATCTGATTGAATTCTACAAACAGGAATATCAAAAAGCAGGGCATGATATGTCCAAAATGCAGATTGCGATCCATTCACATACTTTTGTAAGTGATGACCAGAAGGTGGTAGACGGATATTTTCATAACTATAAGTCTCAGATGGATAGGATAGGTTCTTCCAGAGGCTGGGCACCTTACACAAAAATGCAGTATGATGGCGGAAGAAGTAAGGATGGAGCATTGTTCATCGGAAGTCCGGCTGAGGTAGCAGATAAAATTGCTTATATGAAGGAGATCTTTGGAATCACAAGATTTATCGGTCATATGGATATTGGTGATCCGGCTCATGATATCATGATGAAATCTATTGAATTATTTGGGAAAGAAGTAAAACCGCAGGTGCAAAATCTGTAAGGACAGGTTTTCTTTAAACACAAAAAGTCACACAAACGTTTTTGAAAACAAAGCTTGTGTGACTTTTGTAGTTTAAAAATTATATGATTTGAATTAAGCTTCCCCTTTCCTCATCTTTAATAATGTTAAGTGCGGTAGGAATCTTTTCTTTAAGCTCTTCTACGTGAGAAATAATTCCCACAATTCTATTCTCCTTCATCAGGTTAGTGAGTGTCTCAAATACAATATTTACTGATTCTGTATCCTGGGTTCCGAAACCTTCATCAATAAAGAAGAAGTTTTTATCAGCCTGAGCATTGGATTGAACACTTTCTGCCAATGCTAAAGCAAGGCTTAAAGATACCTGGAATGCCTGTCCGCCCGAAAGCGTTTTCACACTTCTGCTTCTCCCTTCGTTGAGGTAATCAATGATCTCAAAGTCATTATTTTCATTAAGCTGCAGGCTCAGTTGATTTCTTGTCATCCTGTGGAAGCGGGTATTGGCATGATCGCACAACTGCCTCAGATAAATGGAGGATACATATTGTACAAAACCGGCACCTTTAAACAGATTCATCATCAGTTTCAGATTTTCAGAACGTTTCTGAAGCTTTGTTAATTCTTTCAGAAGCTCTTCTTTTTTCTTATATTCTTTCTCTAACCTGTCTTTTTCGGCGGTCATGGTTACCACAGCATCGTTGATCTGTTTCAATGCAGTCTGAGCATCATCAAACTGTTTTTCGGCCAATGAGAACTGTTCAGCATCAAAAGAAATTCCTTTTAATTTCAATTCTAACCCTTCAATTACTTTCTTTAAAGTTTCAAAATCAATTTTGAACTGCTGGATTTTCGCTCTTGTTTCCTGAATATTAATTTCCTGTTTCAGAATAGTTTCAACCTCATTAAATGCTGTGAAATGGTTCTCATTTAAAGCCTTATCAATAGTTTGCTGATTTTCAGAAATCTCTTTTTCAATGTCTGCAATTTGTTTCTCCGTTTGGCTGACAATCGCTTTCTGTTCTGCAAGTTTAGGGGCAAGATCTTTTTCCTGTTGTGAGGCTTTTTGATATAATTGTTCAGTTTCAGTATTGGATTGTTTCAGTTTCAGATAAGCTTCCTCCACTTCAGTTACTGTTTTTTGTTTATAAAGTGTCCATTCCAGGATTTTAAGATGGGAAAGGCTTATGTTGATTTCTTTCTGCTTGGTAGCTTCTTCCAATTTGAAAGTCTCTAAGGCATTTTTATATTTTTCCAGGACTTTATTTTCCTTTTCTAAGGTTTCACGTTCCAGCGTAATGGTTTTGTCTGTTTCTTCAATCTTTTTTCCAAGGAAAAAGAATCCGATCTTTTTTCTCAAAATCATCCTCATGGTCCGGGCTGAACTGTTTCCATATAAACTGTTGGAGATGACTTTCTATATCTTTTTGGATCTGCTGGAGAACTTTCTGTTCAGAGATCAGCTGCTCATCAAAGATCTTTTTTCTATCCAGTATTTTCTCAATAGCAGTTTCCTGTTGCTGAAGATGTTGAGCTTCTTGTTCAACGATCTTTATTTTTTCCTGAATGTCCTGGAGCTCGGTATTTACATCATGAAATTCCACAATATGCGGATGCTCCTGAGAACCACAAAGCGGGCAGGCCTCTCCATCATGGAGTTCACTGGCAAAACGGGAAAGTTCTTTTTGAATCTTCAGTTGATCCAGTTTTTGAGAAAGTTCTTTTTCTTGGCTTCCAGAGCTTCTCTTTTATTATTGAAATCAGTTTTAAAGTTTTCCTGAATCGCAAAAGATTTTAGTTCCTCAGCAATGAGCTCAATTTGTTTCTGATGTTTTTTCGTTTTTTCAATCTGTTCCTGTTGGGATTTTTTGAAGTTTTTCTGTTGAATAAACCAGTTCCCCACATTGGAAAGTAAAGAGGTGTCAAGTTTCTGGCTTTTTAAAACATCAATGTTTTTAGAAAGCTCAGTAATCTTTTTCTGAATAATATCTTTTTGAGCTTCTACTTCCGCTACCTTTTCCGATCCTTTCTGAGTTCTTTCATTAAGTGTTTCAATCTCCTTATAAAACTTCAGGATCTGTACAATTAGACTTAAATCATTTTCCTGTATTCTGGATTGTTCCAAAGCTTTAAATTTAGGTTCCAAAGCTATGAGTTGTTCCTTTACCGCACTAAAAGTAACCTCCGTTGCCTGTAAAGTTTTGATTTGACTTTCTTTTTCGTTTCTTTTTTCAGTAATTCCTTTTGAAAGCCTGTTTTTATCAGCAATCAATGGATTAAAAACCCTGAAAATACGATCATACAGTTCTAATTGAGCTTCCAGTGCATCTATTTGAGGTTTCTGCTCAGAAAGGGTGTTGAAATTTCCCCGGTTTTGTTGTAAACTTTCAAAATCTGTTTTTAGGTTCTTCAGTTGTTGATAAGTCTGGGAAACCTTTTCAAACATTTCATTAGCCTGAACAAGCTTTTTCTGTTCTTCTCCCAGAAGGTCTTTCTGAAGCTGAATTTTTTCCTCACTGATCTCTTCAAAACCTTTCAGCTGGCCTTCAAGTTGATCCAATTCGGATCTGTTTTTTGAATTCAAAGCTGAAACATTATTTTGCAAATCATATTGCTGAAGGTTGAAAATCTCCTTCATCATATTGGTTCTGTCTGCAGCTCCCAATTCAAGGAATTCTTTGAATTGCCCCTGAGGAATAATAATCGTTCTTTTAAAATTAGAATAGCTTAAACCAATGATAGCTTCTGCGTTGGAATGCTCCAGAGGAATCCACTTCCCATTACTATTTTCATAGAAGGCTACAGAATTAGGCTTTACATCCTCAAACTTTTTAGAATTTCGTCTGAAATCTCTGGTTGCACGGAAGAGTTTATTTTCATAATTAATAAAATCAAACTCAATATAAGAGCTGTTTGATTTTAAATTCATCATATTGTACGCTCTTTTGTCACGCATATTCAGACGTTCCGTTTCACCATATAAAGCAAACGAAATTGCTTCAAGAACTGATGATTTCCCCGAACCTACTGCTCCAAAAATACCGAATAATCCGGCTTCCGTAAGGTTTTTGAAATCTATGGTCTGGCGTTCCTGGTAAGAATACAGACCTTCAATAGTTAATTGAATAGGAATCATAGCTTAGGAATTTAAAATTTCGTTAAACAATTTTATCAGTTCTTCATTGGCCTCCTGTCCGCCGTTTTTTGATTTAAAATAATCCTTAAACAATGTCTCTATATCTTGACTTAAATTGATTTCAGTACTTGTTTCCTCACCAGATTCCCGGTTTTTAACTTTAGGGATAAGATGCACAATTCCTGTATGAGACTGGTAAATTAATCTACGTTCATCGGCTGTTAAAAAAGTTTCACTTTCTAAGGTCAGCTCAATAAACGTATATGGATTCTCTTTTAGCCAGAGAACGGCTTCATCAACAGAGGTAAATGTTTTCCTTACTAAAGTTCTTCCGCTTTGCAATATTTTTTTTCATAAGAAACAGGTTTCCCAGGTTCAGCATCGATGATGGAAACATATTTTTTCTGGCCGGCCTCACTAAAACTATAGCATAGGGGAGAAGATGAATAAATTACCGGTTTTTCTTTCGTTCCGATATTCTGAAAGCCATGCAAGTGGCCTAAAGCTGTATATTGAATCTGCTCAGGAATACTATCAGAAAAAATAAGATCAGCATTTCCGATTTTGATGGGTTTTTCTCCTTCAGGTTCTTCTAAAATCTCAGCTCCCTTTTTATTCATGTACAAATGGGCTGTTAAAAGGTTGATCCCCTTTTCATCACAAAACTGATCTGCAAGATCTTTCCATGTTCTTGAAAGTACGTTATTAATCTCTTCCTCTTTATTTTCTCCTAAATATTCCTTCAAACGGATTTCATTAGCGTAAGGAGTGTGCAATAATCTTATAGGAAAATCAATTGCATTGATCTTCATTTCTATAAATCCTTCTTTTGAACGGGTAATATTAAAATGTTCTGTTCCAAATGGAATAATTTCCGCTTTGGGATGTCCTATTAAAATAATTCCACATTCTCTGGCCAATGGATCCGGGGCATTGATGAGGTTTGGAGAATCATGATTTCCTGAAATAGCGATGACGGGACGTTTTCCGTTTTGAGACAAGCGCTTCAGGGTTTTATAAAAAAGCTCAACAGCTTCAACAGCAGGGTTGAAATTATCAAACAGATCACCGGCAACAATGATAAGGTCTGCCTGTTCTTCATCAGCAATCATAATGATTTCCTCCATCACTGAAACCTGCTCTTCCAGTCGGGAAAAGCGATCCAGTTTTTTTCCTAAATGCCAGTCGGCGGTGTGTAGAATCTTCATAAAAAGTTGATCATATTTTAAAGAAATAAAGATAAATGAAGTGGTATTTTAAAAAATACGGGTTACCTTAATTTATCAGGAAGTATATTTAGATAAAAGAACTTGTTTGTAACCCAAACTTTATGGGTTATTATCGGTTTCTTTTCCTTTGAAATCTTGATAAATTTGTTTTAAACGTGCTTTTCTCTCCGTTTCTGCATTTTGTGTTTTCCGTTTTTTCTGATCAATTTGCTTTTTATTTTTTTTCCTGTTGGCGTCGTTATTTTTGCTCATATTGATTTGCAGTGAATAATTTTTATGGGTAAAAATTGCTTCATCAAAAATACTAAAGATTAAGAGGGGAAACAATTTTAGTCGGTAAGTCAGATAAAATGTTTTAATTTTACTGCGTTATGGAAGAAAAATCAAAAGATCCTTTACACGGAAAAAGACTTGATGCCATTCTTGAAGAGTTGGTAGAATATTATCAGGGCTTTGAGGAATTGGGAAAACAAATCAATATTAAATGTTTTACAGATAATCCGAGTATCAATTCCTCATTGAAGTTTTTACGAAAAACAGATTGGGCAAGAGCAAAAGTTGAAAGTTTGTACTTGTATGTCTTAAGACAGAAAAAAAGAGACGAAGCCAGGAATAAAAAATAAAGATTGTAAGCTTGAAGAATAAGTGGTGACCTTATAACTTCTGACAATTATTTTAATTATAATAAAAAGAGTTTTGGAGGATGAAAAAAGAGCTGTAGGGATTTTTGTGTCCCTCATAACTTCCTTCTTCCATCTCCCAGCTTTCAACCTCATGGAATCATTTCAAAAAGAGTATATTTGTACTATCGTTAATCGTAAAAAAAATTACGACAAAAAAAGAAAAATATGACAATTGAAAACAATCACGTTGTAGCTGTAAAGTATATCCTTCACACTATCGAAGCAGATGGAAGTAAAGTTCTTGTAGAAGAAACAACAGCAGAAAACCCACTTACATTTTTGTATGGTGTAGGAATGATGATTCCAAAATTTGAAGAGAATATCCTAGGTTTGAAAGCTGGTGATAAAGCTGCTTTTGTAATTCAGCCTGAAGAAGCTTACGGAGAAAGACAGCCTGATGCTATTGCACAATTACCAATTGAAATGTTCAAAGAATCAGGAACTCCTCCAATCGGAGCAATTTTACCTTTATCAGACAACCAAGGAAATAACTTCCAGGCTTTTGTAGTAGAAGTAACTCCTGAAGCTGTAGTAGCAGACCTTAACCACCCAATGGCTGGTAAAGTGTTAGATTTCCAGGTGGAAGTTTTAAACACTCGTCCTGCAACAGAAGAAGAATTGTCACACGGTCATGCTCACGGAATTGACGGAACTGACGCTCACTAAGAAATAATATAAATGTCCGATTTTTTCGGGCATTTTTTTTGTGCTGCAAGTACATTGTAATACAATATAAAAATCACCAGCAGAGCATTCTGTTGGTGATTTTGTTTTATATACTAATCTTAGTATAATGCTTGGCATTCCCCTCCGCTGGAAGGGTGTCAAATCGAAGATTTGACGGGGTGGTTTTCACTATTTTCTTACTCAGCATCATACTCCGTCACATCAATAAACGTAAGGAACCATTTTCCTTCAACCTTTGTCATGACAAATCTAAATCCGTTAATAGGAGTTTTTTCTTTACTGTTCTCAGCAAGTGTTACAAAAACAACATCTTTAGGATTGGAATTGATCTTAAAAATCGTCTGATCCTTTACAGCATATAGTTCTGAAAACTTGTCAGCATAATCATTAACTGTATTAGAATTAAACTGAACCGATAATCCTTCTTTTGACCATTTCTTATTTTTTACATCATATCCATAACTCTGATCGAATTGTATTGGAAATTGATTTCTGATATTCCATGCCTTTTTAATATGTCCTAATGGCATATTGAAATCTACATCTTCATTTAAAACAAATCCCAGGTCACCACCACTTTTAAAAAGGACACCTACACCATAGGTTTCATTCACATATTTATTCATGAGATCACCATTTTTAGTCTGGAATCCTTTTAATATATCAGTAACAGCAATAGATATCTCTTTTTTATCCTCAGCTGTTTGTGCATTGAAAATTCCAAAGCTGCAAAATAAAAACAGCAATGTGTACATAAAATTCTTCTTCATATTTTTAGTCTAAAAACTTACCTGAAACATAATACCAGCGTTCATGCATTTTCTGGAAAACAGAAAACTCGTGATGGATTTGAGGATGCCCGTCCTGATCTGTATAATAAGCCTTAAATTCTACGTGATTTAAAGCAGGAGTCTGAACAATTTCCAGTTTTGTCCATTCATTGATCTCGCCCCATTCCTGAAGATCCCGTTTGTTGTGATATTTACGTTTTCCCGGAAGGGTGGTTTCCATTAGATATTCACCATTCGGGATTGCGAAAGCAGAAAATCGGGAACGCATTAATGCTTCAGCGGTAGGAGCATGTTTTTCTCCGGTGTGATAAGGTTTGCAGCATTCTTCGTAAGATTTTCCTGAACAGCAGGGACAATTCATCTTTTAAGTTTAAAATTTTATGCTGCAAAAATAAGGAATATCAATAGAAACAGCCTTGATTTTTTACTTCTGTTATAATGTTATTGTTGGAAAATCGCAGAGGCACAAATTGTTTATTTCCTAAGGTGTTTTTAAGGCGCAAAGATTTCATCTGCGATGAAATTATATACTGCTGAAGAATCGCCACGAATTCACGAATGATAATGCTATATGTGGTAAAAGATTTTAAACCGCATAGACAACATAGAATACAGTGCTTTATATATGAGTTTCAATAAAAAAATGGGCATTCGTGGAAAAAAAGAAGCACTCTTAAAAGAATGCTTCTCAAAGTATTATTTAATAAACCCTCTGTTTCTTAATAAAGGTTTGATATCCGGATCATGCCCTGTGAAATCTCTGAATGCCTGGTTAAGATCTACAGAATTTCCTACAGAAAGAATATATTTTCTGAAACGGTCACCATTTTCTCTGGTTAATCCACCATTCTTGCTGATCCATTCCCATGCGTCGTTATCCAATGTTTCAGACCATAGGTAAGCATAATATCCTGCTGAATATCCACCACCCCAGATGTGGGCAAAATAAGGTGTGTGATATCTCGGCGGAACTGTTGCTAAAGTGAATCCATGGTTCGTTAAAGATTGTTTTTCAAAATCTAGAACAGGAATAAACTGGCTTTCATTCGTTACAGAATGCCAATCCATATCTAAAGCGGCTGCAGAAATCAATTCCGTAGTCATATATCCTTGGTTGAAAGTAGCTGCTTTTTTAATTTTATCTACTAAGGCTTGAGGAATCGGTTGTTTTGTTTCATAATGAACTGCATAGTTCTTGATGACCATTGGATCCAGTGCCCAGTGCTCATTGATTTGAGAAGGGAATTCCACAAAATCTCTTGGCACATTCGTTCCGGAAAGAGATGGATATTTCTGGCTTGCAAACATTCCGTGGATAGAGTGTCCAAACTCATGGAAAATAGTTGAAACATCATCAAAGCTGATTAAGGAAGGTTTTCCAGGAGCCGGTTTCTGATAATTGTAACAGTTAACAATGACCGGTTTTGTTCCCATAAGATAAGACTGCTCTACGAAGTTACTCATCCATGCACCACCATTTTTAGAATCTCTTGTATAGAAATCCAGATAATAGATTGCGATAGATTTTCCGTCATGATCGAAAACTTCATAAGTCACTACATCCGGGTGGTACACCGGAAGATCAGTTCTCTTTTTGAACGTTAATCCGTAGAATTTTTCAGCAGCGAAGAAAACTCCTTTTTCTAAAACCGTTGTGATTTCAAAATAAGGTTTGATTTCACTCTCATCAAGATCAAATTTAGCCTTTCTTACCTGCTCAGCATAGAAATTCCAGTCCCAAGGCTCTACCTTGAAACCTCCTTTTGCTGATCAATAAGATCCTGGATATCTTTAGCTTCACGTCTTGCTGTTTCTACAGCCGGTGTAGCCACCTGATTCATTAATTTAGTTGCTGCTTCAGGGGTTTTCGCCATCTGATCCTGAAGTTTCCATTCTGCAAAATTCTTTTTCCCAAGAATCTGAGCTTTCTTCAGTCTGATTTTAGCCAGTTTTTCAATAGTTTCTCTCGTATCATTAGCATCACCTTTTTCAGCTCTTGTCCAGGAAGCTTTGAATAGCTTTTCTCTGGAAGCTCTGTTTTTCAGGTTTTGTAAAAGAGGCTGCTGGGTTGTATTTTGTAAAGCAAGAAGATATTTACCCGGTTGTCCTGCCGTTTTAGCATCAGCTGCTGCCGCTGCAATTTCATCAGTAGAAAGTCCGTCCAGTTCTTTTGCATCAGCAAAGAATACACCACCTTGTTTTCTCGCTTCCAATAACTTATTGGCATATTGAGTAGAAAGAGAAGCCAGTTCCTGATTGATCTGCTTTAGTTTTTCTTTGTCAGCAGCAGAAAGGTTCGCACCTGCAATCTCAAAGTTTTGCTTATAATATTGAACTAATCTCTTGCTTTCAGAATCTAGGCCATCTTCTTTGATGGATTTGATTCTTTTATAAAGATTTTCATTCAGGTACATTTTATCAGAATGTGCTGCAAAAATAGGCGCATATTCTTCATCCAAAGCCTGTAGAGTAGGGTTGGTATTCGCACTTGTCAGATTCGAAAATACAATTTGAGCTCTTCTCAGTACTTCACCACTTTTTTCCAATGCAACGATTGTATTTTCAAAAGTAGGAGTAGCAGGATTGTTGGCAATTTTTTCAATTTCAGCAGCATGTTGCTTTAATCCGAATTCAAAAGCCGGTTTAAAATGTTCGTTTTTAATTTTGTCAAACTCCGGAGCTTCGTACTGAAGCTTGCTCTTCTTCATAAAAGGGTTTGAAGATAAAGATGGATCAGGAGCAGGAAGTTCCTGTTGTGTATCGGTCTGTTTCATTGTAGTACAAGATTGATTGAACGCCAAGGCAGAAATTAATAATACCGATGAAATATTCTTCATAAATATAGTTGTTATTAAACCATAAAGATATTAAAAACTTGCTTTATGACAGATATTTTCATGAATGTATTTAATAAAGGAAAGAAGTGAATATTTTTCTATGATGAGGAATAAAATCTGAATTTATAAAAAGCTCCTGATAAGAGGTTGATTTTCTATAATCATAAAGATCATACAAGATGATGTAATATTTTTTATATTTTAGTTGTTATTAAATTATATATCTAAAAAATAATCTCTAAAAAAAAATAAACATGAAAAAAAAGACTCTTTTTATTTTCTCAGCCTTAGTGGTATTAGCCTCATGTAATGAAAGACATGAGAAGAAAAATAAAGAAAATAACGGTTGGGTTGAGAAAGTAATCAATAAGGAATCAGGACCTATTCAGCAGAGAGAATTCAATGGAGATTTTGATGAAATTCAGGTTTCTCAGGCAATAGATGCAGAAATTGTAAAGTCAGATACTGAAAAAATAGTGATTTCAGCCCCTCAAAGTATCATTGATGAAATACTTGTAGAGAACGAAGGCGGAAAAGTACACATTCACTACAAGAAAGGAATAAGAGTAATGAATATTAATAAAGTTACTGCAAAAATTTATACCAGAGATTTTACAAAACTGACTGCAGAATCTGCAGCAAGCATTAATGTAAAAGATAAATTTACTCAGGAAAAAACTGATATTGAAGTATCAAGTGCAGGAAGTATCTCCGGAAATCTTGAAGCTAACGAATTCAATATTAATACAGATAGCAGCAGTAGCTTCAGTGGGAAGATCTGGGCTGTAAATCTTGATATAGAATCTTCATCAGGATCAAGTATTGATATTTCCGGAAAAGCTAAAAATGCCGATATCAGTTCTTCTTCAGGCAGCAGCATTTCAGCTAGAGAAGTGATTGCAGATAATGTAGTGGCTGATGCATCCAGTGGGGCCAGTATTCATATTAGCGCAGTTTCTTCCGTTAAGGCAGAAGCTTCTTCAGGGGGAAGTGTTGATATCGCTAAAAAAGGAGACCTTAAAAGCGTTACTAAAGAAGAAAGTAGCGGCGGAAGTGTGAACATCCAATAAATCAATCTTGGGATTCTTCCTCGTCTTCTTCCTCAGTGGATGAGGAATCTTCCCAATTTTTATTATCAAAATTAAGATTATCGTAAGCCAATAATTCCTCCTCACGCTGGAGGATTTCTTTTGTGGTAAATAAAGCAATATCGCTGTCTTCTGTAGCTTTTGCCAGTTTTCTGATGGAAGCCTTATCAATGGCCATAAATCTTTGCCCAAGACGTCTGGCTGCATACTTTCTCATCCCCGTTTCATGTAGGACATCAACGGCCATATCAACAGCTGTTCCCAATGTTTCCCGATAAATATGATTGATTCCATTGTTAAGATATTCATAGGCATCAATTCTGTTCTTTGCTCTTACAAATATTTTTACCTCCGGATAATGTTCACGCACCAATTCTGCAATAAACATATTGTCATCCGGATCATCAAGACATAATACCAGAATCTCGGCGTCTTCAATTCCTGCTGCTCTTAGAATGGGAATCCTTGTAGCATCTCCATAATAAACCTTAAAACCATAGCTTCTTAGAAGCTTCACACGGTCAGAATCTCTGTCCAAAACAGTTGCTGATATTTTATTAGCTTTTAAAAGACGTCCAACAGTGCTTCCAAAATGCCCGAAACCTACAATAATAATCTTTTTCTGGCTTACATCACTGTCCAGAATATTGTAATCATTTTCCTCTTCAGGGATTTCTTTAATAAACTTAGGGGTAATGAATTTATCATTGAGGATCAGAAGAATAGGAGTAATGCACATGGTGATTGCTGTAACAGCCATCAGTTGTGCATTCAGCTCAGGACTTAAAAGATAAAGATCTGAAGCATAATTAATCAATACAAAGGCAAATTCTCCCACCTGAGAAAGGGCGAAAGCATAGAAAAGACTTTGTGGAGTATCTATTTTATAAAACTTACCAATAGTATACAACACTAAGAACTTTACTGCCAATACCGCGAATACCGTACTGAAAATAAACAGGGGATCTTTTTGAATGATATTAAAATTGATGGTTGATCCTACACTTACAAAAAATACTGCCAACAACAGCCCTTTAAAAGGATTGATCTGGGCTTCAAGCTCATGTCGGAATTCACTGTTGGCCAGCATTACTCCTGCCAGGAAAGCTCCTAATGCCGGAGAAAGCCCAATAACGATCATTAATTCTGATACTCCAATAACTAGGAATAGAGAAGAAGCGGTTAATAGTTCTGCCATTCCTGATTTTGAAACATAGCGTAAGAAGGGTACAAATACATATCTGCCCAATAGAATCAACAAGGCTACCCCAAGAATAACGGTGCTTGCCTGAAGCCATTCCGGAAGTTTTTGTATAAGAATCTGAATTTCATTATCGTGATGCTTTGCCTTATAATTGGCAATAATTGGTAGGATAGCCAGAATAGGAATTACAGAAATATCCTGAAACAATAAGGTAGAGAAAGATGCTTCACCAGCTGTGGTTTTAAAATTATTCTTTTCCTGGAGTGTTTGTAATACAATAGCAGTAGAGGATAGGGCGAAACACATCGCTACTGCAATAGCCTTATCTATTCTCCAGCCTACACTGATGAATACAAGAAATAATAATAAAATAGTCAGAAGCATCTGAGTAAGCCCCAGCCCCATAATTTTCTTACGCATTTCCCAGAACTTCCTTGGTTCCAGTTCCAGCCCAACAATAAATAAAAGCATGATAACCCCAAACTCACTGGCATGCATAATGTCATTAACATTATTTCCGGTAAGTCTGAGAACGTAAGGACCAATGATGATTCCTCCTAAAATATAACCGATGACTGAACTCAATCCAAATTTTCTAGCCAGTGGAACCATGATAATGGCTACACCCAGAAAAAGTAATGTGTTCATCGCTAAGCTGGACTCCATATATTATTGATTGAGCAGTTCTGTAAACTCTTTTTATGTAGAATAATTTCTTTTTTAGACAATTTATTGGCTTCGTAAACGATCTTGATAAGCTTTATATCTGCCTTGAAAACCTTTAATGAAACAATAAGTCCACTAATCAGTTCATCTACGGTATATTGATAAGTTCCGGTTTTACTGAAGGATCTTTCTTTTCCACCGGTGGTTACCAGAATATAGACTTCTTTATTTTCAAGTGGGTTGTGCTTTCCGGGCTGAAGCCAGTCGCGGTCGAAAACTTCATCAATCCATAACCTTAACAGAGGTGGCATTCCGAACCAGATCAGTGGAAACTGAAAAACAAAGCGATCGTAGTTGGCTAAACGTTTTCTTTCCCTGAAGGCAGCAATATGGAAGTCAGGATATTCCTCATAAAGATCTCTTAAGGTATAATGCTGGTGACGAACGTAGAAATTGATGAGCTCTACATTCGAATTGGAGTGCTCCAGATAGGGGTGTGCAAATACTACCAGCGTCTTCTTCATAATCCTGTTTTCAGTAAATATACTGAAAAAATATTGAATAAAAGGTAGGTTTTATGTTGATTTATTAATTTTTTAATATGTGAATATGGATTTAATATTAATTAAAATCAAAGAAACGTAGTTATTTTAAGTTTTTAAATAAAAAATCAGGCCCTTAAGACCTGATCTATTTGATATGTGATTGTAATTGTTGTGAGATTACCATCCGCCGGAAGCACCGCCACCGCCGAAACTTCCACCGCCACCGAAGCCGCCAAAGCCTCCGCCACCACCGCCGGAACTTCCACCTCCGAAGCCACCGCCACCAAAACTGCCTGGGAATGGGAAGAACCCGCCAGGATAATTTCTGCGTCCTCTTCGCGTGATGATAACATCATCATCGTCGTCATAATTACCACGACCACCGCCACCGCCTCCTCGGTTCCCGAAGAGAATAGCAATGATGATAAAAATAACAAAGGCGATAATAAGAACCTTAAGAGCACTGCCATCACCGGAAGGTGCTGTTGTAGGAGCAGGTTTAAATTTGCCCTGAACAGCTTCCATAATAGCTGAGGTACCACGGTTGATCCCTTCATACCAAAGGCCCTTTTTGAAGTTAGGGGTAACAATATAGTCCAGAATCTGTCCTGCAACAGATGCAGTAAGATATTGTTCCACAGCCCGTCCCTGTTGGATAGACATTGTGTGATCTTCAGTCGCGATCAGGAAGACCACTCCATTATCCACTCCTTTTTTACCGATTTTCCATTGTTCACCAAACATCGTTGCTAGAAAGTTGACATCTTCACCTTTGGTAGACTTAATGATCACCACCTCAATTTCTGTGGAAGTGGAATCGGCAAATTTGATGAGCTTATTATTAAGTTCATCTTTTTCCTGCTGGGATAAAATCCCGGCTTCATCAAAAACAGGATATAAAATTGCTGGTTTTTGAGGAATAGTGTATTGTGCTGATACAAAAGTGTAAAAGCAGATCAGTAAAAATGAAAATACTATTTTAAGAGAATGTAATTTCATTCGGAAGTTGGTTTGGATTTTCTCCTTCAACAGGAAAATATTTTTTAAGTTCAATGCCGGTTTCCAAAATAGCACTTTTCAATGCCTGATAATAATTTCCTTTGGCAAATTCAGAAGTAATATAGTCATGAAGATGATCCCAATAGGATTGATGAACCTTCTCATGAATACCTATGTCACCAATAATGGTAAGGTATTTCTGTTCGAAATTAACATGAAAAAGCACAGCGTTCCTGTCGGTAGTTTTATCCATACACAGTTCGGTGAAAACTTTAAATGCTGTTTTAGCATCACGGTTTTCCGTATTAGAGTCAATATGTACCCTAATTTCCCCTGTAGAATGGTCTTCTGCTGACTGAATCGCTTCCACAAGGGAAGCGATCTGTTGATTTGTAAGGAAATTACCCATTATTATTTGAATACTTCAGGGGCTTTCTGAGCTCCTGCATCAGCTTTGAAATAAGGTTTTTCTTTAAAGTTGGTGAAATTCGCCAAAATATTATTCGGGAAAGTCTTGATAGAAGTGTTATAATCCTTTGCAGCATCATTATAATAAACAGTTTCTGTTCTGATACTGTTTTCAATAGCGGTATACTCTCTTTGGAAATTGATATACTGCTGATCTGCTTTTAAGTTAGGATAAGACTCTACCACAGCCATTAATCTACTTAATGCACCGGATAACTCACCCTGTGCAGCCTGGAACTTAGCAAGATCGGCTTCTGTCATATTGGTAGGATCAATGTTGATAGAAGTTGCTTTAGAACGAGCTTCTACTACTTGCGTTAAGGTTTCCTGTTCAAATTTTGAATACGATTTTACGGTTCTTTCCAGGTTAGGAATAAGATTCGCTCTTTTTTGATATACGGTCTCTACATTAGACCATTTTGCATTAACATTTTGTTCTTTGTTGACAAAGCTGTTATATCCGCTTTTTCCCCAAAAGAATAGAACTGCAACAATAATAAGGAGGGCAATACCAATAGTTCCGGCGCCCAGACATCCTTTATTTTTCATAGTTTATTTTTTTTTAATTTTTTGTGCTAATCAAATATACAAATTATGTGCTAATTTTGTAGAAAATTATATTTGAATGACAACAATAGTGGTGGCAATGGGAGAGAAAAACGAGATTGGTTTTGAAAACCAGTTGCTTTGGCATCTTCCGAAAGATTTAAAACATTTTAAAGACCTTACTTCCGGGCATCCGATTATTATGGGAAGAAAAACGTATGAGAGTATTGGAAAACCACTTCCTAACCGTACCAATATTGTTGTTTCAAGAAAGAAAGATTGGTTTGAAGAAGGAATTCTTATTGTGGGAAGCCTTAAAGAAGCCATCAAGTTTGCTAAAAAAATTGATGAGGAAGTTTTCGTTATCGGTGGCGGAAACATCTATGAACAAACAATGGATATTGTGGATAAACTTGAGGTTACGCTGGTAAAAGCTGATCTGGAAGCAGATACATTCTTCCCGAAAATTGATGAGAAAATCTGGAAAAAAACAAATGAAATCTGCCATGAAAAAGACGAAAAAAATGGTTGTGATTTCTGTTTCCAAACGTTTGAAAGAATCAAAAAAGAAGCTTAGAAGTCAATAGTCAATTTTTGCTTCGCAAAGTGAATCGTGAATTACTGATGATTATCAACAATTAATCAGTATAGTGAATTCACCATTCACCATTGACTTTTTGAACTTTAACCTTTAAATTTATTATCTTTGCACTTCTAAAATTTAATAATGAATAAGAACATTAAAATTGCAGTAGCAGCACTTCTTATCCTTCTGGGACTTTATATGATGATTTTCACAAGAAATCTTGGATGGGGGATTGTTGTTTTTCTTTTAGCAGCTATTCCAATTGCGCTTTACTTTAAAAATGAGTATATCCTTTTGGCATTCTGGCAGTTGAGAAAACAAAATATGGAGAAAGCTGCAGAATGGTTAACAAAAATTACAGACTATAAAGGACAACTTCATAAAACTCAATACGGATATTTCCACTATTTATTAGGGTTAACACAAGCTCAGGATCATCCGACAAAAGTGGAGCCTTTAATGAAAAAAGCTTTGGAATATGGTTTGAATATGAAGCATGACAGAGCAATGGCAACTTTAAATCTTGCAGCAGCGGCTATTTCCAAAGGAAGAAAGCAGGAAGGTCAGAAGTTACTGGATGAAGCTAAAAGATTAGACAGTGCAGGAATGATGACAGATCAAATCAAAATGATGAAAGATCAGTTGAAAATGCCAACTATGCAGAAGCATATGCACAATCCTAATATGAGAAATAGAGGGAAGTTCTTCTAAGAAAAAAAACTTATATCAAATATAAAAGTCCTGAATTTTCAGGACTTTTTGTTTTTTAAAGGAGCGGGTTCTTCAATTTGTAGGAAAGTGTCATTCGGGTATATTTTTTTTTCTGACTGGATTTAAGGTATCTATTTTTTCAAACTGATCTCTGAGATTACTTGCGTAAAAGCGCTTTCTTTGATTTTTATAAGTGACAGATACAAGTGCCCAGTCATCATTTTTATCAATCGTATCCGTTTTCTTTAAATATTTAAAATAATTTTCAAAAGATGAAGGATCATCGGCTTTGATCTTATACATCATTTTAGCTAACTTTTGTTGTCTATCAGAAGGATCTTCTCTTGAATACTTTTCTACGAATAACGTATCATTTTGCTTTGTAAAAGTATATTCTTCAAATGCAAAATATGTACAGGCCGGGAAATTCGTTTTTATTTTCACTGTATCTCCATTCTCCATTTTTTCTGAAAACTGATAAAGATCCTTATCAAGATCAAATGTGTGTTCCTTTTTACAGGATAATAAAGAGAATATCAGAATAATGAAAGAGAGTTTTTTCATAGTATTACATTTCAGAAGTCTGATCATAGCCATAAAATTTAGGCATCTGCCAATGGTATTTCACGGCAAGGGTTCTGATGCCTACAATCAATAAGATGGTAAAGATCTGGATGAAAGTATAGGATAACGGAGTATACTTTGTCATCAGTAAAAATGCTGCTCCACCTACAATACATGCTGTAGCATAGATTTCTTTTCGGAAAATCAAAGGAATTCTGTTCAGTAATATATCCCTGATAATTCCTCCAAAACAGCCTGTAATAGTTCCCAATCCAATGCAGATTAAGGGATGGATCCCAACATTTAATCCTTTCTGAATTCCGATAATGGTAAACAGTCCTAGTCCAAAGCTGTCGAAGATAAATAAGGTGACCTTAAAGTTTTTTTCAAGGGATTTGAATACCATGGAGACAACGCTGGTAATAATAATCAGAGCACACATCAGAAGATCATGCATCCAGAATACGGGAATATCCAGCAAAAGATCTCTTACAGTTCCTCCACCTACAGAAGTCACAAAAGCAATAATAAGAACGCCAAAAGGATCCAGCCGTTTCTGCATCGCTGCAAAACTTCCTGACATGGAAAACGCGATGGTTCCCAATACTTCTATGGCAAAATTGAACTGTTCGTGCATATATTATGATGAGTAATGAATAATGAGCAATGAGTAATAAAAATTATGCCACTTAAATTTGGGACAATTTAAACTTATATCTGGTCATAACTTTTACAAGCTCTTCATATTCTGATTTTAAATGTAGAATTTTTTCTGGACTTATGTATTCTAGTTCTTCAATAATTTCAAGCCAAAGTTGTGTTTCATCAATTTCTTCAACTGCAATGCAGATTTTAGCAAATTTTTCTTTTTCAGACCTAGCTCTTGAAACGGCTCTATAATTAGCAGCCACTGAAGTTGAAGACCTGATGATTTGCTTTCTTATTATTGAAAGATCGTCAGAATACGGTAATACAGAAAGTGCTCTAATGATAGCAATAGAAAATTTTTTAGTTCTTTCACGGAAAATCTGATTAAAATCCATATTGTTAGAATTACCTATTGCTCATTACTTATTACTCATTATATCTACCTTTCAACCCTAACGGAGTCGGGAACCATCAGTTCGTATTCGCCGCCGTGGGTAATGATTTCCCTTACAATGCTGCTGCTGATGAATGATTTTCCGGAAGAAGTTAATAGGAATACAGTTTCCAGTTTTTTGTGAGCTAATGTTCTGTTGGTGTGAGCGATTGCTTTTTCGAATTCAAAATCGGCAGGATTTCTCAACCCTCTGATGATGTATTGAGCATTCTTTTCAAAGCAGTAATCTACTGTTAAGCCTTCAAATGAATCTACCTCTACATTCGGGAATTCTGCTACAGAGTTTTGAATGAATTCCATTCTTTTTTCAAGAGGAAACATATATTTCTTCTGGGAATTCTGTCCGATGGCAATAATTAATTTGTCAAATAGCGGAGCCGCTCTTTCTATAATATCGTAATGTCCTAAAGTGATAGGGTCGAAAGACCCTGGGAAAACAGCAATTTTCATGTTGTATGAGTTATGATTTTGAGTGATCAACCAGAGGTCAGCCTTAAAACTAACCTTTGGTTTTTAACTTCTACTATCTATTTTCTTTTACTTAAAGCTTTTTCAACTTCATTTCCACAAAGATCCATAATGGAAATTCCATAATGCTTTGCCTGTTGAGGAAGGATACTTGCAGGAGAGAATCCCGGGTTGGTATTCATTTCAAGCATATAAGGAATACCGTCCATTAGAATGAATTCACTTCTTGAGAATCCGCTCATTCCAAGCGAATTGTACGCTCTTTTCGCAATTTCTTCAACTCTTTTTGTGGTTTCTTCGTCAATTCTTGCAGGAGTAATTTCTTCAGATGCTCCTTCATATTTAGCTTCATAATCGAAAAACTCATTGGTAGGAACAATTTCTGTAATCCCTAAAACGATGGTTTCTCCTTTAAAATCGATAACTCCTACAGAAACCTCCATTCCGTTTAAGAAACTTTCGATCAGGATTTCGTCATCTTCTTTGAAGGCAATTTCTGTAGCTGTGATCAGCTCAGATTTTTCTTTTACTTTAGAGATTCCCAGTGAAGAACCGGATTGGTTAGGTTTTACAAAAAGTGGAAGATTCAGCTCTTCTACAATTTGATCCACATTGATGTTTTCTCCTTTTCTTAGATAAATGCTTTTCGCTGATGGAATTCCATATTTTGATAGTACGGCAAGTGTATCTTTTTTGTTGAAGGTAAGGGCACTCTGGTAAAAATCACATCCAGTGTATTTTTGACCTATGGCATCCCAATACGCCTGCAAAATACCATTTTCACCCGGTGTTCCGTGAATGATATTGAAACATGCGTCAAATTTTAATATTTCCCCATTATCTAAGGTAACAGAAAAATCTCCTCTATTGATAGGGAGTTTTTTATCATTTTCTCCTAAAAAATACCATTCATCTTTAAGAATTACTACTTTATATACATCATATAGATTTCTATCTAAGGAATCATAGATCAATTGTCCGCTTTTTAAGGATACAACATATTCATCAGAATAGCCTCCCATTACTACGGCAACACTTTTTTTATTCATAACCATATAGTATCAATTAAGGCAAATTTAAACATTTTATGCAATGCAATACGGGAAATCGGGAAATTTTCAAATCAAAAATGAATTGTGTTAAATAAAAAGTCCATTCTAAAATTATTAGCTATATTTGCGGTTATAATTAAAGTATTTTTAAGTATGCTTAAATCACTTTTCAATTGGAAAGTTTTAGTCAATTTAGTAGTGGCAATCGGTGTTTTCGTAGGGCTTGTATGGCTTACGTTCCGCTGGTTAGAGTACCATACTAATCACGGTCAGGAAATTCCTGTTCCTAATGTTGTTAATAAATCTGTACACGATGCTGTTAAAATATTAGATGATACAGGTTTGGAATATGAAGTAGACAGTGCCAATTATGACCCTAAATACAGACCATTTCAGGTTTTACAAATCTATCCTGCTCCGGGCTCCCGTGTGAAGGATGGAAGAACAGTACGTCTTAAAGTGAATCCTAGAACATGGGCTCAGATTGCTGTTCCGGATGTTATCAATAAATATTCAGGACTGGCATTCCAGAGATTGGATCAGGTTGGGCTGAAAATTGGAGATACCATTTATGAGCCAAGTATTCAGAAAGATGCTCTATTAAGAATTTTATATAAAGGAAACGCGGTAAACCCAGGTGCCCGTCTTCCTAGATTCTCTGTCATTGATGTTGTAGTAGGATCAGGACCAATGAGAAATATTTCAATTCCTAATGTAGTAGGACTTTCCGTAAAAGAAGCAAGAGCAGTCATTACGAAAAGTATGTTTGAAGTAGGATTGGTAGAGCATGAAGATGGAGGTAAGGATGAATCTGATATTATCTATTATCAGGATCCTGCTTCAGGAGATGTTCGTGACCAGGGAATGCAGATTGACCTCTGGGCAAGTAAGAGAACCCCAGCAGAGCTGAGAGCAAAAGTGGAACAGTTGAATTCTATTTATCGAATGAAAGTAGATACTTCTCTGCCGCCAGTACGATATGAGGAAGTTCATAATGAACCTAGCTATGAAGCTCCTGTAGTGCCTGCACCTGCACCTAGGAGAGAAACTCCAAAGACAGAAGCTCCTAAAACAGAGACTCCAAAGCCTCAGGCTGCAACTCCGAAACCAACAAGTACAGGAACAGAGAAGCCGAAAGCTTCTACCAGTACTCCAGCCACAGGAACTTCAGCCAAACCAGCTGCCTCCACTACTACACAGCAGCCTGCTCAAAAGCCGAAAGCTAAGAAAGTAGTCGTAGAATAACTACAGATTAAAAATAAAAATATAGGCTTCAACTGCAAAATGTTGAAGCCTTTTGTGTAAAAAAAATAAATACAATGTCAGAAGATAACGAAGATTTTTTAGACGAAGAATTGTTGGATTCCAACAGTATTGATAACATCGATATTGATGAGGAAAACAAAGGGTTATATGAGCATCTTAATATCACTGTTGATCCCGGACAGGAGCCATTAAGAAT
The DNA here is from genome assembly GCF_021278965.1 of Chryseobacterium capnotolerans. NCBI lineage: Bacteria > Pseudomonadati > Bacteroidota > Flavobacteriia > Flavobacteriales > Weeksellaceae > Chryseobacterium > Chryseobacterium capnotolerans. The sequence goes on along the minus strand of NZ_CP065589.1, from coordinate 4,048,308 downwards.
CGATAAATTTCTTTTAATACACCGCCAGAACTCTTCAAGAAATAAAATTTCTCAGACCTGTAGGGCTGGAAACGTTATAGTCAACGGGACTGCAGTAAAACAGAATTACCGTGTAAAGCCCGGAGATCAAATCTCAATACTGCTAACCCGCCCGCCAAGAGAAAATGTGATTATTCCACAGGATATTCCTATTAATATAGTGTATGAAGATGAAGATCTGGTAGTCGTAGATAAAGAGCCAGGTATGGTAGTACATCCGGGACATGGAAATTGGGATGGAACTTTGGTTAATGCTCTGGCGTTTCATTTTGAGAAAAATGGCGCAAAATCTGATCTTGACAGGGTAGGCCTTGTTCACAGGATTGATAAAGATACTTCCGGACTTCTGGTAATTGCTAAAAATGAATACGCATTAAGTTTTCTGGCAAAGCAGTTCTTTAACAGAACGACTAAGAGGTTGTACTGGGCTTTTGTCTGGGGAAATCCTCAGGAAGAAGAGGGTACCATCAGAGGGCACATCGGAAGGCATCCTAAAAACAGAATGCAGATGTCTGTTTACGAAGATGGAAGTCAGGGGAAACATGCTGTTACCCATTATAAAGTCTTAGAGAGATTCAAATATATGACTTGGGTGGAATGTAAACTTGAAACGGGAAGAACGCATCAGATCAGAGCACACTTCAAACATATCGGGCATACATTGTTCAATGATGAGCGTTATGAAGGCCATACGCCTTTAAGAGGAGTGAATCTTCCAAAGTACAAGCAATTTATTAAAAATGTTTTTGAAATTCTTCCGAGACATGCACTGCATGCGCATACCTTGGGATTTATACACCCAACAACAAAAAAGGAATTATATTTTGAAAGTCCAATGCCTAAAGATATGGAGGATGCTGTAAAAAAATGGAGAATTTATTTAGAAAACTAAAAATATATTGAGATTTTTTTTATATTTGTTGAATTGAAATCAAGATTTGTTATGAGAAAACTATATGCTATCGTATGTTTAGCTCTTTTGTCAAATGCATACAAAGCACAAGAATCACTACCATATTATCAACAGTACCTTTTGGATGGTGATTTCCTGTTCAACCCGGCTCAGTACGGTAAAACAGACTACGTACAGCTCAATGCCATTTATCAAAAGCAATTTTCAAAATTCAGCGAATCCCCAAATGTACAATCTGTGGGAATTAATGCAAACATTTTCGATAGAGTAGGTGCCGGTCTTACCGTATTCAGAGACAGTAATGGAGCTGAATCTGCAGGAGGAGTTACAGCAGGTGCTTCATATTTTATTCCTCTAAGTAGTGAAGGAGACAGAAAAGATCAGTTCTCATTCGGTACAAGTGTTAGTTTGTACAACAGAAATTTTGATTATACTAAAATCAATGTGGAAGAGCAGGGAGATCCTTTAGTAAAAGGTGACCAGCAGAATATCTTTATGGCGTATGCTAACTTCGGTTTGGCTGCTACTTATAGAAACCTTTTTGGAGGTGTTTCCGTAAATGATATTGCATTAGGAAATGATAAACCTATCGTAAACGGATGGGAACCTTCTCCAATTAAATTTTTCTTAAACTTAGGATATAACTGGCATATTGCAGATAACATCATGTTAACTCCTGCTGCCATGATTAACCTAAACACGAACTCAACAAGAGTAATGGACTATAACCTTATGGCTACTTTCAATAATGAGGTGAATGCATTCTCTGTAGGGGTAAGTTATAGAGCTGCTCAGAACAGATTTGACAGCCAGCAATTGGAAATTGCTCCGGTTGTTAAAGTAAGACTCAACAAAATTATGATTGGAGCTACTTATAACCTTGGTTTGTCTGATATTCAAACGTATGGAGGAAACAGCTTCATGATCGGACTTGGTTATAACTTCGATAACTTTATTAATGTTCGAGGATATAGATATTAATCAATTTAATTTAAATAAATTTGAGCTCTGAATTTTTTCAGAGCTTTTTTTATGATATATATTCACATTCCGTTCTGTAAGCAAAAATGCAGTTATTGTAATTTTCATTTTTCAACATCTCTTAATTTTAAAGATGAAATGCTTCGTGCGATGAAAACTGAAATTCAGCTTAGAAAAGATGAGTTACAGAACCCGAATTTAAAATCTCTGTATTTTGGAGGTGGTACGCCATCTATTCTTTCAGTGGATGAGATTAATTCCTTAATTGACGAGGTTTTACGCTATTTCAGTTTTGAAAAAGATATTGAGATTACATTGGAAGCTAATCCGGATGATCTGGATAAGAATTTCTTAAAGCAGCTGGCGGGAACACCTGTTAATCGCTTGTCAATTGGAACACAAAGCTTCTTTGAAGAAGATCTTAAACTAATGAATCGGGCACATACTGCTTCAGAAGCAGAAGGATCGATCAAACGGGCTCAGGATTTTGGATTTGAAAATCTGAGTATAGACCTAATTTATGGTTCACCTACCTCTAATCTGGAGATCTGGAAAGAGAATTTACATAAAACCATTGCTCTGGAAGTACCTCATATCTCCTCTTATGCTCTAACCGTTGAGCCTAAAACAGCTCTTGATAACTGGATAGCAAAAGGGAAAGTTAAAAGTCCAAAAGAAGAAGAACAGAACAAAGAGTTCTATTACCTGTCTGACTTTTTAAAGGATCATGGTTTTGAACATTATGAAGTTTCAAACTTTGCAAAACCTGGTTTCTATTCCAGACATAACTCGTCCTATTGGAAGTATCAGGAATATTTAGGGATAGGCCCTTCTGCACATTCTTACAACGGATTTGATGTAAGAAGCTGGAATATAGCTAATAATCAACAATACATTAAAAAGCTTAGTACAAAACTCTTGGCTAAAGAAGTGGAAATTCTTTCGAAAGAAGATCAGTTTAATGAAATGATTATGATTGGGTTGAGAACCATCTGGGGAGTAGATCTGAAAAGCTTAAAAGAAAAATTTGATGAACGTTTTCTTGAACATTTCCAGGACGAGATCAAACAAAAAATTGAGGAAGACATTTTAATCATAGAAAATGACCATTTGAAAATTCCAGAAAAACATTGGTTTATGGCCGATGGAATTGCTTCAGATTTATTTATAGTATGAAATGGAAAGAATGCATAGACTTCGCTCAGCATGACATGACCTAATAATGTTGTATTAATTACAAGGTAATACAACGTAAATTCATTAATTTTGTATAAAATTTCAGTTCATTTGAAAACTAAGAAACAAGATTACTCGCATCTTTCCCCTAACCAGCCTATCGGTATTTTTGATAGCGGAGTAGGAGGTCTTACTGTAGCCAAAGAAATCAAAAGGCTTTTGCCTAATGAAGATCTTATTTATTTTGGAGATACCAAACATCTTCCTTATGGCGAAAAGTCAAAAGAAGCGATTATAGAATATTCTACAAAGATTACTAACTTTCTGCTGGAGCAGAATTGTAAAGCCATTGTAATTGCCTGTAATACGGCTACAGCAAATGCTTTGAATGAAGTAATGCAACTGGTTGCCGGAAAGGTCCCTGTTATAGATGTTATTAATCCTGTAGCAGAAAAAGTGGCTTATGAGATCCATAATAATGTAGGAGTGATTGCTACCAAAGCTACTGTAAACTCCGGATTGTATAAGAAGAGTATCAGAAAACATAATAAGTGGATTAAGGTTGACGAATTGGCCACTCCATTATTAGTTCCGGCTATTGAAGAAGGTTTTAAAAATCATCCAATTACCCATGCCATTATTTACAATTATCTGAGCAATAATAAGCTGAAGAATATTGAAACATTAATTTTAGGCTGTACACACTACCCTCTGTTAATTGATGAAATTAAGCAGTATTATGGGAATAGAGTCAGAGTCATTGATTCTCCTAATATCGTAGCGAATCATCTGAAGATTATCCTTGATAAATATAACCTTCTGAATGACAATAATACTAAACCGAATTATCATTTCTACCTTTCGGATATTACCAAAAATTTTGAGAAGATCTCTAAGAAGTTCTTCGGTAAAACCATAGATTTAGAACTTAAAGTATTATAAATAAAAAGTCTGCCTCATTAGAAGCAGACTTTTTTCTTTCTCTTGTCATTGCGAGCGAAGCGAAGCAATCTCAATATTGTGTTATGTTGGGAAATGCTAAGCTGCAAGGATTTTATCTTCTTTACAATTTTATTCTTGATATATTTCTCGCAGATTTCGCGAATCATGCAGATTTTCGTCCGACCTGCTTAATCTACATAATCAGAGAGTTTTTACTTTCCCACAGATCTCACAGATTTGCACAGATGCTTGTGACTATTTGTGTGAAAGTTCGTGTCCCTCTGAAAATAAATCTGTGGAATTGGTATGTAAAAACTATGCTTCCAGGATTACTTTCTCAGCTTTTAATCTTGTTTTTGGATTAAATTTAGGCTGATTGGCATCCGTATCCAATTTTTCCCCAATAGCAACGGCAAACAGAGTTTCATATTTATCGTTTTTCAGGATTTCATCATAGAGTTCAGGTTCTATTCCTTCCATAGGTGTTGAATCTATTCCCATGTCTGCACATGCAGAAAGAAGTACTCCCAGTGATAAATAAACCTGGTGACCTAACCAAGATTTAACAAAAGCGTCCCCTTTAGGTTTTACTCTGGTTCTGTAATAATTGACAGCGCCCTCAGGCAGGTTTTCCTCAATTTGTTTCTCAAAATCTTCTGGGTTTTTAAGGACCTGGAAAATAATCAGATGGCTGCAGTCTATTACTTTTTCTCTATTGATAAAAGAAACTTCTGCCAATTGCGATTTAAGGTCACCTCGATTTACAAAAATAAAATTCCATGGCTGGCTGTTAATGGAAGAAGGGCTCAGATTCAGGATTTCTTTCAGTTGAGAGATTTTTTCTTCACTGATATTGCCTTGTGGGTTATACTTTTTTACAGTATACCTTGTTTTCATTTTGTTTAAAAAGTTCATAATTTTATACTATCATTTTTATAGTTACAAAATTAATTTAAGTTTATTAACTTTGCAATAACGGTTAAAAATGATAGTATAAAAAATGTATATAATAGATAACAAATCTTACCCTTGCTGTACAAGTGTAACCATGCGTTTCATAGGCGGAAAATGGAAAGCTGTAATTTTACACCATCTTATCCATGGAGCCAAGAGATATAATGAATTGAGAAAAGATATTCCGACAATTACAGAAAGAACATTGAGTCTTCAGCTTAAGCAATTAGAGGAAGATAACATCATTGATAGAAAAGTATATACAGAGAAACCACCTTTGATGGTAGAATATACTTTAACAGAATTTGGAAAGACTTTATTGCCAGTTCTGGAAGCTATTACGCGATGGGGAATAAATGCTCCCGGTAATTCAAAAAAATAATCAAGAACTAAAGTTCCTGATTATTTTCTTTATTCGGATCAAAAAACTGAAACTTACGTTTCCGTATTTTCTGGTGTCTACTAAATTAGGATGTTCCAGTTTCATACGGCTTTGGTGTTCTACGATAAGAACTCCGTTTTCTTTCAGGAACTTATTATTCAGGACTAAAGAAATCAGTTCATAGTATTTTTTCTCTTCCATTTCAAAAGGAGCATCAGAAAAAACGATTTCGAAAGATTTTTTATTTCTGAATTTCTTCAGCCAGTCAAATACATCACCTCTCTGTACGTTGATCTGAAGAGCCATATCAAGTTCAGATGCTGTAGTATTAATGAATGCCGTGTGCTTTGGATTCATTTCTACAGAAGTTACATCCTGACATCCTCTGGAAGCAAATTCAAAGGTGATAGAACCAATTCCTGCGAAAAGATCCAATACAGAAATCGACTGCATATCGTATTTATTTTCCAAAATACTGAATAAGGCTTCTTTCGCAAAATCAGTGGTAGGCCTTACATCAAAGTTTTTTGGGGCGGCAATTTTTTTGGCTTTCCATTTGCCTGATATTATTCTGAACATATTATATTAGGGTTTAGGTAATAGATTATAGTTGGCAGGTGATGATGTTTGGATTATATTCCCTATTCCCTGCGGCTTGCAATCTAGTTAAGTATAAAATTCTTATTAGGAATATTGTCAAAAACGATCTTCAGGTTTTTTACAAACTTCTGAAGTTCGGAAATAAACGTCTCATTTTCCGTAGTTTCACCATAAGCGTAAAAGCTGGTCTCATTAATTCCGAAACCTATTTTGCTTAGCGTAAACATGATAAAATAAAGGAAATCAACTTCAGAATTTACATCCAGATTATTGTAAAGGATGATCTTCTTATTATCAATCGCAAAAAATTCGCACTGGTTGTGGTAAAGATTGATATGAATTTCTTTATTATTCTTATTGTGGATAGAGCTTAAAAACTTTTCCCCTGAAAAATTAAAATGTACCGGTATCGCCAGTTCTTTTATTTTCTTGTAATAATTCTTTGGAAAAGTATAATAAAACTGAATGTTGAATTTTTTGTTGATAGAAAGCATCAGTTCTTCTTTTTCTCTATCAGCCGGAGCATTGAAGGAGATCAGGTCGAATCCGGTATCATGGTCGGAAAAACCTTCCGGCATCAATGTAAAATGATTCAGAGCAGAAATCACCTGGATTTCATCAAAACGCTGTTTGATAAGAACCTCATCCAGCTTTTCCTCAATGAGGTTAGCGGGTGTTTCTTCAGTAACAAAATAAGATTTTTCTTCCAGAATGCTTTTGTTTTTCACAATCTGATAGATTAATCCGTCTTTGGTAAAAAGTAAATTAAGTACGTTCATATTTCAATTCCTGCAAATTTAGTGAAATTCTACCATTACCGCACCCGATTGATGGTGAAGTATTTCCTTATTATAAAAATCAATATTAACCTGGCTTTCCAAAACATCCCGAACCATCCGCTGTAAAGTACCGTCACCAATTCCATGAACGATTTCCAGTCTCTTCAAATTGTTTTTTCTGCAAAACTCAATCACTTCAATTAATTTTTCCTTTTGAATAAACAATCTTTCAAAACTATCATAATCATTAGGATTCTTTACCAAATTATGAAAATGCAAGTCTAAAACCAAATGATTTTTCTGATGTTTTTTAGACATGATCTTTTTAGGTTCTGCTTTTTTTACTATTCGGATATTTTCATAAAGATCAGCATTCTTGGGAACTAGCTTTTCTTTAGGATATTGATGGGTAAAGCCATATTTATCTTTAAAAACCACAATATTCCCTTTCACGGAAGTGACCATTCCGCTTAAATCTTCATCCACTACAGAAACTGTATCTCCAATTTTCATTTTCTTATTGCATCAATAATGCTCTGCTTACTATTTATACTTTAAGCCTAACATGTTTTTGAAATCTGTTAGGTTAATTCGGATCCTTACACTCTTGAACCAAGTTCAATAATCTCCAGATCCTTTATCTCTTCTCCATCTACCACAAAACGCATCATTGTTCTCACTTTATGCCAGCCTTGTTTTCCACAGGCTCCAGGATTCAGATGCAAAAGACTGTTCTTTTCATCATACATTGCTTTTAAAATGTGAGAATGCCCTGAGATAAATAATTTAGGCGATTTTTTAGCAATTTCAGTTTTAGTCAAAGGAGTGTATTTTCCGGGATAACCACCAATGTGAATCATTAAAACTTCTAATTTTTCACAGAAAAAACGGTTGACTTCCGGAAACTCAGATTGTATTTTTGAGTTGTCAATATTTCCGTAGACCCCTTTTAAAGGTCTAACTTTTTCAAGTTGTTCAATAACATCCATACTTCCAAAATCTCCGCAATGCCAGATTTCATCAGCCTGAGATGCATATTCAAGGATCCGGTCATCCATATAAGAATGAGAATCGGAGAGGAGAAGAATTTTTGTCATTATCTAAGGGTTCTTTGAGTAATATTTTCGTCGTATTTTTCTTTAAATATAGCTACACGTTCAGGGTTTAATGCTCCATCCTGATTGATCACCCTTTCTTTGATCAGCCATTTTATCAGCTTTTCCATTCCTTTTTTAGAATTCATGAAATTGGCAATTTTTGCTAAGTCAGTAGATTCTACTTTTGTCTTTTCTGTTAGAAAGTTCAGGATAAAGTAATCGTCACTTACATATCGTGGCGTTTCATTATCCATATATTTATACATTAGGACTTCCTCATCATCTTTCATAGAAAAAAATGAATATTGGGTGAGATTGATTTTTTCTGCTTTTAGGATTTGCTTTCCATCCAGTAGAACTTTGTCATCTTTAATGGTCACATTCTGCGATAAATATAAATTACAGCCCGCTATCAGTAAGAAGAAAGCAAATAGTCTGTGTATTGTCATTTTTACTATTTTAAATTGCAAATATAAAGAAGCTTTACTAAAACTATTTTGATTGAACTTTGTTGGGTACTAATAAGAAATATTTTTGCTTCTTCGTATAGAATCAAGTTTCTTTTCAATGTCTGGACTGAAGACTTTTCTTAGCTTCAGTCCACTTTCTGTAAGTCTTGAAATCACAAAAGTTCCGTCCATACTATTATTGGATGAAAATACAATAGCAATGGTGGTGTCCGAAACTTTTTTCCAGCTTCCCATGTATCTTTCCATTTTTGAAGCTTTTCCCGGAAAATCATCTTTTGCGTTATAGCCATTGGCTGATTTACTCAAATTTCCAATGATCTTTCCATTTTTGCTAAACTTTAAACCAGGGGTTTTAGCATCAAAAATATTCTGCTTTTCATAAGTATAAATGTAGTCATCAAGCTTATTCAGTTTCCAGGTCTGGAAGAGAAATGGGTCTGAGGTTTTATCCTGGCTTTTCATAAAACTTACTGCGAAAAATAACAACAGAAGAAATGAGATTGATTTTTTCATATTTTAAAATGATTACACTTACTAGCGACAAAATTAAGCTTTTCAATACAAGGCTGAAAGTTTTCTATTTAATATAACCTTGTCACAAACACTTAATCTTTTATAAAGTCTCACATTGAGACATTTTCTGTTTTTCTATTGTTTTTTTATTTAATTCTTAAATGCTTTTTTTAGAAAATACCAAAAGTTAATCTTTGCTATTAAAAAAAGGGACTCATAAAACGTATGTATTCACTTTTTAGTGTATTAATTAATTGGAATTATGTGTTTTAATGTATTGATAATCAGATTTCTGATTTATTCATTTTCGGTATTTTAAATAATTCTTTTGCTAGGTAAAAAATATGTATATATTTGTCTTAATTTTTATTTAATCTAAACAAAAATAATAATGAGTGTCGGTTTGTACTTATTGGAAAACAAAAACTGGTATTATTTTGACCTTATACCAAAGTTTGATGAAGAGTTGTCAACGTTCATGAACAGTTGTTCTGAAAGTAAATTCATCCGAATTAATATTACAGGTAAAGAATCTTATTTAATTGTTCCTGTAAAGCATTTTTCTACTACCGGAGTTCATTACATCGGAAATGATGTAGGGTATAGAGAAAAGAAAATGGGCGAAGTGGTTAAGATAAGCGCAAAGGAAGCGTATCGATTTCTTACTTCCATTGTTTACGGTGGAAATACAACCGTAGAAAATCCCGAAGAGGTTTATATCAACTATTTTTCTGAAGAATTTAATGAGTATTTTGACCAGGGCCATACGACTGTAGAAAGTACTGATACTTTCACAGACTCTGTTAAGGTAGGATCTATCTTTAAATTTTTCGGCTACGATAATGATAACCTGCTGGAATTTATTTCTAAGAATATTGCACTGGAAACCAATTATGATAAGAAAGCCGCCATTATCCGCTGGTTTTCAGAATATACCCACTCCTTGTTGAAAACAGCAGTAGGAAAGTATATTGAGGAAGGGATTATTTATAACAGTAATATCGAGCATACATTTATCAGCCAAAATGCAGATAAAGTAAATATTTATTTTGATGAGTATATTACAGACGGGGCGGTAATAAGAACGGAAAAAGCTGAAAATTTTATAAGAACTCATGTGGTATATTACAATTTGTATCCGGTTCTAAGACACTTGGCTTATCTGGGTTCTGTAGAAGAAGAGGTTCTTTATCAGATTGTAGATACTGAAATTGATTCTTTGAGAGAGGTTTATGGTGATGCCATGAATTTTATTTATGAAACGATAGAAGCAAGACTTTTCCTGAAGCAGGCTTATAGTGTAGATCAGGATACCTGGAAAGAATATATCAGACAACATAATTTCCTCATTAATCCTAAACACTATTCCAAAAAACTGATAAAACCTGATTATGGGGAAATTCTGCATAAAAGGTATTTCAACAACGGGACTTTAGAAATTACTTTGAGAGCTTTTAATCCGGAAACGGATATGGAATTCCTTCATGAATGGTCCAATATGGAGTATGCTAAAAAATACTGGGAAATGGATGTGGATCAACAGGAATTTGAAGAAGCTTATATCAAACATATGGGGGTTGATTATTCTCATCCGTATATCGGTCTTCTGAATGGTAATCCTATTTTTACTTTAGAACTGTATTGGGCAATAAAAGATGAGGTTGGTAAATATTACCGTTTCAATCCAGGAGATTACGGCTTTCATATGCTCATTGCTCCTGCCAAAGAAAAAATTCCAAACTTTTCAATGAACGCGTTGGCTATGTGTATGGAATATTTCTTCTCTTTCCCACAACTGACAAGAATGATAGGGGAGGCCTCAGCATCTCATAAAGGAACTCATAATCTGATTACCAAAGTAGGCTGTGAATTCAACAGATCATTGGCACTTCCTTATAAAACATCTAATCTGACTTTCCTTGACCGTGAGAAATTCTATGAAACAACGGAAGACATCTTTAAAAATTCGGTCCTGAAAATAAACATTACAACATAATACTTGAATACTGAAAAAGATAATTTATGAAATATGATATCATTGGTATAGGAATAGGACCTTTCAATCTAAGTCTTGCGGCTTTGCTTGAAGAACATGATCTGAAAACCATATTTTTTGACAAAGCACCCAGGTTTGAATGGCATAGTGGTTTAATGATAGAGCGTACAACGCTTCAGGTTCCTTTCCTGGCAGATCTGGTAACGATTGTAAATCCTAAAAGCCCTTTTACCTATATCAATTATTTAAGAGAACAAGGTAAAATTTTCCGATTCTGTTTTAAGGAAAGTTTTTATGTAACAAGAATGGAGTATAACCTGTATTGTAAATGGGTAGCATCACAAATTAAAAGCCTTAATTTCAGCCACACTGTTACAGAAATAGATTACAACGAAACCCACGAGTGTTATGAAGTTTCTGTGATTGATCTTATTAATTGTGAAAAGAAAGTTTATCTCACCGATAAAATCGTATTAGGAGTAGGTTCAATTCCTAATGTTCCCAAAATTACCGAGCGCTTCTCTAAAGAACATATTTTCCACTCTTCTGAATATCTACATAGAAAACAATATTTAAAGAAAGGAAGTACTATTACCGTATTGGGCTCCGGACAAAGTGGAGGTGAAGTATTTTTTGATCTTCTTTCTTCCAGACCGGAATTAGGTTTAAAGCTGAACTGGGTAACAGCCGCTGACAGATTCTTCCCAATGGAAAATTCAAAATTCACATATGAATTTACTTCCATGGATTATATTTCCTATTTCAACAGGCTTCCATTAAACAAAAGAAGAGAAGTGATCAATAAGCAGGATATTCTGTATAAAGGAATCAATGACGAACTGATCAGTACCATTTATGATGAGCTTTATCATCAGCAGATGAAAGAAGAACAGCCTCTTCCTGTTAAAATATTGACCAATAGCCTGCTTGAAGATATGTCTTACAGTGAAAACTATACATTAAACTTGAGGCATCTGGAAGAAGAAAAAACTTTTTCATTCAATACTGATTATCTGATTCTGGCAACCGGTTATCGATATGAAGTTCCTCATTTTTTACAGCCAATAGAAGGCCGTCTGAACAAGAGTCAAAATGATGGAACGTTACTATCCTCAGAAAACTATACCGTGGATGTAAACGATAATGAAATATTCATGCAGAACGGTTGTGTAGATTCACAGGGGATTATTACATCAGACCTTGGAATGGGTCCTTATAGAAATGCTACGATTATCAATAAAATATTAGGCCACGAATATTATCCATTAGAAAAGAATATTGCTTTTCAGCATTTTGGAGCATTAGAAACGATATAAAATATGAAGCGTATATTTTTTCTGATCACTGCATTTTCTTCTTTAGCATTGGCTGCATGTCCGATTACCATAGCGGTTAAAAACATCAGGAATTATAACCATGACGAGGTTTATGTGGTGATTAACGGAGAAAAGAAAAAGATTTCAAAACAGGGAACTGTTGATTTTGCTGAAGTATCGGATGGTCTTGTGAAGGTGTCTGTAATGTATCAAAATAAAGTTATATACAATGATACGTTAGATATCGACTGTCAGATGGGCCAGAAGTATGAAATTGCAATTTCAGATGCAAACCGTATTGATGAGGTTTATATCAGAGGTAAAAAAGAAGCTCGAGAAGCTTAAAGAAACCCCGCTAAGTGTTAAGATTGTTGATATGCAGGCAGTAAAAAGCCAGGCCAACAATATTGGTGAAATATTAAATATGGCGACAGGAGTTAAGCTCCGTACAGAAGGCGGTGTCGGTTCTGCATTTCAGGTCAATCTTGGCGGGCTTCAGGGGAAAGCGGTCCGAATTTTCAGGGATGGAGTTCCCATTGAATTTTATGGACATAGCTTTAATCCTAATGTTTTATCGCCCAATATGCTGGATAGAGTAGATGTCTACAAAGGGGTAATGCCTATTTCGCTGGCATCGGATGCTTTGGGAGGTGGGATTAATTTTATCTCGAAGCCGATACAGAAAGATAACCTTGAAATATCAAATGAGATTGCATCATTCAGTACCTATAAATCGCATCTTAATGCTGTATTTATTGGCAAAAAAGACAGTCTGTTTTATATAGGAACCCAGGCAAGCTATGTATTTTCCAAAAACAATTATAAGATTTTGGGTGACGTTATAGATCCGGAAACAGCCAATCTTAAAAAAGTTGAAGCCAGAAGATTTCATGACGATACCGAAGCTTCTTATATGGAAGTCTATACCGGGGTAAGAAATAAAAGCTGGGCCAATGACTTTAGAGTTGGATTCATCTATTCTCATTTCTATAAGGAGATTCAGAACGATCTTGAAATGAGAAAACCTTACGGTGAAGCTTTTGCCAAAGAAAACAATGTAACGGGTTACCTTCAGTATAAAAAAATGCTCTTTGATAACCGTCTTAAACTGGATTTGATGACTGCTTTTGCCAGATACAACAATTCTTTCGTAGACATCAGCAGACGCAGATACAATTGGCTGGGTGAATACACTTTTAGTGATGAAAACAGCGTTGGCGAGATCAATAAGGGGAATGATATGAAGATGAATTATAATATGTTTCATACAAGGCTTAATGCCGCATTCCGGATTAATAATAATCACAGCCTGGAATTTGGAAATGTGTATTTCTACCAGCGAAGAAAAGGAAGTGATCCTTATGGAGCTGTCAATGTATACGGAGATGATGTTCTTAAAACTCCGGCTGTTTACAACAAGAATATTGCTGCTTTGGGATTGGTGTCTCATTGGCTCAACCGTAAAGTGGAAACAGTACTTGGGGTAAAGAATTATTTCTTCAGTTCCAAAGGGTATACTACGGATAAATACAATTTCACATGGGAATCTGACCGGAATAAGAATGCTTCCGGATATATGGCTGGTATAAGCTATAAACCTAAAAACTTTATCCTGAAATTATCCTATGAAAAAGCAGTTCGTCTTCCTGATGAAACCGAAATTTTCGGAGATGGAATTCTAATTAAAGAAAATCTTGATCTGGAACCGGAAAAAAGTGATAATATAAATTTTGTGCTGGATTATACTTCATCGAATTATAAACTGAATACAAGTTTAAATCTATTTTACAGAAACGTCAAGAACACCATCTTCATGATACCGGATAATCCTTATGGACGTTACCAGAACTATTATGACAACAGAATTCTTGGATTGGAGTATGAAATCAACTATCAACCTATAAAAAATCTTCAGACAGGGTTTAATTTTACCTACCAGGATATAAGGCTTAAAAACCTTTCCGGTAATGAAAAGATCTGGGAAGATGCTAGGCAGCCCAATATTCCTTACTTATTTGGAAACCATTATATGAGGCTGAACTTTTCAGATATTTTCAGCATGCGGGATAAGGTGGAGTTGTATTATAACATCAATTATGTACATCGTTTCCTGCTATATCCTGTGCCAAAAAATCTGGAACCGGGCCTGTTTTCTAAAGCAACGATTGCTTCCAGTGATCTTCTGATTCCAAATGACGGCAGACTGGGAATGGTAGACGTAGGAGTAGGGATTACCTATTTCCTGGCAGATCCTAAACTTGCCATTAATTTTAGCATTAATAATCTTACGAACGAAAGACTGTATGATAATTATAATGCACAGAAACCTACAAGATCATATCATTTGAAATTAACGTATACAATTTTTTAATATTATAATCATGAGAAAATCAAAATCGATTTCAATCATTTTATCTGCATTAAGCCTCCTGCTTTTTACCCATTGCAGCAGCGATGACAGTATTGAAGAGCAGAAACAACCCACAGAAACAAAAGACAGCTGGATTATTTATAACAGTACAGCAGGATGGGGAGGAAATATTTATTCTTTTTCAGAGCTTCCTCAGGGAGAACTTTCATTAGCGGATAAAAAACCTTTCTATCAGATTGCTTATTCTGCGGGAGGAAAAGCTTTCGGAGAAAATATGTACAGATTGGGAGGTGCTGCTTCTTCAGAAGAAGGATTTTCTAAACTTACAGCAGATAATGCCGGAAATATTACCCAAAAAGGCTTCATCGCCACTCAAAATAACGGATTTGAGCCTAATTATCTTGTGGTAAGTGAAACCGAAGGATATTATTGGGATGGTTCAAGAGGAATGCTTAAAATTCAGACCTTTAATCCTGGAACCATGCAACGTACAGGAGAAATTGACCTTTCTTCATTGGCTCAAACTATTGATCCTTCAGTGCTTGAACCAGGAGAAACAGCCTATCAGGCAGCTGGGCAGTTAATCTTAATAAAAAGAGATGATAAACTGTATCTTGATTTACAGATCGGTAAAAAAGGATCAAACTGGCAGATCAAACCTGTTGTAAAAGAGGTAGCAGTTGCTGTGTATAACCTGACTTCAAAAAAAGTGGAAAATGTTACAAAGTATCCTAATGCAACCAACCTGGGACTTTTCACGGACCATGTTCTATGGAGCATTGATGAGGTAACCAAAGATATCTATATGGTAGCTACATCAGATATGAAAGCTCAGGAAGCAGCCTATTCATCAAAGATCCTTAGAATTAAGAACGGGCAGACTACTTTTGATACTGGTTTTGAAATTGATATGAAGAATTTTGTGCAGCCAGCAGAGTTTAACAGAATCTTCGCTCATAATAATAAAATTTATACTACCATTCCTTCAACTGGAGCATCTTATTACAGTGGCGGGCATGGAGTAGGGTATAGAAATGATATCTGGTTCTGGAACGAAATTGATGTTCAGACAAAGAAAGCTGTAAAGCTTGATATTCCTGTGGATAACTTCTACAACTATCAAAATCCATTCTTGTATAAAAACAGAATCTATTTCATGTCTAATAATAAGGCTGATAATTTCTCAGGTTTAAGTTCTTATGACCCTATTTCTAAAAACACTAAAGTTGAATTTAAACTTAAAGGAAGCGGCAGATTGATGGGAGTAAATATTATTTCCAAAAAATAATTTCTTTTTTGTTAGTACAATAAGATCATTTGATTTAACGACAGCCGGGAGGATTTTCTTCCGGTTTTTTTTGTGGGCAAGGGTTAGGAAGCTGGAGGAGGGAAGCGGGAAGTTATTGTATACCTTATTATCAAAGTTCAATCTGAACTACAAGTTAAGTTTATAAGAACTTCCTTTTATACAGAACCTGACAGTACTTCCAGCTTCCATTTAAACTTAAAGGAAGCGGCAGATTGATGGGAGTAAATATTATTTCCAAAAAATAATTTCTTTTTTGTTAGTACAATAAGATCATTTGATTTAACGACAGCCAGGAGGATTTTCTCCCGGTTTTTTTGTGGGCAAAGGCTAGGAAGCTGGAGGAGGGAAGCGGGAAGTTATTGTAGACCTTATTATCAAAGTTCAACCTGAACTACAAGTTAAGTTTATAAGAACTTCCTTTTATACAGAACCTGACAGTACTTCCAGCTTCCATCTTCCAGCTTCCATCCATATAAATCACAATTTTATTATTCTGTACTCAGCTTATTTACTAAATTTGGGAAAATTAAAAAATAATAATGCAGAAATTTTCTTTTTTCATTTTTCTTTTAACCGTAGGATTAGCGAATGCACAGGTTGAAGAGAAAAAATTGGATGATCTGATCCAGAATACCCTGAAAACTTTTGACGTTCCCGGAATGTCTGTAGGAATCGTAAAAGATGGTAAAGTGACTTATTCCAAAGGATTTGGAGTGCGTTCTCTAAACTCTAAGCAAGCAATGGATGATAATACCTTGGTAGGAATAGCTTCCAACTCCAAAGGGTTCACCTGTGTGGCATTAGCAATTTTGGCGGATGAAGGAAAATTAGACTGGGATGATAAAGTTTCAAAATATATTCCTGAATTTCAGATGTATGACCCTTACGTTTCTCAAAATGTTACGATCAAGGATCTTATTACCCACAGAGCCGGATTAGGATTAGGACAGGGAGACCTGATGTTTTTTCCGGAAGGAGGAAACTTAACGGTTAATGATATTGTTCATAATGTGAGATATCTGAAACCTGAAAACCCTTTCAGAACAACTTTAGACTATAATAATATCATGTTCATTGTTGCTGGTGAAGTCATTCACAGAATCTCAGGATTAAGCTGGGCTGAATTTATTGAACAAAGAATTATGAAGCCTGTAGGGATGACTTCCAGCTTTGGAAGCTACAACAGAGCGAAGGCCGTAACGAATAAAATTGATGCTCATGCCCCTGTAGATGGAAAAGCTGTAGCAGTTCCTCATGATTGGAATGAAGCCGGAAATGCTGCCGGAGGAATCATGAGTAATATTAAGGATATGACTACCTGGGCAGAATGCTTATTGAATAATTTCACGACCAAAGATGGTAAGAAATTAGTCTCCGATAAAAATGTTCAGCAGCTTTGGAGCCTGCAGATACCAGATAAGGTAGCTGCTAAAAACCCGTATGATACCAGTTTCTACGGATATGGTTTAGGCTGGTTTTTAAGCGATGTGAAAGGACATAAACAAGTACAGCATACAGGAGGGCTGATTGGAACTGTTACACAGTTTACTTTAATTCCTGATCTTAAATTAGGAATTGTAGTATTAACCAACCAACAATCCGGAGCTGCATTCAACACCATTACCAATACGGTGAAAGATTCTTACCTTGGCGTGGCAGACAGAAACTGGCTGAAAACATATGGGGATAGAATGTCAAAAGTGGAAGCTGAATTTAATAAACAAAAGAAAGAGGCTTTCGCAAAATCAGAAACCTTTAAAAAAGAGAAAGCACTTCAGCCAAAAGCAGAACAGTTTACAGGAACTTATAACGATGTGTGGTTTGGCGATGTAGAAATTGTTCAGCAAGGAAATACTTACAGAATTTCATGTAAAAACTCACCAAGGTTAAAAGGAGAGCTTCTTCCTTATTCCAATAATTCATTTATCATCAAATGGGATGACAGAAGCTATGATGCTGATGCCTATATCCTATTCGATTATGATGAAAACGGAAAAGCTCAGTCGGCAAAATTAAAAGCAATTTCCGATGTTACGGATTTCAGCTTTGATTTTGATGATCTGGATCTGAAAAGAAAGTAAAAAATAACATATAGATATTAAAGAACGGACTTAGGTTCGTTCTTTTTTGTTCTCGCAGATGGTGCTGATGACGCAGATTTTAAATAATCTGTGGGATCTGTGGGAGATACAACTGTAAAAACTATATTACCGGAGAAGGTTTAAGTCCTGTTCAGTGCGGGCAAGCTCCGAATGGAGATGATGCTTTTCAAAGAACCTTTTTAATTCAAGCAATCTCTTTTTGTTGTTATAAGGAATGTTGGAGTTGAGTTTTCTCTGGCAGAGTGAGCAGGCTCTTACATAATGAAAATCAGTTTCGGAAAGAGTACTGGTTCCATTCATCACACAATTTGCATTGAGGCAGTGAGTGACTCCAAACATATGTCCAATTTCATGAGAGCTGATCTTCATCAATCTTGTAAGACTTTCGTTAAAATTAGAATCTGTAAGATGCCCGTTGGCAAATCTATACATTGAAGTAACACCCACGCCATTTTCGTAGGATGCAAATCCAAAAACATAGTTCCAATCGGGTCGTGGGTAAAGGTCTCTTTCGGTTATCCCCATAAGCACTACAGCATCTTTGGGTTTTCTTTTGATTAAAACACTGTCCAGCACATATCCGGCCAATACTTGTTCTTGGCCGTCCTTGAAAATTCTTTTTACATTTTTGGGGAAAATGCTGTTGGGTAATACAGGTAATATTTTCGTTTCCAACTGAAAATAAATTTTCAAATACTCTTTGGTGAATTTAATCTCTTTCTTCTGTAAGAGACTAAAATCACCGATAGGCTGAAGATAAATTGTATTTTTTCCAGATTCAGGTTTGATCTTTTTTGTTTTTTGAAAATCTTCAAACTGCTGAAATTGTTCATGATGATTATACCTCCAGCTTCCAGGTTGGGGAGTGGCAGACAGTTTTACATCATTGAACGCAATTGCTTCAAAATAGCTCATCTTCTTTTTCTGGCATGAAAAAAAGAAAATAAAGACTATTGCATATAGGATTTTAAAGGTGAAGTTATATTTTCCCCGGCTCATAAAAGAATAGAAGTTTCTTTTTGGCCCCATCAAATTCAGACCATGACTCACAGTCTACTTCAAAGCCAGCTACGCCGCAGGTTGGAAAATGAAAAATATCTTCAGAGATGGAATTGGCAAAATTGGAAATTCCATTATTATGAGAGAAAAGAGCCACTGAACTCAGGTTGTCATCCAGATCATAGATTACAGATTCAAAATTTCTTTCTGAAGGATTGTATAATTTTTCATTTGTAGAACAGCTTAGCTGATACGTTTGATTAAAAATTTTACAGGTATTCAAAGCACGTACTGCCGGGCTCGATACAAAATAATCGATGGAAATATTATTGTTTTTAAGGAATCTGGACATGTTCATAGCATCTTCCAGGCCTTTGTCTGCCAAAGGTCTGTCAAAATCATCCGTTTCTTCCGGCCAGTCGCTTTTCGCATGTCTTACGAGGATGAGTCTCTTCATATATCTGTTTTTTGGAAGATTAAAATTATAAAAAAAAATATGGAATAAAACATGATTTACATAAAAAAACTGCGTGATGAATAAAATCAGTAAATTTTACTAAATTTGCAGACTTATGGGACAAATCCTTGCAATAGACTACGGAAAAGCCCGTTGTGGCATCGCTGTAACGGATGATATGCAGATTATAGCCAGTGGGCTGGAAACTGTAGAGAACCGTATTTTAATGGAATTTTTGAAAAAATATTTCAGTGAAAATAAAGTGGATGAAGTAGTCATTGGACTTCCCATAGATTTGAAGGGAAATATTTCAGAGGTGGAAACCGATATTTTAAAATTCATTGAAGATTTTAATAAAGAATTTTCGGATATTGCAGTCCATCGTTTTGATGAAAGATTTACTTCCAAAATGGCTTCATTCTTTATCTCCCAAAGCGGAAAAAGTAAGAAGAAAAGACAAGAAAAAGGATTAATAGATAAAATAAGTGCAACTATTATATTGCAGAATTTTTTAGAACAAAGATTAAGATGATATTACCGATAAGAGCTTTTGGGGATCCTGTTTTGAGAAAAGTAGGAAAAGATATAGAAAAAGATTACCCCGGATTACAGGAACTGATAGATAATATGTTCGAAACGATGTACAGTGCAAACGGAATTGGTCTTGCTGCACCTCAGATCGGTTTGGATATCCGTTTGTTTGTAATAGACGTTACTCCTCTTGCGGAAGATGAGGACTATGAGGATATTAAGGATGAATTGGCAGAATTCAAGAAAGTATTCATCAATGCCAGAATTCTTGAAGAATCAGGAGAAGAATGGAAGTTCAATGAAGGCTGTCTGTCTATTCCGGATGTAAGAGAAGACGTGAAAAGAAAAGGGACAATCGTTATTGAATATTATGACGAAAATTTTGTGAAACATACAGAAACTTTTTCCGATATTAGAGCCCGCGTAATTCAGCATGAATATGACCACATTGAAGGGATTCTGTTTACCGATCACTTAAGCGCTTTGAAGAAGAAATTGGTGAAAGGAAAGCTGTCCAAGATCTCTCAGGGGGATGTAAGCATCGGTTACAAAATGAGATTTCCAAAATAATTAAACAAGGATTAAAAATAATAAAAAGCAAAAAGCTTAGCGCTGATTGCAGAATTTACAAAAAATAAAATTATGCTGTTAGAAAAAATAATTTCAATTTCTGGAAAACCAGGACTTTACAAATTAGTTTCTCAATTAAGAAACGGATTCATCATTGAAGATGTTACCAACAAGAAAAAAGTAAGCATTGGAAACTCTAGCCAGGTAAGCTTATTAGATAATATCGCAATGTTTACATTTGAAAAAGAAGTTCCATTGTTCGAAGTTTTTGAAAATATTGCTAAAAACAACGACTACAAAGAAACTATTTCTCATAAGTCTTCAGATGCAGATTTAAAAGACTTCATGTTGACCTCTCTTCCTAACTATGATACTGAAAGAGTATACGCTTCTGACATCAAGAAATTGGCTCAGTGGTATAACATCCTTCAGAAAGCAGGATACATCACTCCTGAAAGTTTCGTAAAGGCTGAGCCTGAAACTTTAGACGGTGAACCTGCAGAAGAGGTAAGTTTAGATATGGATGCTAAAAAAGCTGCTCCAAAAGCAGAAAAGCCTGCTGCTCCAAAAGTAAAAGCTACTTCAGCTGCAAAATCGGCTCCGAAAAGTACGCACAGAAAACAAGGATAATTCAGTTCAGAATTAACAATATAAAGCCTTGCCGGGAATTTTCCTGACAAGGCTTTTTTTATTCTCCAAAACCTAACAGGTTTCAAAAACCTGTTAGGTTAAACATACAGTATATCACAAACTCTCTATCCCGCAACTTTCACTCTCAATGTTTGTAATGATGTCCGAATAACCCTTACATTTGTATAAGATTGAATTTCCAATTACTTATGAATACAAAACAGGAAAAACTAGAAGCTTTCGGGAGACTACTGGATATTATGGACGATTTACGCGAGAAGTGCCCGTGGGATCAGAAACAGACTTTACAGTCTCTTCGCCATCTTACTCTTGAAGAGACTTATGAGCTTTCCGACGCCATTTTACAGGAAGATTTGCAGGAGATTAAAAAAGAATTGGGAGATGTATTGCTTCATCTGGTTTTTTATTCTAAAATAGGTTCTGAAAAAGGAAGCTTTGATATAGCAGATGTTATTAATTCCCTTAATGAAAAACTGATTTTCCGCCACCCGCATATTTATGGAGATACTGAAGTAAAAGATGAAGAGGAAGTGAAACAAAATTGGGAGAAATTAAAATTGAAAGAAGGAAATAAATCTATCTTAGGAGGTGTTCCGAAAAGTCTGCCAAGTTTGGTGAAAGCCTATAGAATTCAGGATAAAGTAAAAGGAATCGGCTTTGAATTTCATGATGCGGAAGATGCATGGAAAAAGGTAGATGAGGAAATTCAGGAATTTCATGCAGAAACAGATTTATATAAAAAAGAACAGGAATTGGGAGACGTATTTTTTTCGTTGATCAACTATGCAAGAATTTCAGGAATTAATCCGGACTCTGCATTGGAGAGAACCAATCTTAAGTTTATTTCAAGATTTCAGAAGATGGAAGTCCTTGCTGAAGAGGAGAATTTAAAGCTTGCAGACATGTCCCTTGAAGAAATGGATGTCCTTTGGGAAAAGGCAAAACAGCTATCATAATTTCCGAATTGGAACAATTAATGCTACCTATATTCAGTTAAAAAAATAAAATAAATATGTTACGTTTTCTTATACTTCCTGCTATGCTTTTATTGAGTTGTAATCCTAAAGCTCAGAATTCACCTGCTGAGAGTAGTGATCTGAAGCCCCAATTTTCTTTACCTAAAAAATTAAAAGAAGTTTCCGGTATTACCATTTCAAAAGATAAAAAAACAATCTGGGTAATAGAGGACAGAGGAAATAAAAACGCAGTATATGGACTTAGTGACAGCGGGCAGATGATGGCTAAAGTTCCGGTTGAAAATGCTGAAAATACAGACTGGGAAGATATTATATCAGATGCTCAGGGGAATATTTATATCGGAGACTTTGGGAATAATGATAATGACCGAAGAGATCTGGCTATTTTAAAAACAGATCTGAAAGATATTACCCAAACTACTACAAAAGTTGTTCAAACCACTAAGTTCCACTATGAAGGGCAGACGGAATTTCCCCCAAAAAAATCAAATCTCCTGTATGATTGTGAAGGTTTTGTAGAGATGGATGGGAACTTCTATCTTTTCACGAAGAACAGGAGCAAGGGATTCGACGGGACGTTCCTTGTATTTAAAGTGCCTAATAAAGAAGGTGATTTTGAAGCTAAACTGATTGGTAAACTGAAACTTCAGGGTGGATATAATGATGCTGCAATTACTTCAGCAGCCATCAATAGTACAAAAGATAAAATTGTATTATTGACCCATAAAAATGTACATGTTCTTACAGGATTTAATGCGGATGATTTCAGTACAGCTAAGGTGGCTAAGATTCCTTTAAACCATAACTCACAGAAAGAAGCAATTGTTTTTCTTAATGATCAGACCTTAATGATTGCAGACGAAAAAGGAAAAGATGAAGGAGGAAATGTATATGAGTTTTCGCTTAAACCGTAACTTTATATAATTGTAAAATAGTAAAAAACCACAGAGAAGTCTGTGGTTTTTATATTTGATCTTACGGCTTTTTCTTAAAAGTCTTTTTTTGAGGCTGAATTTCATTATATAAAGCTTCCAGTTCCTTCGGCGGGTTACCAGAGTCAAAACTTGCAGAAGTGTAGGCAGTACCATTGCTTGTGATAATAAAAGTAGCTTCCATCGCTTGGTCAGAATATCGCCCGGTTGTAGGAGACGGATATGTTGATATTTTAGATAAATCCAGTGCAGCGGCCTTGCTTAATATACGCTCCCATTCTGATGAAGACATTGGTGAATTACTTATTTCTCCGTTGAAAGAATCTGTTTTAGAGGTCGGAGTAAAGGTAACCGTTGAACGGCTTCCTCTGGTTTGCTCTGTCAGTTGTATTTTTTCGATTTTTTTCCGTTGAGAAGTTTCGGTTGATTTTTTTTCGATATTTCCATTTTTATTGTGATGATTGCAACTTAAATTCAATAAAATGAAAATAAAATTAATTAAAATAAATTGGTTTTTCATTGTTTTATTTATATGTTATGGTTTAAAATTTTAATTATTTGTTATTTTTTTATTGTTTTGTTTATATATTTGCTAAATTATAAAAACATTTTAAATGCAAAAAACTATTTTTTCAAAATTATCTATCGTACCATTATTGCTTGGGCTGGTATTGGTAAATGCTCAAGATAGAGAAGGCCTAAAAGAGTTAAAACAATTTAGACAGAATAATTCAAGTGCTGACGGCATCGAGAGGTGTGGTACTATTGAAAATGAGATGTCATTAAAGAAAATGGTTCCTGGCAGAATGTCAACAGAACAGTTTGAAACATGGCTGGCTCCTTTGGTGGAAAAGGCAAAAAGGGATCACTCTTTGAATAAATCCCAAAATGGGAATATTATTACTATTCCGGTAGTGGTTCACGTTATTCATAACGGTCAAAATGTAGGAACTGCCCCTAATATTACAGATGCTCAGGTAAAGTCGCAGATTGCGGTAATGAATAATGATTATAGAAGGCTTGCAGGATCCCCAGGATTTAATGCCAATCCTGTAGGAGCAGATGTTGAAATACAGTTTGTTTTGGCCAAGGTAGATCCTAAGGGGAACCCTACCAACGGTATTGACAGGGTAAATCTTTGTAAGGATTATTGGGCCAGAGGTGCAGTAAGTTATGGCTATGAAGATTTTATTAATGGTACAGTGAAGCCTAAAACAATTTGGGATCCTACAAAATACATGAATATGTGGAGCTTAGAATTTGCAAAAAATGGATTACTGGGATATGCTCAGTTTCCGTCTAGTTCAGGGCTTCAGGGGCTTGAGCCGGATGGGGGAGCAGCTACGTCAGATGGTGTTGTTGCAGGGTACTCAACCTTTGGAAGTATGGATTATAATGATGGAACATTTCTTATGATAGCCGGTTATGATAGAGGAAGAACAATGACTCATGAAGTAGGACACTATTTGGGATTAAGACATATTTGGGGAGATGCTTCATGTGGAAATGATTATTGTGCAGATACCCCTACAGCTCATACTGCAAATTATGACTGTGACCCTGCGATAGCTAGCTGCGATGATCCGTCTGTATTTGAAATGGTTCAGAATTACATGGATTATACCAATGATACCTGTATGAATATTTTCACCAGCGACCAGAAAACAAGGATCAGAACAGTAATGGATAACTCTCCAAGAAGAATGGAGCTAAAGGCCTCTACTGCTGACCAGCCTATTCCTTTATTTCAGAATGATGCTGAAATAAAATACGATGGAGGATGCTCATTGGGAATTGTTAATTGTGGTGCAGGAGTATTACGTCTTTTAATTACAAATAGAGGTACTGGTAATTTAACATCAGCTTCTATTTCTTATTCTTTTAATGGTGGAGCTGCACAAAATTATAACTGGACAGGTAATCTGACACAGGATCAATCGAGTGTTATCAATATTCCGGTAGATGGCTCTGTTGCTTCTTCTCCCGTTTCTTTTTCTATTGTCACTGTCAATGGAGGCGCTGATCAGAGAAGTACGAATAACACTTCAACAGGGAATTATGTGAAACCTGTAGCCCCTGAATATTTCCCTGCAACTTCGGTTACTTTTACATTAAAAAGAGACCGATATGGAGTAGAAACAAGATGGAACTTAAAAAATAGTGCCGGTCAGATTGTCAAGTCAGGTGCATATAGTAATACAAAGCCTGGGCAACCGGATCCTGCTCTTATTACCCAAACATGGACGCTGCCTGCGGATTGCTATGCCTTTACAATTTCAGATGATTTTGGTGATGGTTTAGAGAACGGCTATGTAGATATTGCCACCAGCTCAGGCCAGGTGATATTCCATAAAGATGGTGAATTTGTATATGAGACTAAAACATTTACAACAAGAGAAACTTTAGGAACTCAGGAAACGAATAAGAAAAGCAATTTTGGAGTATATCCTAACCCAGCCAACGATGTTCTTAATATTACGGCTGTTTCAGGTGAAACTCAATTTGAAATTCATAATGCAGTTGGGCAGATTGTGAAGAAAGGAAAGATTGACAATAATCAGGTTCGTGTAGCAGATCTTGAAAAAGGAGTTTATGTGATCACGATACAGAATAAGAATATTTCTGAAAGTATCAAGTTCGTTAAAAAATAATATCAACGATACAATTCAATAAAAAACTCAGGAATTTCCTGAGTTTTTTTATTTTCAAATATTGTATTTAGAATTTCATTCCTATTCCTGCGGAGATACGTCCGCCATCTGCACCATAGAAATAATTCAGTCTGGCAGACATCATTTCTACAACACTTAACCAAAGACCGGCACCTACTGATTGATGCCATTTTCTTGAGTATTCACCATCATTCCATACACGGCCGATATCATATCCAACTAGGATTCCCAAGTTGGCAGGAATAATATTGTTTCTGATTCTTCCAAAATCCCAACGAATCTCTGAATTGTTAGTGAAATAGGATCTTCCTGAAAATCTTTCATTCCTGAAAGCTCTCATTCCATTGTTACCTCCAATGGCAGCAGCCTGATAGAATTCAAAATTATCATTGTTGATCCACATGGCATTGCTGGCATTCGCAAAAACAAAAATTCCTTTTTATCAATTCTATGGTCAATAGCGAATCTTCCTTTTACCGTCAGGAAATTTCTGTTGAAATTGGAAAAAGTAGCTTTCCAGTCGGCATTCAGCATCAATTCCATTCCCAGTGTTGGAAAAGCAGGATTGTCCGCATTTTTATAGCTGAAAGTATAGTTTGCTCCTAAGAATTGCTGGCTGTCAAATACTTCAGGTTTTACATCCGGTGAGGTATTGATAAAACGGCCGTCTTTTCTTTGTACTTTATTATCTTCAAAAGTAAGCTGGAACTGATGGTTAAAATTCATCCAGCCTTTCTGTGAGATGGAAGGTGCAACGTTAAATTTAGAGATTCTGGCCCTGTTATATTCTCTTTCCGTATTTTCTTTATCATAGGGACTGTCGTTGGAAAGTCCAAAGAAGTTCTGAGAAAATCTTGGAGTTGTATATGCGGCATCAATATTAAAATCCCATCCTGAAATCGCTTTCTTAAAGATCCCTTTGTAAGTAAGGCTGAACCCGGCAGTAGCAGTATAAAAATTAGCTTTTAAACTGTGCTTTTGGGTAAAAGGATCACGGATGAAATTATTCACGGTGTAATTTGCTAAAACACCTATAATCACCCCGTCATCAGGGTTATAATCAACGTTAGGATATCCGGCAAATGCATTGTATTTTGGATGCTTGTAATTGTAGGTATTTACCTCATAATCATCTGCAATATTTTTAGTGGCATTCCCTGCGTTGTAGGTGTTTTTTTGAGACTCAAAGTCGTAGATCTTTACTTTTCTTCCGTCTGCTACATTATAGACATCATGGTTATAACCGCCAATCAGCCTGATATTCATCTTCGGACGTCCGGTTCCTACTACATCGTAAACATCGTCATCTTCCAATCCGTAAATCCAAAGTTCTTTTGTTTTTGAATCATGATAAGTCTTTTCAAAAACCAGTTCGTTTTTATCTTTGTTTTTACCTAATTTATATTGCTGTACAAGAACAGAATGACCGTTTTTGGTAATTACAAACCTATCCGGGCCTATTGTGCCAGCCAGAGGAACTTTTTCCTGCAGGACATTGTAGTAGTCGGAAGCGTATTTTTGTAATTTAGTTTTTCTTATTTTCAGTTTTCTCTGGATATCCGCGATAGTCTCATCCTGAACTTCTTTAGGAAGATTATGAAAAGCATCATCAATATCAGCGTCTGTTAGATGTTCCTGAATATATTTGGCCTGTGCTTCCCATTCTTCCTGAGTAGAAGATTTTAAAAAGACAAGATCCATTGGATAAGGTTCCATAGCCAGCCATTTTACACTGCTGATATCTTCCGTAAAGGTTTTCATGTGGCGGATAGCAGGAACATTCATAATAATCTTAAATGCAGCTCCATCATATTTGCTGAATGCCTGGTCTCTATCTTTTGGAATCGGTTTATAGATGATTTTATCACCATCTTCATATTGCGCCCATTTCCATTGATCTGAATGTCTGTCCCAGTCACCAATCAGCATATCAAACAGTCTTGCCCTGATATAAGATTCCTTATCTACCGAGTATTTGTAATTTTTAGCCAGATTTTTCAGAACATCATCAGTAGAGACAATATCTTTTGCATTATTGAGATAAGCCAGTGTTTTTGGATCTGAAGAAAAGCGTTCTTCAATCATATACATTTCATCCCCATAGTTTTGATTATACTTTCCTAAAGCTTGTTGTTTGGGAATATAATACAACTTCGGATTGCTATGGAGAATATTCAGTTTTTCTGACATATTTCCTATCGTAAACGGAGTAAAGGGATGGTTGGTAGTATAAAAATCCAAAAGAAATTTCTCTGGAAAACTATTGGTAAGTTCCTCCCCAAAGGTACTCCTTGTGAACGCCATGTTATTTAGAAACCGGATTGCACTTTTTTTCACTCCGCGCATCACAAATTCCTGTCCGTCGTTCGCTTTTAATCTTAAACTGTTGGATTGGTTTCCACCTCCTTCTCTAAATGGAGTATAGCCTCCGTTTAATTCTGATAGATTGGCGGTAGGAGCTTCAATGGACATTCCATAATATTTTCTGTAATGTTCTCCCCAAAGCCATCGGTAAACTCCTCCTTTTTGTGTTAGCTGTACCGGATAGATGGTTGAAGGTATGGCAGCCGGAAATGTATTGGGAAAGTTATTTACAAATACATCCGGTTTGGATATCACAGAAATCTGTGACAATTTCTGAAGCTTAGCATCCTTTGTGGAAAAGAATTCTACATCGGTGCTCTGGTCTTTTCTCATATTCAGGACCGCAAAGCCGTTTCCTCCATAGGAAAAATCTGTTTTTTCAGCAATGGTAGACGGATCTGTTTTAGAGCCGGCACCACTGATGATCTGCCTCATATTTCCTTCTTCATGATATTGTAAATTATGATCGTGTCCGGAAACAAAAATCACATTTTCCTTATCCTGAACAATACTTTTCAACCTGTTGGAAAGTTCTGCATAATGCTGATTATTAATGTCAGCAGGACTTATTCCTGAAGAACTTCTCAGGATATTGATGGCACTGGCAACTCCGGGTACCGGTATTTTGCTTTTAAGAGGATAAAGGTGCGATTTCGCTGAATGAAAACCTGCATGGGTTCCGCTGCTGATAATCGGGTGGTGTAGGGCAATGATGATTCTTTTACCCTGATTTTTGATGATCAGATCTTTAAATTCTGTATAAAAATCTTCACGGGTTTTGATATTACAATTTTTATTAATTCCAGGATAGTTATCCCAATTGGTAATCACCCATTCAGTATCAATGGCGATCAGCTTAATATCTTTGGTAATACTGATATCATCAATAGGACATCCGTTTTTAGGAAGGAATGCCTTTTTATCATCAAAATATTTTTTGACTAATGATTCCTGAGCATTTAATCCACTCAAACCACTGTACCAATCATGATTTCCGGGAATTACCAGAGTTTTTCCTTTAA